>JALSNW010000016.1 GCA_026986785.1 Deltaproteobacteria bacterium | reverse complement strand
AAACACGATCTCGATCCTGCAAGTTTCAGACATTCCAAGGCAAGTGAGAATTGAGATATGATCCCAGATCATGCACACCGTAAGCCTGGTGAGGTCTATGCATGAACTATTGCAATAGTTCAAAGGGATTGCCTTTTTTCAGCCCGAGGTGCATAATCCGGGATTATTCCCCTTTCCTTGGCAAGCCAATACAGATATTCACTGTCAGGTGTGAATTTGCCCCTGGTAATTCCTTCCTCTATCTCATCTTGCCCTAAAAACCTTCCCCATTCCACCTCTTCTTTCTGGGGTTTTATGTCCCCGTCCCAGATACAGGAAAATATCCTCCCCCATACCCTGTTCGAGTCATCCTCGAAATAGAAATCAAAATGGAAGTTGAGATCTATGCCCGTTATACCTGTTTCTTCCTGCAATTCTCTCAGTGCAGATATCTTGTATGTCTCTCCATGACGCACCACACCCCCTGCCGCTATTTCGAGAAGTCCTGGATAGATATCTTTGTCGGGAGTCCTCTTTTGCACGAGGAGTCTGCCTTCTGGGCGGAATACTATGATAAAACTGGCCCGGTGAATTAACCTGTCCCTGCGCATCTTCCATCTTGGGGTAGCGCCTGTTATCCGGTTGTCACGATCCACAATGACCACCAGTTCCAAAGACGGATCGCTGTCGTTTGTCTTGAGCTGTTTCACTGTAGTCCCTTCTTCATGCGTTCGATCATGTGGTTGATCTTGGCCTTGTCCTCTTGGCTCAGATCTTCAAATCTTACTCCCATCCCCCTCTTTTCCTTGGGAGATTTAGGATCTGTCCTGCTCCACATCACCTCTGCCCGGGTCTTTATTCTCAATGAAGAGTTGGGCAACAGAAACTCCAAGAAAAGAGTTGTCCCTGGATTGAGGGGCCTATTCGTGGAGATAAACATACCACCTTCACTGAGGTTTTCGGCAAAATTTGTAAAAAATTTATCAACATCACGGTAATCTACCTTGAGGATAACGGGTGTTCTATCGTGTCTTCTGTTGTTCTTCATGACTCTTGCGACCTGCTCCATATCTAAGGCTATTCCTTGATTCTTGCTTGTCGTATTTGAATACTCATCGGCATTTTCCCCCAGATTTTTGAATTTCATGCCTTGGTCTCCGAATCTCCACGAGTGATTGCAATTTAATATTGCAACTTTACAGTGTAACGGGTATAAATCGAAGGCCTTTGCAAAATAAGAGTTCATAGTGAGGTCAGATATCATGTCCAAGGTATGTGAAATATGTAAAAAAGGACCAAGAACAGGATGTAACGTCAGCCACGCCAACAATCATACCAAGAGGCGTTGGCTGCCCAATCTCCAAAGTGTCAGGGTGAATGTAAATGGAAGGACCAAGCGTATGAGAGTATGTACCAGGTGTATACGCTCGGGTAGGATTCAGAAGCCGTCTTTCAAGCCCATTGCTGAATAAACTCAGTTCGAGGCCTGTCTGGCCACTCTCATTACCCCTCCCACCTTTTTGATACCAGATACCACCTTTTTCAGGTGGTCTCCATCCCTCACTTCTGCCAAAAAGGTGAAGTGGGCGCTCTGATCTGGAGTGGTAGTCACTTTTGCCTCCAATATATTGGCTTCAGCTGCACTTATTGCATTGCTGACGGCTGCCAGCATCCCTTTCTGGTCTGCTGTTATGACATTCAGCTTTACTGGATAATTGACATTGTTGTCAGTTGTCCAGGTGACCTCTACCTTCCGATCTGGCTCGAGGGCTGCCACGTTTGGGCAGGTCTCCCTGTGGATGGTCACTCCTCTGCCCCTGGTGATGTAGCCGACGACCTCGTCTCCAGGCACAGGCGTACAACATTTCGCAAGATGGATCATTATGTCATCGTGTCCGTGGATCAGAATCCCTTCCTTTGATGGCTTTTTGGCCCGTGTTTGGGTCTGAACCTCGGCCTCCTTTAGCTCGAAATCCTCGCCGTGTTTCGTCCTGAGATATTTTCTGACTATCTGGGAAGGTGAGATTTTTCCGTAGCCTGTTGCAATGAGCATATCGTCAACTGTCTTGAATGAGAGGCTACTGGCAATCTCTTCGGCATCTGATTTTATGAACTCATTGAAATTGAGCCTGTGTTTTTTGAATTCCCTGGCACAGAGGTCTTTCCCAAGGACCAGGCTCTTTTCTCTTTCTTCAGTCTTTATCCACTGGCGTATCCTGGCTCGGGCCTTACTTGTTTTTGCTATCTTTAGCCAGTCCCTGCTGGGGACGTGATGTTTGGAGGTGATGATCTGGACGACGTCACCATTTTGAAGCCTGTATTTCAAAGGCACCATTTTACCATTAACCTTTGCGCCAGCGCAGTGGTGGCCTACCTCTGTGTGAATGGCATAGGCAAAGTCTATCGGGGTTGCCCCAGTTGGGAATTCCTTTATCTCTCCATTTGGTGTCAGTACATAGACCTCGTCGGGGAACAGGTCCATGCGGACCGACTCCAAGAACTCCCTCGGGTCCTCAAGTTCCTTCTGCCATTCCATGAGCCTTTTGAGCCAGTCGAATTGGCGCGCCTGGTTTTTTGAGATAATCTTGCCTTCTTTGTATAGCCAATGGGCAGCAATACCTTCACTGGCTATCTTGTCCATCTCCTCGGTACGTATCTGGATCTCCATCCGCTCACCATAGGGGCCAATAACCGTCGTATGGAGAGACTGATACATGTTGGCCTTTGGAAGGCTGATGTAGTCCTTGAATCTGCCAGGTACTGGCTTCCAGAGCGCATGAACTATTCCCAATGCCTCGTAACACTCTGTGACACTCTTGAGTATTATGCGAAAGGCTATAAGGTCATAGATCTCATCCAGAGTAACGTTCTGGCGCCTCATCTTTCTGAAGATACTATATATATGTTTTGGGCGTCCAAGGACCCTGCAGGAAAGGCTGTATTCGGCCATCTTCTTGGAGATGATCTCCTGGACCTCTTCCACATAGCCCTTTCTCTGCCCCAGGCGTGTCTTCACTTCCTGTCTAAGTTCATGGTATTCTTCAGGATACAGAAAGGAAAAGGCCAGGTCTTCCAGTTCCCTCTTCATCCAGTCGATGCCAAGCCTGCTTGCCAGGGGAGCATAGATATCAAGGGTTTCCCTGGCTATCTTGATCCTCTTGTATTCTTTTTGGTATTGGAGGGTTCTCATGTTGTGCAGGCGATCTGCGAGTTTGACCAAGAGCACCCTGATGTCCTTGGACATGGCAAGGATCATCTTCCTTATATTTTCCGCCTGCTTCTGTATCTTGCTCTGGAACTCTATCTGGCTGATCTTCGTGACCCCGTCCACTATCCGCGCCACATCCTTGCCAAACATCTTTTCGAGTTCCTCTATGGTAGCAAGGGTATCTTCTACGGAATCGTGGAGAAGCCCAGCTGTGATACTCGCCAGGTCCAGACGCTGCTGGGAAAGGATGAAGGCTACTGCCAAGGGATGGGAAAGGTAGGGCTCACCTGATAGTCTTGTCTGCCCGTCATGGACCTTTGCTGAGTATACATAGGCCTTTTCAACCAGGCTCGTATCCGCATCCGGCATATAGGAGTGGATCTGGTCGAGTATGTCATTGATTCTTATCATATAGCAGGATCAAATCCGAAAGCAGGACTATATTTCATATATGTTCTCGTTTTTCCATCCAAAATTCCATTCAAGATATAAGTTAAGCCCCCGGCCTTAATTTTGAAAGGATTTTGTCTGCTTGGACCTCGGTTATTTCTCCTGTCTTTCTAATCGTAAGTTCTACCACGCCTTTTTGTTTTAATTTTTTCCCGATAGTAATCCTCTGGGGGATACCGATGAGTTCTGCATCCTTGAATTTGACCCCTGGTCGTTCCTTCCTATCGTCCAGAAGGACCTCCATGCCCTTTTGTTTCAACTCGGAATAGATCTTTTCTGCAGTGTTCATCATCTCCTTGTCCTTGATATTTATAACCGAGATGATGACATCAAAGGGTGCAATGGGTTTGGGAAAGACGATCCCTTTCTCATCGTGGTTCTGCTCTATGGCCGCTGCCACTGTCCTGCCTACACCGATACCATAGCAGCCCATGATAATGGGTTTTTCCCTCCCCTTTGCATCTAAGAACGTGGCCCCCATGGTTTCACTATACTTGGTGCCGAGTTTGAATATATGGCCTACTTCGATTCCCCGTTTTATCTCTATCTCCCCCCCACACCTGGGGCATGGATCCTTTTCTGTGATTACCCTCAAGTCGAAGAGTTTGGGAGGTGGTACATCCCTTTTCCAGTTGACCCCTGTAAAGTGGGTATCCTTTTTGTTCGCACCGGTGACAAAATCCTGCATCTTGGAGATGGCAATATCCCCAATGACCTTTACCTCAGACGATAGCCCCACTGGACCTGCAAAGCCTACTGGTGCCTTGGTAAGGCGTTCCACTGTCTCTGCATCGGCCATCTCTAAACTTTGTGCACCGAGTACATTCTTTAATTTTACTTCGTTTAGTTCGTGGTCTCCACGCATTAATACTGCCACAGGTCTGTTGTCTGCAATAAACAGGAGGGTCTTGAGGAGTTGTTTGGCCTTTTTGTCCAGAAATTCGGTTACCTCTTCAACGGTTTTCTTGCCTGGGGTTTCAACTGTCCTTAGTTCTTCATTTCCAGAGAGGAATTCAAGGCCGTCTTCTTGGGCCTTGACAGGTGCAAGCTCGGTGTTGGCCGCAAAGTTACATTTTGTGCAGCAGGCTATGGCATCTTCTCCGGTCTCGGCAAGAACCATGAATTCGTGTGAGGCATGGCCACCTATACTGCCCGTGTCTGCCTCTACTGGTCTGAAGTCCAGTCCGCACCGGTCGAAGATATTGCAATAGGCCTTGTACATTGCCTGGTAGATCTGATCCAAAGATGCCTCATCTATGGAAAAACTGTACGCATCCTTCATGATGAACTCCCTGGCCCTCATTATACCAAATCTGGGTCGGATCTCGTCTCTGAATTTGGTCTGGATCTGGTAAAGGTTGAGGGGTAGGTCCCTGTAGGATCGAATGTGTTTCCTGATGAGATCGGTTATGACCTCCTCGTGTGTGGGCCCCAGGCAGAAATCCCTGCCGTGGCGGTCTTTGATCCTCAAAAGCTCGTTGCCATAATGATCCCAGCGTCCGCTTTCCTTCCAGAGTTCAGCTGGTTGCACTACAGGCATCAGGAGTTCCTGGGCCCCTGCCTTGTTCATCTCATCTCTGATGATGTCTTCAACCTTTCTGAGGGCTCGAAGGCCCAGGGGGAGATAGGTATATAGGCCAGAGGCGAGCTTTCTTATCATCCCGGCCCGAAGCATCAGTATGTGGGAAGCAATTTCAGCCTCAGCAGGAACTTCTTTCAATGTGGGTAGAAAAAATTGTGAATAACGCATGGTTTCTCTTTTATTTCCCTGTAGTCTTTTTATTTTTATCCAGGACAGAGCCGAAAGACATTGGCCTGGGATCAAGTGGAGTTCTTGTTCGAAAGCAAGTGTTCCACTTCGTCCCAGAAGGCCTCCAGGAGGTCCTCTTCCTTTACCTTTTTCAGGATCTTCTCTCCCCTGAAAATGATACCTACTCCCTTTCCACCTGCAAGGCCGATATCTGCCTCCCTGGCCTCACCAGGCCCATTGACAATACAGCCCATCACCGCCAGTTTTATGGGGTCTGGAAGATTCCTTGCACGCCTCTCTACCTCTTCGGCAATGGAAAAGAGGTCGATTTCACACCTGCCGCACGTGGGACAGGAGATGATCTCCGGCCCCCTGTTTCTCAGGCCTACTGCACGCAAGATCTCATAGGCCACCTGTATCTCTTCGACTGGGTCTCTGGTAAGAGATACGCGCATGGTGTCACCAATGCCTTCCATGAGCAGGGCCCCTAAGGCCACGCTGCTTTTTACTGTGCCAGCAATCAGCCCCCCTGCCTCAGTGACACCCAGATGGAGTGGGAAATCGGTTTGGGCTGAAAGAAGCCTGTATGCCTTAATGGTGGCTAACACATCCGATGACTTTATGGAGATCTTGAGCTCTTTGTAATCCATTTCTGTTATAAGCTGGATATTTCTCAAGGCACTTTCCACGAGGGCCTCTGGAGTGGGAGAGCCATATCTTTTCAAGATGTCCTTTTCAAGAGATCCTGAATTCACCCCTATCCTGATGGGGACCATTCGCTCCTTGGCCTTTTCTACGACCTTTTGGAGTTTGGTCTTTCCGCCAATGTTCCCTGGATTGATCCTGATTCCATGGGCGCCGGATTCCATTGCAGTCACGGCCAATCTCCAGTCGAAATGTATGTCCGCAATAAGAGGTATGGAAATTGCTTTAAGTATTTCTGATATGGCCACAGCGGCATCCATGTCGGGGACGGCAACGCGGATGACTTCACAGCCTGCAGCCTCGAGTTTCTTGATCTGGCGGACCGTGGCATCGACATCCCTGGTATCAGTATTGCACATGGATTGTACTACTACCGGGTTGTCTCCGCCTATGGCTACGGGGCCAACATGGATGGTTCTCGTTTTTTTCCTTGTTTTTGGATGTGAAGTGAAGTTTTTCATGGCTGCATGATAATTAAGCTATAGGATCTCGGCAAGCTGGAAAGTATGAATATGACAGGCTTTTGTATAAATGCTCAGGTAAGTGGTACTTGCTGCATAGATTGTCTGGCAGAGGCCTGCATTTTTTTCCCATCTTGGGGAAAATAAGAATAATTATTGACATGTTTCTGGAATTTTATATACGGATATGATAGGAGTAAAGAGATGAAGATCTATGACCCAGGCATCTATCAATTACAAGGCAGGTCTTCTGCACAACAGGATCAGAAAAAGGAGGATGTGGCAGGGCCTTCCTTTTCAGAGATACTCGAAGACGCTTCTGCCCCGAAAGGAGTTGGCAAGCCCTCATCTCCAAGCCAGATAGATTCTTTCGGGCCTTCTGATGTCTTTAGTCCAGCTCAAAAGGAGGCATTAGCCAAAGGTGAGGAGATCTTGGGCCTCCTAAGCCATCTCGGTGAAGTGATGGGCTCCCCGGAAAAATCCGACTCTGCAGTCCAGTCCGTAGCTGATGCCATTTCAGGCAAGGTGGATGAGCTCAGGTTACTCAGAGACGGCCTTGAATCCTCTGATCCCCTCAGGGATACCCTGAATGAGATAGGTACATTATCCATCGTTGAGCAGTTCAAAATAACGAGAGGAGATTATGGGTAATGGCATGTGACAAAAAGAGGGTTTTGGTAGTTGAGGATGATAATGAAGTCAGGAGCATGCTTAGTGATTACCTGACCTTTCTCGGCTACCAGACGGATACAGCAGCAGATGGCCTGGAAGGCCTAAACAGGATCAAGGAGCAGACCTATGACCTGGTCATAACGGATATTGCGATGCCATATGTCAGTGGGATAGGGATAATATCCATCTTGAAGAAGAACCATCCAGACATCCCGGTAATAGCCATTACTGGTTATGGTTACCATGCTGAGGAACTCGCCCAGGAAAAGAACGCAGACTTTATCATGGGAAAGCCTTTTGATGTCCAAAAATTGAAAGAGGCCATCAAGAAGCTCGTTTCTGTCTGAGTGTGTCCTGGTTTTCCCCTGTTTTATCTACACTACATAATGCTGCCCCAGGTTTGGAATATGGATCTCTGTCCTTGGAAGGACCCTCTTCAGGGTCTTGGCCAGGGCTGCCTGGGCATTTGGCTCCCCGTGGACGATGAAGAGTCTTTTGGGACGGGCCTTTTTGGCATAGTTTAGCAGGTTGGTCCTATCTGCATGGGCAGAAAAACCGTTTATCGTGTAGATCCTGGCCCTTACTACAACGGGTTCACCAAATATGTGGACCTGTTCTGCACCCTCGATGATCCTCCTGCCAAGGGTACCCTCTGCCTGGAATCCTACCACTATCAGGGTAGTGGAATCCTTCCAGAGGAGATGTTTGAGGTGGTGTTTTATCCTGCCGCCCGTCATCATTCCACTTCCTGCCAGGACTATCTTGGGGCCAGGAATGCCATGGATGGCCTTTGATTCTTCTACGGTCTCGGTGAAAAAAAGCCCAGGGAATTCAAAGGGTGATTTTTTCTTGTTGATGTGCTGCCTCCTGAAGAGGGAGCAGTAATCACAGTGTTTTTTATATATGCGGGTTATATTTATGGCCAAGGGGCTATTCAGAAAGACTGGCACCCTCTTTGACAGTTTGCCAGTGCGTTTCATGTTACCTATGTGATATAGTATCTCCTGTGTCCTTTCCAGGGCAAAGGTGGGAATCAAGACGGTTCCCTTATGTCTTACAGTGGATATGATGGCCTCTTCCAGCTCTTCCACCGACGCCTCGTAGGATTTGTGGTCCCTATCCCCGTAGGTGGATTCCATTACGAGGGTATCTATTCCCCCTTCTGGTGGGGCAGGATCGTCTACAGTGGGCCTGCCACCATCACCAAGATCCCCGGTAAATACTATCTTTTTGCGGATAGAGCGTCTTTCCTTGTACTCGAGTACGATCTGAGCTGAACCAAGTATGTGGCCAGCATCGTTGAGGTGAAAGCTGAGGTGGACATCGGGTACTATCTGGATCTTCTTTTCATAAGGCGCTCCCCGCCCAAAGAGTTCCATGCAAAAGTAGACGTCTTCTATCGAATAAAGAGGCTCTTTCATCTTGATCCCCGCCCTTGTGAGTCTTCGTTGTTTCCATAGGAATTCCTCCTTCAGTATGTGGGCCGAGTCCATGAGTATCAACCTGGCGATATCGGCAGTTGGGGGAGTACAATAGATCTTTTTCTCAAAGCCCATCTTTTGTAGCAAGGGGATGCGGCCACAATGATCCAGATGCCCGTGGCTCAGGATCAAGGCCTCAATGGTGGATGGCTTGAATCCAAAGCCCTTGTAGTTCAGTTTTTCCAGTTCCCAAGGCCCTTGGAATTGCCCTGCATCGAAGAGAAATCTATGCCTGCCTATGGTTACCATGTGGCAGGAGCCAGTGACCGTCTTGGCTGCGCCAAAAAATTGTATCTTTGCCACGAAATTGGCCTCCTTTCCCAATTCTCCACGTTTCTAATAGCCAGGGTGGCCTTTTTCAAGGATTTTTCCCCCTCTATTTTCAGCCAATTGCACCTTGACTTATACGGCTCCATGTAATAACTGTTTCATTAGAGATCGGAATGACTCGTTGGGGGAGCCCGGAGGACCGGGCTGAGAGGTCGGCTGAGCCGCCGACGACTCCTGTACCTGATCTGGGTAATTCCAGCGTAGGGAAACGACTTTTGTGAATTGGAAGATGATTCAAGCCGTCCCCAGCATGCTGGAGGCGGCTTTTTTATTACTGGAGATTTTTCAGGTATTCCCTCTTTGTCGCCTTGGAGGTGGGAATACCTCCAAGCTCTCTATCTTCGGAGGAAAAACATGGCTTTTACACTCTTACAGACGTTAAGGAAGGGGCAGGTACCTGCTGGCCTGGAAGACCTGGCGAGAAAGGAAGGGGTGCAACTCGATGCACTAATTCACAACATACTTAGGGGCCATGCAGTGGTCCTGGGTCATAGAACCGGCAGGGGGACCATGGTAGTGGGAAAGGATGTATCCACCAAGGTCAATGCCAACATAGGTGCGAGTACCTTGAGCTCTTCCGTTGAGAACGAGAGGTTGAAGCTCAGGGCTGCACTTAGGGCAAAGACCGATGCCGTCATGGATCTATCCCTGGCCGATAACATAGCTGAGATAAGAAAGGCCATACTCGAGGAATCCACTGTGCCCATAGGGACTGTGCCCATCTATGAAGCAGCCACTCGCGCAAGGCTGGAGCGGGGTGCAGTCATCAGACTGGATACAGATGAGATGTTTCAGGTGATCGAGGAGCAGATGGCCCAAGGTGTGGATTTCGTCACTGTACATTGCGGGGTTACAAGGGAACTCATAGAAAAATACCCGCCAGAGTTTCGTATCGAAGGCATAGTCTCTCGCGGAGGTGCCATTACCGCCGCTTATATAAGGGAGACCGGAAATGAAAACCCTCTATACGAGTACTATGACAGGCTTTTGGATCTTGCAGCCAGGTATGATTGTGTCCTGAGCCTTGGGGATGGGATGCGTCCCGGGGCCATCCATGATGCCTCGGATGCCCTGGAGATAGGGGAGCAGAAGGTCCTCGGCGAGTTACAGAAGAGGGCCTTCGAAAGAGGCGTAATGAGCATGATAGAGGGCCCTGGCCATGTCCCTCTTCACCTGATAGGAGACTCGGTGAAGAGGATCAAGGAATATACAAGTGGTGCCCCCCTTTATCTGCTTGGGCCCATTGTGACAGATATAGCCCCTGGCTACGATCACATTACATCTGCCATTGGGGCAGGGGTGGCCGGGATGTCTGGTGCAGATTTCATCTGTTACGTCACCCCCTCCGAACACCTTGGGCTTCCCTCTGAGCAGGACGTCTTCGACGGTGTCATCGCAGCCAGGATAGCAGCACATGCGGCCGACATCGCCAAGGGTTTTCCTGGGGCTTCCCAGTGGGATCGTAAGATATCCACTGCCAGGAAGGCCCTGGACTGGGACAGGCAGATAGGGCTTTCCATCGACCCGGAAAGGGCCAGGAGGGTCAGGGCGGAGAGGTCTGGCCAAGGGGCATGTACGATGTGTGGCGAGTATTGTGTCTTTCTTGTGTTGAAAGAGCAGAAACAGGATTAGTTTCCAAGGAGTAGATCATGAGGGAAATAGACATAACAAGAGGCATTATCGAGAGTCATGTTGCCAGCCTACAAAGGGCCGTCGAGAGCGACGTGGTGATAGTAGGAGCAGGTCCTTCTGGCTTGGTGGCAGGGGGGTACCTCGCTGAAAAAGGCTACAATATAACCATACTCGAAAAGCGCCTTTCTCCAGGAGGTGGGATCTGGGGAGGCGGCATGGGGTATAAATACGTCATCATCCAGCATGAGGCCACTAAGATCCTGGATGACTTCGACATCCCATACGAAAGCTATGACAAGGGGCTCGTTTGTGTCGATGCCATAACTTTTGCATCAGGCCTCATCTTCCAAGCTACCAAGAAGGGGGTCAACATCTTTAACCTGACCATGTGTGAGGACCTGCTGGTTCGAGAGGGCAGGGTGGTTGGCGTTGTGATAAATAACAGCCTGGCAGAGATCAATCACCTGCCAGTGGATCCGCTCACCCTCGAGGCAAGGGCAGTAGTGGACGCCACTGGTCATGAACATGACGTGGTTCGAACCTTTTCTCGCAAGAATGACGTTGAATTAAATACCCCGACGGGGAAACCCCTGGGTGAAAGATCCATGTTTGCCCAGACCGCCGAGGCGGCCGTGGTGGAAAACACCGCCGAGGTCTATCCAGGCCTCTTCGTGTGCGGCATGTCCACTGCTGCAGTCTATGGAGGCTATCGCATGGGGCCAATCTTCGGAGGTATGCTCCTTTCAGGCGAAAAGTTGGCTGGCCTTCTCGTCAATGCCTGTACGCCATTTAGTCAATAGCAGGAGGGGCATCGTTTATAATCATTCACAGTGCGTTATCCCATGCTTCTCTTTCTTTCCAGCTTATGAGGAGCAGGCGGTAGGCCTGCTCCCATGAACGATCAGGCAGCCTTTTTTCTCCACGCATATACTCCTGCCAGCAGTAACAGCATGGACAAAGTGGCTGCTCCAAATCCATTCATTGCAGGGACCGAAGTTGTACTTCCGCCTGGGAAGCCGGGCCCTCCCTGGTCATAGATGATGTTGTCAGCTCCATCAGTGTCATCACCAAGGCTGCCATCGGTGAGGGTAAACTGTGCATAGGGAACGTTTGTTCCGCCAATGTTGGCAGTGCCAAAGGAGACATTTGGCAGAGAGTACCAGGCTGCTGTGGAGGCTACGCCAGGGGTGGTTGGTCCATACTTTCTGTAGGTGTATCCTGAAAGTGAGGTTGTCCCATGAAAATAGACACGCACTGTAGCACTTTCACAAGGTATCTGGAAACTTACGAGACCAAAAGGATAATCAAAGGATGCATCAGAAGCCGGAGTCTGGCCTTCGCCAAGTGCTGTCACTTCCGTGAGCTGATTACAATCACCGTTTCGAAGCTCCACCGTTATGAAACCCCTGCCAGTTGCAGAAGGAAGGGATGTGACTCCACTTTGCAATCTGTCAGGAGTGCCATCTCCGTTACCGTCACCATTGTTCGGGGCCTGGTCTTCTGTACTAGCAGGTACTCCGTCACCATCATCACTGGCCCATGCAATGCCAAAGAGCCTTGTAATGATTCTGTTTCCAGATTCGTCAGTTTCATCACTTAGTACATATGCGTTCTCCGGATCAGAAAAATAACCATACATTCCAGGAAGGGATGTAGTCTGTCCAGTCACATCATAGCCAACATTATTTTCATAAGGCGAAAAATAAGAATTAGTCGTCACTGGGATGGTGAGATCATCTACATTAATACCTACCAGAGCTGCTTCGTTGTAAAGAGCTTCTACAATATATTCAATATCTAGAGAGGTATAATCAAAGCCATGACGATAGATAACGAAATAGTTATAGGTTTGTCCTTCAGTACCTACAAGGGCTCGGGTTACACAGGGGATTTACCAAAAGGATCATAAAGACAATCAGGAAACAAGACAAAGGGAAAATTTTCATTGAATTTTTCATAAGTTCCTCCTCTTAGATTTTGAAAAACCTGCGCACCTTCGGTACATCAAAGGTACATCAAAACAGGGCCTTCTGATATCTTGAAGCCGAAATCGACACACTTGGGTTAGGATTTTAGATAATCCCTTTACATGAATCAGATGCTCAAATGAGTCAAACGGCAAGTAGGTTTTATTTGATTGCAATATGTTTTTTTTATTCCTTGGTATTTTCAATGTTGCCTATTCCGATGAATTCTGCCAGTGAATCCGAAGAATTCCTGCCACCCGTTCCGAAGAAAGCAGCACCGGTGTTTCTATTTTTCCTGGTGGCCGGTTTGAGTCAAGTT
>JALSNW010000015.1 GCA_026986785.1 Deltaproteobacteria bacterium | reverse complement strand
CGCTAACAGTATAATAGACTGCGTGCGTTATAATCCAATATACATGTGTGCAATATATTCCATTATAGATTACATCTTAATTTCACCAAGTTACAATTTTTCCTCAAAATCACCAATGCCGATATAAAAAATAAAAGCTTATGGATATGCAGCCTAATCACAGAGCTATTGATAGATTTTGGAAGACTTATAGAGATGATCTGGCAAATAATAATATTCGAGGAAAGTCTGCAGAATGGTGTATCAGGCGTGTTGAACATTTTATCAAGGCAGCCAAGGGCCTGAAACTTCGGGAACATACAGATGAAGATATCAAGGCCTATTTCTGCAGATTGGTCCTGGACAATAAGCTTACTGATTGGCAGTTTGATCAAACAGTAGATGCCATCAGGGTCCTTTTTACTACAACTGTCAAGATGAGATGGGCAAGAGACTTTTCCTGGGAGCAATGGAAGGAGCCCCATCTCAATTTTCCTAAAGAATTGGAGTACTTTGACCAAATAGGACGCCATATAGGTATCACCAAACCAGATGAGAGGTTTTCCGATACCCAGAAAGGCCGACGCGTACAGGCGATGTATGGAAGAGAGTTTGAAAAAATGGGCCAGGTCATCCGAAATAGCAATTATTCCCTGCGGACAGAGCAGACTTATACAGGCTGGCTCATGCGCTTTATCACCTTCCACGATCTCAAGGACCCGAGGAGGCTTGGAACACGACAGGTCAAGGCCTATCTTACATACCTTGCCAATGTACGAAAAGTTTCTGCAAATACCCAACGTCAAGCCCTCAATGCCCTCTCCTTTTATTACAAAAAGGTACTGGGACAGCCCCTTGGTGAATTGGAGCCATTTCAAAAGGCAAAGCGTATCAGAAGAATTCCCGTGGTGCTGACCAAAGAAGAGATAAACCGTCTTTTTGACAAGTTGTCTGGAAGCCACTACGTCATGGCAGGGCTCCTTTACGGCTCTGGGTTGAGGCTCATGGAGTGCATAAGGCTCAGGGTAAAGGATGTTGATTTTGAAAGAGGGCAGATCACAGTACGAGAAGCCAAGGGCCGAAAAGAGCGCGTAACAATGCTTGCAGAAAGATTCAAAGACCACCTCGAACAACATCTCTTCAAGGTAAGAGACCTTTACAAGCAGGACCGGCTCAGTGGAATTTCCGGGGTCTGGCTTCCCCACGGTCTTGCCCGTAAGTATCCAAATGCAGGGAAGGAATGGGCATGGCAGTTCGTGTTTCCATCTCAAAAACTCTCTGTGGATCCTGGAACTGGTGCCCTCAGAAGGCACCACATCCATGAAAGCACCCTCCAGAGGGCAGTTAAAAAAGCTGCCCAAAATGCAAAAATAGCCAAGAGGGTAAGCTGTCATACCTTGCGCCATACCTTTGCCACCCAATTGCTCGAGGCAGGATATGATATTCGTACTGTCCAGGAACTTCTTGGTCATGCAGACGTCTCCACAACCATGATCTATACCCACGTGTTGAACCGACCAGGGCTTTCCGTAAAGAGCCCAGCAGACTTGTAAATGAGAATATGGGGTTTGGTTTATCATCAATTGATCTTTTTCTCAAGGATAAATGACGAAAAAATGCAAGATATTCGTCCAGATCAGCCAAGACAAAGCCTTATGAGCTCATAAAGCAGTGGCAGAGTAAGAAAACTCAGAAATATCCCAAGTCCCACCAAGGCGGCTGTCAGCTTAGGAGCAAGGTTTGCCAGAATGGCAAGGGCCCCGGCAGACACCATGGGGGGCATGCCAGCCTCCAAGACTGACACCTCTATGGCCTGGCCCTTCAGGCCAAGAAGGTTAACCAACAACAGTGCTGCCAAGGGTGCAAGGACGAGTTTGAACACGAGACCTGCTGAAAGGGGTACCAGGCCTCCTGGCTCGACAGTGAGTCTGAGCTGAAACCCCACTGCAATCATGACAAGGGGTATCAAGGTTGCCCCAAGGGCCTCGAGTATCTTCTGAATTAGATCCGGATAGAGATGGCCTCGAATGAGAAAGGCGATAATCAGTGCAATAAAAGGAGGAAAAGAGACGATTTTCTTGATTATTTCTTGAAATCTTGGAGCAAAATCTTTTTTCTTACCATAAAGGGCCAGGATTAGGGCACCATATGTCGCCAGGGCAAGAAAGGAGCCAAGCTGGTCATAGATGACCGCATAGGAAATAGCTCCTTCGCCGAAGAATGCCTTTACCATGGGGATACCCAGAAAGGAGGTATTACCCAGGGGTATCATGAGGAGAAGGCAACCTGTAAGGGGCCTGGGCCAATCTAAAAGACGGGATACCACCAGGACTGTCCCGGCCGAAAGGGCCACCATGATCCAGGGCAGACAGGCCACAAAAAAGAGTTCAGGCCCCAGGGCCATTGTAGGCACCTTCAGGAGCACGAGGGCAGGCAAAGAACAGTAAATAACAAAAAGGTTCAGGCAGTTGGAAAAGTCTTGTGGAAATCTTCCAAGCCTCCTGAAAAATATGCCAAGGAGCAGATAAGATACGGTTATGATAAAATTTTCCATTAGAGAAAAGCTCTAGGACTGGCGAATTCAGACGCCTCACGGTCTTTTCAACATCATGTAATGACAGTGGGCTCTTTTCTGCCTGTAAAGGCTTCTATCTGGGAAATCTGCCTCGAGGTATCAATCAGATCTTTTAGAAAGACCTGGGTATCTTGCGCCAAAAGGGAAGACTCTTTGGTATAACCTTCGATATATATCCTTATGGTTGCCCCCTTGGTGCCAGTACCTGACAGGCGATAGATGATCCTGCTCTTATCCTCAAAGATTATCCTGATGCCCTGATTACAGCTTTCCGAGCCATCTATTGGATCGTGATAGCAAAAATTATCAGCAAGGCTCACCTTCCTGCTGGCCAGGACACTTCCTGAAAGCCTTGGTAACTTTTCCTCCAATGCCCTCATCATCCTGTGTGCACCTTCGGGCTCCACCGCCTCGAAATCGTGCCTGGTATAATAGTTCCGTCCGTATTTCTGCCAATGGGTGAGGACTATGTCCTTTACAGACACCCCTCTGAGGGCCAGGATATTCAACCAGAACAACACCGCCCACAGCCCATCTTTCTCCCTGACATGGTCTGATCCCGTACCAAAGCTTTCCTCGCCGCATATCGTTATCCTACCGGCATCCAGAAGATTTCCAAAGAACTTCCAACCAGTTGGGGTCTCGTAACAATCGACTCCCAGGTCTTCTGCTACCATGTCCAGGGCTGTACTCGTCGGCATGGACCTGGCCACACCACAAAGGCCCTTTTTGTACCCTGGCACATCTGTGGCATGGGCAGACAGGATGGCCACACTGTCACTGGGGGTCACGAAAAGACCTCTTCCAAGGATCATATTCCTGTCTCCATCTCCGTCAGAGGCTGCCCCAAAGTCAGGACCTGTCGGGGAATTCATGATGTCCACCAGTTCTTTGGCATATTTGAGATTGGGATCAGGATGCCCTCCACCAAAATCTGGTAGGGGCTGACAATTTCTCAGGCACTCTTCTGGAGCACCCAGCCGATCGACGAATATGGCTCTGGCATAAGGGCCGGTAACTGCATGAAGGGCATCGTAAACCATGCGAAAACCTCCATGCAAGAGTCTGGAGATGAGGTTGAAATCAAAAATACTTTCCATGAGCTCTACATAGTCCTTTACAGGATCGATTATCTCGAGCCTCATGTCACAAATCTCATAGACTGCACCAATGGTGTCTATATCCACATCAGGCCCTTTGGCAATGAGATAGCTTTCCAGGGCCAGGCTCTTTTCATAGATATTGAATGTAACCTTCTCCGGGGCTGGCCCGCCATTACCTATGTTGAACTTCACTCCGAAGTCACCGTCTGGCCCACCGGGATTATGGCTTGCAGAAAGGATAATCCCGCCAGAAAGACCAAGTTTTCTGATCATATTGGAGACGGCAGGGGTGGAACATATCCCCCCTGCCCCAACGAGGAGTCTTGAAATCTTGTTGGCAGCAGCCATCTTGATTATTATCTGGACTGCCTCCCGGTTGTAGTAGCGTCCATCTCCTCCCAGCACAAGGGAGCTGTTTTTTACGCCTCCAGGCATGGCATTGAAGATTGCCTGTATGAAATTCTCCAGATAGTGGGGTTGTTGGAAGGTACGCACCTCTTTTCTCAGGCCGGATGTACCTGGTTTCTGGTCATGAAATGGTTTGGTCTTAACCTCTTCAATCTTGTACATGTGTCATCTCCTTACCGACTGCGTATTCCAGTTGTGCCAAGGCGGAAAGCTCAAGTGCCAAGGCGGAAAAATAGTCACTTCTGGCCCGGGTAAGCCTGCTTTGGGCGTCGAGTGTATCTGTATTTGACGCAAGCTGCTGCCTGTATCTGGCCCTATTGAGTTGATAATCTTCTTCAGCCTGTTTCAGGGCGGATCGAGCCACCAGGACACCTTCCTGGGCGTCCTTTAGAAGCATGAAGCTGTTTTTCACCTCATAGCGCACATGATCTTTGACATCCTGGAGGCTCGCCCTGGCCTCGTTCAACCTTGCCTCAGCGGCAGCCACCTTGTCCCTGCTGCTGCCCCAAGAAAACAATTCCCACGTGGCGTTCAACATGACCTGTGCCATATCGTGGTCTCCATACGGATTATCAGACACGTCCGGCGTAACACCTTCCTTGGAATAGGTTGCTGTAAGATCTATCCTGGGGAAAAAATCACTTTTCGCTATCCTGACCTCATGCTCTGCCTTTTCCACCACCTTCTGGGCCTGGTGCACCTCAGGTCTTATGGCAAAGGCCAGCCTGTAAAGATGGTCGAGATCGAGATCTATATGGCACTCCTTCATTTCGTCCTTCAAGATCACCGGGGCATCAAGGGGCCTTTTCAGAACAAGGTTCAATCTGTTCTTGGCAAGTTCGAGTTCATGTCTCGCCTTTACGAGTTGCAGCCTTCCCTGGCTCAGTTCTACCTGGCTCTGGAGGAGATCTGTCCGAGGACGAAGGCCTATGTTGAAAAACTCCTGGACGTCTGACAACTGGGCCCTTAGCCTTCTTATTGCGGCCCTTGCCTCTTCCAACAGTCTCATGGCCTTGAGCACCTGATAAAAGGCTATCTTAGTATCCTTTACAATCTCGTTTCTTGCCTGGGAAAGAGCCAAGGAAGCCAGGTCCACCTGGATCTTGGCAGCCTTGTATCTGTTCCACAACAGGCCTCCATAGAAGATGGGCTGCTGGATATTCAGATCCCACCTGTAATCGTCATGGCCACTTATGGTAGTAGAATGGCCAAAGATCACAACCGTGGCAGCATCTCTTCTACCTGTATAGGAATAACCAGTAGACAACCGTGGCAGCATCTGTTTCCAAGTGGCCTCAGAGTCGAAATGTGCAGCCTCTTGTTCGTATTGCCTTTTCAGGATGCTGAGATTTTTGGATAGGGCAATGGAGATACACTCCTTGAGACTCATTCCCTGCTGCAAGTCATTGACCTTGTTATCATAAAGGGCGGCTTGTCCTGCGCCTTTGGACGAAACAGGACACAAGAGGAGACAAAAGACAGCAAAGAAAACAGATACCATACCTGTTGTCTTGATCATGGTAAGACCTTTTCCCCTAGGCTCAAATCAAGGTTGTGCAAGTCTCCTTTGTGCCAATCTCCAAGTCTGGAGGAAGTCCAGGCACACCAGCTCACCTCCTCAAGGCCTTTACCAGATGACAGGATTGATAAACCATCTCGTGCATTGGAGGCCGGACAAAGACCTCGATCAGATCTAAAAACAGTGCTTGGATGAATGTCTTTTATCGAAATCAGCATAACTACCTTGGCTTAGTATTTTTGTCAGATAGCCTTAGGACACAATTTGACCCGAATCCTATAGACCTTCCTATTTCAGAAAGGATGGCATCTAATTCCTCCTGGGCACTCTTTACATAGTGTATCTCAACAAGCCCACTGCGGGCATCAAGTGTACTTAATACAAAGAGATTATCATAGCCCTCCAAGATAAATCGCAAGAGATAGACCTTTGATGGATCTATTGTTAAACAACGGCTTGCCATCAACGGACGATCCCCCCTTCTTTTTCCCCTTCCAGTACTAAATTTGACCTGGGACATGTAGTACTTCATGGGTTTCAGCACTTCCATAATCAAGGCCTGGGACAACAGTAGGACCAAGGATGCCTGTTGCACCGCTGGCTGTTTAAGGGTAATTTTTCAGCCATGTCGTCTCTTATTTTAAAACGTCCCTGGAGCTTTAAAAAGGCTGAATATAAACTCATCAACCACCTGAGCCAGAAACTGTCATTTCCCAAAAGCATTGTCTCTTTTCTGGTGTCAAGAGGGCTGGTGACTGTTGAACAGATAGAGTCACATCTAAACGTGAGTCTTTCAAGCCTCAGTGACCCTTTTCTGATGAAGGGGATGGAAATTGGAGCTGGTCGCCTTACCCAAGCAGTGATCAACAGAGAGAATGTTGGCATATTTGGTGACTATGATGCAGACGGCGTGACTTCTTCGGCCCTTATGTGTCTCTTCTTGAAAGAATTGGGCCTTGATCCAGTGACCTACATCCCCCATCGAGAGAAGGAGGGTTATGGGTTAAACACCCAGGGCATCGACTACCTGATATCCAGGGGGTGCAGCCTTATAGTCACGGTGGACTGTGGGGTAACCAATCTCGAAGAAGCCGCATACGCAGCCGACAAAGGCGTGGATCTCATAATAACAGATCACCATCAGCCACTTGAAAACCATCCAAACTGCCTCTGTCTCTTGAACCCAAGACAGCGGGACTGCCCCTTTCCGTTCAAGGATCTTGCTGGCGTGGGAGTGGCCTTCAACCTCATCAGGGCAGTGAGATCTGTACTCTACAGGGCGGGATATTGGAATGGTTCAGCACCTCCGAATCTGAGAAGATATCTGGATCTTGTTGCAATAGGCACGATTTCAGACATGATGCCCCTTTTTGGAGACAACAGGATAATGACCAAGGTAGGGCTAAAGGTGATAGAAGAGGAAAACCGACCTGGCATAAAGGCCCTCAAGGACAGCTCAAAGCTTACCGTTCCAATAACTACCACTGACATTGGCTTCAGGCTTGGTCCAAGAATCAATGCAGCAGGCAGGATGGATCATGCCAAGAAGGCCTTCAGGCTTCTCGTCTCGACAGGACAGGCCGAGGCCGAAGAGCTTGCCTCTGACCTCAGCGACTTGAATCAACTGCGCCAGAATCAGGAACGACTCATCCTGCGCCAGGCACTCCAGGCTATTGACGACATGGGGGAGAGAGCGAGTTACGTGGTCTCAAACCAGGAATGGAGGCTTGGCATAATTGGTATCGTGGCCTCCAAGCTCGTGGAGCAGGTCAACAGGCCTGTCATTCTACTATCCATCGATGGTGACGAGGCAACTGGTTCAGGTCGGTGTCCCGAAGGTCTGGACCTGTTCTCGATGCTCACTGGCTGCTCAAACCATCTGGTAAGATATGGTGGTCACAAGGTAGCTGCTGGTCTCAAACTTTCCGCAGACAGACTGGATAGCTTCAGGGAGGCCTTTGAAGAAGAATGCCGTAAACAGATGGATGGATGGATTCAGACCTCTTACCTGAGCATCGACTGCCAGGTTCAAGTGCCAGAGCTCGCCAGCCCAGACTATCCCATGTTTCTCGAGATGCTTGAGCCCTTTGGCCCTGGATACCACAGCCCCCTTTTCTCCATGGAAAATTTCCAGGTCAGGAATGGCAGGATCGTGGGCAATTCACATCTAAAACTCACTGTATCTGCCAGGGAGACTTCCACGGGCAGGCGTTATGGAGTCGATCTGATCGGTTGGGGACATGGGGATAAACTATCCTATTTCTGGGACGATATGGAGATAGCTTTTACGCCAAGTATAAACAATTGGCAGGGGCGAAAAAACCTGCAACTCGTATTGAAAGACATACGCCCGAGAAAAAGGGACAAATGAACCCAGATTATGCATATCAAACGCCTAAAAAAACAATTTTTTTTAATGATCGTATGGTTAACATCTATCTGATACCATTGCATTTTCACCCAAACAGGGGCAATCAGGCAATAACAAGGTTGAGATGAGGCTAAAACGTCTTACCATCTCTGGATTCAAGTCCTTTCCCAAACGGACCAGCATCACCTTTTCCAGTGGCGTCAGTGCAATAGTCGGCCCAAATGGCTCTGGCAAGTCCAATATCGTCGATGCCGTACGCTGGGTCCTGGGAGAACAAAATCCACGGCTTCTTCGGGCAAAAGGCATGGAAGACCTGATCTACAAGGGGAACGGGGCCAAGGCCCCGGCCAGTGCATATGTGCGCCTGGTCCTTGAAAACAATGCAGGCATGGCCCCACCCGAGCTGGAATCCTTGGCTGAGATTGAGATAGAAAGAATACTTTTCCCCAATGGCGATGCAAGATTCAGACTCAACCGGAAGAACTGCCGTCTGAAGGATATCAGGTACCTGTTTCTCGACACAGGGGCAGGTGCCAGGGCCTATTCCATCATCGATCAGGGGCAAGTGGGACATTTCGTGAGCATGAGCCCGGAACAAAGGCGCCTCCTGGTTGAAGAGGTAGCAGGGATATCCAGATACAAGGCCAGAAGAGCCGAGGCCTCGAGGCGCATGGCACAAACGCTTCAGAACCTGGAACGCCTAAGGGATATAATCACAGAGGTCGAAAAACAGGCCAGGTCTCTGAAGCGCCAGTCGTCAAAGGCCAACAGATACCTCAAATTGAGGGAAGAGGAAGAGGCATTGTCGCTTTTCTTGCTAAAACAGAGATGGGAAGAGATCTGCTCCAAAGAGGCCGAGCTGCAAAAGATCCAAGATGCCCAAAAGGGGGAGAAAGAGGCGCTGGAAGCCAGGCTTTCTGCCCAAGACACCTGGCTCAAAGAGACGGATCTTCGGATGGAGGAAAACAGGCAGGAGGTGAAAAGGCTCAAAGGTGAAATAGAGAGGATCGAGTCTGATATAGAGGAGTTGAGTCTTGGACTGATGGATAGGGAAAAGGCTCTTGCCCTTTGCAGACAGACACAAAAGTCCCTCAGGGAGAAACTGATGGACATGAACGCCCAGGACAAGAGGGCACAAAAAAGAAGAGAAGATGAAAGGGCCAAGCTCAGCGCCTTGAAGGCCAAGATGGCCATGACAGTGAAAGAGAAAGACCGCCTCTTGGAGATGAAACAAGAACGAGAGGATATATTGGCATCTTTGAGGGAAGAGCTCGAAGAGGCCAGGGATAGAATGGTGAATATCTCAGCAAAGGGCTCTGGACTGAGAAGCAGGAGGAACTCTCTCGAGGACCGGCTAAACGGGCTGAGGAGTAGGCTTTCTCGCATAGAAAAACAGAATGATGTATGGGAAAGGGACCTCTTGGCACTAAAACAGGAAAAAGTGCAGATACGAACCGCCCTTACAGATACGAAAAAACTCCTTGCAAAGTGGGAGGCAGATCTTTCCGGCCTCCATGAAAAGAGGCAAGAAACAGAAACAGCCATCAGGGATCTCAAAAGACAAAGGGAGACCTTACTACCAAAAATCACAGGACTCAAGGCAGAACTCAATACGCTTTTGAGGTTTCGGTCGGCCCAGAACAGGCTTCCCCAAGATCTCGAAAACCTACTCAGGGTTTGTGGCACTGATGCACGGCCCCTGTCAGATCTCGTCAGGGTGGAAAGAGGCTGGGAAAATATTGTCGAACTCGCCCTGGGGGAATCTTTGAAGGCCCTTTTAGTGACTGATCCCTCTGGGCTATCCAAGATCATCTCCAATATAAAGACAGGTGACTACAAGACAGACGTTATTGCCTTTCTGGATCAGGGACAGTGTATGGATAGCATGAGTACCAATGGCAGGACCTCGGCAGAGGTACTGCCTCAGGGGCTCAGCCCCCTTTCCCAACGGATCACTGGAGACGATGGAGGTTCTGAGGTTGCAAGAAGAATCCTCCTTAGCTGGTTTTACGCTGACAGCATAGAGGATTTGCTCGAATCGACAGGAGATCTCAAGAACCATCTGGCCTGTTACGTAATAACGGCAGATGGCTTCCTCGTGACTCCTTGGGCTGAGATCAGGTACAAGGGAAAAGAGGACAAGAAAGATGGCACCTTGTGGACAAGAGCAAGGATCGAGGAGATCTCCCCTGAGATCTCGGTAATGGAAGAGAGGCTCCAGGTGCTGAAAAAGGACATGAGGCAGCTTGAGAATCAGTATACCGATCTCTTGTCCGCCATTTCCCGATCCAAAAGAGAACTTGAAAGAATCAAGGGTAGAAGAGACCATCTTCTCAGGGAAAAACAGGCAGTCGAGGCCAAAGAAGACAGGACAAGGGACAGGCTTGAGGTTCAGGGCTTTGAAAAGGACGAGGTGCTTACAGAGCTTCATGATATCGAACAAGAGATCTCTGCTCTGGATCATAGGATCAGCCATCTTGAAAAACAGGAAAAAGAGGCAGCGCATAGACTCGACAGTATCCAAGGCTCTTTCGAAAAGGCGAAACAGGACAAGGACAAGATAGAGGCAGAGCTTCAACAGTACTCCATAGAAAAGGCAAGGCTCGATACGGAGATCAAGGCCCTCTTGGATGAAATCAGGAGGATCGAAGCCGGTCTAAAAAAGTCCAAGGCCCTGATGATCGATATTGAGACAGAACTTCGCGGGCTCTCTGAACGCGAAAGGTCGATGGTAGAGGAGATAGAACAGATTGCCCAAGAGAAACAGGCCTTTGTAGACAAAGAGGCCTTGCTTCTAAAGAGTCTCAAGCACGAGGAAGACACCCTTGACAGGCTCATGAGTGAAAGGGCGGAAAGGGAGGGGATCAAGAGACAGGTTCTTAATCGACTTTCCCAGGCCTCATCAGGGCTTCATGAGACAGAGATCGAACTTTCCAGACTCTCAAAAGAAAAAGAGCACCTGATAGAGGCGTGCTGGCAAGATTTCGCCAAAGACATAAAAGAAAAATTCACTCTGCCTTCCCTTGTCCAGACACTGACCCTGGAGCAGGCAGAAAAAATGCTCTTGTCGGTGAGGGAAAAGATCGACGGGATCGGGCCAGTCAACTTGACAGCCATAGAGGAGTTTGAGGAAATAGAAAAACGCCGCGCCTTTTTGATGTTGCAGCAAGAGGACCTTAAGACATCCCTGGAAGACATCAAGCTGGCCATTGGGCGAATAGACAGACAATGCAGGCAAAAATTCAGGCAGGCCATGGAAGAGATCAACGAGAGTCTAAAAAGGGTATTCCCCTTGCTCTTTGATGGCGGCACCGCCAGGCTCAACCTTGATAATCCAGGCAACATCCTGGACTCTGGGGTAGAGTTCTTCATTGAGATACCAGGCAAGAGGATCAAGAATCTCAACCTCTTGTCTGGAGGGGAAAAGGCATTGAGCGCCCTGGCCCTGATCTTTGCCATCTTTTTCATCAAACCAAGCCCATTCTGCCTGTTGGACGAGGTTGACGCCCCCCTGGACGAGGCCAATACCATAAGGTTCAACAGACTTATCAAAAAGATTGCAGCCAAAAGCCAAGTAATCCTGGTGACCCACAGCCAGAGGGTGATGGAGACGGCCGACAGGTTGTTTGGGGTAACGATGGAGGAAAAGGGTGTCTCGAAACTGGTAAGCGTTTCACTGAGTTAAAAGGGGACACAGACTGGAGTCATGACATGTTTTCACTGTCTCGAGGCGGTGAAATGCCGCGGATGATCTTTGATCTGCCTCCTGGTGCCACCTCCAGCACCACATCGTCGAAATACTGGCTGAGAAATGGCCTTTCATCCCTGGCAAATTCCTTATTCTCTGACGACCCCATGGAGGCCAACCTGATATTGTAAAGGAGACGTATTAGGGGATTTGATGGCTCCATGTGTTCCATCATTATAAACACCCCTCCAGGCACCAGCACTCTTCTGACCTCCAACAAGGCGGCCTGCCTCGTGGCAGGATCTAGTTCATACATGGCGTGAGAACAGGTCACCACGTCGAAGCGGGCATTTTGAAAGGGAAGCCGTGATACGTCTGCAAGCACAAAGTTGGCCTGTACATTGTTTTCCCATGCCTTCTGGCTGGCCTTCTTCAACATGCCCCAGGAAAAATCCACACCGACTGCAAGACCAGCTCCCCCCAGAAGCCTTCCTGCCCTAAGGGCAACAGCTCCGGTGCCAGTACAGATGTCGAGCAGCCGCTGGCCTTGGATAAGGCCAGCCTTTTCCAGAAGGAATCTTCTCAGCCTTGCACTTTTATCCCGACTATGAAGTGCAATTATGACATCGTATATCAGGGAAAATAGGTCATAGTAGCGCCGACGCCACACTCTCATTGACTATCCTATACCTTGTGTATCCCTTATATTTCCTCTTCAAAATCGACAAAATCCGAGGCCATCTCAAAAAAGATCCCCATGCTTTGACTGAGATTTCTGATAATCTGGCTGTATTCCTTCTTTTCCTGGACAGAATCTGCATTTTCCATGCCTTCAAGTGCAACTTGAAGCTCTCTCAAAATACCTTCCATAAAATAATCAGGATCCATTTAGTCCTCCTTTCAATCTAAGAGAATAATCTTTATCCTGGATCAAAAAGAATATACCATGACATAAAAAAATTAGATACAAAACATTTCGAACTCAAAACTCTTCTGGTAATTCCCTGTGCCCTGCCATTTGAAAGACCTTTTGAATACCGGCTCTACTGCCAAGGGCCACAATCACGTCTCCTGGCGCCAGGGGCTCTTCGGGACGAAGCTGTAGAGACATCTCACCACCCCTTTTCTTGATGGCAATAACTGTAACCCCTGTCCTCTCCCTTAGGGAGATATCCTTGAGGGCCTTTCCGTCCAATTCGGAGCCAGCCACTATCTCTATCTGTTCAATATCCAGGTCGAATCCCACAGAATGGCTGGCAAGATCCAAGAATTCTGTAAGTGTTGGCTTCAAAACCGCAAGTGCCATACGCGAAGCGCCTATCTTGTAGGGGCTTATCACCTTGGTGGCCCCTACTTGGAACATCTTTTTCTCAGCATTTTCATTCTCTGCCCTTGTTACAATGGTAACACGGGGATTCAAGAATTTGGCTGAAATAGTTATATACACATTGGCTGCATCAGTGCCAAGGACACTAATTAGCCCCTTGGCCCGTTTTATCCCCGCACTCTCGAGGACATTGTCAACAGTGGCATCACCGAGTACCCAGAGAAGCTGCCTCTTTTCGGCCCGCTGAACAGCACTCTGTTTATTATCCACGACCACCAGGGGCTTGTTCCGCAACTGAAGCTCGTGACATATCACCCTACCGAGGCGGCCATAACCGCAGACTATATAGTGTCTTTCCAATCTGGAGATCTTTTTAAGCATCCGTCTCCTGCCTATAAGCCCCTTGAGATGTCCCTCTATCAGCCCCTCGGCCAGGGAACCTATAGCATAAAAGAACAGGCCTACACCAAGGGTAATGAGCAATATGGTGAAGACCCTACCCTGCTCTGTCAAGGGGTGAACCTCTTTGAAGCCTACTGTGCTAAGGGAGATTGCAGTCATGTATACTGCATCGAGTAGGCCCCAACCCTCTATCAACATGTAACCAGCTATGCCAGTAGCCCACAACAAGACCAGGAGGGCTGAAATGACTACAACCTTTTTGGTGATCATCAAGCAGTATCAGCCCAGGTAGATAGAGCAGGAGCTCGCCATTTCCTACAATCTGGCTGCCCTGGCAAGCACCTTGCTGAAACTTCTGAGCCCCAGCCTGTAGTCCGAGGGGAGATGGACATGCACCACCCTCCTATTGATATGGTTGAGGGCCTCGAAATCCCCAATGGCCTGGGCAAACTGGATATGCCAAAACGACATATCAAAACCAGGCACTGGCTCGTAGTCCTTGGACCTTTTCCTTGTGAATATTATGAATCCAGCAGATATAGGCCCCCCCTTGTGTAACTGGCCACTGGAATGGAGATAACGTGGCCCATAACCAGCTACTGTTGCACAACCCCTTTCTTGACGCACCAGGTGACGCATCTCACTGACCACTTCATCAACCACGGGATCATAGGGCAGATATGACAAGAAACCCATGTAACCCCAGGTGGGAAGGACCTGGAAGATATCCCTGAGGGTTCTGGCAAGGCCTTTCATGGAAACAGCCAGAGCAGAAGAGGCGCGAAAGTTGATCTGGCTCTGTGGATCCACCCAGAATGAAACAGGCATCTTGCCTTCCTTCTTGTACTGTTCAATGGTGAGCCTTGTCATCTCCTTTGCCACTTGGACATCAGGCTCATTGAATGCGTTGACACCTATGAAATGGCATGCAAGGGCAGTGGCCATCTCCCAGAGAAATACCATGGAGCCAATGTCGTAGAGATCATCCAGTTCAAGGCGGTAGATAGGGAAGTCTGCCTCCTTGAGTTCATTGACAAAGGCATCCAAGGACTGCTCTGTCGAAGTATACTTCATCCTGGTATACACGAATATCCTCTCACCGCCATAAAAACCTGGAATGCCAGTGGATTCTCCAACTATTGGGACAAGGCCCAAGGTATCCTTACCGCTGCTCTCAGCAATGAGCTGTTCAAGCCAAAGGGCAAAAGGCCTGACCGGCTTGTCCATGAGGAGGGTGAGTTTGTCCCTGCTCTGGCCCCCATTCTCTCCAAGAAACTCCCCAAGGAGATATCCGGGATTTTCCTCAACAGGCACCTTTGGGCCACATCTTCTCGCCATATCAGAGGCCCTCTCCACAAGCTCGTCTATATCGACTCCAAGGATGGCAGCGGGTATGAGACCAAAATATGAAAGGGCAGAATATCTACCCCCTATGTCTGGGAAGTTGAGGAAACAGCGCACAAAACCCCTTTCGTCTGCCAGTTTCTCCAACGGGGTACCAGGGTCCGTGATTGCTGCAAAATGCCTGCCAGGTTCCTGGGAAAGTGAATTCATCTTGTCCCAGAAGAAATTGAAAAGGGCCTTCACCTCCGTGGTGGTGCCAGACTTGCTGGATACTATGAAAAAGGTCTTTTCAAGCCCCATATTCTCCACCTTTTCCACCTCTTGAGGATCAGTGGTATCCAATACCACAAGTGGTGGAAATCCCTCCCGGGGCCCAAAGACCTCTGACAGGACCAGTGCGAACAGGCTCGATCCTCCCATGCCAATGAGGCATACACGCTCAAACCCTTCATTCTTTATGGTGAGGCCAAACTCTTTGATCTCTGGTAACTTAGGCTGGATCCTCGACATCACGTCCAGCCAACCCAACCTATTGACTATGGACGGGTAATCATCCTCTGATTCAGACCACAGTGACGGGTCCTTTTGCCAGAAACGTTCCAACAAAACCTGCTTCTCTTCTTGAGAAAGCTTGTAAGGTCTGGTTATCACTTCTTCCCCCTCCCTCCCTGGATTTTATTCGACCCAGCTTGTACTTCAAAGGCCGGGCATGATCTTTTCTCTTGCATCAGGCACTCCCCATATAAACCCAGATTATTCACACGCCTGGAAAGAGTAATTCCTTTGAATGATCATATGGTCAGTATGAATTCGATTCCATTGTATTTTCACCTAAAAGTGAAGGCCAATCTGGGACAAGGGCCCTGTTTTGGGCCAATGCCAATATGGGCAAAAACGCCAACCATTACTTGTCTGGAAGACTCTTCACCTTTTTTCTCATTATCTTCAGCAGATCCTCTGGCTTTTTGTTATGCAGGATCTCGTAAAACTGGCTCCTGTAGTTCTTTACGAGGCTTACGCCCTCTATCACCACGTCATATCCTATCCACTTCCCATCCCTTTTGACAAGACGATATTCCACTGGGATCTCCTGGTCGTTTTTGATGATCTTGGTAAGGACAGAGGCCTTGGTAGGGGTAAGCATCTTTTCCTGCTCGAAGACTACCTTCTCACCAGAGTAGTGTTCTATCTTGGTAAGATAGATCTTTTCCAAGAGCCTTGAGAACAGGTATTTGAATTCCTTGAACTGTTCCTTTGAAAAACGCCTGACATATCTTCCAAGCACCCGTCTCGATATGTCGTTGAAGTCGAATATCTGATTGACAAGCGCCCTGAGCTTCTGGCGGCGTTCTTCCTTGTGGGCATCTCCTTTATATCTCGGATCCTTTAGGACGTCCAATACCTGATTGACCAGTCGTTCCACCTCCTGGCGAGGGGTGATGCCTCCAGAAGTAACTCCAGCATCCACCTGTATTGGACAATAGAGGGAAAACAGGGTGAACAAAAAAATGGCCAGAGAAAATCCAAGCCTGCCTCTAATCAGATTCATATCTCGCCTCCTAAATATCGTGAACAGGAATGTGAGCCCTGCACGTGATAGATTCATAGCCATTATTTCAAATCATGCATTACAAGATATCGAACAGATCTGGTTCGCCTTGATATTACTTGACATTGCCGAACACGTATTTACTGATAAGGCTCTCTATGTCAACCGCAGATTCGGTCTCTGTGATCACACCACCTGGTTTCAGAAGTTCTTCTGAGCCACCGGGCTGGATGCTGATATACTTGTCTCCGATGAGGCCACTGGTCTTTACGGATGCTATTGCATCCTCCTGTATGGGCACCCCCTTGTGGATCTTCATGGTGACCACTGCCACAAAATCCTTTGTATCCAGATCGATCTTGGTAACTCTACCGATCTCGACACCTGCCATCTGCACACTGCTGTCAGGCTTCAGACCTGCCACAGAATCGAATTTCGCAATTATATTGTAGAAATCACCTCCTATCAGCTCCATCTTGCCAAGCTTGATAGTGAGATAGCCCACACACAATATCCCTATCAGGACAAATATACCGACTAATGTCTCTTGTGAATATTTCTTCATACTGGTCCTCGTCCTTTATCGCACTCGAGTTTTGCAATGACCTTCTGGCTCTTTCTCGCCAAGGAGATGACCTCCTCCAATCTCATCTTCTTTCGAACCTCAACAATCCCGGCCTTTATGGCAAAATCCAGACAGACCTTCCTGTAGCTTTCAGGGTTCATCAGCTCTTGCCGTGAACACTCAGTGATGATCTCCTTTATTATCAAATCAGCCCTGGTCGCATCTGCCTGGGGAATAACCGTCAGGATCTCTTCTGGGCCAAACCTGGCGGCATAACCTGCTGTACCAAGATTCTCTCTGAGGGTCATACCCAGGCACTGAAATATCCTCTGGGCAGCGATATATCCAACCTTTTCCCTGATCTGCTCCAGGCTATCCACAGAAAAAAGGACTACGGAGAAGACATCCTGAAACCTGCCTATCCTGTCGAGTTCCTGCTTGAGGGCCCTTTCCACCTCGAATTTGGAGTGAAGACCGGTAAGCTGATCTTGCAACACCTCCTGGCCATGTATGAACTGCCATACCACCTCGTCGTCCGATTGTTCAAGCTCAAGGGGTGTACCCTGAAAGGCGATCTTTTTATTCTCTATTATGGCAACCCTGTTACTGATAAAAAAGACATCGGGTATATCATGGCTCACCATCACCCCTGTAAAGCCGATCTCCCTCTGATAGTGGGCCACCATATTGAGCACTGCGTTTTTTCTCAAAGGGTCTAGGCCAGTGGTGGGTTCGTCGAAAAGGATCATTGTAGGCTCGGTGACCACTGCCCTTGCAAGGGCTACCCTCTTTTGCATCCCTCCTGAGATCTGGGACGGGTATTTCCCCTCTACGTCTCCCAGTTCGAATTGTTCTATGCGAAACATCACCCTCTTCCTGATCTCAGCAGCAGACATCTTGGTTCGTTCAACAAGGGGGAGGGCAATATTTTCAAAGATCGTCAGGGAATCGAAGAGGGCATTGTTCTGAAACATGTAGCTGAGGGATCGTTTGAAATGTCTCCACTCTGCCTTGGTAAATTGGCTGAGAGGCTTTCCCCTCACGAGTATCTGTCCCGAATCTGGCTTGAGAAGGCCTATGATATGTTTCAAGAGAACGCTTTTGCCTGCACCGCTCTTCCCTATGATGGCCGTTATCTCACCTTGATAAATGGCAAGATTGGCCTTGTCCAGCACCTTGAGACTGCCAAAGCTCTTGGAAACGTCCTTAAATTCTATAAAGGGCTCATTCATGTCTTTCACAGGAGGAATGAAGTGAGAACATAGTCGAGTACAAGGACAAGCACACAAGAAATCACCACGGCAGAAGTGGTTGCAAGGCTGACGCCCCTGGCACCAAAGCCTTCAGACCTCATATGGGTAAAATAGCCCTGATAGCAACATATCGTGGAAACTATCAAGGCAAAGGCAAGGCTCTTGAGGAACCCGCCAGTGACATCCTTTAACACAACACTATCGTAAATCCTATTGAAATATATCCCAGAATTGATACCAAGGAGAAGAACCCCGGTCAGAAATCCCCCAAAGATGCCTATGACATCAAAAAGGGCAGTCAGCATTGGAAACACGATTACAGAGGCCGCCATCCTTGGGCTAACGAGATAGCGCATAGGGTTGATGTCCATGGTGTCCAGGGCGTCTATCTGCTCTGATATGCGCATGATGCCTATCTCGGCAGCAATTGAAGAACCTGCCCTGCCAATGACCATGAGGGCTGTGAGCACAGGTCCGAGCTCTCTTATGAGGGAAAGGGCAACAGCAGCACCGAGCATCCCCTCAGCCCCGAACTTGACAAGGGTGTAATAACCTTGAAGACCCAACACCATCCCTGTAAACAGTCCAATGAGACTGATTATCAGAAAGGACTTCACCCCTATGAAATAGACCTGTTGTATTATCTTCCTGAACTGGAACGGCAGGGAAAATATCAAGATGATACCGTAGCAGAAAAAGATGGCCAGGGCCCCAAGCTCTCCTATGATGTCGAGGGTTTTCCTCCCAAGCCAATTCAGGCCTCGAATCATGCCCTGCCCTTCGTGGTCAACTGTTTTTTCAGCCATTTTTACTCATCCATGTCTATACCTGTTTCAGGGAAGTACTGCATCCTTGAATTCCTGGAATCCAACCCTGTTTATGAGCCTACCGAGGCGCTCGGTCTTTCTGGCGTTTGCATCAAAATATCCAATAACCCTTTCGGCAAGCTCAAGGGCATCCTGGTAACTCAACCCCGCTACCAACTGCCTTGCAAGGAGAGGTCTAGAACCGCCATTTCCGCCTACAGTTGCAATCCATCCACCACTTTTGGCATAAAATCCAAGGTCCTTGATACAATTTTCCGCACACTGATTTGCACATCCTGAAACAGCCATCTTGAATTTCCAGGGCAATTTCATCCCGTGATATCTCCGATCAAGTTCCGTGCCAAGGCCTATGGCATCTCCCTTTGCCAACCTACAAAAAGTTGTGCCAGGGCATGCCTTGACACTCCTGACACACAGGCCCAATGCAGCCCCTGGATCCATCCCAAGCTCTGCCCAGATGGGATCGATGTCTTTCTCCTCTAGGCCGACAATGGCAATACGCTGGGCACTGGTTATTTTCAAGGCAGCGCCGTATCTCTCAGCTACGTCTGCTATCTTTCTCAATTGGGAAGGGGTTACGAGCCCCAGAGCTATGTGGGGCACAATGGCATAGGTCTTCTTGTCCCTCTGGATTACCGCCCCCTTTTCACCATCTTTCAACATGGCTTGCCCTACTGCTTAATCACCGTCTATTTCAATGCACTTTGTGGGACAAATGGCAGCTGCACTCTCCAGTACTTCTTGATCTATCTCTTCTCCATCCCCAATAAACTCGGCCTTTTCAAAATCTTCGTCCATCTTGAATGCCCTTGGAAGGACTTCCTCGCAACTGCCACATCCCTTGCACTTGACCTTGTTAATAAAAACCTGTCTTGCCATAAAATCTCCTTTGGCCAGCCAAGAGTTGCTGGTCTTCGACACCCCTTCGCACGTCAATACGCCAACATGGGAAAAGGCCATTTGAAAATAATCTGGAAGTCTCGGAAATGTCAATTGAATGTTGATGTTTTGAAAAGCTTTCTCCTGATCATGACGTATTGAGGATCTTTCTCAACATACGGGAAAGATCGGAGATAGTAAAAGGCTTGGTGAGAAATGGGGTGTTTTCAGACAAAATTCCCTGTTTTTCTATGATCTCTGGGCTGTAACCAGACATGAACAACACGGGCACATCAGGTATGAAAGACTTTATCCTCTCAGCCAGGCCCAGGCCACTTGTCCCTGGCATGACCACATCGGTAATCAGGATCGAAGGCCTGGCAGAACCAGGCTGCTTTAGATATTCCAATGCCTCTTCCGCAGTAGCAAACAAGATGACATCGAAGCCAAGACGCTTGAGATAATCGCTCACAGTCTGTTTTACCAACTCCTCGTCCTCCACGACCATGACCAACTGGCCAGGCTCGGCGCGCAACATGCTTTCATCAGATCCGGCCACCTCTGGGTCAGAGGTGTCGCTCCGATAGAGAGGTAAAAGGATATCCACCTTGGTCCCTTTGCCAGAACTGCTTTTTATGAATATATAGCCACCACTCTGTTTTATGGTGCCATAGACCATTGCAAGGCCCAAACCAGTACCTTGCCCTGGTGGTTTTGTGCTAAAAAAGGGCTCGAATGCCTTTTCAAGGACCTCGGGCTCCATACCACAACCTGTATCGACAATCTCGATTCCTGCAAAGGTCTCCTTGTTCGACACGGCTGCTTCAGGAAATTCAGCACCGCTCTTCAGACAGGTCCTTATGGTAATGGTACCGCCTTCCTCCATGGCGTCCCTGGCATTTAGGGCGAGGTTGAGCAACACCTGTTGAAAACGGCCAGGATCCACGTCTATGAATATATCTTCCTTGGCAAAATCAAATTCTACACTGATATTTTCCCCAAGCAATCTTTCGAAAAGCTTGGACGAATCCTTCACAGCCTGATTGAGAAGGACCCGTCTGGGTTGAAGGGTCTGCTTTCTGCTGAATGCCAAGAGCTGACTGGTGGTCTCGGCCGCCCTCTTGGCAGCCTTTTCTATCACCTTCAATTGCCTGTAGGTAGTAGTAGAGGGATCGACGTCCATAAGCAGCATCTGACAATAACCGAGTATTGCAGTAAGTTGATTGTTGAAGTCGTGTGCAACCCCGCCTGCCAATCTGCCAATGGCATCCATCTTCTGGATCTCCCTGATCTGTTCCTCGAGCCTTCGTTGAGAACTGATGTCTGTACCCACGACAATGAGGTGCGTCTGCTCTGTCTCCTTTGTCGACAAGAAACATGGACAGAGATTTATCCTCCAGGCAATCTGTCTCTTCTCCCCGTCGGCACCGATGACCTCTGATTCACAGGAAGTGGTATGACCTGTGCTCAGGGTCTTTTCGAAGCTTTCAACAAAGGCCTTTCTTCTCCCAGATGCCACGAAAAGCTCCCAGAAGGGCTTGTCTTCACATTGACTGGCCTCAAGTCCAAAAAGTTTGGCTATGATCTTATTGATCCTGATGATTCTCCCATCGCCCAGGACCTCTGCCACAAGGATACCCGCTGTTTCTATGGTGAGCCTGTTAAAATCCCTTTCCTTGTCCAACCTCTTCCTTAACTCAGCCCTGTTGCTGATATCCTCGATAAAGGCATAACCACCTACCACTGCGCCCTCTTCATTCCTGAGGGGAAATGCAGACACTGAGATCATGATCTTCTTCCCAGTGCCAGGGATGGTATATTCGCCCTGGTATCTCACATCCCTACCCCTTAACACCTCCCGGGCATAGTCCCTGAGTATCATGTGTTTCGAAGACAGGGTGTTGATACCTATAATCTCTTCCCTGGCAAGGCCTGCCAGATAGGCCAACCGTTCATTGCAATCGATGACGAAGCCAAGGCGGTCTATACACATAATGGCCAGAGGACCACGCTGGAAAAACAGCCGGTAGCGCTCCTCGGCCTGGGACAGGGCAAGTTGCTTCTCCTTCCAGTCCGTGATATCGGAGAGCATGAAGAGATGATATCCATTGGTATTGAAGGAGTTGTGCGGTACCAATTCCTGCTTCACCCAGGTAATGGTACCGTTTTTGTGGGCGAGCCTGTAGGCCACGGAGAACTCGGTTGTGTCCGGTTTTATGGTCCTTAGGGCCTCGACCACCCTGTTTCTATCCTCTGGATGGATAACAAGACTGAAAAGGTTGTCATCACCTATGAGCCTTCCAGGGTCCATACCTGTCCATCGCTCTATGGCCATTGAAACAAACAAGATCTTCAGGGGATCATCCGCCTTTGTATACATGGCAGCAACAGGAAGGCTCGACAATATCCTGTCAGAGACATCGTTCAAAGAAAAAAGGACAAAGATATTTTCCCTGCCCTGGCTGAACGGCATGATTATCCTTCTCGAGATGCCAGAAGGCCCTGAGCCGTTTTGATCTGGTGTCCATACGTAGGGATATATAAAGCTCAGGGAACCTGTCTCTATGTCCTTACGTATCTGTTCAGGCAAACCATGAAAAAAGGAATCCAGCCTTTGAACCGGCATGGGAAGTACTTCGTCGAGATGAAGATCTTTGGAGGCAGCCACCACCTGACCTGACCGAAAAACCATACACATCGGAAAATTGTCTGGGAAAAAAGAAATCAGATCCACTTGTTTTACAGACATGATGTCGAGACCTCTTCAGAATGAAAAAGGGCTATCCTGATCCTCCTCGTAGCGCACCTCATCCACTGGTTCATTCCTACCCCAGCCTGCATAAAGCCTGTTGGGGGCGTTCAGCACAAGCCCTGGCTCTGTACCAATAACCTTATAGCCGTGGACCACGCCTGGCGGGACCAACACGGATTTGGGACAGTCGTGCCCAGCATAAAACCGCATAAAATTGCCATAGGTCTCGGAATCTTTCCTGTTGTCCCATAGCCTGATCTCAAAATTACCCGGCCCGATGAAATAGAACAGATCCGTCTGATCGTTATGGGCATGAGGCCCCCTCACAACCCCAGGATAGGTCAGGGAACAATATGCCATCTGAGGAAAGTCGGCCTCTTTGAGCTCATCCCTTCTGAATAGCTCACATAGCCAACCCCTGGCATCGAGAAACTTGGAAAGTGCCTTGATCTCCACACCCCTTATCTCCCCGTTCTTGAATTCCATTCGCCCCCCTCTACTAACAGGATACCATCGAAAAACAACTCATTTTTTGCCAGGCAGCCATACATCCTCAAGACTGGAAAGCCCTTGTCCTGTAACCAGGGCATGCCCAAGCTGCCTGGCCCGTTCCAAGGCATAGGGATGGGATTTTATCTCTGCCCTCTTTTCTACCCCCCTGATAAAAAGGCCTGCCACGAAATCTGCATCGAGGGCATCGAAGAAGTAACGTAACACCCTCTTTACTCCATCAAACAAAAGCCTACCCTTGGTAGCCCCCACTGAAAGGAATACCCCCTGGCGTGCCTTGCCCTCCGTAGCCCGTTTCTTGAGTACATATTTTCTCACCCAGAGGGCCTGGGAACGCTCCACGAGGGCCTGGGTTCGAGAGGTGATATTATAGAAGAAGATCGGAGAAGACACCACGACTATATCGGCCTGTTGGATCATTGGATAGATGGATACCATGTCGTCTTCCAATACACACTCGCCGGTAGTATCGCACCCTCCACACTCTATACATGGACCGATATCCCTCTTGTAAAGGCGCACCCTTTCCACCGTAGCACCAGCCTCCTCGGCACCAGACAAGAAAAAATCTCCAAGAAGATCACTGTTCCCCCCCCTTCTTGGAGACCCGTAAAACATAAGTACAGACGGTTTCTTCATGTTTACTCCTGCAGCCCATGCACCCTGAGGACAATATTACTGTTTTTCCCTATTCTAACAAAAAAACTTTAAAGAACACAAATTAAATCAGACCAAATACACCAAGATTATACACTTTCCTTAGGAAGAAAGAATCGTAGGCAAGCTTGGAAGCTGCACAATCATGGATAAAACATTCACTATTTTGAAGCATATCCATCCGCGATATGGTATAAAGAGCGTTTTGTCACATCATGTATGCCATGTACAATCAAGATAGAGAAACCAAGAAATCGGGGCCAAAACGCGCCCTGAGATACTACTGGATCAGACTCAAAAGGCTTCAGGGCAATCCTTTCATCCTCGCCAGGGGTGTGGGGATCGGGGCATTCGTAGGGCTTACACCAACCATACCTTTTCACACAGGTCTGACGCTGCTTCTTTGTACCCTGTTCAAGGGCAATATCGTGGCAGCGGTAATAACCAACTGGATAGTGAGCAACCCTATAACCATTCCCATTCAGTACTATCTTGCATGGAGGATCGGCACCTGGCTGACCTCGTTCAGCATTACCTGGGACCAGGTCTGTCTCATGCTTCACCAGTTGCAACACGCAGGCTTCATCGAGGCATCCAAGATGCTCTTTGCAAAATTTTCCAACATAATGTTCTGCCTCCTGGCTGGTGGCCTGGTATTGGCCATCCCTGTAGGCATTTTTTTCTATTTTCTTGCTCTCTATTTCTATCTTATGAGACAGAAAAGGCGGCAGAGCAGGTTCCTGAGGCAAGGATGAAATGGGGAATGACATAATCATGGATGAACACCTGGTTGATCTTTGAATCCGGGCCAACCGCCCAAGTTTGGACTAATATGACCAGAATAAAGACCCAACGGTATCCAAAGCCCAGCAAGGCACTGGGCCAAAACTTCCTCATCCACGAATCGACCCTCAACACTCTGGCAGAAAAGATCTGCCATAACGATCCCGAAATCCTCGTGGAACTCGGTGCCGGGACAGGGAACCTTACCTTGGCCCTTGCCCAGAGGTGCAAACGGGTCATAGCCTTCGAGCTGGACGAAAGACTCGTCCATTGGCACGACAAACAACAACTTCTACCTGACAACGTGGAGCTGAGGCAGGCGGACATTCTCCGTATCTCATACCAAGCCCTTTGGGAGGAGACAGGAGATCGACTCCATCTGGCTGGCAATCTACCCTACAACATATCCACCCAAGTGGTATTTTCCATGTGCGCTCAGAACAGGTTTATAAAGGAGGCCTTTTTCCTCTTTCAAAAGGAAGTTGCAGACAGGATAACAAGCCCGCCTGGCAAAAAAGACTATGGGACCATAAGTGTCGTATCGCAATACTGCGCAGATGTGAAAAAAATACTGGAAATCCCCCCCTCCATGTTCAGGCCCAAGCCAAAGGTCTACTCCGCCCTTGTCCAATTTAGATTTTTCCAAGGGGAAAAGCCTCGTTGTGACGACTACGAATTCTTTGTAAAGACTGTAAGGGCCTCTTTCTCCCAGAGACGAAAAAAGATAGTCAACTGTCTATCCTCCTTTTTCAGGCTTGAAAAACACCTGCTCGAGGCCGTGCTGAACAAGGCGGACATAAGCCCAGATATCAGGGCAGAACGGCTTTCCGTCAGCCACTTCGTGACCTTGGCCTCCGGGCTGAAAGACATTGTGCAGAAAAAGGCTTTGCCCCTGTAAGACTTGCCTTGAACAGAGTGTTTTACTACTATTTCAATAAAGGCTTGAATGAAAGAGGAACAGTTATTCCATGACACCTGAAGAGATGAACTCGAGGGCCCAACAACTTTACGAGCAAGGCTTTCACTGCAGCCAGGCCATCTTCTCCACAGGATGCGAAAAACTTGGCCGCAACTCTCATGAGGTTATTGCTGCCCTGGCACCCTTTGGAGGCGGTATGGGAAGTACAGGACATGTGTGCGGCAGCCTTTCCGGGGCGCTTGCCGTACTGGGCCTTGCAATGGGCAAGGAAAAACCCTCGGAAAAAGACCACAGACTCATGTGGAAATATGCCTACAAACTTGTGAAACGTTTTGAGACAATCACTCAAGGATACGGGGGAATAGACTGTAAAGATATTGCCAGGATAGACTGGAGAGACAGAAAACAGGTCAAGATATATTACAGTAATGGACCAGATAGCAGAAAGAAGGATTGTCTGAAGGTCATAGGCGCCACGGCACAGGCCCTGGGCGAGATATTGGAAGAGGCCTCTGCCGCTTCTTGAGGGTGGAAAAAACTTCCAAACAGGAGGAGAGAAGAGATGTCGACAGAAGAACTTCTGCCCGAAGGCGACAAACTCAGAAAAGCGGTAAAATGGCTTTCTGAAATGGTGAAAGAGCATCCAGAAAAATCCAGAAAAGAGATAATCTTGGATGCTGAGGTGAGATTCGATCTCTCTCCAAAGGAATGTGAATTCTTGCAGAAGAAATTCCTGTAGCAGTGCCTGAGGCTATATGTTTTAACCTTGGTTGACCATGATAGTTTTTGATCTGGGATGTGAAAATGGCCATGTATTCGAGGCATGGTTCAAGGACAGTTCAAATTTCAAGGAGCAAAAAGATCAAGGCCTACTCAAATGCCCAGTTTGCGGCAGCGGCAATGTGAAAAAACTCCTTTCTCCCGTTAAGCTGAAAAGGCACAGGAGAGAAGACTCGCCTGTGTCCCAAGAGGCACTCGTATCGGCAATCAATACCATGTATGAAAATATCATAAAAAACAGCGAGGACGTAGGGACCCGCTTCACATCAGAGGCCTTGAAGATGCACTACGGGGTTAAAGAACACAGGAGCATAAGGGGAATTGCCACTGAGGAGGAAGAAAAGATACTTAGGGATGAAGGGGTGGAGTTTTTCAGGATCCCTCTGCCAAGAAAAAAAGACGGGAAGGAAAATTAAAAGTGAGCATCCAAGAACAGGGAGTGGAGATGTCTTCTACACAGAGCCACGGCCCATCTGAACCAGGCCCCAAAGTGGTGGAACCAGGTTGTATAGTGATAATGGACTATGTGGTGCGCCTGTCCACTGGCAAGGTTGTGGATTCTTCTGAAAAAAGTGGCGGCCCGGCCAGCTTCGTCTGTGGAAAGGGTAGATTTCCAAGGCCTGTGGAAGATGGCATAGTAGGCATGGCACCTGGTGAATCCAGGACCATCACTGTCCATCCCTATTTCGCATATGGACTTTATGACCCAAAGAAACAGATGTTAGTGGCCTCCGAAAGGATATCTGGCCCAATAGAGGCGGGAAAAGTAATAAAGGTCCCTGACGAGTTGGGGATAACGAGACCAGCAGTCATACGGGATGTGTGGAAGGGGGCCATCATGGTAGACTTCAATCACCCGCTTGCAGGTCAGGTCCTCAAGTTCGAGGTCTCCATAAGGGAGGTACAGGGGTCCAACCAAGAAGACAGTCCCCAGCCACCACAGGCACCTGAAAAATGATTGCAGCCCAGTTACTTCCAGCCAGCATATCCATCAACATATAGATTATGTATTTCAAAGTCCTGAAAAAGACAATTCTCTTGAACGCTTGCATTGTCAGCATGCTATTCCGGGATCAAGTCTTTCCCCATGGCTATTCCTTGAAACAATAGGATGAAATAGCTTTTGTCTGGACTACATGAAAGGGGGCACGGCAAAGGGCTCAACAAATAGGCTTATTTGAAATTTTTCTGCCATATTGCTATCTTCCCGGTGTCTCCAAAAACATCGAAAATCTATAGAGGTACTTTTAGTTATGAATATCATGGAAAAAGCAGTAGAGGATGCCGGCCTGGGGGACATCTACGAAAAGATACAGAATTCGCAGAGGCTTTCCAAAGAGGATGGATTGCGCCTGTTTGAAACCTCTGCCCTTCCTGCCCTGGGTTTTCTGGCGAATATCGTCAGGGAAAGATTCAATGGCAACAATGCCTACTATATATACAATCAGCATGTAAATTATTCGAACATATGCACGAATCTGTGTAAATTCTGTGCGTTTGGCAAGGAAAATGGCCACGAAAAGGCCTATTGCATGTCCATAGAAGAGATTGCCGACAAGATCCGCCAGCGCCTCGACGAGCCCATAAAGGAGGTTCACATAGTTGGAGGGATCCATCCAGAACTGCCGTACTCATATTATATCGACATGTTGAAGGCCATTAAAGAGGTACGCCCGGAGATCCATATCCAGGCCTTCACCTGTGTGGAGATCGCACATATTGCACAGATGGGGAACAAAGGCCTGGAAGAGACCCTTGAAGAACTTGTGGAGGCAGGGCTTGGATCCATACCTGGCGGTGGCGCCGAGGTATTCAGCACCAGGATAAGGAAAAGGCTTTGCCCGGAAAAGCTCCCAGGGGACAAATGGATCCAGGTGGCGAAAACAGCACACAAAATGGGCATCAAGAGCAATGCCACCATGCTATACGGCCACATAGAGACCCTTGAAGAAAGGATAGAACATCTCATGGCCCTGAGAGAGGCCCAGGACGACACCGGTGGATTCATGTGTTTCATACCTCTTGCTTTTCATCCAAAGAATACGGCCCTGGACCACGTAGCCCCAACAAGCGGTATCGATGACATAAAAAACATAGCCGTCTCCAGGCTGATGCTCGACAATTTTCCTCACATAAAGGCCTACTGGATCATGCTGGGCCCCAAGATTGCGCAGTTGGCCCTTTCCTTTGGGGCAGACGACTTAGACGGTACAGTACTGGAAGAGAAGATAACCCATATGGCAGGGGCAGAGACATCACAGGCCATGTCAAACCGCAGGATAGAACACCTGATCAAAGGGGCGGGAAGACACCCTGTGGAAAGAGATACCCTCTACAACATCGTTTCTGAATAAGGGGGCATGCCATGTCGGGACACATCGAAGAGAAGGTACTGGAAGGCAAGCGCATCACTGCCGATGAGGCTTTTTCCCTCTATACCCGTTCAGATCTCCATACCCTGGCCCAGTTGGCAAACCATTGTAGGTTTCAAAAAAATCCTGCCCCAATCGTTACCTATGTGATAGACAGGAACATAAACTACACCAATGTCTGTATCTCGGGGTGTAAGTTCTGTGCCTACTATTGTGCCCCTGGAGACGAGAGGGCATTTGTGCTCTCCCATGAAGAGCTGGGGAAAAAGATAGAGGAGACCCAAAGACTCGGCGGCACCCAGATCCTTCTTCAAGGAGGTCTGCACCCAGAGCTGTCAATAGAATTCTACGAGGACATGTTGAGATTCATAAAGGGATATGGTATCCATTGCCACGGATTTTCACCACCCGAGATCGTCCATTTCTCAAATATCTCGAATCTTTCCATAAAAGATGTCCTGAAACGGCTCATGGCAGCAGGCCTGGACTCCATACCGGGTGGAGGCGCTGAGATCCTGGTAGATGAGGTCAGAAGTAGGATTGCCCCGAGAAAGGCCACCACAAGACAGTGGCTCAGCGTGATGGAGACTGCCCATGAACTTGGCCTCAAGACAACAGCTACCATGATGTTTGGCCACCTGGAGACGCCAAGACAACGCATACAACACCTCCAGGAGCTCAGGGACCTTCAGGACAGGACTGGGGGATTCACGGCGTTCATCCCTTGGCCCTTCCAACCTGGGAATACGGCCATAGATGTCATGGCTGCCACGGCCCATGACTACCTCAGGCTCCTTGCTATTTCCAGGATATTCCTGGACAACTTCCCAAACATCCAGGCCTCTTGGGTCACCCAGGGGCCGAAGGTGGCCCAGGTGGCCCTCTATTTTGGAGCAAATGACTTTGGTTCAACAATGATAGAAGAAAACGTGGTTGCAGCAGCTGGTGTCAGTCATCGATTGTCCGAAGCAGAGATCAAAAGGCACATCATGGATGCAGGCTTTGAACCGAGACAGCGGCTCATGGATTATACGCTTGCCTGATAAGGCCATCAAACCGGATCTTCATATCACATGGCGCACAAAAAAACCCTGATACACCTTGCAAGATGGGTTTTGCCTGGATCAAGACCCATGATTGAAGATGGCGGTATTGCCGTTGAAAGGGGGCACATAATCGCCCTTGGAGACAAAAGAGATCTCTTGGGCCTTTTTGTCTCAAAAGACATGGACATAGTGGATCATGGAGATGCAGTCCTATTGCCAAGCCTTGTAAATGTCCACTGCCATCTGGAATTCTCCTTTGCCAAGGACCTGATACCCACTGGACTTGGTTTCGCCAAATGGCTTAGAAGGGCCATGGAATTGAAGCAGCAGTGGATCGGGAACAAGAACGAGGCAGTGAAAAGGGCAGCTATCCAGGCATTGAAGGAGGTAGTGGCCCGAGGCATCAATACATTGGGAGACGTGGGAAATGGCAGCTTTGGGGCCTTGGCCATAGACAGCCTGGGCAAGGATGTATTCTGTGCGCTAAATTTCAGGGAGATCATTCATCCCCTGCCCCATGACCTCAATCTCCCAAGACTGCCTGATCTGCCCTATGGCCCATGTAGAAAGAATACGTATTCACCCCATGCAGTCTATACTTGCTCGCCAGATGCATTGAGAAAGATAAAGGACTGGTGCAGGGGCCACGGCCTGCCCTTTTCCATACACTGCTCGGAATCCATGGAAGAGGCAGAACTTGTCAGGACTGCAAGAGGCCCCCTGGCCGACATACTTGCGGAACGAGGAAGAAAGGTGGATGAATTTTTCAGGCCTGCCCGCTCCAGCGTGGAACTCCTCCACGCAGTTGGGGCACTCGATCCCTCTACCATATGTGTTCACTGCGTACACGTGGACGATAGGGATGTGAGACTCCTGTCCGAAAGGGGCTGCTACGTCTGCCTCTGCCCGCGAAGCAACGAATTCATAGGATCTGGCACTGCCCCAGTGTCAAGGCTATTTTCTGCCCCTGGCATCAAGGTCTGTATTGGCACTGACAGCCTTGCAAGCAACCAAGACCTTTCCTTGTTCAAGGAGATGAAAAAATTGATGGATATGGCCCCTGACATCCATCCTGAGGACATCTTTAGGGCAGCCACCATAAACGGCGCATCTGCCCTGGGGCTGTCTGGTGTGGTGGGCTGCCTCGAACCTGGCGCACTGTCATCTTTTCTGGTACTTGAAGAAGGGCCACCATCCCAAAAGGAAATCTTCGCACATGTCTGTTCCTGGCCTGAACAATCAAGGCTTATACATGTAAGGCCCTTTCAGGGAACAGACAAAACCAAAAGGGGATAAAGTGTACAAATTAGGCATAGTCAACTTCATAAACACAGCCCCTCTTCTCATCCCATTCGTCAGGATGGGGGCATTAGAGCAGTGGGAGACCGTTGAAGACAATCCCTCCAAACTCAACAGGATGCTCAAGGCAGGAGAGATAGACGTTGGGCTCATATCCTCGTTTTCCTATGGATTGAACCACAAAGACTATTTTATCTTGAAGGACTACTGCATCAGTGCCACCGGGACAGTTGGTAGTGTACTTCTGTTCAGCAGACGGCCTATCTATGACCTGTCAAGAGCAAGGATCGTTCTCACCAACCAGTCTGAGACCTCCATCAATCTCCTTTTCATCATATTGGAATATTTCAATGGATTTGAGCCATTCTATACATCTGGCACCTTTGACGATTTTGACAGGGACAGGGATGCAGATGCCTATCTTGCCATAGGGGACGAGGCCCTAAAGCTGAAACGTAATCTCAGGGACATCTTCTCCTATGACCTTGCATCCATGTGGTACGAGACAACATCCCTGCCCTTTGTCTTCGCCTTGTGGGCTGTCAGGAAGGATTCAGGCCTTGAAGGCAGTTTGGCCCTTTCACTGCTGAAAAAACGCCTGGCCGATTCCTATACCCAGGGGGTCAAAAATCTTGGTGAGATCGCTGGCATGGTCTGCAACAGGATCCCTATGACCCAAGGGGAATGTCTTTCTTACCTGAAAGGGATAGAGTTCGACCTCTCACACCTGAAGATGAAGGGTCTGGGCCACTTCTTCAGACTCCTCAAGCAGATGGGCAAGATCCCGGAGATGCCCCAACTGAAAGAGATATAAATGAAAACTATCTTTGAGACCAAACAGCCATGAGTCTTCCATCGAAAGCCTCCAAAAAGGCATTTGTCCAGGAAAAATTTACATCGGTCACACCCAGATACGACCTTCTCAACACCATGCTCAGCCTCTATATAGACCATTACTGGCGCTTTCTTACAGCCTCCTTGCTGCGAGGCTGTGATAGCCCTATACTGGATATCTGTGCAGGGACCCTACCTCTTTCACGGGAGATAGTAAGGCAAAAGAAACGCACTGTGGTCGCCCTCGACTTCTGTTTCGATATGTTAGAATACGGCATGAAAAGATTGGGCCAACACAAAAATGGCCATTGTATCCTGCCTGTTTGCGGAGATGGTGAGGCTTTACCCCTACCTGATGAGACCTTTTCTGGTTTTAGCGTGGCCTTTGGCATAAGAAACCTGTCAAATCTGACCAAGGGCCTTGACGAAATGTACAGGGTATTGAAGCCAGGGGGGATTGCTGCCATTCTGGAGTTTTCCAGGCCATCGAACCCTGTCTTTGCCCCTGTCTACAGATTTTATCTCCACAGGATTCTCCCTGTTCTTGGAGGTATGATCTCCGGCGACAAAGAGGCCTACAGGTACCTGGCAGAATCCATAGATGGCTTCTATTCCCAGGAGGAGATATGTAATATGATGAGAGAGGCGGGATTCAAGGACGTCTCATATAGGCCTTTGACTATGGGCATAGTCACCTTGTATAGTGGGCATAGGCCATAAACTTGGATTTTGACCCAAAAAGGCCGAAGGGATAAACAGGGCTTGTCTGCCTGAAAAAAAATAGGATGTGCCAGCAGGAACCTTATGGCTGCTTCTCAACCCACCAAGAAAATAGATGTCTATACATACAACAAAGGCCCTGGGGCATATTTGGGACATCCCTATGAATAGAGGCCATCCTGGACAAAAAGGATCGTTTCCTACTGTTCTGTCACTTCTCAGTCTGATTATGGCGCAAATATTCTTGCAACTGTTGAGCCCTGAAACCGCATGGGCCTTTCAGGAACACGGGCCCAAAGAAGGCCTCTACGTGCACCAGCTGGGACACATTTGTTTCGGGGCAGCAATGGTTTGGCTATACTTCATGATACGAAGAAGCTCTTTCTGGATGCGCCGGTGCTGGAAGTCTTTGGCAGCAGGCTCTGCACTTCTCGCCCTCTGGAACGCGGTAACCTTTACAGGCCATATCATATCCCTCTACAGCTTGGACAACTGTCCTACTGCCCTTCCTGAAAACGCAGGACTCAAGTTCTGGATATGGTATGCCTGCAAATTGGACCATATAATCTGTGTAACAGCCATGTTGTTCTTCTATGTAGGCCTGAAGCAGCTTCTGCAACACCTAAAGGCAGAGGAAAAGGAGCAGGGTGAAATCAAGAGATAATGATGTCTATCTGTACTCCCATAATAGTAATAGATGTGGCAGGGAGCCTGACCATGATCATCATTTCACTCCTATGCCTGAAGGTGGCAAGACAGATCTCAAGGACCAGGCCCGACAACATATTCTATAGCTATCTCAACTGGCTCGTTGCAGCACTCCTGGCCTTTTCCCTTTCTCGTCCCTTGGGCCATATTGTAAAACATATCCTCCTATATATGGGCAAGAGGGAATACTGGGTAGTCCTTTCACCCATAAGCGGATCCATCAATACTGCCATATTCTTTCTGATAACCTCCATAACCCTGTTTTTCCAGACCATGCAACGGATCATGGAACGCATGGGTGAAGACAAGAAAAAGATCGAACGGATCAGCCAGGAGCTATTGAATCTCAACCAGAACACGGAGATACTGGTTTCAGAAAGGACCAGGGCAGAACTTGCCCTAAATGTGGCCCATGAGATCCGAAACCCTGTGATGGTAATAGGAGGTATGATCCGGCGCATTCTCAACAAGTCTTTGCCGAGGCAAGAGAGACGGGAATATCTAAAGGCTATTCTTCATCAGGTCATCAGGCTGGAAAATATCGTCAAAAAATTTGAGACCATAAAAGGCGACCTGTCCTGGGCATTCACGAGGGAGGATCTGAACAGGCTCGTAAAATCTTCTGTCAACATGATCCTCCCTGAAGCCAAGCAAAAGGGCATAACCATAGTGACCGAGCTCGCCCAGACCCCTCTGTTCGTGGAAGTAAATGCCAATCTGATAAAGCTTAGTCTGGTTCATTGCCTCAGAAATGCCATAGAGGCCAGTGAAGAGGGCAAGAAGATAATAGTACGCACAAGGCATGCAAAATATGGGGCCATCGTAAAGATCATAGATCATGGAACTGGTATGCCAGAAGAGGTACTAAAAAAGATCTTTGTCCCATTCTTCGGCACCAAGAAGAAGAGCTCTGGCCTGGGGCTTTGCGTTGTCAAACAGATCATCGAAGAACATGGAGGGACTATAAACATATCAAGTGTAGAGGGGGAAGGGACCGTGGTGGAGATCTTCCTGCCCACAAGGATAGGCACAGCCAAGACATGGGGCAAGGAAGCTGCCAACCGCTAACTTATATGCATATGAAACAGGGACAAGTAGTCGAGATATTTACGGATGGTGCCTGTTCTGGCAACCCTGGGCCTGGAGGATGGGGTGCACTCTTGCGTTACAACACCCATGAAAAGAGAATTTGTGGGTTTTCCTCTCATACCACAAACAACAGGATGGAACTCCTCGCAGCAATAAGGGGCCTAGAGGCATTGAAACGGCCATGCAAGGTGGTCATTACAACAGACTCCCAATATCTGAAAAATGGCATAACGTCCTGGCTTTCAGGCTGGAAGGCAAAGGGCTGGAAAAGGGCGGACAACAGGCCTGTAAAGAATGCCGATCTGTGGAAAAGGTTAGACCAATTGTGCCAAAGACATGATGTAACATGGCGCTGGGTACGGGGACATGCTGGTCACGGAGAAAACGAGATAGCAGACAAACTCGCCACAGATGCCATAAAAAAGGGCCGTGCCGGAAGACTTGACGAAGACCCGATCGGCCTTTTAACAGACTGAAATCATAAACTTCTTCCAAGAAGCCCCGAAATAGAAAAGACATTCGAGGCTCCATTGGATACTTAGGGCCAAGGCTTATCCCCAGGCCTCAAGACCTAAGGGAAGAAAGCCTATCTTCTATTGCCCTCAGCTTTTCCTCAAGCCAGGACTTTTCTTCGAGAAGGGCATCTCGTTCCTGCCCTGCAGGGAAATTACCCCGACGGCCCCAGCCAAAGCCGGCACCGAATCCGGCGACTCTGCGGCAGAAACCTGCCCCCGGCCTGCGCCAGGATCTGCCCCTGTTTCTTCCCACTCCACGGGTCCCAAAACCGAAACAGCGGCCCTGTCTCCAACCGGTTCCAGGTCCTGCACCTGTTGGGCCTGTTCTGTCAAATCCAGGCATAATCTTACACCCCCTTTCATATTAGTCTTATGCCCACAATATAATGAGCATAAGACTAAAAAGCAAGGGCCAACCCTGCCTTTGCCATGGAAAAACATCATGAACAAGAACATGTAAAAGTTGCCCTTTTACCCAACAACTTTATTGCATTCAAAAAAAACAATAAATATCAATAAGATGTCTCTATTTATCGTTCCCATGAATCTTGTTCTGAGACAGAATTTCTGATTTTTAGACATAGCCCAAGCCTTGATCACGACTCGATCTTGACACCAGGCAATCGAGTTTTCTACAGTACAGAGATCTTCATCTATGACGACAAACAATAAACCCGCTGATTATACAGCCCATAAGCCTTGTCGAAGATGTGAGGAAGGGACACGCATATGTATTTTCAAGACAACGAAACAGCAACGGCAAGGTCGTCTGCAGCTTTCAGGTGAAAATACAATGGGATCATATACATGCCAACCATGCAATCATTTAAGAAAATTATTCTTTTCAGGCAGTTGAAGCGCATAATTCAGGATAAAGACCAAAAAATAGATATGGACAACAAATCACTGGATGAGGCAGATGGGGAATTGTGGATCTTTTTGACATTTGCCGTGTTCGCAATGGGCATCTTCCTGCTTTTCTATCGACTCGGCCTTGCCCCACTCGGAAAGGCAGAAGGCAGGATTGCCGAGGTGGTCAGGGAAATGCTCATAAAAAGGGATTTCCTTCATCCTACCTGCCTATGGGTGCCCTATGTCACTAAACCCCTTGTGCCCTACTGGTTCGTCATTGGGATCACCAAACTCAGAGGGAGCCTCGACGAATTCACCCTGAGACTGCCTTCTGCAATTGGTGCGTCTTTTGCCCTGATGGCCACCTATTTCCTGGGGGAGAAGATCTTTTCCAGGCAAGCTGCACTCCTTGCTACAGGCATACTTGGTACATGTCTGGGATTCATCCAGTGGGGTAGATGTGCATCTCCAGACATGCTGAATCTTGCTGCCATAACTGTGGCCATTGCCTGGTATTGGCACTGGAGGCAGGAGCCGAGGCCATGGACCGTCTTTGTCTTCGGATGCCTTGTGGCCCTGGCTGGCCACATGAAGGGCATGGTTGGGATTGTAATCACCTTGATGGTGGTGGCCATAGAGATCCTGCTCAACAGGCGGTTGAAGGGCCTGATGCGACCCGTTGTTTTGGTTTCTCTTGGAGCCGGGCTGTGCCTTTACCTGATCCCGTTTCTACTATCGAACTGGGATAATGGTGCTGTTGGTTACAATTGGCTATCTACAGCCTTCCATGAAACCGTGACAAGGGCCATTAAACCCTTCGATCACAGGGGCTCCCCTTTCATGTACCTGGAATTTGTCCCTATATGGACCCTGCCCTGGACCCCTCTTTTCCTGGCCATGTTGTTTCTTCTGTTCAGAAGATTCCCAAAACAGACAACGGATACCAAATGGCTCCTCTTGTCCCTTATTGCCATCTTTGGCATGTTCACCCTTGCTGGTTCCCGCAGGAGCTATTACATACTGCCTATCCTGCCTTTTTGCGCCTTGATAACAGGGGTTATCATAGAAAAGGGTATCTTGACAAGAAGGCAAACAAGATCCGCCTTGCGTATCCAGACCTGGTTTTTTCTGCTCTTCTCCTCTCTGCTCATCCTGGCTTCGGGCTGGGGGCTACTGTCTAAAGACGTCCCGTTTACAAAAGAGTTCATAGTGGTCGTCCTGGCCCACGGCCTCGTCATCTTGGCATGTGCAACAGCAGCCATCTTCTGGCTCCAAAGAGACAAAAAGAGACTAACAGGCCTTGCAATGCTGACTCTATCCACTGCATTCTTCACGATGGCAGGGATCAGCGGGGTCGAAAAACCACTTCTCGACAAGGCTGCTACAGAAAAGACTTTTCTAAAGCATGTACGCCAAGTATTGCTCAAGGAGCAAGGGTTCACGCCTGCCTATTTCAAGCTCGGGACCAGGGCAAGGACAAGGCTAAGCTTTTATCTCCATCAGGACAAGCCAGTAAAAAACTTCGTAGATACAAGTTCCGTCAAGGACGCCTTGTCTACCCGTGGAGATTGGCTCTTCATCCTTTCGAGGGAAGACAAGGCCATGTTGATGGGATCCCTATCCCTTGAACCCCACATCAAGGCCGAGGAGATACTTACGGAGAGATCTCTTCCCTGGGAGGGCTGGCCTGACCGCCAGGAAAAGGAGAGACAGGACAAACTCCTCTGCATAAAGGTCTCCAAAAAACTGGATACAAGGGATGGACACGATCATACCAACCGAGCACCATAACCCCCAGACTTCACCTGCATTGAGACACAATATCAACACCCCTTGTTGAATTCCTCCTCGGAGACGGCAAATCTGCCCTCCTGAAGACATGGCTTTATGGACTCGAATTCCACGGGCCTTATCCTGCACGATATCCCAATGGCCTCTTGAAATATCTCCTCGCTTTGTCTCACCCACCGGTGGAGCTGTGGTAGGCTCCCCATAAAGATCTTCTCGTCTATGGCTATCAGGATCTCGATCTGGGTGAGGTGTTTCCATTTGTGCAAGACTACGAGAAAAGGCAGAGGACCTGCACCTGTACGATCCGAGATGAGCTTCTCGATCTGGCCTGCAGATATCTTCACTCCCCTGACGGTCAAGAGGTTGTCACACCTCGATTCAACAGGCATCATCCTCCAACTCGTACGACCACAGGTACAGACCTGCTTGGTGATCCTTGTGATATCCCCGGTACGGAAACGAATAAGGGGGTTTGCCCTTGCAGTAACCGTGGTTATGACGAGTTCTCCCCTTTCTCCTTCAGGCAGGGGCTTAGCCGTCTTTGGATCTATGATCTCAGGGATCACGTGATCCATTGCTATGTGCAGGCCGCACTTACAGTGACACTCATATGCCATCGAAGGGCCAGAGGCCTCGAATATCCCATAGGCAGCCCTGGTCTCACAATCGAGTTCCCTTTCGAAAATGGTCCTCACCTCGTCTGTAAGGGTTTCACCTATGAGGATCACTGTCTTCAGATTCAGTGCAGCAAGGGGCATGTTCTTTTCCTTGAATATCTCGAAGAGATGCCTTCCATAGGAAGGAGTGGTTATGAGAACCGTGGTCTTGAAATCGGCCATGATCCTCAGCCTCGTGAAGGTAGAGACAGGATCGGGTGGGATCACGAGTGCACCAAGATTCTCCGCACCTTCCTTGAGATCCTGCCCGTGAAGGGCCATACCTGGATCGAGACATATCTGGACTATGTCGTCTGCCCCAACGCCTGAGATCTTGAAAAATCTGGCTGTGAGCTCTGTCCTCTTCCTGAGGTCTTGCGCAGTCAGCCCCCTCGCAACGGGATTTGCATGACCACTCCTGAGCGCATGTATCCTCACGATATCCCGCAAAGGCACAGAGAACAGACCATAGGGATAGTTGTCTGATATGTCATCCCTGGTGGTGAAGGGCAACTTTACGATATCCTCTACTGATCCGATATCATCAGGGCTCACCCCTGCATCCCTCATCCGCTCCTTGTAGAAAGGAACCCTGGAAAAGGCCCTGTTCACCGTGGATTGGAGAAGTTCAGTATGCCATTGTGCCCATTGCTCTTGAGAAAGATATTCCACGCTGTCCCTGTTCATCCATCCCTCCTATCTTTCTGAAAGGTCCCTATAATCCTTTCCAAGATAAGCCCGCCGTATCTCACTGTCTTCTGCCAGGTCCTTTGCAGGGCCCTGGAGTGTGATCCTTCCTGTCTCGAGTACATAGGCCCTGTGGGAGATCTCCAGGGCCTTTCTTGCATTTTGTTCCACCAGGAGTATGGTCGTACCCTCCCTGTTGAGATCTACCACTGTCTGAATTATCACCTCCACCAACTTTGGAGCAAGCCCAAGTGATGGCTCATCCAGGAGCAAGAGCCTGGGCTTGGCCATCATGGCCCTCCCTATGGCAAGCATCTGCTGTTCCCCGCCACTCAACGTACCAGCGGTCTGATCTTTCCGCTCCTCAAGCCTGGGAAACAGGGAGAATACCCTCTCGATGTCTTCCTGTATCTCTTCACTACCAGCCTTCTTCCTTGCATAGGCCCCAAGCCTCAAATTCTCCATGACCGTAAGGGGAGCAAACACCTGACGGCCCTCTGGGGCATGGGCTATACCCATGGAGACAATCCTGTCCGGTGGGACACCACACAGATTGTTGCCATCGAAGATTATCTCGCCAGAAACCGGTGGCAAGAGTCCAGATATCGATATGAGAAGTGTGGTCTTACCTGCACCATTTGCCCCTATGATGGATACGATCTCACCCTGATCCACATGGAGTGAGACATTTTTCAATACGTGGATGGGACCGTATTTCGTATTGAGATTCTTTATGTGAAGCATGGCTCGCTCTTATAGTTCAAATCCTCACCTCTTGATACTGCCTTGGATTTTGGGAAAGATCCAACACCTTGGCAGGATTTTTCTCATCTCCACTTAATATGGCACAGGTTCCAGATTATTGCCATAGCACCCCTCTGTCTCGAATCGAATATGGAGAAAAATAGATGATAATTGTCAATTATTTATGATTGATAAATGATTTCTTTTTGTGTAATAGTCATCAGGAATATCTAAATAAATCAGGGAGGAGAATTTTCATGAAAGCATTAGACAAAATCAAGATAGCGGTCCTGTGTTTGTGCATAGGGATGACGTTTTGCTATGGAAAGGCATTGGCCTCAGATACTGTCAAGATAGGCTCTTTTCTAGCCGTGACCGGTCCTGCCTCATTCCTGGGAGATCCAGAGCTAAAGACCCTCCAGATGTATATTGATGAAATAAATGCCAAGGGGGGCATAGACGGCAAAAAGATAGAATTCATCCACTATGACACCAAAGGAAAGGCAAAAGAGGCAAAAAATTTCGTCAACAGACTCATAAAAAAAGACAAGGTGGATGTCATCATTGGTGGTACCACCTCTGGCAATACCTTGGCTGTCATTGACATCGTACAAAAGGCCAAAGTCCCCCTGATCTCCCTGGCCGGCTCTGTAAAGATAATAGAGCCAGTGAAGAAATGGGTATTCAAGACCCCTCATACCGACAGGATGGCTGCAGAGAAGATATTCCAGGACATGAAAAAAAGGGGGATAACCAAGATAGCCCTCATCACGGGCAACGGTGGCTTCGACAAGTCTGGGCGGGCCCAGTGTTTTGCCTTGGCACCCAAGTACGGGATAGAGATAGTGGCAGATGAAAAATATGGCAATGCCGACACAGACATGACTACACAGCTTACGAAGATCAGGGGCACAGATGCCCAGGCCATCCTGAATTTCGGCTTTGGCAAGGCCCCTGCGATAGTGGTCAAGAATATAAGGCAGCTTGGAATCAAGCTCCCCATCTATGAATCCCACGGGGTGGCCTCCAAAAAATTCATCGAGCTTGCCGGACCTGCTGCCAATGGTGTACGTCTGCCTGCTGCCGCCCTCATAGTGGCGGATCAGCTCCCGGCAAATGATCCACAGAAAAAGGTGCTCCTCGACTATAAAAAGAAATATGAGGCAAAATATGGCCCTGTTTCAACATTTGGTGGCCATGCCTACGATGCTCTATTCATCACTGTTGGTGCCATAGAAAGGGCCAAATCCTCAGATCCATCAAAGATCAGGGACGAGATAGAAAAGACCCATGGCTTTGTGGGTACAGGAGGTGTTTTCAACATGAGCCCAACGGATCACCTTGGCCTGGGACTGGATGCATTCAAGATGATAGAGGTCCAAGACGGGAACTGGAAGCTCCTTTACTAATCAACCCTTGATGGGAACAGGAGGGCACGCATAGGGACTGTGGTACTTCAGATGCCTGAGGACTTGTCACGGATATGTATGCTAACCATGTGTTCATTCAAAGGAATTACTCCTTTCAGGTGTTTGAAGTACATAATCTGGGACTAAGTATCCTTGATAGATATCTGACGCGAACCCCCGATCCAGAGTACTGGTCGGGGGTAATTTTTGCTCCCACCGATTAGAAACAAGATTATGGATCAACTCTTACAATTCCTGATAAGTGGTCTTACAGTAGGCTCCATCTATGCCTTGGTGGCCCTCGGTTTCTCCATAATCTACAACGCATCCGACGTGGTCAATTTCGCCCAGGGCGAATTCGTGATGATTGGGGCCATGAGCGCCATATTTCTATTGAAAGACGGGATGCCCTACCCTGCTGCAGTATTCTGCGCCATAGCAATCACGGTACTCGTTGGTCTCGCCTTGGACAAATTTGCCATAGAGCCGGCCAAAAATGCCACAGTTGTAACGACTATTATAATTACCATTGGGGCATCCATTTTCCTGAGAGGGGCTGCCCTGTTAATATGGGGAAAGGAGATCTATGGACTCCCCCCTTTCTCTGGTGACAAACCCATCGTCATAGGAAATGCTACCATACTGCCTCAGAACATCTGGGTGATGGTAGGCACTGGTGCTGCCGTGCTTGCGGTAAAATATTTTTTCGATAAGACCCTCATGGGCAAGGCCATCATGGCCTGTTCCTACAACAAGAAGGCTGCTTTCCTCGTAGGGATCAATGTGAAACAGATGCTCCTCGTCTCCTATGGTCTTTCTGCCGCCCTTGGAGCGGCGGCAGGGGTGCTAGTGGCCCCCATCACCTTCATGTCTTACAACTCTGGAGTCATGTTAGGGCTTAAGGGCTTTTGTGCTGCCATCCTGGGGGGCATGGGCAGCTCGATGGGAGCAGTTGCAGGTGGCTTGCTACTGGGCATCATAGAGACCATAGGGGCTGGATTCATATCATCGGGCTACAAGGATGCCATAGCATTTTTCGTCATACTGGTCGTCCTGTTCATAAGGCCCAGCGGCATACTTGGAAAGGCGGAGTCGGATAGGGTATGAAGGCAATGGTCGGATATTGTCTCTTTGCACTGTCAACCATAGTGCCAGCAATACTTTTCCCTGACAATTATTATGTCACAGTAGTTGGGGTAACCATATGCACTAACATCGTGTTGGCTGTCAGCCTCAACCTACTGATGGGCTATGCCGGCCAGATATCCCTTGGGCATGCAGCATTTTTTGGCCTTGGTGCTTATTCATCAGCCGTACTAACGGTCAAGTATGGAATAGAGCCGTGGATAGCCATGATCGCAGGTGCCTTCATGGTAGCCGTGATATCCTACATACTCTCGAGGCCTATCCTGAAACTCAAGGGACATTATCTTGCAATGGCTACCCTGGGCCTTGGCATAATAGTACATATCTTTTTCGTCCAGGCAGACCAACTCACTGGGGGGCCAGACGGCATGTCAGGACTGCCGGTGCTGACCATATTTGGCATACCCATAGACAATGACATCAAATGGTACTGGACATTTGCCATATTCATGCTCCTGAGTGTTCTTTTCTCCCTGAACATTGCCAGATCCAGGTCTGGACGGGCCCTTGCAGCAGTACATGGAAGTGAGATAGCAGCCCAGATGCTTGGGGTAGACACCGCCAAGGTAAAATCCCACATATTCGTGTTCTCTGCTGTCCTTGCCTGCATCACCGGCAGCCTATTTGCCCATCAACAAGACTTTGTAAGCCCGGAGTCCTTCGGTTTTTTCTTCTCTATCGAATTGGTCACGATGGTTGTTCTGGGTGGCCTGGGCTCCACCTATGGGGCAGTCGTAGGAGCGATCATCCTCTCCCTGTTGCCAGAGCTGCTGATAGTTTTCGAGGATTTCGAGGTGCTGATTTTCGGGGCAATACTCATGACCATAATGATATTTTTGCCCCAGGGTCTTTTTGTGGCGATGGAACAGGCCTTCCACAATTTCATGAATAGGAGAGAGCAAGGAGCTGCCAATGCAACTTCTTGAAGTCAGGGATCTCGAGAAAAAATTTGGGGGCCTCAAGGCCATATCTGACCTCAATTTTTCCGTGACTGAAAGGATAATCTTCTCGGTTATAGGCCCCAATGGTGCAGGCAAGACAACGCTTTTCAACCTGCTCACAAATATCTACAAGCCATCTGGGGGCTCTATAAGATTCCTGGGCAGGGAGATAACCTCTCTACCACCGTACAAGATAGCAAAGATGGGGATCACCCGCACATTTCAGAACCTCCAGGTCTTCTTGAACATGACCGCCCTCGAAAACGTCATGGTTGGCTGTCACCTCCATTCCAGTTCTGGCCTCATTGCAGCAGCCCTGAGACTCCCCTCTGTCACAAGAGAAGAAAAAAAGGTAAGAGAAATGGCCCGTCAGGCCTTGGAGTTTTGCAACCTGCAAGACATAGCCCATATGCCTGCAAGTGCGCTGCCTTATGGCACCTTGAAAAGGCTCGAGATCGCCAGGGCACTTGCGGCCAAACCAAGACTTCTTCTCATGGATGAACCTGCAGCAGGCCTGAACGATACCGAAACCATGGAGCTTTGCAATCTCATAAGCCGGATCTGTGAATCTGGCATCACTATCATATTGGTGGAACACAACATGAGCCTGGTGATGGAGATATCCCACCATGTATTGGTCCTGAACTATGGAGAGCTCCTGGCCCAAGGCAGTCCCTATGAAATCCAACATAACAGTGAGGTGATTGCTGCCTATCTCGGAGAGGATTAGATGTCCACTGGGTCCCAGGACAGCGGGTAGATCTGTTTTTTTCAGGGCCTATTCATTTAACTTTTCACAGGCGATATTCCGATCTTAAGGACAGATGGATCAAACACCAGAAAGGACTTCATGATATGAAAATAATTGGCTATGCCATAATCCTTATAATTGCAGGGATTGGTACCTGGTCGATTGCTACCTACAACAGGCTGATAAAGCTAAAAAATCTGTGTCAAGAGGCCTGGAGTGGTATTGATGTCCAATTGAAAAGAAGGGCTAATCTCATCCCCAACCTCTTGGAAACCGTAAAAGGCTATATGAAACACGAAAGGGAGCTGTTTGAAAAGGTGACTTCAGCCAGGGCGATGGCCCTTGGAGCATCCTCCATTGACGAACGACAAGGGGCTGAGACACTCCTGAGCTCAGGCCTCAGAGGCCTTTTCGCAGTTGCAGAAAATTATCCAGAGCTCAAGGCCAACGAGAATTTCCTCCGCCTCCAGCAGGAGCTTTCATCAATAGAGGATCAGATCCAATTGGCAAGAAGATACTACAACGGGACAGTGAGAGATCTTAATACTGCCATAGAGATGTTTCCCAGCTCGATTATTGCCGGCATGTTTGGTTTTACCAAGAAGCCGTTCTTTGAATTGGAGGATCGGTCACAACGATCGGTTCCAAAGGTATCCTTTTAGATCCGTATTGAGAAGGACGACAAGTGGGTATATCACAAAAATACATGGGGGTATTGATTAGATCATGGCCTTTTATTCTTTTTTACCTCTTCTGGCCCATAGGAAACCTCTTTGCATCAGAGGCAATAGTAGAGTTTTCCAGCACCGTCCTCGTCCAACCAGACGCATCGATTGTGGTCACCGAACAGATCAAGGCAGACTGCCTGGGCCAACATATCAGACATGGGATCTACAGGGAGATCCCTAAAAAATATCACCTTCCAAATGGCCTCTGGAGGGATTCCAGGCTAAAGATACTCCAGACCAGGATAGATGGGCATACCTGCCAATATCATCTAAAATCCAGGGGGCCGAACATAAGGATCTATCTTGGCAGAAAAGACTATCTTCTACCCCATGGCCTGCATTCCTTTGAAATCACGTACAAGATGGAAAGAATGGTGGGATTTCTTGACCACTATGATGAGCTCTACTGGAACGTAACCGGTGACAACTGGGCATTCCCAATAGAAAAGGCCAGATGTCGGATAATCCTGCCCTGGAACAGTCGTTTTCTCCAATATGCCTCTTATACGGGCAGGCATGGCTCGACTGACAACAGGGCCAAGGTGGTAGACATAGGCCCAAGGTCCATAGTCTTCGAAACCACAGCTCCCCTTATGCCAGGGCAGGGTTTCACCGTTGCCGCATCGTGGCCCAAGGGCATGATAAGACAACCAAGCAGGCTCGATGATTTTTTTCTCATGATCAGGGACAATCTGGGCTTCATCGTTGGGATATCAGGGGTTATGGCCACTTTGATCTATTATCTCATGGCCTGGCACAAGGTAGGAAAAGACCCGGGAAAGGGCCAGATCATACCGAGATTCGAGCCTCCAAAGGCCTTTGGTCCAGCGGCAGCCCGCTTCATCCTCAAGATGGGCTTTGACAACAAGGCATTTTCCGCTGCTGTATTGAGCCTTGCTGTAAAGGGCTATCTGACCATAGAGGATAACAAGGGACAATTTACCCTCATAAAAAAAGAGGGAAAGAAAAAGGACAGGCTATCGGAAGGGGAAAAAAGCCTACTGAGAAGGCTCTTTGACCTGTCAAGCGAGATAAGACTCACCCAGGATGATTCCTCAAGGGTTAGATCTGCCATAGATACACTTAAGAGAAGTCTTTCCAGCCATTTCGAGCGGATATATTTCAGGACCAATCTACAATATCTAATCCCTGGCATACTGCTTTCTGTCCTAACTATTGGGGCCGCAGCAATTGGGGCCAACGACCCCTTTACTGCACTATTCTTGGGTGTATGGCTGACAATCTGGACCATGGGAACCGGCTTCCTTCAACTCATGATGTTTTATGCCATTAAGGCTGCCATCGGTTCAAGATCCCTTGTAACTTTTGCCCAGGCATTTCGCGCCTTACTCTTTGGCCTTGCCTTTACAGGTGGCTGGTTTCTGGGGTGTTTTCTCTATAGCACCGAGGTTGGTTTTCAGGCACTTTTTATCTTTTTGAGCCTCTTGGTTATCAACTTGTTGTTTTACCAGCTCATGAAGGCTCCAACCATGCAGGGAAGAAGAATCATGGATGAGATCGAGGGATTTAAGATGTTTCTGGAGACAGCAGAAAAGAAGCGCCTGGATATGTTGACCAGTACTGACAACCTGTTTGAACTCTTCGAAAAATACCTACCATGGGCAGTTGCCCTTGGAGTGGAAAATAAATGGGCTGACAAGTTCACACAATATCTGACAGCAGTAAGTAGATCAAGTGGCCAGAAGGCCTATTCCCCCACCTGGTACATTGGGACATATTATTCGCCTAACCTTCTATCCTCGGCCATTGGCAACGGTCTTTCCTCGGCAGTCACGGCTGCCTCTGTCCCCAAAGGCTCAGGAAGCGGAGGAGGCGGGTTTTCTGGCGGCGGTGGCGGCGGTGGCGGCGGTGGAGGCTGGTAAGACCTTTCTCTGCCCTTGCCTCTCACTGACCAAGAAACTCTATGCAAAGCCTTGAAGCCTTTTTTGAAAAAAGCAGGAAGAGATGACTACATCTGACCACACTGTGTTTCTCCAGCCAAGGGGCCACGGTATCAGCAACTGCCACCATGCCATCTGCCTTCCCCTTTAAAAAAAACATGCCAAGGCCAATATTGACACTTCCTGCTATCATGGCGAAATGGATACCTCCAGCCCCTGGCCCACAGCCCTTTTTCAAGGCAGGAAGACTTTTCCCTGTGATCATTTGCACCAATCTCATGTCCCCGAGCCTTTTTGCCAAGCTCGCACCATTGATGGGTGTGCCCAGAAAAACGACCTTTATGCCAGGCCCAGGGCAATATCCGCTCAAATATCTGCAAACCACGAGCCCCCCATAACTATGACAGACAAAGAAGGGCTGGCCTATACCCTTCTCTGCAAGAAATCCTGCGAGCCTTTTTGCATTTTCCCCCACATCTTTGGACGTGCTCTGATAGGAAAAATTCACACAATGAAGGCCTGCCCTGACAAGCCTTTTTTTCAGCAGATACATCTCCAGACCCGTCATCCACAGACCGTGGACAAGGCATACAACAGGCCCTTTCTCCATTGTTTTGCCCCTTGCCATTTATCCCAGATTATACACCTCAAGTATCTGAAAAAAATAATCCCTTGAATGATTGCATGGTGAGCATACATACGATCCCATTGTATTTTCTCCTAAAAGACGAAGCCCAATCCATGACAGGTCTTCAGGTATTTCTTCAAATGCCTGAGCAAAAATTTTCATAAAAAATCAGATGGTTATCTACATTTTCAGATAAATACTTTCACCAAAGGGTGAGGATTTTCCTGCTCTAAGAACTCAGACATTCGAAGCCGCAAGGGGCCTACAAATTTATCGAATCTGCTTTGTAGTGGGGCAGTTGAAGTGGCAAAGTACGTCTTCATGCCCTCTGCTGCGCATCTTCGGCAAATTTGCGAGCTGCATGATCTGAGCCCATGCCTGATATTAATTCCTCCCCTTTGCAATAAATTTATCCAATATGGTAATAAACTGTATTCATTGTGCTATTTGAAATCTTAAAAAGAACCACTATCAATTGTTTACCAGCCTCTACCACCAAGTTTTATTAATTGCCTTGACATCCACCCAATGGATAATGATAATACACCATAGAAGCAAACAATTTGTTTTTAAAAGAAAAAGGAGGGTACTATGTTTACAGTCAAGAAGATTCTCTTTCCAGTAGACTTCACCATGAACATGGAAAAGGTGCTTCCGATAGTCAAGGATATGGTGAAGGCCTTTGATGCAAAGCTGTATGTCATCCACGTCATAAGGAGTGCGGAGGAATTCGTGGGTTTTGAAATGGGAACAGCATGGTATGCAGCCCTGGAAAAGGACTTGATGGATGGTGCTGAAAAATCCATGAGGCGCTTGGTTGTTGAACAATTGGGTGATCTGGAGGGTGTGGAAACCCAGATCGCCGTTGGTGATGTAGTCGATGAGATCCTTGATTACGCCAAGAAACAGGAGATCGACCTGATCATCATAGGCACACATGGCAGAAAAGGCCTTGAAAAGGTCATGTTCGGAAGCGTTGCCGAAGGGGTTATCAAGGAGGCTCCATGCCCAGTGCTTACGGTGAATCCCTACAAGGTTGGGAAATAACAGGCGTTACAATTAATTGTTAAATAATAGACGAGGGGGGCATACGGTCTCCCTCGCTGTGTTTTTGCCCCCCCCGAAACATTTGTCTCACAAAGCTGGCCAAAAATCTCCCAAGACCATTGTCATCACTCATCTCAACGCAGATTTTGATGCAGTCGCCTCTGCTGTGGCTGCCGCCAGGCTATATCCTGAACCAGTGATCGTATTGCCAGGATCTCAAGAAAAGGCCGTAAGGGATTATCTAAGATCCATGGACAAGGCCCTTGCCCCCTTTGCCTCCATGAAAGAGATTGACACATCCAAGGTGAAGCAGATAGTGGTAGTGGATGCCAACCAAAAAAGCAGGCTGGGGCAAGCCGCCCAATTCCTTTCCCTGCCCGGGGTAAAAATCCATCTCTTCGACCATCATCAGCAACAAGAGTGCGATATCGAGGCAGATCAAAACTCTTTCGCCGATTATGGTTCCAATACCACCCTTATGGTGAAGCTTCTCAGGAGAAAAGGGATCAGTCTTTCCAGACAGGAGGCCACCATACTCCTTATTGGGATATATGAAGATACAGGTTCTTTCACGTTTTCATCCACAAAGCCAGAGGATCTCAAACAGGCATCCTGGTTACTGGAACAGGGAGGAGATATAAAACAGATCGCCCATGTGATCGGCAGCAGGTTCACACCAGAACACATAGCCCTGCTGAACGACCTCCTTCAGTCGGCCCAGACCTACAACTTCGGCACCTTGCCAGTAACCATTGCCAAGACCTCGTCACCAGGATATGTGGACGACTTTGCCGTCTTGGCCCACGAACTCATGGACATGGGCAGGCTTCAGGTCCTCTTCACCCTGGCCCTGATGTCGGATCAGGTGATAATAGTAGCCAGGAGCAGGACATCAAGGGCTGACGTTGCCGAGATCCTCAGGGAGATTGGCGGTGGCGGCCATGCCTCGGCAGCCTCTGCCACCCTCAAAAATGTCACCCTGTCAGAGGCAGAAAATCTCCTCATGTCCGCCATAGAAAAACACCTTGGATCGAGTCCAAAGGTCAAGGACATCATGTCTGCCCCAGTAGTACACGTGGCCCCGGATATGCCCATATTTGAGGTCCATGACCTGTTTGCCAAATACGGCTTTTCCATTATCCCTATTGTGGAAGAAGGTCGGCTGGTCGGTTATGTCACGAGGAATACTGTGGAAAAGGCAATCTATCACGGACTTGGCATCCAACCAGTAGCTGAATTCATGTCCACTGACTTCCAGGTACTTTCCCCTGAGGACACTCTGAGCCAGATACAGGAACTCATAGTCCAGGGCCATCAAAGATTCATCCCTGTCTTGGAAGATGGCCAGATAGTTGGGATAATCACAAGGACGGATCTCCTCGAGGTCATAAGTTCAGATCCTTCCAAGAGGCCGGAATCTCTGCTCCCGCCCAGGGCACAAAGAAAGAATGTGGCTTTCCTCCTGAGACAAAGGCTACCCCAAAAGACGCTAAAACTGCTCAAAACCGCTGGCATAGTCGCTGACAAGCTTGGCATGAACGTCTATGTGGTTGGGGGATTCGTTCGGGATCTATTGCTGAGAAAGGAAAACTTTGACATAGACCTGGTGGTTGAAGGAGATGGAATACGTTTTGCCAAAGAGCTTGGGAAGAGATTTTCGGCAAGGGTGAAGGCCCACAAAAAATTTGGCACCTCTGTCATCATCTTTCCAGATGGCTTCAAGATAGACGTGGCCACTGCCCGCTGGGAATATTACGAATACCCGGCAGCCATGCCGACGGTTGCCATCTCTTCCATAAAATTAGATCTGTTCCGTAGGGATTTTACCATAAACACCCTTGCCATTAAGCTGAATCCAAAGGATTTTGGCCTACTCATAGACTTCTTCGGCGGCCAGAGAGATATCAAGGATGGTATAATAAGGGTACTTCACAGCCTGAGCTTCATAGACGATCCGACAAGGATACTGAGGGCAGTGCGTTTTGAAAAACGCTTTGGGTTCAAGATTGGCAAACACACCCTAAGGCTAATAAAAAATACATTGAAACTTGGTATCCTCGATAAATTGTCCTCGAAGCGCCTCCTCACAGAGCTGAAGCTCATCCTGGAAGAACAGGATCCACGAGGTTGCATCAAGAGGTTGAACGAGCTCAAGATACTCCAGGTTATCCATCCAGCCCTGCTCCTTGACAATACCACGATCCACACCCTAAACTCTCTCTACCACGTACTTGCCTGGTATGATCTTCTCTACAGGGACAAGACACCTAAAAAATGGCTGATCTACCTGACTGGCATTCTATCAGGATTAAAACCAGCCCAAAGAGGCGAGGCTGTCAAACGCCTTGGCATCGAAGGGGCAAAAGCCAAGTTGATCGTCGAGGCCCCTGAAACGGCTCAGCGCATTTGTAAAAGGATAGAAGAGATGCCACAACCCAAAAACAGTGACATATACCGGCTCCTCAAAGACCTTGACCTCGAAATACTATTGTTTTCCATGGCTATTTGCAGTGAAACAGTACGACAGGTAATCTCACATTATATAACCCACCTACTCCTTGTCAGGCCAGAGCTCACCGGCCAGGACCTCAAAAAACTCGGCTTTACTCCTGGCCCTGTTTATCGTAAGATTCTCGACCGGCTACTTGAGGCACGCCTTGACAACGAGGTCAGGGACCGTCAATCTGAAATAGATCTGGTCATCAAAGAATTCGGAGAAAAGAAAAAGTGATAGATATCGCCAGTACCGTACAGAAGATACTGATTCTCACCCCACCTATACTCCTCGCTATTACAGTGCATGAATCCGCCCATGGCTGGGCAGCATGGAAACTGGGAGACCCTACTGCAAAGAACATGGGCAGACTGAGCCTCAATCCCATTAGCCACTTGGATCCTGTGGGTACCTTGGTATTTTTCCTCACCCAAACCATTGGATGGGCAAAGCCAGTGCCCATCAACCCTCTCTATTTCAAGAATCCCAAGACAGACATGATCTGGGTAGCCCTTGCCGGGCCCGTATCTAATATCCTTTTGGCAGTGGTCAGTGCCTTACTGCTCAGGCAGATAATCGGTCCATTGAGTATGTGGCAGGGTTCTTATGCCTATGTGATCAAGCCCTTGCTCTATATGGCATTTGTCAGCATCCAGATCAACATAGGCCTTGCCATATTCAACCTCATCCCGATTCCGCCACTCGACGGCAGCAAGGTCCTCATGGGTATATTGCCTGACAATGCCCTGGAAGGATACCTCAAAATTGAAAGATATGGCTTTGTGATACTGCTCCTGCTTATCTTTACAGGCGTTACGGACCGAATTATAGTCCCCATCATCAACTATGCGAACAGGCTCCTGATAGGCCCTATCATCTGATTTCATATCCATGAAATCTTGTGTCAATGGGGCATTTTCATCAAAAAACAACATCGAGGAACTAAAAATAATGAAGAAAAGAGTGCTCAGCGGCATGCGCCCCTCTGGTAAACTGCATCTTGGTCATCTACACGGGGTCCTCAGCAACTGGAAGAGACTGCAGGATGAATATGAATGCTTCTTCTTCGTTGCAGACTGGCATGCCCTAACCACCAACTATGAAAACCCCCATGAGATACCAGAAAACATAAACGATATGGTGCTGGACTGGCTGGCAGTGGGCATCGATCCCGAGAAGGCCACGCTTTTCATACAATCCGACATCAAGGAACACGCCGAATTGCACCTGCTTCTCTCCATGATAACCCCTGTGTCATGGCTTGAAAGAAACCCTACGTACAAGGAACAAAAAGAACAGCTCAAGGAGAAAGACCTAGCCACTTACGGGTTCCTTGGATACCCTGTTTTACAGGCAGCAGATATCATAATGTACAAGGCCCACAAGGTCCCAGTGGGCGTTGACCAATTACCCCATGTAGAACTCACGAGGGAGATCACCAGACGGTTCAACTATCTCTATAGAGAGGTCTTTCCTGTACCAGAGGCACTTCTGGCCCATGTACCCAAGCTCCCTGGTCTCGATGGCAGAAAGATGAGCAAGAGCTATGGCAACTCCATCTTTTTGTCCGACCCACCAGAAGAGGTGAGAAAGAAGGTCATGACCATGGTAACAGACATAGAAAGGCCCAGAAAATCAGACCCTGGTGACCCTGAAAAAAGATGTATCGCCTTCAACCTACACAAGCTGTATCTGCCCCAGGAAAGGCTTCAGCAGATAGTAGAACAGTGCAAAGAGGCAAGACTTGGCTGTGTCGCCTGCAAAAAGGAACTGGCCGAGGCAATCATCGACAACATGACACCTATATGGCAGAGACGTGCTGAGCTCGAAAAAGATGAAGATGCAGTGGGTAACATACTGAGACAAGGGGCACAAAAGGCCAGGGCAAACGCTGTCAAGACCATGTCGGAGGTAAGGCAGGCACTGTGGAGCCGGAATGCAGAATCCGATTAGAGGTTTTCGAGGGCCCCCTGGACCTACTCCTTCATCTAATAACCAGAAATAGACTCAGTATAACAGACATATCTATTTCCCTGGTCACCAATCAGTATCTCGAGTATCTGGAATTCTTAAAGGCCCTGGACATAGAGGTCGCAGCGGAATACCTGGTAATGGCTGCTACCTTGATGCAAATCAAGTCGGCAATGATCTTGCCAAAGCCTGAACCAGCCCTTGAAACAGATCCTTCTGCAGAAGACATCATCAGCTCCCTGGAGGAACTGAAGCGCATAAAACGCCTGGCCGACCTCTTGGAGAATAGGCCCATGCTGGAAAGGGATGTATTCACACCTTGTTGGGATATGGTCATGCCACTTCCGCCCTTGGAAGACGGAGAATCATCCCATCCCCATAAAGAGACCTTCAATGTAACCATACTGGACCTGATGGACGCATTCAAAAAGGTCATGGGGAGAAAGGATTTTCCCAGGACCATGGAGATCTTTAGGGCCAAGATCAACATGGAAGGTCGGATCGAGGAGATAGAACAATTGCTCAAGGAAAAGAAGCGGCTATATTTCCATGAGCTTTTTCAGTCTACGGCACCACGGCACTTACTGATAGCCACCTTTCTTGCAATACTTGAAATTGCCAAAAGGGGCATCTGTAGACTGATCCAGGAGTCAAGCTCCAACAGGATCATGTTGACCTACAGGCCCTTTTCCAGTGAATGTTCTTAAAATGGCAAGAGGCCAATCATGTAACCAATTTCCCATAGAAGGACTTTTTCTCCTTGACCCATGAGGCGCCAGTGCATATTATTCCCTTAATCTTTTCTGTAAAATCTGTAAACCTGACCCAAAATACCTCTCTCCGAGAGGTTTCTGGTTTAAACAAATATACTTAGGAGAAAGAAATGGAAATTACCGATCGAAAATTTGTTGCCATTGACTACAAACTTACCCTGGACTCTGGCGAGACAGTGGACGAGAGCAGAGAGGGGAATCCCTTCGGGTTCATCGTCGGGGCAGGCCAGGTAATAAAAGGCCTTGAAGACGCCATCAAAGGGAAAAAACAGGGTGAACACATAAATATCACCATAGAACCCCAGGATGGATATGGTGAAGCAAGGGCCGATCTTGTCAGGGAGATCCCAAGGAGCAATTTTCCTCCTGACATGGACATACAACCTGGAATGCCCTTTCAGGCCCAGTCTCCCCACGGACCAGTACAGTTCACAGTCAAGGCTGTCAATGATGAGACTGTCACCGCTGATTTCAACCATCCACTGGCTGGAGAAAGGCTCCACTTCGACATTACCATCAAGGAAGTAAGAGAACCTTCCATCGCCGAGATGTCAGCCATGGGGCAAGCTGGTGCATGTGACTGCAGCAGTAACTCCTCAGGCACATGTGGCACATGTGGCGGTTGCGGTTGAGAGTTTAATTGATTATGACTTGAACCATATCAGGCCGGGCGGATCAACCCGGCCTTTTCCTTATCTTATGAAACAGGCCTCGAAGGCCTTACCGAAGGCTTTGTAGATATTCTCCCCAAAAAGGACCAAACTGATCTGCTCCAAAGCACCGGGATTTTCCTCAACAAATTCTTTTATTGCACAAAGGCTTACCTTTGCTGCAAGATCAACAGGAAATCCATATGCCCCTGTGCTGATGGCTGGCAGTGCAATGGTGGCTGCACCTTTTCCCACAGCCCTCTTTAGGGATTCTTTGTAAGCACTGGCAAGTACCCTCTCCTCACCCCTTGTGCCACCTCGCCACACAGGGCCCACTGTATGGATTACATATCTTGCCTTGAGCTCACCTGCCCCTGTCACGACCGCCTCACCTGGTGCGCAATAACCTATCTGTCTACACTCTTGAAGGAGAGAAGGCCCTGCTGCCCGATGGATGGCCCCATCTACACCCCCACCACCCAAGAGCCTGGGATTGGCTGCGTTTACTATTGCATCCACTTCCTCCTGGGTAATATCACCCCTTTTCAAGGCAATTTTCGTATTGCCGATTGTGACGACTTCCATTTCCTGTGCCATTGACCCAAGCGCCCAGCTAATTCCTGGGAGCCAGTTTGTAGTGTCCGCCTTCTATCCTCAGGCCAAGCCCCTCTACGACAGCCCTTGCCACAGTCCTCCTGGCATCTGCCAATATCCGACCGAAGGTCTGTCTCGATATCCCCATCCGCTCTGCAGCGGAATCCTGGTCCAGGCCTTCTATCTCGCTGAGTCGCAGGGCCTCAGCCCCCTCTACGGTCAGGGTAACCTCATCCAAGTCACGTAGAGGAACACCACGGGGCTTAAAATAGGTTACTGTGGGCTCTCTATCCACTATCCTACATTTTGGCGGACGTGCCATACTTATCAACCCCCTTTTAGTGGAATCTTTTCCAGTACCCGTGACAAGGCACTGAGAAACCGCTGATTTTCTTCTGGAGTACCAATAGTTATTCTAATATATGTTGGGAAACCGTAAGCGGCCATTGCCCTTATTATAACACCTTTACGGAGCATCAATTCATAAACCTGACCTGCATCACGAAATGTGTCTATAAGCATGAAGTTGGTATGGCTATCAAAGGGCTGGCAGCCAAGCTTTTTAATCTCGTTCTTCAATCTGCCCATCTCATGCCAGTTGTTTCTCAGGGTCTCCTCAAGATGGACAGTATCCTCAAGGGCCCCGCGAGCTGCTTCCTGGGCTGGCAAATTCACATTGAAAGGCTGCCGCACCCGCTCCAGGAGTTGACTGATGTGCCTGTCCATTATGCCATATCCGACCCTGAGACCTGCAAGTCCATATGCCTTGGAAAACGTCCGCAATGTCACTACCCTCGGATCTTCATGCACATAGTCTACTCCCCTTGGGGTGTCTGTCCCAGCATGAACGAACTCGCCATAGGCCTCATCCAGCACAACCAGGACAGAATCTGGTAGATCGGATAAAAATCTATCAAACTCCCCTTTCTTGATAACAGTGCCCATGGGATTGTTGGGATTGTCCAGAAAAATCAACCTGGTATCGTGGGTCACAGCCCGTGAAATGGCAGAAAGATCATGGACGGAATCCTTCAAATCTACGACAATATTCTCCCCCCCTGTGATCTGGACCATCTTCGTATATACCAAAAAACTGGGCCTACTGGATATGGCACTACTTCCAGCCCTTATAAATACCCGGCACAAGAAATCAATGAGTTCATTGGAACCATTGCCGAGTACGATGTTTTCCTGGGCTACACCCAATTTCCTGCACAGCTCTTGTTTCAGGTAATAAGCACTGCCATCAGGATACCTATGAAGCCTGGAAAGCCCTTGCCTGCATCTTTCTACAGCCACAGGGGAAGGCCCCAGGGAATTTTCATTTGATGCCAATTTTATGGGATCCTTTACCCCATACTGCCTCTCGAGCTCCTCTATGGGCTTACCTGGTGGATAGGGCACGAGTTCCTTTATGTAATCTGGTACATATCTCAATATTTCCATCTCTACTGTCAATCCTTTACCCAATACAAATAGTGTTCTTCAGCACCGAGTCTGTCCTTTGGCTCGATCTGTATGGTCACAGACGAATCCTCTTCCAGCTTCAAGATATCCGCCCTCTTCTTGTTCAAGAGGTAAGATGCAACCTGAGGAGGGACCTCCAGGACAATGTGCTGACCTTCTGTCTGGGGCCCCCTGTAGGCAAGCTTGCTTCCAAGTTTTCTGAGATACAAGATCGCCAGGGTCTCCACGGATTTTACCATACCCGCCCCCTTACAATAGGGGCATTTGACATAGCTCAATGCCCTGACAGGGCTTTTTAGTTTTTGCCTCACCAATTCAAGCAAGCCAAATCGTGAGATCCTTGAAACCTCTGTCTTGGCCTTGTCTTTTTTGAGACATTGCCTCATCCTCCGCTCGACTTGAAGCCTGTTTGCCCGGCTCTTCATGTCTATGAAATCCACAACCACAAGCCCTCCAAGGTCTCTGAGTTTGAGCTGTCTTGCAATTTCTTCAGCGGCCTCCAGATTGGTGGCAAGTGCCGTGTCCTCCAGGTCTTTTTCCTTCAGATTCTTACCGGAATTCACATCGATGCTCACCAAGGCCTCAGTAGGCTCTATGACAATGTAACCACCGGAAGGCAGATTGATCCTGGGCTGGAAGATCTGTTCTATCTGGCTTTCAATGCCAAAATGTTCGAATACAGGTTCCTCCCCTTTGTAATAACTAACCTTTGAGACGTACCTGGGCGATATGATCTTCAGAAACGCCCTGACCCTCTCATAGGTATCCTTGTCGTCTACTATAATCTCCGAGACATCACTGGTGAGATAATCCCTTATGAATCTCGTGGCCAACTCCCTATCCTCATAAATAAGGGCTGGACTCTTGGCAGACTTTACTGTCTTTTTCAAGCTATTCCACAACCTTGACAGATAACGAAGGTCCTTCTGTATCTCCGCCTTGGTACCTTTGTAGGCGGCTGTCCTGGCTATAATGCCAACGCCTTCGGGTAACTTTGACTTCTTGAGGATTTCTTTAAGCCTCTTTCTCTCCTTTTCGTCCTCGATCTTCCTGGATACTCCGACCTGGGGATTGCCCGGCATGAGGACGAGAAACCTCCCTGGAATGGAAAGATACGTGGTGCAGTATGCCCCTTTTAGCGGTGTCTCTTCCTTGACTACCTGTACCAGGATATCCTGACCCTTTTTCAGTAGTTCTGGGAGTTTCTGCTTGTTGTCTACGTATCCATAATAATCTGGATGTATCTCATCAAAGGGGAGATAACCGTTTCTCTTGAGCCCGATATCCACAAAAACGGCCTGTAGGCCAGTTTCGACATTATTTATCCTGCCCTTGTATATATTCCCCTTGGTCTTTTCATATCCGAGGCTTTCAAGCTCGAAGGCATCCAGCCGGTTATTCTCCACAAGGGCAACCCTGCATTCTTCAGGTGCCTGGGCATTTATTATTATCCTGACAACCTTCTTGTCTGCCTTTTTTTTCTTCTTTTTCGCTGCCATCTATTGCCTTTTTCTAAGCCGCCTTCTCTCTTCTGCCCTTCGTGCCGCCTGTTCAAACAAGATCCTGTCTTCCTCGGTCTCCAGTATGAGATCGGGCACCTTTTTCGGCCTGCCATTGTGATCAAGGGCGACGAAGGTCAAAAGGGCATTGGCCACATGACGTTCCTGGCCAGAAAAAAGGTCTTCTGCATGTATCTCTATGCCTATCTCCATGGATGCCTTCCCAACCCAGTTGAGCCGTGCCTTCAGCAATACGAGATCCCCTATATAGACGGGGGAGAGAAAATCCAGGCGATCTACCGAGGCAGTGACAACGTTGGAACGGCTATGCCTGCTGGCAACTACGAAGGCAGCATTGTCAGCAAGCTTCATGAGTGTTCCACCATGGACGTTTCCTGCCACATTGGTATCCTCTGGGAGCATGACCTGGGTGAGTTCTATCCTTGAGGCGGATACTGGTTTACCTTCAGGTACTGCCTTCAAGATACCCCCTCCCCTACTGATCCATCCTGCGACGTCGTACAGTAAAAGGCATCACTGTCCACCTCTTTCCTGTCTATGATGCCATTTTCCAGCAGTCTGGAGAGGATTTCATCGACCTTTTCAACTTCGCCGAATAGCTCCTTTATATCCTTACAACTCAAGGGCCTTCGCTTCAACAGATCGAGGATTTCCGATTCCAGGATAAGGGGGGAACCCTCTTTCAACTTCCGCGAGAAGTCCACTATTATCTCTGCCCCTGCACCGAGCTCTCCCTGTATCTGTTCAAGGCGACTCCTGGGAACAGGTTTGGCAAATTCTTCAGCTGGCGGTCTCACCACCGTGTTCAACTGCACCCGATCAGGCTGGATCCGTGAAATGGCCCTTTTGAGGGCCATCACTTCGGCCTCTGAATCGTTGATCCCTTTGACAAAGAGGATTTCCAGCCACATCTGCCCCCTCATTTCCTGTTTCAGCCTCTGTAGCCCCTCTATTATCTCTTCTATGCTGAGACAAGGATCTGGGCGGTTGATCCTTCTGAAGACTTGCTGTGTGGCAGCATCCAGAGAGGGAAGCACAAAATCCGCAGAAGCCAAGCTATGCCTTACCTCTTTCACTATCGAAAGCCCTGCATTGGTGAGCACCACTACAGGCTTACCACAGATATGCCTGGAAAACTCTATGAGCTCCCCCAATCTGCTATGGAGTGTCGGTTCGCCAGATGCCGTAAAGGTAAGGCAATCAAAGCCCCTGGGATCTTCCAGACAGACCTGTCTGATCTCCTCTTTGATCTCATCGACCGGGGTGTACTCACCTTGTCTACAAATGGTGCCACAGCCCCTGCCAAGCTCACAGTAGATACAATCCATATTACAGGTCTTGGGTGGAAGAAGATCCACCCCCAGTGAAAGCCCAAGCCTCCTGGATGGAACTGGACCAAAAATATATTTCATGATTTCCTCTAACCTTTATTTCTTGATCCCAGATTATGCACCTCAAACGCCTGAGGAAGACAAACCCTTTGTAATGATTGCATGGTTGGCATGCATCTGACCCAATTGTATTTTCACCCAAGAGATGAAATCCAATTCTTGATCAGTCTTCAGGCATTTGAAGTACTTGACCTGGATTGACAAAGGCCCTGCCCTAACAGCAGGGCCATTTATTTTTAGCACACGATAATTCAGCAAAATTAACAGGTCAACAAGTTGGCCACCACTGACACCTTCCCAATGCCCTGTTTTCTGTATCCAAGCGCCTTCGATCCCAATCTAAAAAAGCTTTTTTTTAGGTGGAAAAATCTCTGGCCTTGCTCTATCATAAGACAATCATGAAAATCTGTCGAAATATTCCATGATATCACTGAATAAGCTCAAGCCCTACCTCAAAGAAACCGTTCTTGTCACATCTGTCTTCCTGTGTATCATTGGTGTGGTGATAGTGCTCATAAAGACCTTTGGTATTGCCTCTGAAATGGGGCATCTCTCTGCCAATACACTGTCTCTGCCAGAAATCCTCCCACTTCTTCACCAGATACAAGACTTCATGATCATGTCATCCGGGCTGATAGTACTACTCGCCTTTTCCCTGGTATTCTGCCTCTGGTATTTTATCAATAGGCAGATGAAAATAATAAGGGCTGCTGCCATAATCAGAAAAAGCCATGAACGTTACAGGTTTTTCACAGAAGGCCCGCCATCGATAGGCATCGTACGCTTTGACCTCATAGACTTCAGAGTAAAAGATGTCAACCGGGCAGCCCTTCGCCTCTTTGGCAAGGCGCGTTCTGAAATAACTGGGCAAAGATTGACCTCCCTCATCTCTGCTAAGGACAAAAAGGCATTTCTCCAGTGTATGGCAGACCTCCAGGCAGGGAAGAAAAATGCCGAGATCATTGTCAGGATCAACAGCGACCTCTCCGACAATGCCTATATATCTTGGCATATCAGCAGTCTCAAGGTCCCCAGCTCTGAGCCTGAGGCCATTGCCATTGTACTCGATGTGACCCACAAGGTGAAGGCACAGGAGGAAAGACTCGAGAAAGAAAGGCTTGCGGGCGTGTTGGAAATGGCAGGGGCCACAGCCCACGAACTCAACCAGCCCCTCCAGGTGGTCTCGGGGATCGCCTGGATGATGTTGAAGAAGCTGAAAAAGGACGATCCCAACTATATCAATGCGGAAAAGATATACAAAGAGGTAGAGAGGATGGCAGATATTGCCCAAAAGATCTCTGCCATAAGCAGTTACAAAGTGAAAAAATATGTTGGGGAAACAAGGATAATCGACATAGACAAAGCGGCCTCCAGCTCAAACCGCAACAAAAGGCCCCTTTCCGAATAATATGCTAAGGGTTGTCCAAAGCAATAAAAAGGCATCCACAGAAGACCCAACTAATCCAGCTCTTCGATCTGGCGTAGCAACATGACAGTCCTGCCCGGGGTAGCGAGGAGCTCTATCTGATCGAGGCTGAACCAACCAGCCTCAAGGGCGTCATCCCTGGCACAAGGTTCTCCCTTTTCATAGTGAGCAACGACATAGACAATCACGTAATGGAACCTTACAGTCCCTCCCTTGTCCCTGTAGATGGCATCGATGGCATTGCATATCCTGGCGGGGATACAGGTTATGCCTGTCTCCTCGAGGACCTCCCTTTTTGCACACTGAAAAATGGTCTCGCCGAGCTCGATACTTCCTCCAGGCACGGACCAGAGCCCTTGGGCAGGGGGCTTGCCCCTTCTGACCATCAATATCCTTTTGTCTCCATCTACCACAACCACTCCTACGGCAGGTCTGGGCATGGTTGGATATTCATTTTCTATCAAGGCTTTTTTATTCCCTTGTACCATGATACAAAAGGCTAAGATATGCTGGCAATGGAACCGACCCCAGCCATGATCTTTTGGGATAGGTATTTACCCTTTGGGTAGCGGCTGTCAAACCCTTTTTTAGGAGGGATATAGTAATGATTAGGCTTGGATTGCTTTTCGGAGGCAGGTCAGCGGAACGGGAGGTCTCGATTGCCGGGGCACGAGGAGTTGAAATGGCCCTGGACAAGAATAGATATCAGATCAAACGCTATGATGCCGCAAAGGATATCGACAAGCTCGTAAAGGACTCCCCAGGGCTTGATTGCGTCTTTGTCCTACTTCACGGAAGATACGGTGAGGACGGTACGGTCCAAGGGCTTTTGGATCTACTGGATATCCCCTACCAGGGTTCCGGGGTCCTTGGAAGTGCCCTGGCCATGGACAAACACCTTTCCAAAGTGGTGTACAAGGACGCTGGCATAAACACCCCTGACTGGCTCCATCTCACTGGGGCCTCCCTGGCGGATGAAGAAGCGATAAAGAAAAGACTGGGGCTTCCTGTCATGGTGAAACCCTGCAACCAAGGATCCAGTGTGGGGATAAAGATAATAAGACATGAGGAAGAAATCCTGCCTGGGGTGGAACAGGCCCTCAAATGGGATGACGAGATAATAGTGGAACAATTCATAACAGGCAGGGAGATCACAGGGGGCGTCATCGGGCTCGACAAACTCGAGGCCCTGCCCATTGTAGAGATCATACCGGATCGTGCCAAATATGAATTCTTTGATTTTGAGGCCAAATACAAGCCTGGGGCCACAAGGGAGATATGCCCTGCGGATTTACCGGATACAATAACCAAAAGGGCCCAAGAACTGGCACTCACAGCCCATAAGGCCCTGAAACTTTCAGGCTACAGCAGAACAGACATGATCGTCGACGAGGCAGGAGAAATCTTCGTCATCGAGACAAACACCATCCCTGGGATGACCCCTACGAGCCTATTTCCCCAGGCCGCTGCTGCTGCAGGGCTCGATTTCAGCAAGCTGCTTGACAGGCTCATAGAGATGGCCATAGAGAGTAAGAAACAGAATCGAGACTAAGGCCAACCTTGAGTCTGGATCATACTGTTTTTTCAATCAGTCTTTCTTTGTCTTTCTCCCCATGCCCCTTCTCCGAGCCAGGATCTTCCGCCACTTGTCCAGCCGATCCTTGATGGTGCGCTCATAGCCCCTGGTGGTTGGATGGTAATATATCCGGTTTCTCAACTCTGAAGGTAGGTATTCCTGTTCCACAACGGCATCCGGATGGTCGTGGGCATACTTGTAACCCTTGCCATAACCCAATTCCTTCATGAGCCTCGTAGGTGCATTTCTGATGTGCAACGGGACCGGAAGGCTGCCAAACTTGTTCACGTCTGCCTGCACCTGGCCCAAGGCCTTGTAGACGGCATTGCTCTTTGGGGCAGTGGCAAGATATAATGCTGCCTGGGCCAGGGCGAGCTCTCCCTCGGGTTTACCAAGAAAGTCAAAGGCGTTTAGGGCGTTTAGAGAGACAGTCAGGGCTTGGGGATCGGCATTTCCAATATCCTCACTTGCAAAACGCACCATCCTCCTGGCTATATAATGAGAATCTTCACCAGAAGACAACATACGTGCCAACCAATAGAGGGCTGCGTCAGGATCACTACCCCTCAAGCTCTTGTGAAATGCAGAAATCAGGTTGTAGTGTTCTTCACCATCCTTGTCATAACGCAAGGCCTTTTGTTGAATCGCCTCTTCTACAAGCTCAAGGGTTATGATTGATCCCTTGCCTTCAGGCCTGCCAGAGAGGGCCAATTCAGAGGCCAATTCAAGATAATTCAAAAGGGTCCTTGCATCTCCGTCCGATCGTGCCACCAGGACCTCCTTGGCATCCTGATCAATGGTGATATCCAGGTTGCCAAGACCTCTTTGCCTGTCGTTCAGGGCCCTGTCCAGCAGGGTTGAAAGGGCTTGTCTGTCAAGGGGATTGAGGGTAAGGATCTGACACCTGGAAAGAAGGGGTGAAATAATCTCAAAGGAGGGGTTTTCCGTAGTGGCGCCAATGAGGGTTAAAAGCCCTGATTCCACATGGGGCAAGAAGGCATCCTGTTGGGCCTTGTTGAAACGATGGATCTCATCAACAAAGAGCACGGTCCTTGGGCCACCCTCCTTTGAGACCTCCTTGGCCTCCTTAACTATGGCACGAAGCTCACCTATACCTGAAAGCACGGCTGAAAAGCTGACAAAATTGGCGTCCACCAACCTGGCCAATATGCGGGCAAGTGTTGTCTTACCACAGCCTGGCGGCCCCCAAAGGATGATAGAGGGGAGGCGGCCCCTGGAAAGGAGACTGTTTAAGATCTTGTTTTTTCCAAGGAGGTGATCCTGACCAACAAACTCTTCAAGGGATCTGGGCCTCAATCTCTCAGCCAGAGGAACGTGTTTCATCATCTTCTTCTTCCCTGGTATGCAAGGCGTATTCATAGTGCCAAGGACGCCTGGTGAAGACGGCTGCAACAATCAGGGTAAATATAATCCAATTCACACCGATCATGAATATGGCAAACCAACTATAGCCTCCATACGGACTCTTGAGTTCTGCAACAATATCCCCAGCAAGCATCAATCCCAGGATCAATGGTATGAAGAACTGGATCAATTGTTCCCATAGCCTGGGCATCTTTATGGAAGAGACCTTGTTGATATGTCTTCTCAATCTTCCAATGTCGAATATCCAGGCACCGAGGATACACTCTATGAGACCAACGGAGACAAGCCCATAATGGGTAAGGACATGATCCACTATATCAAGCCACAGAAGCCCTGCCTTGGTGGTAAAGACTATGGAGCCGATGAAACCGGCAATACAAATTATCGTTACTACAAATCGTCTATTCAGGGCAAATTTGTCTATTATGGCAGCAGTAAAGGCCTCTATGATGGATATGGATGAGGAAAGGCCAGCAACCACCAGGCTCAAGAAGAAGATGAAGCCGAACACACTGCCTCCTGGCATTATGCTCAAGGCCTTGGGATAGACCACGAATGCCAAACCTATACTCTGGGATACAACCTCAGATATGCCAAGTCCCTTTGCCTTTGCCATGAATCCCAAGACGGCAAAGACCCCAAGCCCTGCAACAATGGCAAAGGCACTGTCTATGATCCCTGTCAGGAGGGCATTTCTGCTGAGATCCGACTTTGCCGGAAGGTAACTCGCATAGGCCACCATGATCCCGAAGCCAAGACTCAGCGTAAAAAATATCTGGCTATAGGCGTCTATCCACACATCCACCTTTGAGATCTTTGAGAAATCTGGCCTGAGATAGGCCATGATCCCTTGGGATGCCCCATCCAGGGTCATTGCCCAAACGACCAAACCCATAGTAATAAAAAACAGAAGGGGCATGAATATCTTGTTTGCCAATTCTATCCCACTTCCAATCCCCCTGAAGACGATGAACCAGTTCAGGAACCATATTACAGCAGTTGACAGGAATATGGGCATCTCAATAGTGCCAAGATCCAAAGGGTGGGAACTGAGCCCAAGAAATTCCTTGAAGAAAAAGGCATTGGGATCACTACCCCAACCCAGATTCAATGAATAGATACAGTAATTGAGACACCATGCGATAATCACGGAATAATAAAGCACTATACCAAACATGACAAAGGTGACAGCCCACCAGCCAGCCCATTCGAACCTCCTGTCTATCTTTGCAAATGCCATGGGAGCAGAGCCACTCCTTTCGTGACCAATGGCAAACTCCAGGAGGAGCAGGGGAATCCCTGCTGTTATCAGGGCCAGGACGTAAGGGATGAGGAACGCCCCGCCACCGTACTCATAGGCCATGTAACTAAAGCGCCAGATATTTCCAAGGCCAATGGCCGAACCCACTGCTGCCAGTACGAATCCAAGCTGGCTGTTCCACTGTTCTCTCGCCATTTTCTATAACCTTTCGCAGGGATATGCTGGATGAATTTGATGGGATTATTCCATACCAGACCATACCTTTCAATTGAAACATGGGAGACCAAAATACAAAAAGCCGAAATACCGCCATTGGCAATATCCCGGCTTGATATCAATAGAAAGACAATATCGGTCGTTTCAGGATGTGGAAAACTGCCTGGTCATCTCCTCCAGGTCATCTGCCAAGTTACCAAGTCTTTTGGAGCATTCTGCCGTATCCTGGGCGATATTCGACACGGAGCGGGAGAGTTCGGCTGCCTCCATGCTCCTGTTTTTCACACCCTTTACCTCCTGGGAGGCATCTTCCATATTGACACTTATCTCTGAAACAGTAGCGGTCTGCTCTTCTGCAGCAGAGGCAATGGTGTTTGCCAGGTCATTGATCTGGGCCACGATGTTCGTGATTTCTTCAACCGATTCCACGGCTATTCCGGTTTCAGACTGGATTGTCTGGATCATATTGGTGATCTCTTCCGTGGCCTCTCCAGTCTGCCTGGCGAGTTCCTTTATTTCGTTTGCCACAACGGCAAATCCCTTTCCTGCCTCCCCTGCCCTTGCTGCCTCTATGGTGGCGTTCAGGGCGAGTAGATTGGTCTGTTCAGCAATAGTATTGATCACCTGGATGATACTGCCTATCTTGTCTGAGCTCTCGCCAAGCTTCTTGATGACGGTATTGGCGTTGGAGGCCTTGTCCTGGGCATCGTTCGTTATGCTTGCGGTGTGGGCCACACTCTGCGCGATCTCAGTTGTGGCCTCGGTAAGCTCCTGAGATGCCCTGGTCACGGATATTATCCTGTCATCCACATTCTCTGCCACCTCTGCCACCTCACCAACTATCTTATGCATATGAGAGGTACCATCGAACACCTTGGAACTGACACCATCCAGCTCCTGGCAGGAATTCTTGATCTGGGTCGAGTCATCCTTGATATCCTGGATCATGTTCTGAAGCCTCTCGGCCATGGCATTTATGGCCTCTGCAAGATTCCTCAGCTCACCCTTGACCTTGAGATTGGCCCTGACCTTGAGATTGCCCTTTGAGATCCCGTCTATAACAGGGAGAAGCTTGTTCAAGGGCCTCAAGACCTGGGCATGGATCAACCAGGCAGAGAAACCAAAGACAACAAAAGACAGGCAGAGCATAACTATCTGTAAGACCTTGAGGCTCGATATACTGCTTATTGCCATCTTCTTGAAGGCCTGGGTTACCTCGTTCGCCTGCCTCAAGAGGGCCATGTTGTTGGCTTTTAAATATTCCACCGCATTCTTGACATGGGCAGTGTCTACACCCTCTGTCAACACCGTATCCAGATGCCTTTTATACTCACCCCAAAGGGCAGCCAGTTTGTCGAGTTCCTTGAGAATGAACGGATCTTTGGTGGGTGTAAGTCCCATCTTGGGGTTTCCATCCCTTAGGGCATAAAGGCTCCTTTCAAAAAGGTCCTTTGTCACAGCCAGCTTGTGCTGCCATGCCTTGTCCTTTGTTTCAACATAGAGCAACGTCTCCTTGGTCAGCTTCTGGGACAGCATCCTCTGCCTGCCTGCCACATCCACATAGACGCTGTCCTTTTCCTGCTTGGCCAGGGTAATAAATGTTGCAGCGATGGTTATGATATTTACCAACAGGAGTATTGCCAACACTGAACCAACCTTGCCCTGTATACTGTTAAGAGAAAATTTCATCAATAGCCTCCCATTTCGATTTGAAAATATGATCAATGAACATTATCTTTATCGTCCGATGAAAGATTTTATTTAATAAGACTTTTCGCAAGCAGGCATTTCCATTTTGGACAAGGATCAACTACATGATTTCATTCAACGAAGCATTGGACTTCGTAAGATCCATCCCTCCCCTGGGAGAAGAAAAGGTCAAGGCATCCAATGCCCTCTTGAGGGTACTCAGCCAGCCTGTCATATCCAAGACAGATGCACCTTCTGTGACCTCCTCTCTGAAGGATGGCTATGCCCTGAAATCTGACGACATCTCGACGGCTGCCAAAGACAGCCCGGTTCCACTCGCTGTCAAAGGTACTGTCACTGCAGGAGACGACACCGAATTCGAGATCCACCAGGGAGAGGCGGTAAGGATAATGACCGGAGCACCGGTTCCACCTGGTGCAACTGCCATACTGCCCCAGGAGCTGACCACCCCATCTGGACAGGGCGTGATATCCGCACTTGCCCCGTCACAAAGGGGACGTAATATCCTCGAAAGGGGCACGGATCTCCGTGCTGGCCACTTGATCCTGGAGAAGGACACCCTGGTTACCCCGGCCATCTCTGGTCTCATCTCCGCCTCTGGAAATAACTGGGTATGGGCCTACAAGAGACCTATCGTCTCTGTCCTTGCAACAGGTAGCGAGCTGGCAGAGGAGGGTGCTGGTTCTCTCCAGGGAAAGATCTTCCCCAGCAATAGGGCCACCATTGTATCCTGGTTGCAGACATTTGGTATCGAGTGCCGTACAGCCCTGTGCGGCGACGATGAAAAAGAACTTGAACAACTCTTGCTGAAACTCTTTGATGGAAGCGATGCGGTGATCACCAGCGGCGGAGTATTGGATGGAGACAGGGATCTGGTGATCTCTATAATGGAGAGGATCGGTGTCAAATTCCTCTTCAAAAGATGCAGGATAGGCCCTGGGAAAGGGGTGTGCATGGGTGTAAAAGGGACAAAGTTCATATTCAATCTCCCTGGAGGTCCCCCCTCAAACTATTTGGCATTCATCTTCATAGCACTTCCGGGGCTACTCAGATTGATGGGCAGGGGTGGACTCTTTCCCCCTATGGAAAGGGCAACGGTGTTGACAGACCTAAAGGGCAGAGACGACTGGACCCAGTTGATACTTGCCAAGAGCCGAATGAGGGGGGTTTGTCCCCTGGCCTCCCCTGTAAAAGAGACCAGCAGACTCAAAAGGATAGCCCTTGCAGATTGTGTCATCGTCATACCTGAAGGGATCTCACGGATAAAAAGGGGACAGATGGCAGAAATAAGACGCCTTTGCCCATGTTGGTAGCATACATTGAATAGACGGGGTTCAGGGATATGTCTCTTGTGCAAAAGGGTCGATTATCCCAAGGGGTAAGACTGATTGACTATTCAGCAATCTCTTCAAAAATACCCAAAAGGATTTTGCCCTTTGAAACAACAAGTTACCCTGTAGACAAGGGACCTGTGACTATTTTCTCTTGACAAATGTGGTAAAAATATAATATCTGAATGAATACTTATTCACTTCTGTTCCCGAATCTGATATATAAAAGTTGATGAAAGTAGCTGACAAACACGGAAGAATCATCCAAGCGGCCATCAGGGTCTTTGCCAGAAATGGCTTTTTTAATTCCCGCATAGCAGAGATCGCCAAAGAGGCCAATGTGGCAGATGGTACCATTTATCTCTACTTCAACAACAAATACGACATACTCATCACCATCTTTGAAGAAGAGATGGGCAAGATCATTGCCAGGGTCAAGCAGGAAATCGCCAGGTTCGACGACCCCAGGGATAAACTTCAACACTTTGCACTCCTGCACTTGAGCCTCGTGGAAAAAGACAAGGAACTGGCAGAACTGATCCAGGTGGAACTCAGGCAGAGTAGCAAGTTCATAAAAGAATACAGGAACAGGAAATTTGCAGAGTACCTGCACATAATCTCCCAGATAGTCAAGGAAGGGCAAAAAAAGGGTATCTTCAGACAGGACATACGTCCTGGTATATTCAAACGGGCATTCTTTGGTGCCCTTGACGAGATGTCCAGGTTCTGGGTACTTTCCTCCAAAAAAAAATATAGTGTCAGGACGGCTGCCAGGCAGATTAGCCAATTCTTTCTAAATGGAATCCTTGAAGAGCCAAAGAAACCTGAACCACCCAAGAAAAAGGGGGGGAGAAAAAAAACAGGCAATACCCCATGACCTGTCTCCATGCTGGACTGTAAAAAGCTTCCTTCACATCTCAACCGATCCCACATCTATTGATGGATAAATTTTCCCTTTTTTTGGCTGATTACAAAGGATTAATCCCTGACTTCAATGGATATCTCCAGGGGCTAAAAAGGCCTCTGCCCCTCTATTACAGGATCAATACCCTCAAGATAGGGACAGAGGAGGCAAAGAGTCTACTCAGATCAGAAGGGATCTGGTTTGAGGAGACATGCTTTGAGGAACTCGTCCTCGTAAAAAACCATGACCCGCCTCCATCGCCTGTCTTGAGTTACCATCTTGGCTACATATACCCCCAGGCCCTCTCCTCATGCCTACCAGTAAAGGCCCTTGACCCCAAACCACACGAAAGGCTGCTTGATCTGTGTGCAGCCCCAGGAGGTAAGGCCACCCACCTTGCTCAGACAATGAAAGACATGGGACTCATTGTGGCCAATGACAGAAAACTCGGCCGCATCACTGCCCTCATGGCAAACATCAAGCGCATGGGTATCACCAACACTGTTGTCACCCAGGCAAGAGGGGAACACTTCACCTGGGGACACAAGTTCGACAAGGTAATAGTGGATGCACCATGCAGTGGTATAGGACGGTACAGGATGGACGAAACGGGCCACATACGCCACATGAAACCTGGGAAGACCGATCTTCCTGCAATCCAAAAGGGGCTGATTACCAAGGGCTTTGACCTGTTGAGGAGTGGAGGTATCATGGTATATTCCACATGTACCCTGAATGTGGAGGAAAACGAAGAGGTTGTCCACTATCTCCTTCAGAAAAGGCGGGCAAAACTCACCCCTTGGGACCCACCTGTACCATGGTCCCCTGGCATAACAAGATTCAAGGAAAAAGAATATGACAAAGGGGTTGGACTGGCAAGGAGATTTTATCCCCACAAGATCCATTCAGTCGGGTTCTTCCTTGCCAGAGTTGTTAAGGCCTGAAGACAGACTGGGTCTCCTGGCCTTTCTCAAAGATAGATTTGGCATGGCACCAAGCTCCTTCGAGGCCTATCATATCTATGCATTCAAGCGTCAAGCATTTTTGTTCAGAAGGCAGCCTGGGAAAATCGACTTCCCCAAATCCTCGTTTGTGCGTTGTGGGCTTCCATTCATGCGGCTGGTAGCTGGATACCTAAAACCCACGACTGTCTTTCTCCAGAGATTTGGGCACCTGGCCTGGAAAAATATCCTACATCTTGACAAGGCACAGATAGGCCGACTTTGCCTGGAGGGAGAGATCGATCTGGGCCTGGAGTCAATAGATGCGCAGGAGATCGAAACGCCAGGTTATATCATAATAAAAACAGGTGAATACATCCTTGGGGCTGGGCTCATCCTGGACAACTCACGGATTCTATGCCGATTCCCAAAGGCGATGAGACAGGCCCTGGTCCACATCAACGACCTGTGAGGGTCTCTGCCAGCCTTTCTGACGCAAAGATCAAGGATTCGATATCGAGAAAATCAAGGGCCCGTTCGTCAAACAATACCTTGACCTTGGCAGGAAAGCCGTCCTCCTCGTCTTCATCCCAGAAATGTATCTGGATGGGTACTCTTGGAAGGACCGGGACCAGTATACAGGCATCGGCATAGCAAGGCTCTATGGCCTTTCCGTCAAGGTTAAGACAGGCATCAATAAGGTCTCCAATCCTGGATTTAAAGGCCTGGGCCAATCTTTCCTCCGTATACTTCTTTAAGGTGACCACCTTCGACATGGAATTTGGGAAGGACTCTAAACCTACCCATCTTCCAGAAAGAGGGCCATTGCCCTTGAAAAACAAATAGTTATAAAGCAGGATCTGATCCCTTGTCTCAAGATCTTCTCCTCCCTGAGAGGTTACACCATCCTGGCTCAAAAACACCTTTCTGCCAAGATAAAAGAGCTCGAGCGCCTTGCCCTTCTCTGTCTCTACAACTCTTCCACCAAGCCCTGGAGCAAGTCTTGACAAGTCCATACCCCTGATCTTTGCCCGAAGCTGTCTTACAAGGGTAGTCTCAGGATCAGGCCTGTTGTTCCTTGCATCCTCCTTGGAGCCTTCACCCTTGATAAAAGGACATTGGGCCCTTGACACAGCCCCTGAATGCACTGCAGCGGCGAATGCAAGACAGGTTGGGTACCCGCATTTCCCACAGTTGTCTTTCCTTGTCTCTTTGAGAATATCAAAAACAGAAGCCATATCGTTCAACCTCCAACTAATACCAGCAGCCTACCCTATCTCAATTGGCCCCTTGTCTCGCCAGTCTCCTGCCCCTTATCCTTGATATGAAAAACATGGTACTCATGGCCATGGCCAACCCGGCGGTCACTGCCATTGTAAGGCGTATACCAACATGTTGTGCAACAAAACCCTGAAAGAGGCTTCCAAAGGGGAAAAGGCCCATGAAACAAGTAGAAAAAAGTCCCATGATCCTGCCTCTCAATTCATTGGACGATTCTATCTGCAGGATACTAAGTGCACTCGTTGATGTTATTACCATTACAAAACCACTTAAGAAAAGGAGAAGGGATATCTGATAGAAGTCCTTGGCAGCAGCCACTGCCATTATGGAGGCAGGAAAGAGGAAGGAGCCGATCCACCACCAATTCTCCCTTCTACCCCTGTGGCCGAACATGGCCACAAAGACGGCTGCACCAAGGGCCCCCAGACCATTTGCGGCACACATGAAACCATATTCCCTGGCCCCAAGACCCAAGACATCTCTGCCAAGAGAGGGTAGCAGGATGGAATATGGTAGGAGAAGGATGCCAAAGCACATAATGGCTGCAAGTACCTTTGAAAGGAGCTTGTGGGTGGCCGCAAAGGTAAAGGCCTGGCAGATCGATTCTCGTGCAGAGAGACGATTGCCATCAATGGGCCTATTGAACTGGCTATATCTCTTTCTCACATATAGAAGGGATGAAATTATACAGAGTGAAGAGAAGGCCTTGAAGAAAAAACAACCTGCCATGAGTCCTGCGCTCATGAGGAGGCCAGCCATGGCCGGTCCGCCAAAACGGGCCAGGTTGAAGGCCGCAGAGTGTATGGCAATCCCATTTGTGATATCCTTCCTCCCCACGAGATCGAAGACCAGGGATTGCCGCGCAGGCACTTCAAAGGCCATGCCTGCCCCAAGGATAGAAGACAAGGCAAGTATGATCGGGAAGGTAATGGAGCCCTTTTCCACCAGGAGGCCAAAAATCATGGCCTGTAAAAGGATGAGGAAGTGAACCAGTATCAGAAACGATATCTTGGGTAGCCTGTCTGCGAGCACTCCACCCACCAGGGCAAAAAGCAGGATGGGCAACCCAGTAACAGTGCCCAGAAGACCCACATAAAAGGTGGAGCCTGTGAGCTCCAGCACGAGCCATCTCTGTGCTGTGCCCTGGACCCAGGTACCCAACAGGGCCACTGCCTGGCCAAGCAGAAAGATCCTGTAGCCATCGTGACTCAGGCTGGAGAGGCCCTTGGGCCAAGACGACGCCTTAAAAGGACTTTGCAAAATCCTTGGCAAAATATGTAATAATTATGTCGGCTCCGGCGCGCCTGAAGCAGAGCAGGGATTCCAAGACCACCCGTTTTTCATCTATCCAACCGTTGCCAGCCGCAGCCTTGATCATGGCATATTCACCGCTGACCTGATATGCAGCTATGGGAAGGCTGAACTCTTGACGCAATAGGCTGATAATATCCAGGTATGGCATGCCTGGCTTTACCATTAGGATATCTGCTCCTTCCTCCATATCAAGGGTAGCCTCTCTCAGGGCCTCACGACTATTGGCGACATCCATCTGATAGGAACTCCTGTCTCCGAATTGGGGAGCACACTCGGCTGCATCTCTGAAGGGGCCATAAAAGCTGGATGCGTATTTTACTGCATAGGACATGATGGGTATGTGTTCATAGCCATTGTCGTCGAGGGCCTCCCTGATGGCCCCCACCCTGCCATCCATCATGTCCGAGGGTGCCACCATATCGGCCCCTGCCCTGGCATGGGACAAGGCGACCTTTTGAAGGAGCTCAAGGGTTGCGTCATTGTCGATGATGACAGAATGGCCACCACTTGTCCTGTCTTTGACCACTATGCCGCAATGCCCATGAGAGGTGTATTCACATAGGCACACATCTGTAACCACCATCAAGTCTGGCACGTCTTTCTTTATGGCAGAGACGGCCTTTTGGACTATCCCGGACTTTATCCAGGCATGGCTGCCCTTGGAATCCTTCTTTTCCGGCAGGCCAAAAATCAAAACGGCTGGCAGCCCGAGATCATAGGCCTGTCTTGCCTCCTCGACAGCCACGTCGACAGACATCTGGAACACACCAGGCATAGATTCTATGGGCTGTCGTACCTTTTTCCCAGGTGCCACGAATAGGGGATAGATGAGGTGCTCCTTGGAGATACTGGTCTCACGCACCATTGAACGTAACGCCTCTGTCCTCCTCAATCTCCTTGGCCTATATTCTGGAAACATCATAATGGCAGCCACTCCTTTATTTTTGAGATAACAGCATCCACATCCATTGGCTCCTTGATGCAATCGTTGCACCCGGCATCCTGGAATTTCTCCCTCTCCTCTTCTGACAACTGGGAACAGATGACCATTATGGGGATCTTGTCTGTATCGGGAGATTGTTTCAAAAGTACGCTGACAGACTGGGCATTGAGTATAGGAATATTCTGACGTATGACTATCAGATCTGGCACAGTCTCCATGGCTATATCAAAGCCCGCCTGGCCATCTTCTGCCACCAGAAGCTCAAAGGGAATTTTCTCAGCGACCTGCTGAAATATTGGTCTACTCTCCGGTCTGTGGTCAACCAGCAATACCACGGGTCTTGAACTCATGGGCTTTTCTCCTAATTTTCCGACTCGTAGCAGATACGGATAAGGCGGTTTATGAACAGTTCCGGGTTATCCACTGCTTCTGAGGGCACATTGAACTGTTCCTGACCTGTCTTTTCCCTAATGAGAGTCAGGCCATATTCGAGAATACTTGAAAGGCGTTCACAGTGGACGTAAAGACTCGATGGATCAAATCGGCAAGCTTCCAGGATCCGGTCTATCGCAGTATCATCAAAGGTTATCTCTATTTCACACCGATTGTAGAAAGAGGCCTCATAGCTCTTGATCTGCTGTATCCAGAACAGCACGTTTGCTGCTGCTTCCTCCACGCTTAGATCGTCCTTTAGGCATAGGTGGGCAATGAGCTCTTTTCTGAGATCATTCAGCACCATGCCCTGTTCCTCCCACTCTGGGAGCATTCCAGGGTTGAGACCAGCGATTATCTGCTGTTTCTCCTGCTGGAGAAATGCCTCATAATACCTTTTTCTCCCAGGGGTATCAGGATCTTCCAAGAGCTTTTCGAGCTCTCCTTCAGGGTCTTCGATAATCTGTCGTGTCACCACGAGATAATCTATACCTGTTGAGGGAAGCTTTTTCTCAAAAGGCAGAAGTGCCCTTTCCAGGACGCTAACCAGGGCACGAGCCCCGGTTTTCTCCTGAAAGGCCTTGTGAGCCAACAACCTCAAGGCATCAGATTCGAATTTGAGATCGATTCCATAGGCCTTGAAGTCCTGCTTCTTACTAACGATCACCGGGCTCTTGGGATTTTTCAATATGTCAAAGAGGTCTTCTTCGGTCAACTCTTCCAGGACGGCAATAACAGGCAATCTACCTATGAATTCGTTTTCGAAACCGAACTCCACCATGTCCTGGGGCTTGACCTTTCGAAGCCAATATTTATCCTCTTCCACATCCAGATCTGCGCCAAAGCCAATACCCTGCCTCGAGAGTCTCTTTTTGACTATATCAGCCAGGCCAGAGAAGGCGCCACTGACAATAAACAGGATGTTCTTGGTGTTTATTGTCTTTTGCATCCTCTTTCCAGTCTTTCTGAAATGTTCTATGGCCTCAAGCTGAGAGATGGGATCATGGGGGGTCTTGAGGTCGACTTCTGTCTCTTCCAAGGGCTTCAAAAGCGCCCTTTGCACCCCGGCCCTGGAGACATCAGGCCCCCTCAGCCCCTGGGTAGAGGCTATCTTGTCGATTTCATCGATATAGATGATACCATATTGGGCCCTTTTTATGTCCCCATCTGCCTCCTTGACGAGATCCCTGACAAGATCCTCCACGTCCCCACCTACATAGCCGGTCTCACTGAACTTGGTCGCATCTCCTTTCACAAAAGGTACACCAAGCTTTGCAGCAATGAGTTTTATGAGATAGGTCTTTCCCACACCCGTGGGGCCAATCAGGATGATATTATTTTTGATATTGCCTACTGGCAAACGTTTTTTACCAACTTTTTCCAGATAGGCTATCTTTTTGAAGTGGGTACAGATCTTCGTGGCGAGAACTGCCTTGGCTGCGTCCTGCTTTACCACATACTCGTTGAGATATGCCTCCAACTCTTCTGGCATTATGTCAAAGAAGAGGGGGTTCTTGTCTCTTTCTACCCTCTCCTCGGTATGATCTGTGTCTTCTGGGCGGACCTGTTTTGGAAAAACCATCTGGGAAATGACCTTCACCTTGCCGCCATATTTCTTGGTCAGATAATCCCTTATCTCTTTTTCCAAGGTTTTCTGAGACGGAAAAGGATGCTTTTCAGAATCATCCTCACCGCTCTCCTTTGGAACTACATTGTCAGAGGGTATAACTGTGCCTTCTGTCTTTAAATCGCCTTGCCTGTCTTCTCCTTTCTTGCCCTGAGAATCCAGCTCGCGAGGAATTTCTCCTTTTTTATCCATAGTTCTAAATTTAACACAGCCCTAATTTCTTCTCAACTTTATGGACTTTTTATTTTACATGTTTTCCATTACCATATTTCAAGATCTTGATTTCTGCCACTGGAGGCATGGCAGTGGAATATAGCTCCATCATGCCCTTTTGGCCAAAAATATATATGTAAGGGGAACAAATGAGCACCACATCCAGAATGCAAACAATATTAGTACTGGATTTTGGCTCCCAGACAACACAACTCATAGCCAGAAGGGTCCGGGAGGCCCAAGTATACTGTATAATCCATCCATATAATATAAGTATTGAAGACATAGAAGCAATCTCCCCAAAGGGCATCATACTCTCAGGCGGGCCATCGAGTGTCTATGACCCTGATGCACCCCATGTCCCTCGAGAGCTTTTCGACTTGGATATTCCCATACTGGGCATCTGCTATGGCATGCAGCTTACCACCTTTCTCCTGGGAGGCCGGGTACAGAAGAGTGAACAGAGGGAATATGGACATGCCAAGCTAATAATTGACGAGCCAGACGAGCTCTTTTTTGGACTGGCCGAAAGAGCGATACGACACCAGGTCTGGATGAGCCACGGCGACAGGGTCGAAGAGCTTCCACCTGGATTCAAGGTGATTGCACACAGCGAATCATGCCCTGTAGCCGCCATGGCCCATGAGACAAAGCCCATCTACGGTGTCCAATTCCATCCAGAGGTCGTACACACTGAAATAGGACGAGATGTGATCGCCAATTTCCTCTTTCGGGTATGCCACTGCTCACCGGAGTGGAATATGCACTCTTTTGTGGCATCTACGGTCCAAGAAATCAAGGCCAAGGCAGGGGACAGGAAGGTGATATGTGCCCTCTCCGGCGGTGTAGACTCCACTGTCACGGCCCTTTTGATAAACAGGGCCATTGGCCACAACCTGACCTGTATCTTCGTAAACAACGGGCTGCTCAGAAAAAACGAGGCCCAAGTAGTCCTGGCCTTCTTGAAACAGTTCGACCTGAATGTGCACTTCGTCGACGCTGAAGAAAGATTTCTTTCAAAACTGAAGGGGGTGGAGGACCCGGAAAAGAAGAGGAAGATCATAGGCAGGGAGTTCATAAAGGTCTTTGAGGAGGAGGCATCGAAGATTGGACACGTGGACTTCCTGGCCCAGGGCACCCTCTATCCAGATGTGATTGAAAGTGTATCATTCAAAGGGCCTTCAGCCACCATAAAAAGCCATCACAATGTGGGTGGGCTGCCCGAGGTAATGAGGCTGGAGCTGATAGAGCCCCTGAGGGAACTGTTCAAGGACGAAGTGAGAAAGGTGGCGGAAGAGCTTGGGATGCCATATGAGCTGGTAAACAGACATCCATTTCCTGGTCCAGGCCTGGCCATAAGGGTACTTGGTGAGGTGACCAAGCTCCGTCTTGCCATCCTCAGAGAGGCAGACGCCATCGTGCTCGAGGAGATGAAGACCTCAAATTGGTATTGGAAGGTCTGGCAGGCATTTGCAGTGCTCCTTCCAATTAGGACAGTAGGTGTCATGGGTGACGAGCGCACATACGATCACGTAGTGGCCATCAGGGTGGTGGACAGCCTGGATGCGATGACTGCCGATTGGTCCAGGCTCCCCTATGATCTGCTTGGCCGTATGTCTAACCGGATCATAAACGAGGTCAAAGGGGTAAACCGTGTCTGTTACGACATAAGCTCAAAGCCCCCGGCAACCATCGAATGGGAGTGAAAAACCATGGCAGGATTCACACACCTTCATCTTCATACGGAATATAGTCTCCTGGACGGTGCCATAAGACTTAAAGACCTCTTTCCCAAGGCAAGAGAGTATGGCTTTGATTCCTTGGCCATCACAGACCATGGAAACATGTTTGGGACCCTCAAATTCTATCAGCAGGCCCAAAAAGAAGGTATAAAACCCATCATTGGCTGTGAACTCTACGTAGCCCCAAAACACAGAAAGGACAGGAGCGCAAGAAACCAAAGCGAGGCGGCATTCCACCTGGTACTCCTGGCAATGGACAATACCGGTTACAAGAACCTTCTCAAGCTGGTAACCTTGGCCAATTTCGAGGGCTTCTACTACAAACCCAGGGTAGACAAAGAACTCCTTGCGGAATTCAATCAAGGACTCATTGCCCTTTCTGCATGTCTTCACGGAGAGGTGGCTCATGCCTGCCTGAGGGGGGATGAAAAAGGGGCCAGGGCATTGGCTGAGACCTATGCCAGTATATTCAAGGACAGATTCTATCTGGAACTACAGGAAAACGGCATCCCTGAACAACGGGACGTGAACCAGGTCCTTGTCTCTCTGGCCGAGGCATTGGGCCTGCCCCTTGTTGCCACCAATGATTGCCACTACCTAAACCGTGAAGATGCAGATGCACATGACGTGCTTCTCTGCATCCAGACAGGCAGGAGCGTCGATGACCCAGGGCGTATGAAATTCTCTACGGACAAGCTCTTTTTCGCCGATCAGGACGAGATGAAGGAGCGTTTTTCTTGGTGTCCAGAAGCGATTGCAAACACCTTGGAGATAGCCCAAAAGTGCCATGTGGAAATAGAAACCGGCGTTCACCATTTCCCTGTTTTCAAGATGGACTCCAACCTGAGTTATGAGGAAGAATTTGAAAAGAGGGCCAAGGAAGGGCTTGAGAAAAGGCTCATAGACGATGCAATCGACCAAGACAAACAAGCAGTCTACAGGGAAAGATTCCAAGAAGAAATAGATATCATAAAGGAGAAGGGGTTTGCCTCCTATTTTCTCATCGTTGCCGACTTCATCAACTGGGCCAAGAAGCATGGGATCCCGGTGGGCCCAGGTAGGGGCTCGGCAGCTGGCTCCCTTGTGGCATATTCCATGAGGATCACCGATATAGACCCTGTAAGATATGGCCTGTTCTTCGAAAGATTCCTCAATGCCGAAAGGGTGTCCTTGCCTGATATCGACGTGGATTTCTGTATGTCTCGGCGGGACGAGGTGATCAGATATGTCACCAAACGCTACGGAGGTGAGGACCATGTGGCCCAGATCATAACCTTTGGACAGATGAAGGCAAAGGCTGTCATCCGGGATGTTGGCAGGGGCCTTGGGATGGTCTATCAAGAGGTGGATAAGATAGCCAAGCTGGTCCCGGACAGACTGAATATCAGCCTGGAATCAGCCTTGAAGATGGAACCAAAGCTTCGAGAGCTGGAAAAGAAGGATCAGCAGGTGGCAAGGCTTCTCACAATTGCCAAGGCACTGGAAGGGCTTCCACGCCATTCATCCACCCATGCTGCCGGTGTGGTCATCTCAGACAAGCCCATGGTTGAATATCTCCCCCTCACCAAGGGCCAAGAGGATGAGACTGTCACACAGTTCGATATGAAGGATGTGGAAAAGGTAGGGCTGATAAAATTTGATTTTCTAGGCCTCAAGACGCTGACAGTCATAGACACCGCCCTCAAGCTCATAGAAAAACACCATGGCAAACGCATAGATCTGTCAAAGATCAGCCTTGACGATCCAGCCACATTCAAACTTCTGTCCGATGGGGACACCACGGGGGTCTTTCAGCTTGAGAGTTCTGGCATGAAAGACTTGATCAGGCGGATGAGACCCTCAAGCTTCACTGACTTGGTGGCCCTGGTGGCCCTGTACAGGCCAGGCCCCCTGGAAAGTGGCATGGTGGACGATTTCGTCAAGAGAAAACATGGCGAGGTAGAGGTCGAATACCTGCTTCCAGAGCTTGAGCCCATCCTGAAAGAGACCTATGGCGTAATAGTCTATCAGGAGCAGGTCATGAAGATAGCCCAGGTGCTGGCAGGATACAGCCTGGGGGAAGGCGACTTGCTGAGAAGGGCCATGGGCAAAAAGATCCCCGAGGTAATGAACGCCCAAAAGGAGAGGTTCATGAAGGGGGCACTTGAAAAAAACATCCCCCAAGACAAGGCCGAAACCATCTTCGATCTCATGGCGAAGTTTGCTGGATATGGTTTCAACAAGAGCCACTCGGCTGCCTATGCCATGATCTCATACCAGACGGCCTGGCTCAAGACCCACTATCGCATACCCTTCATGGCCTCTCTCCTGTCAAATGAACTGGGTAGCACGGACGGTGTAGTAAAATTTCTTTCAGAATGCCGTTCAAGTGGGATCAAGGTGCTTCCACCCGATATAAATGCCAGCCACATCGATTTTACCATTGAAGGTGAGGCCATCCGTTTTGGCCTTGCCGCAGTAAAAAACGTAGGCACCAGTGCCATCGAGGTGATCACATCGGAACGGGAGAAAAACGGGCCATTCAAGGACCTCGAAGATTTTGTCACCAGGGTGGATCTCAGAAAGGTCAACAGAAGGGTCATGGAAAGCCTCATAAAATGCGGGGCAATGGACTGCTTTGATCTGAATCGGGCACAGATGATGGCCGTCTTGGACCATGCCATAGATTTTGGTCATTCAAGACAAAAGGACAAGAGCATGGGCCAAAAAAGCCTCTTTGACATAATGCCCCAAAAGGAGTCTTCGATATCCTTTGAGATTCCAGAAATAGAGGAATGGCCGGACATGGAAAAACTCGCTATGGAGAAAGCAGCCCTTGGTTTCTATATAAGTGGCCATCCATTGGATCAGTTCAGAGAAGACATACAACGCCTTTCAACAGTAAACACGGATAACGTCTCTGGAGTACCAGAGGGCTCCAGGATCGGCCTTGCTGGAGTCGTGAGGAGCAAGAAGGAAAAAATAACCAGGAGGGGAGACAAGATGGCCTTCCTGATCCTGGAAGACCTTTATGGCTCCATCGAGATCCTGTGTTTTTCTGAAATATATGCCAAGGCAGTAGCTCTTTTGGAAAACGACAAGCCCATCTGGGTGGAAGGCCTCCTGAAGAAAGAGGGAGAGCCGCAGTCAGACAATATCAGCTGCAAGTTGGTGGCAGAAAAGATAGAGCTACTGGAAGAGGTCAGAAAGAGGCGTACCGTTGCCATAAGCATAGAGATCAAAGACGATATGGTTGGCGTTTCCGCACTACCAGAATTGAAAAAGGCACTCAAAAGAAACAGGGGACGCTATCCTGTCTCCCTGAAGGTGATCGTCCAGGGCAAAGGCGTGGTGGAGTTGAGCCTACCTGAAGATTATTCAACCAATGATCGGCCTGAGACAGCTGATATGGTCAACAACATCTTGGGTTACCCAGCTTTCAGGCCAGAATTTGAAAACAACATGAATTGATCCCGGATTGTGCGCCACATCTCTGGCAAACTTGTGAGCTCCATGATCCGGGTTGAAATCTGTTGAAGTCGTGGAAGGATAGCCTCAGTCTGCCACTTTGGACAGCTCCAGTTCCCTCAGTCTTACATATTCATAGAGTTTTTTCTCTTCGGTTCCCCTCAGGATAAATTTGAGGGCTACTTCATACCAACGCTTGTTGTCGATAGAGGTCTCTTTTGAACGCACCACCTCACCTTCTGATATCTCGAATTCATCCCATAACTTCTGACTATTCACCTTCAGCACCAATCTCAATGGGCCTATCCTGGCCCTGAGTTGCGGTGGGGAGGGAAAGCGTTTTGGTTCCATATAAAAGCAGACCCCTCCCAGACTCAGGTCCTTTATGACTCCTGCATACCTCACCGGCACCCTGCCCTTTTTGGCCTTCCGGGATTGAGACTGCACCCTTTTGGGTACCAAGAGCAAACAGCCTGATGGCACGGGGATCCTAAAAAACTGTCTCCTTTCGTTGACTACCAGGAGCTCGGGACTCGATACAAACAGGCTCGAGCCGTCATCTCTCAAAAAGCTGGTGATAAAATATGAATAGGGATAACCAGGAAACCTATATTGAAGGACGAGCTGCCCGTCAAGATCGGGCCAGTTGACAGGCCTGTCTATCTCTATCTGGTGCCCATTGTGGCCTATTATAATAGAAGGAGTGGAATTATAGCCCTGGGCAAGGATCTCCACTATCGTCCTGTTTTTCTTCATCTCCTCCAATTCCTGGCTGATTATCTCTGGATTAGAGGTATATTTGTACTCATCTCCCTTGAATACCCAGGACCTTTCGGTTGCATCGTTTGGCCTGAGTTCAAGTAGCTCCATCAATCTCATTTTATCTCATCCCAGTTTTTCCCCCATCCTACTGCCACCTTGAGGGGCACCAATAGATCGACTATCTCTTCCATGGTCTGTTTCAACAATGAGGCAACGCTTCTACATCTTGCCTCTGGACACTCCACCACCAACTCGTCATGAACCTGGAGCAAAAGCCTGGCCTCTGGCTCCTGTTCCTGAAACCTTTCAACCACCTTGAGCATTGCGAGTTTTATTATGTCAGCAGCACTGCCCTGGATGGGTGTATTTATGGCAGTTCTCTCGGCAAACTGCCTTAATATTCTATTTCGGCTATTTATCTCTTTAATATAACGCCTCCTGCCAAGAATCGTCTCCACAAACCCATCATGCCTGGCCTTTTCGACTATCTGGGTCATGAATCTCTTGACCCCCGGGTACCTGTCAAAATAGGTATCTATGAACTTTTTGGCCTCTTTCCGCCCTATCCCCAACTCCTTTGCCAGACCATATGCACTCATGCCATAAATTATGCCAAAATTTACTGTCTTTGCCACTCGCCTCATCTCCAAGGTTACAAATTCTGGCTCCACGTCAAAGATCTGGGCTGCAGTCCTCCTGTGTATGTCCTCCCCTTGCCTGAATGCCCTGACAAGGTTTTCATCCCCCGAATAATGAGCAAGGACCCTGAGATCAATCTGAGAATAGTCTGCTGCAACCAGGATATTGCCTGGAGAGGCTATGAAAAGGGCCCTGATCCTTCGCCCCTCGTCAGTCCTGACAGGTATGTTCTGGAGATTGGGTTCGCTGGAGGAAAGCCTGCCGGTTGCCGTGACCGTCTGATTGAAGGAGGTGTGGATCCTGCCGGTCTCTGGATTTATCTCTTTCTCAAGACCGTCCACATAGGTTGACTTCAATTTTGAAAGGTTTCTATATTGGAGAAGCAGCTCTGGCAGAGGATGGATCTTGGAAAGGCTCTTCAAGACCTCCACGTCTGTGGAATAGGCCGTCTTCTTCTTGGTCTTCTTTAGCTGGGGCAGATTGAGTTCCTCAAAAAGCACCTCAGCCAGTTGCTTGGTGGAATTTATGTTGAATTCATGGCCTGCAAGCTCGAATATCTTTGTCTTCAGTGCCTTGAGTCTGTCTGAAAACTCCTCTTTTAGCTTGAGCAAACCCTGTTTATCCACCAGTATCCCGTTTATCTCCATCTCGGCAAGAACCGGTATGAGGGGGACCTCCACCTCTGAATAGAGTCTCCAGAGCCCCTTTTCCTCAAGCTCTTTGTGGAATTTGTCTTTCACCACACAGGTTACATGTACGTCCTCACAGGCATATTCCATGGCCCTTTCTATGGGGACATGGGAAAAATTCTGATCTCTGGTAAGCCCTTTCGTAACCTCCTTGTACGAAATCATCTTGTGCCCCAGGGTGTCCCTTGCTATCTCATCCAGATTGTGACGTCTCCTGGTGGGATCGAGGAGATAAGAGGCCACCATGGTATCTCCGGCAATGTTTTCCATCTGCAGACCATGCCGACCAAGGACTATCAGGTCATACTTGATATTCTGCCCTATCTTTTCCACGACCTTTTCTTTCAGGATGGGCAAGAGGTGGCTCTGGAGATCCTCAATGCTCAATTGGGGGCCTTGACCCTCATGACCAACAGGTAGATAAATGGCCTCAGGGGGCCTTATACACAGGCTCACCCCTACAAGTCTGGCCTCCATAGGCCTCTGACTGGTAGTCTCGGTATCTATTACTATCTGGGTGGCTGCCTTGTTCTCTGACAGCCATCTTGCCAGCTCTTCTCTGGTTCGCAAGAGCCGATAGCTATCATAGGACAAGACCTTCTGGGAAGAGACCAAGGGAATGAGGCTTTCGAAATCGAGTTCCCTGAAGAGTTCGAGAAGTCTTTTTTCATCAGGTTTTTTCCTCTTGTATAGATCTAATTCCAATTCCACTGGCACCCTTGGATCAAGGCTTGTGAGCCTCTTCCATAGAGGAAGCTCCTGACTAGCATTCTTGAGCATCTCCTTGAGCCTGCCCTTCTTCAGGTTGTCCAGGTCCTTTAGGAGATTCTCAAGTGAATTGTATTGCGATATCAATTTTATGGCAGTCTTTGGACCTACTCCAGATACCCCAGGTATGTTGTCGGACGAATCTCCAGCAAGGCTCAATACGTCGTTGAATTGCTCAGGCCTTATTCCATAGCGCTCCTGAAAAAGTTTAAGGTCGATGACCTCGTCCTTCATTGGGTCCCAAAGGACCACATTTTCCGATATCAACTGCAAGAGGTCCTTGTCTCCCGAGACGATCACTACCTTCTTACCCAACTTGTGGCCAAAGTGTTTTGCCAATGTGGCTATTATGTCGTCTGCCTCATAGCCCTGCAGCTCCAACTGTCTCAATCCCAAGGCATCAACAAGTCTTCTCACATATGGAACCTGGATGGACAGATCCTCGGGCATTGGTGGCCTATTGGCCTTATATTCCTCGTAGAGTTCGTGCCTGAACGTAGGGCCCTTGGCATCCCAGGCCACAGCTACAAACTCTGGAGACTTCTCCTTGAGGATCTTCAGAAGCATGTTGGTTATCACGTAGACTGCCCTAGTTGGTACACCCTTGGAGCTGGTAAATTCCCTTGGGGTGGAAAAAAAGGCCCTGTATAGATATGAACTTCCATCTATCAGGTATACTGGAGAATCGTCTTTGCGGTCCATGTGGATTTTCCTCTTATCTTTGAAACGAGACTGTGGCTGGATATCTTAAACGGCCCAAGAGCTGTTTGACTTTTTACAACAGTTTAAGTATCCTGCCCTGTTGGAAAAGTAAAGGGAGAGCAAGAAATTATGTCTACAGTCGTGGTGGTTGGAACCCAATGGGGAGACGAAGGCAAAGGAAAGATCGTCGACCTGCTTACTGAATACGCAGACCTGATAGTGAGGTTTCAGGGCGGAAACAATGCCGGTCATACCCTTGTTGTAGATGGAGAAAAATTCATCTTCCATCTCATACCTTCCGGTATCTTGTACGAGGACAAAAGATGTGCCATAGGCAACGGGGTGGTACTGGACCCTGGGGTGTTCATAGAAGAACTCGAAGGACTTGAAAAGAAGGGCAAGAAGATTACTGCCGAACGTTTGACGATCAGTGAGAATACCCATCTCATAATGCCTTATCACAAGGCATTGGATCATGCCAGGGAGGCGGCGAAATCTGAAGGAAAGAAGATCGGTACCACTGGCAGGGGCATAGGCCCGTGTTATGAGGACAAGATCGTCAGAAACGGCATAAAGGTCACGGATCTTTTGGACTCTCAACTGTTCAGGGAAAAGCTCGAGAACAATGTTGCTGAAAAAAATTTCCTCCTGACAAAGATGTTAGATGCAGAACCTGTTGATGCTGACGCAATCTACGACCAATATATGAAATATGCAGAGGTACTGGCACCGTTTGCTGGAAACGTGTCCGTGATCATAGATGAGACCATGAAAAGAGGTGGAAATGTGCTCTTTGAAGGGGCACAGGGCACCCAATTGGACATAGATCATGGCACATATCCCTTTGTCACCTCTTCCAACACAGTGGCTGGAGGGGCCTGCTGTGGTGCAGGCATTGGCCCAAGTAGGATCGACTGCGTGATAGGTATCTGCAAGGCATATACCACCAGGGTGGGTTCTGGGCCATTTCCTACAGAGCTTTTCGATGATACAGGAGACCTAATCCAGAGAAAGGGGGCAGAGTTCGGGGCCACCACTGGAAGAAGGAGACGTTGTGGCTGGCTCGATGGCGTGGTTCTCAGGGATGCTGTAAGGCTCAATGGACTCAATGGACTTGCGATCACGAAATTGGATGTCATGAGCGACATAGACCCTGTCAGTATATGCGAGTCATACGAGGTGGATGGCCAAGACTTCAGGTCCATGCCTTCAAACATAAGAAAGGTGGAAAAGGCCAAACCAGTCTACCGCAAGGTCAACGGATGGAGTGGAGACATCACAGGGGCCAGGAGCCTCGATGACCTACCCAAAGAGGCAAGAGACTATATCAAGACCATTGAAGAAACCTCTGGGACCCCTGTTTCCATTGTGTCAGTAGGACCAGATAGGGACGAAACCATACTTTTGAGAAATCCGTTTGAAAAATAGCCCTGATCTCTGAGGCTGTGGACCTTAAAAAAAGGCTCTGGCCACATGTAACCAGCGAGCAGTGGTCTGACTACAAATGGCAGTTGGCAAACAGACTAACCAGTGCCAAGGATCTGGAGCAGCTCCTGGGTATCAAGGGCAATGCCATTGAACCATGTCTTGACTGCCTTGGGCACTACAAGTGGGCATCTACCCCTTATTATATCTCCCTAATAGAGGAAGATTATTCCACAGATCCCATTGCCCTTCAGATAATACCCAGCCATAAGGAAATAGAGTTCAAAAGCCCCCTGTCAAGCCCAGATCCCCTTTCAGAACACGTCCATAGCCCTCTCCCTGGACTCATACACAGATATAGAGACAGGGTGGTCGTCTTGGCATCCAGTATATGTTCTTCCTATTGCAGGCACTGTAACAGGAAAAGGACCTGGAAAAGACCTGAATCCATCCCTGCAACGGACTCTGCTTGGGGAAGGGTATGTTCATACTTGAGAAGCCATCCCGAGGTGAGGGAGGTCCTCGTCTCCGGTGGCGATCCCCTGTTACTGCCCCTACACGTGCTTGAGCAGATATTGAAACGGTTGAGTAGTCTGCCAAACATCAAGGTGCTCAGGATAGGCACGAGGCTACCAGTGGTCTTACCAATGGCTATTACAGAGGGGATATGCTCTTTGCTAAAAAGATATAGGCCCATTTGGCTCAACACCCAGTTCAATCATCCCCGTGAAATCACGGCAGAGGCCCGACAGGCCTGTGAACGCCTGCAACTTGCTGGCATTCCTGTATCGAATCAATGCGTGCTTCTAAAAGGCGTAAACGACGACTTCGATACCATGAAGGATCTATGCTGTAACCTACAGGCCATCATGGTCAGGCCCTATTATCTCTTTCACTGCGACTTTGTAGCTGGCACGGATCACTTCAGGACCACTATCAAAAAAGGTGTCGATATCATTGAAAAAATGTGGGGGCACGTGGGAGGTATGTGCATCCCTAACTATGTGATAGATCTACCAGAAGGACTTGGTAAGGCCAGACTGATGCCCGCTCATCTCAAGGGGATTGAAGATGGCTTTTCAACCTTTCAAACATTTGAAGGCCATATTGTAAGACTTGAGATAACTTGATAAATATTTTTTCCAACTCCTTGTTTTTCTAAGAAATCTTTGCTATAGTTTCGTTTAATGGGTTCAAGCTTGGAGGGAGAAGCGATGAACAATACAACAGGGAGTAGATGGGCAGCACTGGGTTTGGCTGTTCTATTTCTTCTAATTCCAGGCTGCTGTGACAAGGAGAGAAGGCTTCCCCATTATAGTCTGAAAGACATACCGTTGTTCGACCTATCCAGGTCTTATTCCAATTTCGAATGGGAAAACGACCTTAAATATCTGTATCAACCCCTTCCAAGACCTCTCAAGGATGCAAGGATAGTCATAAACAAGAAAAAACATATACTCTATCTCTTTTCTGGTGATACCCTCATGCGCATCTATCCTGTCAATCTGGGGCCAGATCCCCTCAGGGACAAAATAAAACAGGGAGATGGACGGACACCAGAAGGTAGATTTTTCGTGTGCAATAAAAATCCCAGGAGCAAATACTACAAGGCCCTTGGTATAAGCTACCCTTCCAGGGAGGATGCCTTGAGGGGCCTGCGACAGGGCCTTATCACCAAGGCCCAGTATCAGGCCATTGTCTCTGCCATCGACAGAGGTCAGAAACCCCCGTGGTTTACCCGCTTGGGTGGCGCTGTGTGCATCCATGGAGGTGGCATAGGATGGGATTGGACCAGGGGATGCATAGCACTTAGGAATGAAGACGTCAATGAACTATTCCAGGTGGTCTCCGTGGGCACACCAGTGGTCATCATAAGTGGGTTGCCCGGGAAGGAAAAAGTCAGGGACAGATCCATGTTGACCAGCATTAGTTATGGACATAGACATAGGTCCCTGGATTAGAGCGTTTCGATTTCACCCACTTGGTCCCTTGGACCTTGGGAGTTGTCCAGTTAAAAAGCCAGTAGGCATCCCTGGGTGCTATATTTACACAGCCGTGTGATTGCTTAATACCAAAATTATCATGCCAATAGGCCCCATGTATGGCAACGCCCTGGGTGAAATACATGTGATAGGGCACGTCTTCCAAGAAGTAATAGTCTTCCCCCTTAACTCCGCCTGACATCTTTGCCATCTTCACCTTGCCCCATATCCGGAAGAGCCCTGTAGGGGTTTCAAACTGAGGCAAGCCAGAAGATACCAGGGTGGCATAGACCAAACGGTCGCCGTCGAATGCCTCGAGGACCTGCTCAAAGAGATTTATATCTATCCATTTTACCCCTGGTGGGATACCTTCAGGCCTTGCAGGCCTTGTTATCAAGGCCACCCTGCTCCCATCAACCCATTTGTGTTCTGCAAGCTTGAGCCATTTCTTGCCATTTACCATCCTGATATCAAGGATCCTTACCAACACATGCTTATCAAGATACTCTCCGTCAATGTATTCCTGCTTTCCAGGCACCTTGGATGTGACAGTATCCAGCACTAGCCATCCACAGGTCCCTGTAATGGGGTTTTTTCCCAGGTCAATCCCTTGAAAGGTTGACACAGGTCTCTTGACAAGGTTGTCGGCAAGGACGTATTCACCAGGATTGATATAGTACCATCTATAGTTTCCCATGGACAAAATAGCTGGAGACTCGAGCGATACCCAAATGAATCCCCCCCCAATTATGCGCACTGGTTTCTTGCCCAGAAGATCACCAAGGGGAGCAGAATAGACATAGGCAGGCTGCTGGACAACCTCTGCATAATCCTTGGGCAGGATATCCCTGTGTTGATACCAATGAAAATCCCTGTCAGGCCTCTTGATAATCACTGTCTCATTGGCGTCCACCCCGGCAATACCTGGCAATGTGACATTCCCAGACAGATCCGCCAAAGAACAACCGACCAAAAGACACCAGATCAGCAAAAAAGAGAAAAATATACTGCCCATCTCCTCTAAGGCATTTTTGAGCTTCACATTCCTACCCCTTTATTACCGCCATAGGTCTGACCAAAGCGACTTTTCTTGCCAGGCCTGCCCTGTGTGTAACCTCCACAACCCTCATCACGTCTTTATAGGCCTCGGGTGCCTCCTCCGCCGCCCCTCTCAAACTGGCTGCCTTTACTATTATTCCCTTGGATCTAAGGGAGTTTATCACACTCTTTCCCTTCCATTTTTTCAGTGCTGCCCTCCTACTCATGGTCCTGCCAGCACCATGACAGGCACTACACCAGGCAAGTTCTTCGCCACTCTTGGTCCCTGCCAATATATAGGAACAAGTACCCATTGTTCCGCCTATGAAAATAGGCTGGCCCACATGGGTATAGATCGCCGGCAACTCTTTGTGACCAGGCCCAAAGGCCCTCGTAGCCCCTTTTCTGTGTACGAAGAGCTCTTTGGGTTTGCCATTTACGATATGGATCTCCCTCTTACATGTATTATGGCTCACGTCATATATGAGACTACATTCCGAAGCGGGAATTATGCTTCTGACTACCTTTCGGACCAAGTGGGTCAGGACCTGCCTGTTGGCCAAGGCACAGTTTACGCCACAGGCCATGGCCTTGTAATAGTCCTGGCCTTCAGGAGAAGATATTGGTGCGCAGACCAATTCACGTTCCCTGATTGGGATCTTGTATTTCTGTGCTGCTCTCCCGAGGATCTGGATATAGTCGGTACCTATCTGGTGGCCAAGGGCCCGAGAACCACAATGTATGGAAATAAGTACATCGTCCTCCTTGAGGCCAAAACTTTTTGCTGCTTCTGGATCGAAGACCTCTTGAACATATTGTATCTCAAGATAGTGATTGCCAGAGCCTAGGGTACCTACCTGTTTTAATTGTCTCTCCTTTGCCTTTGAAGACACTTTTGAAGGATCGGCCCCCTCCAGTCTGCCATATTCCTCGATGAAGGCAAGATCTTGGCTATGGCCATAACCCTTCTCCACTGCCCAAACCGCCCCTTTTCGAAGCACCTCGTCCAGTTCCTTTTGGGAAAGCTTGAGCCTGCCAGTGGATCCGACACCAGCAGGGATCTCTCTGAAAAGCCCTTCGAGTAAGACATCGAGGTAGGGAAGGATCTCTCTTTTTTCAATGCCAAGTCGTAAGTTCCTGACGCCACAGGAAATATCGTAACCTACCCCGCCCACTGAGATTATGCCACCTTGTTCAGGATCGAATGCAGCAACCCCTCCAATGGGGAAACCATATCCCCAGTGGGCATCAGGCATAGCCATGGCAGCCTTGACTATCCCAGGCAGTGAGGCCACATTGCTGAGCTGCTCATAAACCTTGTCATCCATTTGATGCAGAAGCTCGTCATCTGCAAATATATAGGCAGGCACATGCATGGGGCCACTTTGGGGGATTTCATAAAGGCAATCACCTTTTTTCTTAAGTCTTTTCATGTCCATGATTCTCAGACATCAACTACGCATTGGGCTATCCAAAGCCCATTCTTCTGCCCCACCCTTGCCTCTGTGAAGGTAGCACCCTTTATTTCTATGCCTCTTTCGACCATGCAGTCCCTCCAGCCCTGTCCTGCAGCAGTGCCATGGAGGTGAACTCCTTCTATCAAGGCAGTAAATTTACAGAAAACCATCTCCTTAATGTCTGCCTGGGCCAACAATTCATTGATCCAAGCAACAAATAGACCAACAAGGTCGAAGGAACTACAATAAATTTTTGTCTCTTTCTCAGGTTTGACCTTGGATAGGTCTTCTACCATTATGGAAAAGAGGGCCAGGGCAGCATTTTCAAAGGCCTCCTCCATGCTATGACCAAAGCCCCTGATCCCAATATCCGCACCATGATCAAATGTTTCCCAACGGGCCCTCAGCTCTCCCATCCCCTTTTGCCCCATTCTATCCAACCCCATGTGGAAAGGCCCGTAAAGACCAAAAAGAGTGCTGCCTGAGCATAGATCCCATGATAGATATTTACGGCAATCCAACCTATGTTGGCAACTGTATATATGGCAAAACTCGATCTTTTTTTCTTAATATTCAAAACGGCCCCAATTATACTCACGATAGTAAGGAACCACGGTATAAGATGGGTCATCATAAAGTCGGGGGAGAGGATTTTCACTTCAGGTATTTCAACATTGCCTTAAACTGAGCAGTATCGGCCCTTTTGAGCATCTGATACACTATTGTTTCCACCCCCGCACAACAAATACCAGTTGCCTGGAGCAATGACAAGGCCTCTAACTTGTTTCGCTCCAGCCTGGAAGATATTGCATCAGAGGCAACCCACACCTTATAGCCATGGTCCTTGGCAGCTACAGCTGTCTGAAAAATACAAATATGTGCCTCCACACCTGAAAGTATGAGGGTATCCACAGCCACAGAAAGTTGTTCCAGAATCGTCCCAAACAAGGGATTAAGAAAACAGTTGAACTCCATCTTGTCAAAGGAAAAGGCCCCTTTCAAGAGATGAGAGATATCATCTACTATTGGACCAAGCCCCTTTTCGTACTGAGTACTCGCAATAACCGGCATGTTCAAGGCCTTTGCACATTGGAGAAGTATGGATGTATTTTTGATCACTTGCTCTGGCTTGACCACTGCCTTCATGAGCCTTCGCTGAGGATCTATAACCAATATACACGCCCTGGATGCCTCTATCAGATTGAGATCCATTTCAAAATTCCCCTTATCTTTTTTTTACGCATCGTGCCTAAAAAAAAGGCGCCAGAGGATTTCACGCCTGGCGCCTTTTTTGACCCTTTTGAGCTCGTAATCTAATGGTCTACAGCTGCACCAGCTCCTCTTGGTGTACGTATGGACTGTACCAGTTCCTGGATCTCCTTAGGTGGAGCCTTGGTAAAGGAGGATACCAAGATCGTCACTATGAAGTTTAGAACCATACCAACTGTACCAATACCCTCGGCACTGATACCAAGAAACCAGGGTTTGCCACCCAGGAATTTTATATTGATGATGTATGCAGCAGTAAAGATTATACCTGCGAGCATACCACATATGGCCCCTTCCCTGTTGGTGCGGGCGGAAAAGATCCCCAACACGATGATAGGAAAGAAGGACGAGGCAGCGAGCCCAAATGCAAAGGCCACCACCTGGGCAACGAAACCTGGGGGATTGATACCGAAGTATCCAGCGATACACACTGCCAAACCTATCATTATACGCCCAACCAGGAGGCGCTGCTTTTCAGTAGCCTTCCTGTTTATCATCCTATAATAGAGATCGTGGGCAATGGAAGAGGCAATGACAAGGAGCAGGCCAGAGGCAGTAGAAAGGGCTGCTGCAAGACCTCCTGCTGCCACGAGTGCAATGACCCATGCCGGCAAATTGGCAATCTCTGGGTTTGCAAGGACCATGATGTCCCTGTCCACATAGAGTTCATTGGGGCTCTTAGTAAGGGGATTTGTAACCAATTTCTGGCCAAGAGGCCCGGTCTTGCCAGAGAATTTTGGCTTGCCCTTGAAGGCCTTACCAGCCCTGTACTGGATTATGCCGTCATTGTTCTTGTCCACCCATGCGATTAGACCGGTCTTTTCCCAGTTTTTGAACCAGGATGGTGCCTCGGCATAGGGTTTGTTGTTTATGGTATCGATCATGTTGTAGCGCGCAAATGCTGCAACAGCAGGAGCTGTCGTGTAGAGGATTGCTATGAATAGAAGAGCATAGCCTGCACTCAACCTAGCTGCCCTGACACTGGGAACCGTATAGAAACGTATGATAACATGGGGCAGGCCAGCAGTACCAACCATGAGGGCAAAGGTGATACAAAAGACGTCGAGCATGGATTTTGCCCCAGGTTGTGTATAGGCCGTAAAACCAAGATCGTGGTTTAGCTTGTCCAGGGTATCAAGGAGAAACTGGCCAGCATATTGGCCTTGCTGGATATGGCTACCGAAACCAATCTGAGGAATAGGGGTGCCGGTAATCTTCATAGAGATGAAGACCGCTGGGATAATATAGGCGATTATGAGCACCGTGTACTGGGCAACCTGGGTCCATGTAATCCCCTTCATGCCTCCAAGCCCTGCATAAAAGAAGACTATGGCCATGCCAATGAGAACCCCCGTATTCACAGGGACCTCGAGAAAACGGCTGAACACGATTCCAACACCCCTCATCTGGCCACACACATAGGTGAGAGATACGAATATGGCACAGATGAGTGCTACAACCCTGGCGATATCCGAATAATAACGGTCACCAACAAAGTCTGGTACCGTGTACTTGCCAAACTTTCTAAGATACGGGGCGAGAAGCAAGGCTAAGAGCACATAGCCCCCTGTCCATCCCATCAGATAGATAGAGCCTGTATAGCCCAGAAACGAGATGAGACCCGCCATTGAAATAAAGGATGCGGCACTCATCCAGTCTGCGGCCGTAGCCATTCCATTGGCCAGGGGAGGGACTCCCCCTCCAGCAACATAGAAACCCTTGGTATCCCTAACCCTGGAAATCCAGGCAATAAATATATACAAACTAAAGGTGGCACCCACCATTATATAGGTCCAGGTTAATATAGACATGGCATTAACTCCTCTCCAGGAAATTCATTTTTATGCAAAATCAAAACAAACAATGAGAATGGAAAAATCTTGCTGATATGAGATAAAAGAACGGCACAAAAATTGTAAAGCAAATCTTTTATGCGCTATCTATTCGTGCACATCATATTCTCTATCCAATTTCTGCATATATATATAATATATGAAGATCAAACACACGAAGACATAGATAGCACCTTGTTGGGCAAACCAGAAACCCAAAGGAAACCCTCCCACTCTTATGGCATTTAGTGAATCTACGAACAAGATACCACAGCCGTATGAAACCACGGCCCAAATGACTAAAAGAACCGACATAAAAGTCACATTCTTACTCCAATATTCCTTTAGATTCTTCTCCATTTTTACCTCCCATTAAGAAATGAAATTAATCGGTAAAAATACCTGTGGAAAAATAAATGTCAATATGGCATTTTTTGGCAGTTGTAAAACTGAATCTATACACCAATCGCTATTATTTCAGAAAGGATAATTATGGGAAAAAGACAATTCAGGCTGGCCACATTTAATGCAAATGGGATCAGGGCAAGGCTTCACATCATTCTACCATGGCTGCAACAAAACGATGTGGACTGTCTCTGTATCCAGGAGACAAAGGTGCAAGACAGGGATTTCCCTGCCAAGCCCTTCCATGAGCTGGGATTAAATGTCTCATACAAAGGCCAAAAGGCCTATAATGGTGTGGCAGTAGTCAGTCCACATATCATACAGGCTGTTACATTTGGTTTCCGGAACGAAATGGGCGAGCCTGATGATGAGGTCAGATTACTTAGCTGTAAGATACTGGATGTTGACGTAATCAATACGTATATACCCCAGGGAAAGGCCTTGGATCATCCTGATTTTCAGAAAAAATTACTGTGGTTCAAGAGACTGAAGACACTCTTCCAAAACAGTTATGATGGCTCGGAAAGGTTAATATGGTGTGGAGACATAAATGTAGCACCTGAGCCAATAGACGTCTATGCACCTGAGAAAAAATTGAACCACGTCTGTTTCCACGAATCAGTACGCCAGGCATTCAAGCAGTGCCTCGATTGGGGATTGGTCGATTGTTTTCGACTCATCCACCCCGATGAACCCGATCAGTACACCTTTTATGACTACAGAATACCCAAGGCATTGGAACGAAGGCTTGGCTGGAGGATAGACCATATCCTGGCCACCGGGCAATTGTCTGCCCACCTCCAAGACTGCCATATCGACCTGGAACCAAGAAGGAAGGAAAAACCCTCTGACCACACGTTTCTTATTGCAGATTTTGAAATTTAGACAGAATATCTGTCCAGAAACTTACCCAGTGCCACAAGGCCAGGGATGACCGTGTTCTCATCATGGGCCTCAAAGGTCATAAGTGGTCTTTTGCCATGCTCCACGAGCCAGGAAAAAAGCCTGTCGAAATCCACGATGCCCATCCCTGGAGCCAGATGCTCGTCTTCCTCACCATAATTATCGTGAAGATGCATGTGTTTTATCCTCTTGCCCAGATCATGGAGCCATTTCTCCAAGGGGGTCTTTGAAAAGGCATAAACATGGCCTACATCCAGACAGAAACCAAGGATATCTTGAGGGAAACGACTAAAGATCTCCATATGTAGCTTGGTATCGAGCTCAAATACGTTTTCCAACATTATTGAGACACCAGAACGTTTCGCATGGAGCAGGCATTTTTCCAGGGCAGAAGAAAAATTGTCCATCCAGACCTCTTCAGCATCTGCGTAGATCTTTCTCTCCCAACCTGTATGAAACACCAGTGCCTTGGCATGGAAGAGTACAGCCAGATCCACGGCTGCCTTGATCCGGTCTATGGCAACCTGTCTGACCTTAATATCCACTGCCCCGAGGCAGACATCAGTAAAGGGTGCGTGAAGGGTACAACTGAGACCTTCGTCTTCCAGGACATGGGATAGCTCCAAGAAATCCCTGAGGACATAGTCGTCCAAAATGGTACCATTCAAACCAATCTCTGGGCTGATCCTCTCCTTTAACAGCCTGGCCAGATATCTCTCTTTCAAGAGGTCAAAAGGACAGCTTATGAAGACCCTCTCTTTGATCTCACTCAAATCCATTTAGTTTTTCCTTCACCAAGGCACAGACCTGGGTATATGTGGCATCTTTTCTAAAACCAGGACAATCCGCCTTTATGGCCTTCCAGGCTGCTTCATCACTCAGGATACTGGGATGAAGAGGCCATCTCTTGCAGTGAAAAGGCTTGACAGGATGGATAGCACAAAGGCCATCGCGGCCATAAAATATGCAATGCCCGTCCTTTATCCGCATCTCTGTACAGTGTTTCTTCACATTGAGATATCTCGATACGAGTTCATCCATACTGAGCCCAAGAAACTTGGCCATGGCCATTTGTTCCTCTGGAGTAACAGAAACGGTGGCCTGACCATGACAACAATGGCCACAACACTTGCATTCGAATATTGGTTCATCTTGTGACATGAAATCTCAACCTCTGGCTCTCTTTCCTTTCCTGTAAGGGATGGGGTCGTTCTGGCCAGCCTCCCTGAAACCTCTTAATCGAAGGAGGCAAGAATCGCACATCCCGCATGCCTCTTCTTCATCCTGGTAGCAGGACCATGTCAGATGAAATGGTGCCCCAAGTAGCATACCTGTCTCCACCACCTGCCTCTTGGCCATATCTATCAACGGTGTCGCTATTCTAATCCTTGTCTCAGGCCTGGTACCTTCCTGGATGAGACGATTGTATTGTTCAAAATAGGTCCTTCTACAATCGGGATAACCAGAACTGTCCACCTCTGTAGCCCCTATATAGATCTTCTCAGCACCTATCACCTCGGCCCACGACACTGCAATGGCTATTATATGGGTATTTCTAAAGGGGACATAGGTCACTGGCACCCCTTGCTGAGAGAGTTGGTTTTCCGGCACCTCGATTCTCTTGTCGGTAAGGGCAGAGCCACCTATGTCTGCCAGATAACCAATATCTGCCACAAGCCTCTCTTCTATCCCATAATAGTCTGAGATATCCAAGAAGGCCTTTAGTTCTCTTTTCTGGGTCCTCTGTCCATAGTTGACGTGGAGGAAGGCAATATCGTCACACTCGGTTCTTGCTATTGCAGCACATACACAGCTATCCAAACCGCCGCTTACAAGGCATATGGCTTTTTTCCTTTCAGACATAATTCCTATACCTGGTTCTTCTTCAACATTAGACAGACATCCTCGTGCTCTTGAAGCCGCAAAAGGGGTATGAACCAAGTTATAACCCTTTATCTTAGAGGTTACAATTTTTTATACAAGTAGAGGCAAGGCTGCCCCACAAGTAAGAGGCGAAAAGAAACAAAAGGACGATCTGACCTGTCTATACCATGCAAGATATTTTTGAGATATCAAAAAATCTGCGTGGCAATCCATGGGATTAATATTAATATCACTGCTTCTATGAAAAGGCCCCAAGGCATTGCCAAGACTGACAAGATAGTACGTGCCGGTAATACTTCAAGGAATACCATCCCCCAAATATATATACTGCAATTACTTTTTTGTCAATTATTTGCTATATTAATATATATTCATTCAATAATTAAGCTTGAGCCCAACTCATGACTATGTCATCCAACACCGGAGAATTTTTTCTATGCTGAACGACAATATAAGCTCCTATAAAGAAAAAGTGGCCATGATTTTTTCCACCAGGTCCCTCAAGGCCAAATTACTCTACAGCTTTGCGATACTGTTTGCCATAACGGCCTTCTCATCCATCACTGCAATCTATTCCATTTCAGAGGTAGAGGAAAAGATGGAGCTGGTGGAAAAGCTCGATGCTCTCACCATGAAAATCCTTCTTATCAGACAAAAAGAAAAAAATTTTCTCCTTTACAACAACATCAAAGAACTGATAGAGGCCAAAGAAGACCTCTTAGAGATAAGGAAAAAGATATCAAAGCTCGCCCCTAATGCTGCTGAATTTTTCCGTCATATCCCTGGTAGGATCAGGAGATACCAGGCGGTAATGGACAAATTTATACAACACAAGATCAAAAAAGGCACTGAGCAAAGCCTGAAGATGACGCTTAGAAACCGGGGGCACGACCTCATGGAGGCAATGCTCCAAAATAGCCGTTCTTTGAAGAATCAGGTAGATGCCAAGGTTACCCTATATAAAGAACTATCCATATTGTTATTATGGATAGCCCTGCCCATCGGCCTACTATTTTGTATCTTCCTGGCCGATTGGATACTTGAACCCCTTGGCTATGTGAGGAAGAAGGCTGGAGAGATCATGAGCGGAAAGCTGAAGGCCATCCCCATCGAACCTGTTGCGAACAAATGTGTTGAATGTGACAAGTTGATCCGCTCTATCAACCTCATGCTTGACACAATAGAATGCAAGAAAGAGCAACTGGTGCAATCTGAGAAACTGGCGGCCATTGGAAAGGTTACTGCGGGTATCGCCCATGAAATAAACAATCCTTTGAACAATATCAATCTGACAGCAGAGGTCCTCCTGGAAGACATGAATGAAATGAGCCAGGAGGAAAAGGAGGAGCTCTTGAGGGATATCCTTGTCCAGGTAGAAAGGGCAAGGGACATCGTTCACCACCTGCTGAGTTTTTCCAGAAAAAAGACGACCCTCAAGGAGGTAGTGGACCTTGCAGAGATAGTAGAGACCACCCTGAACTTTTTGAGAAATGAGTTGAAGATCTCTAATACCAAGCTCAAGACCTGGATAGAAAGGGGGGGTGCCATCGTCCTGGGCAATCGGAACCAGCTTCAACAGGTTTTGGTTAACATCATACTAAATGCAGTGCAGGCAATGGGTAGAGGTGGAGAGCTGGAGATCAAGCTAGATACCGACCCCAAAAACAAACAGGCTGTGCTGACCATAAGAGACAATGGCCCAGGCATGCCCAAGGAGGTCCTACAGCATGTTCTCGAACCGTTCTATACCACGAAAAAAGATGGTACTGGCTTGGGCCTTTCTGTTAGCTATGGAATAATAAAGGATCACAATGGAGACATAGACATAGAGACCCAAAGGGGAAAGGGCACCACAATGCGGATTGTCCTACCCCTTGTGGACCAGGAAGGAGATCTTGATGTGGATCGCAGTGACAAAAAAGAGGAGAAGAACGAACAAGGACAATAGCGATACGACCTTAAACTATTGGCCGCATGGATTTACTATATACTGACCCTCATTTTTTCTGCTGGCAGGAAAAAGTATCTTTTTTTCCATTTGTCTTTGTTCAGGGGTCAAGATACGCTTCATGTCTATGAGGGCAGACACGGCCCTATCAGTCAACTTGGAACAGAGATTTTTAGTGGCATTGATATGTTTCATCATGGTAACGGGGTCCACATCTTTTTCCTGGAGGGTTTCACTCAACTGGACTGAGGTCATATTCAGCTTGGCCTGACAAAGCCTGGAACTTCTCTTGAACTTTCTATATCTCTTGGCGATCTCATGCCTCTGATCCGTATCCAGGTTCAGGTCGTCTTCCATATCCAAGAGGGCCTCTATTTCGCACATAGCACCTTTGATGATGAAATCCTGTGCAGAACAGCCTATCTTTCCCTTGACATCTTCAAGGCTCCAGCAGAGCCTGTCGACATTTATTTTGTCCGGCATAGAACCTTTCGACTGATCTGCACAGGTTGGTATTGGAGCACATACAGTTAGCATCCACAATACAGTTATGAGAAACAGGGCAACAACATGCCCTTTTTTATAACCGTATTGTTTTATCATTTTATCTCACCATGCATCCGAAGGATGCTTAATATGCCAACTCCTTGGCGATCTTTCTCTGTTCCGGCGTCAAGACCTTTCTCGCTGCGATGACTTCCTTAATTACTCCGGAAAGGAGGCCATGACAAGTAGATTTCAGCTTCTCCGTAAGATCGGCGACCTGGGCCAGCTCAAACTGGTTGGAAGACATATTGTCCAGAAGATCAATGGAGAGAAGATTCAGCTCCGCCCTCTTCTTCATCAAGGTATTGTGACAGCGATATTTTATGATCCTAAGCTGCTTGACCTGGCTTTCGCTTAACTTGAGGCGCTGACGTGCTGCCAGATAGCCATTGAGCTCCCTCAAGACATTGTTGATTATCAACATGGGTGCTGGACAACCTATCTCTCCAAGCTTGTTCACGTCTATTCTCTTCCAGCAGTGCCCCATAAGGCAAGTCCTCTTTACAATAGCCTGCCCGGGAGCAGCAAAGGTTTCGGGTACCAACAGGCCAACAGACAATATGATGAAACAGAAACAATATAAGAATACCTTTACAGTCTTTTTGGTCATTTTTACCTCCTTAAATTACCTATTTTACTATGGAACGCGCAGCATGGACATCTTTGGCAAGTTCCTGAACTGCTCCCCAGCAATAATTTTCGATCTCGTCTATAAGCTTGTCGATCTTCTTCTGATCAGGCAATTCCTTGGTCATCTCTGCAATCAACAAGATGGTGGTACTTTCCAGATTTCCCCTCTCCTTGACAACCACCATGTTGGCGTGCTCATAGATATCCGTTAACTTTTTGACCTGATCAGGGGTCAATCCAAACTTCTTCGCCCCTTGAACATAGGATTTGAGCTCCCAAAGACTTGTTTTGACAAACAAGGTAGGAGTAGGACATCCCTTCCCTGCCAAGCGGGTCAATCCCTCTTCCTGCCAACATTCCCCCTTGAAACAGACACCAAGTCCATCGTCCTGCGTATTTTGCGCATAACTTAGCGATACTGTAGAAAAAAATACGGCCAGACAAATAATCAGCAATCTCTTCATCATAAATGTTCCTCCTCTACATAATGATTTGGTACAAACAAATTCTTTAATGGGCCCAGATATTGTATGCCGAAGAAATCCTTTAATTGAGCAAGTGACAATAACATTCCGCCCCAAAAGGCCTTAGGGCAACTAATAGAATACAATCGAATAGAAGCAAAAATATAGATCTTACGGTTATATGATAATAATTAGAGTATCATAAGTGAAAATTATGTCAAGAATAACAGTATTGAATGAATAATCTTTCTGTTTCCAAAATAAAAAAGGCTGCACATGGCAGCCTCAATTACTTCGTTTTTTTAATAGGTTAATAAGGTCTCATAATCCAAATACCACATGGACACGTATCGGCACAAAAACCACAGGCAATACACTTGTCGTCATCCGAGACATATCTATAATCTCCGTCTTCAAGTTTTTCCCTGGTGATAGCACCAGTTGGACACATCATCTCGCACATGTGGCAATCCCTACATGTACCACAGCTCATGCAACGGTCGGCCTCAGACATCTCGGTGTGCTCATTGGGACAGGTCTCAGGCTCATATAGAGCTGGATTTAATCTGTCCTTTGGGATGACAGGTTTTTTGAAGGGTTTCCACGTCTCACCCTTTATTTCAGCGATGATGGCAAGGGCAGCATTCCTGGCTGCCCCCAAGGCATTGGTGGCAAGCCCTGGCCGTTCTACATCGCCAACAGCAAAGATCTTTGGATCAGTGGTCCGATTGGCCTCATCTGTCCTGATCCAGGCAGCGCCACCGGCCTTTACCACTTCCACTGTATCAGGCAGGAAACTAAGGGCAGGGACATCGCCAATGGATATGATTACTGTCTGGGCAGGGATAAGTTCATCCGCTGCATCCACAAGGCCTTCATCGGTGACCTCCTTAGTATAAACCGGCCATTTGAACTTGGCGCCCAGGGCCTCGGCGGCCTTCCTCTCTTTGCCAAATGCCAGGGGTTTTTGTATATCCACGAGGGTCACCTCTTCTGCCCCCAGCTTGAAACATTCTACTGCCACATCGCATCCAACATTTCCTGCACCTATGATTACAACCTGTTTACCAACTGGAGGAGGGTTTCCTTCCTTGACCTGGCGCAGAAAGGTAAGGGCTGGAATAACCTTTTCATGGCCTGGGAAAGGGATTGTCCTGGGCTCATGGGTCCCCACGGCAACGATCACATAGTCGAATTCGTCATAAAGCTCCTTGAAGCGTTCTTTCGTTATGTTTTCGTTGAAGTGGACATGGATATTCGGGGTATTCATAAAGCGGGAGACTTCGGTATCCCATATGGCCTTTGGCAGACGATCCCAGGGTATTACCTGAGCAAGTTTTCCACCAAGCTTGCTATCCTTTTCGAATATATGCGCTTCCACCCCCCTCAAGGCCAGTTGCCAAGCCGCATTCATCCCCCCTGGCCCGCCACCGATGATGGCAACCTTCTTGCCCAAGGACGGCTCCACTGGCGGAGGAGGCACATCCTTTTCTGCACGTCCCAGATATGCAATATCGATACTTTCATCCACCATCTGGCGAGAACACTGCTGCATACATAGATTCGGACAGATAGAGCCACAAACAGAGGCAGGAAACGGCGTATATTGAAGCACCAACTCATAGGCCTCTTGTATCTTGCCCTCTCTGATAAGACGCAACCTATCTATTGTGGGGATATGAACGGGACAATAATAGGAGCACGGGGCTGCCGATTCCCTATTGGCCCAAAATGGCCTCCTCCGTCTGAGCTCTCCTGTCTCTATCAACCCGATGGGGGAGCGATCGAGACCAGGTGCTAGATCCCTGAGGGGATCTCCTCCAAATTCCTTGTCCCAGACATTCCTCCTGAAATCCACCATGGGGATCCGCTCGGAAGAATACATGAGGGTGATCTCTTGAGGGGGAAGGGCCACTAACATCTTCCACTCTTCCCTCTTGGTAAGCTCCTCCAAGAGATCGCTTCTGCCAATTTTCTCCAAAAAGACAGGCATGCGCTCAACCAGCCACTTCCACTGCTCATCGTCTGGCAGCACCGCCTTTACGTTGGTCCTGGCATAGGTCTTGTCAGTCTGGCCCCTATAGTATATCCAGCCACCAACCATGCCTACACAAGGCCTGTAGCCCAAAACATTTTCAGGCGTATTTGGCTTGTACCCACAAACCACACCTATGCCACCACAATTGAATTCAGCAAAGGTATCTCCAACAGAACCAAGCACCCAGAGTTCTGGTCTGTTGTAATCAGGGTTCCATTTGGTCATTGTCAGGCCACGTGCACCGATTGAGCCATTTATGAAGACCCTGCCCTCGGCCATGGCGTTGCAGACCCCATTTGTCGCATCACCCAACACGGTGATCTCCGCCCCTATATTCAAATAACCGACATCATCAGATGCAGGGCCATGACATAATATTCGGGTGCCTGGCATGGCCATACATCCAAGCCTCTGGCCGCAAGGGCCCTTGACCTCTATATCTATCCTCTTGCCATTTGTCTTCAGACGCCCGCCAACATTGTGCTGGCCAAAGGTTTCAAGGATCAGGTGATCATATTCTTCAGCCGCTTTCTGGACCATTTCTTCAAAGGCCTTGGAGCTGATCCTGCGGCCGTTTTCATCAATACCTTTTATGGTGATTGCTTTACTCACTTTTCAGACCTCTTTAGCATACATACTTGATTTGGAGTCTCTCGGCTGCTGCCTTATCAGCGATTCCAAGCGCATCAGACATGCCTATGGGAAGGCTCTGGGACCTTCCAAGGGGGGCCATGATCTTCTTCATCTCTGTCCTTATGGCCAGGAAAGTATCAACCACCCTCTCTGCCACTTTGTCAGGATCCAACCGTCTGTATATCTTTGGATTCTGGCTCGTGATACCCTTGGGACAAAGACCTATGTTACAGATATTGCACCGGTTGTGGTCTTCGGCTCCAAGACAGCCAGCGGCTGCCTGCATTATGTATTTTCCAAGGTGTACGCCACTTGCCCCCAACATTATAAGTGCCATGCCGTTCTGGGTAACGTTTCCATTCTTTCCAACCCCCCCTGCTGCAAAAAGCGGTATCTCGTTCTGCTTTCCCTGGGCGCAGAGATCAAGATAGCATTCCCTTAGATTAGAGGCTATTGGATGGCCCATGAAGTCCATGCTGACGTTATATGCAGCACCTGTACCCCCATCCACACCATCTATGAGAAGACCTGCTGCATAGGGGTTCCTCACCAGATTGTTCAAGACCGCTTTTGCCGAATTTGAACCAGAGATCTTGGGATATACAGGTACACGAAAATCCCATGCCATGGACAGGGATTGGATCATCTTCATCACAGACTCTTCAATAGAATAGAGGGTCTGATGAACTGGAGGCGATGGCAGATCAACCCCTTCAGGCACCCCCCTGAGGCGTGCTATCAATTTACTGACCTTGTACCACATCAAGAGGCCGCCATCTCCAGGTTTTGCCCCCTGGCCGTATTTGATCTCGATAGCTGCAGGATCACACTGCATCTCTGGGATGGCCCTTATTATCTCGTCCCATCCAAAATAACCCGATGCTATCTGGAGTATGATATATTTCAAAAACTTGCTTTTTAATACCCATGGCGGGCAACCACCCTCACCAGTGGCCATTACCACTGGCATATGGTGGACCTCGTTCAGATAGGCCACACCTTGCAAAAGCCCCAACCACATATTGGGCGATAGCGCGCCAAAAGACATGGAACCTATGATGAAGGGAAAGATCTCCCTGACAGGCGGTATCCAATCTCCATTCATCTTCCTCTTGAGATATTCCTCAGGGGACAAAACACGGCCCAGAAGCGTGTTCAGGAAAAATTCATGCCGACCAGCATCAAGGGCTGGATCGGTAAGCATGGAGATCCTGGTGAAAAGGATCTTGTCAAGGAGATTGGCACCTGGCTCATTTCTCCTGCCTCCCCTTTTCCATGCCTCTCCATGCTGGGTATTCTGGAAACGTACCCTATCCCTGGTGGGATTCGGGACAGGCTTGATTGCCTGGTTGGGGCAAACCATGGCACAGAGACCACAGCCAACACACCTCTTTGAGACATCTGTCTTCTGTCTAATCCCCACAAAGGTACGAAAGGATGTCTTTCTCTCAGCGGCATTCAACACCAGCTTTGGCATGCGTTGGCGCATGTAGGAAAGCTTTATGGCATTTACAGGGCAGACAGCTGTACACCTTCCACACAGCGTACAACGATCCTCCCTGTGTTCTATTATCCAAGGAAAATCGTTTGCTGCTAAGCTGCTTGGGGTAGAGGGAACTGATCGAATTGAGACCATATCTTATACTCCTGTCTATCTGGGGGAACTATCACTGTATGTGGACGCATGGGCTGGAAATCCAGGGACTTGTCCCTATCAGGTATCATCGCATCCACGCCGCACATCTCAGACGCCATTGCCCATGTGCCAGGTTTGCCTCCTATGGTTGCAGGCCGAAGCTTCTTGGCATCCATGACGAGCAAACACGTCTCGTCGGGCAGGGTACCCATAACCGCATTGGGCCCATCTATGATGAGCCTCCGACACACATTTCTGAGACCGAGAAGGAAATCACCCTGGGGATGCCTTTCCAACTCTTCTGTCTTGAGTGGCGTAATCACATGCTTATACGCCTGTAAGGGTAGCTTGAGCTGCTTTATCACGTAGTGAAGTATGTGGGTAAATACCTCGCTATCTGACTGATAGCCTATGTAACCAGGGAAACCCTTGCCTGTGAGCCAGTCCCGTATGGGGATGAAGGCCGTATTTTCTCCATTGGTCATAGTGGCTATGCCCTGGATAAAAAATGGATGACATGCATAGAGATTGATACCCCAGTTGGTATTCTGCCTCCCCTGAGCCATACAGACCCTTGCCTTGATCCGATCCTCGTCCAGCCCCAGCGCCTTTCCTACTTCAAGGGGCCAACCTACTTCTTTGATCATGATAACGTCAGGCCAGAATGCAAAGGACGTCAGATCTCCACCATGCTCCTCACCATCTTTTCTGAGGGCGAGGCGGGTCATCATCATCTCATTTTCCACTTCTTCCTGGCTAAGTCCTTTCCATGAACGAGGTCTCTTATAAACCCTAACCAGATACTTGTATCTATCCTTTGCTTCTATGTGGCTAAGGTCAACATGGAATTCATGGTCATACTTCAACTCAAAACCCCTCTCCTGCATGAAGGCGTTCAAACGATGCAATGCCTCTTCCGTATGGGCTATGCCCGAAAGGATGGGGTCATTGGAGTTGTAACTATAATCTGTGAACTCGAGGCCTCTCATGATAAGGCCCAACCCGCTGCCATCATAACCCTCCTGCATGGCCTCCATGGCCTCAAATACCCCATATGGGGAAAATGCCTCATTGGAGGTTTTCAATGCTAAGCGGCACATAACAATACTCCTTAAAAGAATCTTAAAAGAATACCACGCAGGTTGTGTAATGAAAAAAATCTGTACACAACCTGTGAAAAACAGGTTTAACCGGCCATCCAACTGGTCTTACCAGGCCATGTTTTCATGGAATTGTGCAAAAAAAGCATGTCCACGCCGTTAAAAGACATGGGCTTTTCCTGCTAACTGCACGCTTCTGTCTGAAGGCTTCAATCAGTATGGATGTATCCAGTTTCGCCTCACTTTGGGCAAAAACGCCAAAAAAGGTGATTACAATGAAACCAGCGGATTGTCAATGAAAAACCCCATTAAACGCCGTTGACAGATCGTGGAGAAAAAACGACGAGGAAGGCAAACCCAACCCGGGGCATGCAGACGCACTTTGCTACTTCAACTGCCCGACAACAAAGCAGCTTCGGTAAACTTACGAACCCCTTGCGGCTTCAAATGTCTGAGTTTTTAGAACAGAAAAATCTTCACCTTTTGGGTGAAAGTATTTATCTATCCGAAAAAGCGCAGATAACTATTTGATTTTTTATAAAAAATCTTTACTCAGGCATTTGAGGTGCATAATCCGGTTTCAAGGATTTGGCAACACCGACATGCTATCGTTGACCCACCTTACGGACTCCATCCAACACTCTGCCACCCTGGAAGTGCTCAGTCCAAGATCGCGACAAAGCCCAGCTATCTTCCTCATATCTGCAAGCTCACATGCTTGTGACAGGGCCACGAACGGAAACAAAGGCCCTTTCTTGGAGATAACGGCATTTTTTATGTCGGCGTGGAGGGGTAAATCCCTCAGCACCTCACATGCAGGGATATTGAAAAGGGCCTCTGTCAGAGACAGTAGCCCAGCCATGAAGGCGGATGCCCCGATTTCCGACTGTCCAACCTCCATGGCTACCCTTTCACTAAAGCATGCCCTCACTACTGCTGCATTGAACAGTGCCTCTGGCGCACCCCTTGAAATGCTTGATAAAAAGATAATAGATAGCCATTGCTTAAGCCTCCTCTCACCCAGTAGAGTTACTGCCTGCCTGATGGAAGAGATCTTTTCTGGAAGACCAAAATTTGCAGAATTTACAAGCCGTAGTACCTTTATGGCAAGGGCAGGGTCTTTCATAAGCAGGGAATAGATCTGTTCTATCCGCATTTCAGAGCTATTTACTGCGGCCAAAAGCCTCAACCTCGTCCTTCTTGCGGGCCTCACATCCCTACCCTTGAGTATAGATGGCCTTGCAAAAAAGAATCCTTGAAAATAATCGAAACCCAGAACGTGGGCTACCTTGAACTGATCATAGTTTTCTATCTTTTCTGCAACGAGCTTTATAGACGAATCGGCAAAGGCCCGAGCTATCCTCTCTATCTCACCTTGAGGAGTGGCCAGCCAGTCGACCTTGATAAAATCTGCCAAGGCTATCAAGGGCTCGAATTCGGGGGTCCAAGTAAAATCATCCAAGGCTATGTAAAAGCCCTTTTTCTTCAGGCCACTTATCACCTCGACAAGGTCCTGATCTACCATGACCGTCTCCAAGACCTCTATAACCACTCGTTCCGGCGACAGAAAGCTGAGGTCAGAAAGTAGCAGAGACCTTGAAAAATTTATAAAAGCCCTCCTCGAACCAGTAATTCTATCTATCCCAAGGGTACAAAAACTACCCTCGAGGAGCTTTATGGTGGCCTGAGAGGCGGAACCCCCTGGAAAAATGTTTTCCATTCCAGACCTATACAATAGCTCATATGCAAATGTACGCCTATCCCTATCGAGAATAGGTTGACGGCCTATGAATATCTTAGACGAGTAATCCATCTCTCCATAAAAGAAGCCCACGGTGATTTGTTACTTATCATATCGTCTTTTTCCATGGATTAACTTAGCACGAGATGAATCATCCACATCAGATACCCAAAAAACACTCTGCTATTTAGTCGAATAAAAACTTTTTTAAAAGAAACTTTTTTGTTATACTTTTTTTAGATTATATTATGGTTGTTCTAAAAATTAGAAATGATGAAGTCTAATCTCCTATAAGATCACGCAGCTTCACAAGCCTATTGCATATATGAGGAGCGAGGGCATGTTAGCCGTACCTGTTCAGACATTTGAAGTGAATAATCTGGGATGAGATTTGATGCGTATTTTAATGATGGAGGTAAAGACATGAAATGTCCTTATCGGACTTATATCTTGATACTGCCCCTGATGGCCTTGTTCTGTACGGCCTGTAATCTCAAGATCACAAAAGTAAAGTCCCAGGATATAAGTTGCCTATTCGACAAGAGCTGTAGGGTTACAGTCCACGACACCTCCTCTGCCATACCCTTACCTGCCTCTGGCACCATGTTTCTCCAGTCCAGGACATACCAAGGCAGTAAAGGCAGCGAGGCTGAAGGCATCTATGCCTATGAATATAGAATAGATCTCAGAGACGGCATTGGAATAACCTATATCCCATGCATCACCTCCATGAGGATCACATTCACCCCCATTCATGCGGGCTTGGACTATGACAAGGATGGATCTCCAGATCAGATATTTGTCGTCACCAAAGGGGGTATGGGAAACATTGCTATATCTTCCGCTGAAAAAAAGGGTGATACCATAACCTTCACCTTTGAGACCCCTGTCTGCGTCGGAGGTCAAGCTGGCAAGGGAGACAGCACCTATTTCTTTGGCCTGACTTCACCACGTCCTCCTTCCATTACCAAAGCTACACTAAAGGGACTCCAGGATGAAAGCTACGAAGTAGAGGTCCGCTCTGCTATTCCTTAAAGAGAAAGAAGACGACAGGAGATATTATCAGCCATCTTCATCAGTACCTTTTTCACGGACAATGGATATCCCATACTGTGTCCTGACTGGTACGACTATCTCAAATTCTGCCCCAGCGCCATTGGTGAACACCGGCTTTATCCTGCAACCAATCCTTGAGAGGATATCCTTTGCTATGAAGAGTCCCAGGCCCAATCCATCCTGCTTGGTTGTAAAAAATGGGTCGAACATCTGTTGGAGAAGATCTCTTTCAAACCCTGTTCCATTGTCACGGATGGTAATGGAGAGCCCATCTGGCATCTCCTGTGCCCGTATCTCCACCAGGTCGGCTCCTACTTCTGGAGACATGGAGTTCTGGGCCACCAGAAAAAGGGCATTGGACAGTAGACGGGTATCAGTAGTTATCTCCAATCCATCAGGTGCATCTATTCGTATCGTACAGCCTGTATCCATAGAACCAAGTTTATCGGCTGTTGCCCTGAGAATATCCTTCACAGGGATGTTCGAATACTCAGGTTCAGGCTCCTTGTAGAAATCGACTATCTGATTTACCTGTCTGGCCAGGCCCCTGGACTCCTCAAAAAATGCCTCGGCCTGGTCCCTTTCCCTGGAGCCAACAGGTAAGCGCCTTGCCAACATCTGGGCCCTACCAGCAAGGACAGACAGAGGTGTCTTGATCTGGTGGGCCATCTGGGCGCTCATCTGCCCCAAAAGCGCAAGCCTTTCCTTCTCTTTCACCTGGCGGGCAAGCCTATAGCCTTCTGTGACATCCTGTAATACCAGAATAAGGCGATTGGCTGCCTCAAGCCTCCGAAGCTCAATTATCCTCTCTCCTCGCCTAATCGTGCAGGGGAAAGACCTTTGCCTCAAAAAACTGCCCAGCTCATCCGGGTCTTCTGCCTCGACTGGACAAAACCTCTTGGCCCACTTGTTCGCCAGTACAATACGGCCTGGGACGCTCTCTATGAGGCCGATGCCAAGTTCATCTGCCACCCTACTCAATCTTTCAACAGCAATCTTGGCCTCCTTTGCCTTTTGGGAAAAAAGGCCCAAGAGGAGATCCCTGTTTCCCACCTTCTTACCCTCTGCCGCCATCTTCTTTTCTCTTCTGATATAGATCAGAAAGGCGGCTACGGTCATGATCCATATGAGGAAAAGAACGGATATTTCGAAAAAACAGGTGGGCTCCATAGGCTCTTTCTCTTGTCTGGGCCGAGGGTTTCTTTGGCCTTTAGATCTTTTATCGGCATGTAAAAAATTCTTTCTACCATTTTCCATGACTCCATGAGTGCATATAATTAATATAGATACATACACAGCTATGGGGAAAAAACATGTCGAAGCAAGTCAAGGAATTGGTCAGAAGGCTCAGGCCCAGCCTCTCTCTTGCCGAGTATGGTAGGCTCTTCACAGATACTACTGCCTATATGGAAATATCGTATGGAGATGTAATCGAGATCGACAATCATCATTATCTCGTCCTCAGGGATGAAGTGGAAAGAAGCTTTGGTATCGAGGACCCAAAATACTGGGTCAAAAGATGTATTCTTCTGGAGACCGGGGAACGCAGGATACTAAAGCTGGTATTTCATGAAAAATTCATGCTCAAACTCGGAGCCTTGGAGATTCCTTGTTATAGAAGCCCTGAGAAAGAGGCCCGAATATTGGATCTGGTCCGTGGAGACCTCAGATTCATGCAAGGCTATTCCAGATTTGACAAAAAAGGTAACGTGGTAAGGATCATCGAGATCATAAGCGGCAAAAGGCTGGATCACGCCGTCTTCGAGATAGAGACAAACCATAGGGATTATTTCTACAATCATCTTCCTGGGATACTAAAAAAGTTCATGGACTCTTGCAGGGCGATAAAATTTCTCCATGACCATGGCGAGATCCACGGCGATATCCGAAGGGATCACCTGTGGATCGAACATGGAACTGGTAGATACAGGTGGATCGATTTTGACTATGCCTATGAATTTGAAGAAAACCCCTTTGGCCTGGACATATTTGGGTTGGGGAGCCTACTCATATATCTGGTGGGGAAACAGATCTTTACCATGTCCAACCTGGAATCCCAGGGGTTTTCCAAAGAGGTCGCAGCATCCATTTCAGAAGAAGATTTCTCCCTGCTATATAAGAATAGGATCGTCAATCTCAAGAAACTCTATCCCTATATCCCAAAGAGGCTGAATCTCGTGTTGATGCATTTTTCCAACAAGGCGGAGGTGTTCTATGAAACTGTAGACGAGTTTCTCCAAGACCTGGAGCCATGTATTGATGAGATAAACCCGAATTATGCCCTTCAAACGCCTGGGGGGGACAATTCCTTTGAATGATTGCATGGGTTGGTAGATAAGTCCTCAGGCAGGTGAAGCCACAAACAGATAGAAAAAAGGAGGTGAAGCATGAATCCCAAACGTCTACTAATAGCTGCAGACGCATCTGAAAATGCCAAGAGGGCTGCGTCCTATGTAGGTGAGATCATTGGCCCACGGCAGGGGTTTAATGTAACCATCCTATACGTAATCAGATATCCAGAAAGGGATCTCTTCCCAGATGATGCCTCGTGGCAGATAAAAAGGGACGAAGAAGACCAAAGGGCTGACAATGTCCTCGCTGATCTGAAGGAGGTACTAAAGAGCAGGGGCATCCCTTCCTCCTCCATCGATACGGAAGCCAGGCGGGCTACAGGCTTCAGCATTGCCCAAACCATTTTGGAATACCAGAAGAAAAACGATTTTGGCACGATAGTAGTGGGGAGACGAGGAGTATCAAAGGCTGAAGAATTCCTGTTCGGAAGTGTATCCAACAAGATAGTCCACTATGCCAAAGACTGTGCAGTATGGGTGGTCGAATAAAGACAGGGCCATTGAACAAGACCCGTCTCGTAAACTGTATCGCCTTTGACGACTGTCCGTTTCCAAAGGGACATCGAGGGGATGTAAAGATAGTTGGGACAGTCTATGCCGATCTCAGATTCGATGGCCTTATTATAGGAAAGGTGAGAAAAGACGGGGCCAATTCCACCAGCCAGATAACACGGCTTGTAAAAGGCTCAAAATTTTTTCACCATGCCAATCTCATAATGATCCAAGGCATCGCCTTGGCCGGATTCAATGTGGTGGATGCAAAAAAATTGTACAGGGAGCTTGGCATGCCCGTATTGATCGTTGCCAGAAAGGCCCCAGACATGGATTCCATAAAAAAGGCACTTCTTTCAAAGGTGCCTGGAGGTGCTAAAAAATGGCAATTGATACAAAAAATTGGCCCCATGAAGAAGTGCCATCATTGTTACATACAAAGGGTGGGAATAGACTTTGAAGAGGCCCAGGCAGTGGTAGAGAGATTCTCCATAAATGGCAATATCCCTGAGCCTCTCAGGACAGCCCATTTGATTGCAGGTGCTATTGGAAGCGGAGTAAGCAAGGGAAGGGTATAAAAAAATTTTTATACCCTTAAAATCATTTAAGCAACATCTAAAAAGTTGCCCTCATCCAACAACTGTGTTGCATTCAACAAAACATCCTCAAAATATCGATACATAGCCCCGGTTATTTTTTACATACGCCTTGTTCTTGAACAAGATTTCTAATTTTTAGAGGCAACCTTGAGCAATAAGGGAACTCAACATCTCAATTTTTTTTCTTCTCTTTCTATCTCCTTGAGTTTTTTCCTATAATATTTGAGACACCTCTTTATGAACCTCTGCTGACCCCACTTGCTCGTAAGGTTTTCCCGCTCCACTGGTGCATCCCAACAGGCAAGGAGTACGAGCTTCATGGGCATATTCATATCTATCAGGCAGTTTATCTTGCTTTCGTAGTATTCCTTTTCTACCTGGAGCTTTATCCGCCGATTTTTTGTAAGATTGTGGATTGGAAGTTCCCTTTCACTTTTAACCGCAATCATATGCATTCACCTCTTTTTTCTACTTTGACAAAAAAACATGCAAAATGTCTGCCATCTAAGATGTCCTTTCAGCAGGTTAAATGACCTTAAACAACCCATTATTTCTGCCGATAAAAACAGAGAACGGAAAAAATTTTTCCCCAAAAGGAACAATTTTTCTCATCAGTATATGAAAAAAAATATCCCTATAATAGATCTTGATGCCCAAAGACGGAAAAGGGCCATCATATCCAAGATAAAATCCATTCCTCCTCTGCCTGCAGCAGCCCAGGAGGTACTGAGCATTGTTGCTGGAAACCCAAAAGACATAAGGAGGCTCGAGCAGGTAATCGTCCATGACCCATCCCTTTCTACCCAGTTGTTGAAAGTGGCCAATTGTGCCGCATATTATCCTGCCACCAGGATAGACACAGTCCAAAGGGCTATAGTATTCCTCGGTTTTGCCGAGGTAAGAAGCCTTGCCCTTGGCCTGAGTGTATCCAGCGTCTTCAAGGGGAAAAGGTCTGCCTCTGGATTTGACAGGCAGAAATTCTGGGAACACTCCATTGCTACTGCCATGATCTCAAGGGTATTGGCAGGAGAACTTGAGATCGAGGAGACAGATCTCTATTTCACCTGTGGCCTCCTTCATGACCTTGGAAGGGTGGTAATGGACAGCTGTTTCCCTGAAGAATGGAAGCAGATCCTGGAGCTTGCCACAGAAAAGGATAGTCCATTGTTAAAGGCAGAAAGACGATTGGGCTTCCCGCACAATGTCATAGGGGCATGGCTTGTCCGAAACTGGGGGATTCCAGAGATATATGCCAGGGTCATAGCAAGCCATCATCTCCCTGTCAACCACCCAAAATTCAACTCTCAAGGTGGGTTGGTCCAACTCGCGGACCAACTCAGCCACCAGATGGGCATGGGCATGATGAAACCTCCCAAATGTAACAAAAATGCCCTTGCAAACGCCCTTGGCATAGGAGCGGAGAGGCTTGCCCTGCTGGAAGAACACCTTTTGAAGATAGGAGAACTGGCTGAGGCTATAACTACTGGTTTTTTATGAATTAATTCCTTAATATTTAATCCAAATAAATAGACATTCATCTTGACAGCTCGAATTATCCGTGTTTAATTATAATCCATTGATACGAAAACAAGTTACCCCTGCTGGTCCCTCTGTACCATCTCCAACAAAGACGACCAACATACCCACCTCCATCCTTCTTTAACCGGCAGGGGTTTTTTTATTTTTCAAAAAACAGCAGCTTTTCATACCTCTAAGGGTCTTTTAAAATATCCATATACCATATACTTTCTCGGGAGATCACATTATGAAATATGTTAAGTCCCTGGCCCAAGCATGGTCATATCAAAACCCAGCCAAGTCGTCCATCTTTGTAACCATCTTCCTCACAGTGGGGATATGGCTGTTAGCTGGCAATAGCCTTTGTGCCCAATCTGCCCCGTTGAGGCCTACATGGAAAAATTTCTCTCTCACACTATACAGGAATATGGCCCTTGTACGGGATCAGACAAGGGTGGACATAAACAAAGACAAGACCGTTGCCATCCTACAGCCAGTAAGCACCAAGATCATACCCCAATCTGTCACTATCACCCTCGAAGATGCGAACATACTGGAACAATCCTATTCCTACAGGCCCATAACCCCTGAAAACTTGCTTGAAAGCTTCGTCGGCAAGGATGTACTACTCATAAACACCAACAAGAAAATAGGTATAGAGGAGATCATACCGGCCACGTTGATTGCAGCAAAGGATGGGGTTGTACTAAAGGTAGAAAACAGGATAGAGACCTCTCCTCCAGGAAGGATTGCCTTTCCCTTTATCCCCCAAGACCTCAGTAACAGTCCAATGCTGAAGATCGTATTGAAAGGTAAGGCTGACAAGGAAATCCCTGTAGAACTGGCATATCTGACCAAGGGTATTGGCTGGAAGGCCGATTATGTAGCCGTACTGGATGAATCTGCCAAGGACATGGAATTGGCAAGCTGGGTAACCATCAGAAACCATACAGGCATATCCTTTAATGATGCTTCCATCCAGCTTGTGGCTGGTGATATAAATGAAGAAAGGGCCGACTTCGAGTCGAGGAGTAACTTTCTTGCCAAGGCAGTAAGGATGTCCGGGGGAAAAGGCATGGAACAGGAGAGGCTTTTCGAGTACCATCTATATTCTGTAAAACATCGTCTCTGCCTAAAAGACGGACAGATGAAACAACTGTGCCTGTTTTCTGCCTCACAAGTACCTTACGAGAAACATTTTCTGGTAAAGGCAAACGACTATCCCCTCTCAAGAAGGGTTGGCGAAAGAAAAGAAAAATTGCCTGTCCAAATTATGATCTCTTTCAAAAACGATGATTCCTCTCGCCTTGGCATGCCTTTACCCCAGGGAGATGTCAGGGTATATGAAAGGGACTCTAAGGGAATACTCCAATTCATTGGAAGGGACTATCTCTTCCATGTCCCCAAAGGGGAAATTGTGAGACTCAATCTTGGAAAGGCCTTCGATCTATTGTGCACCAGGACGCAGACAGACTTCAGAAAGTTCGAAGGCACAAACAGGTACAAATCGATCTACGAAAGCTCCTACAAGATCACAATCAAAAACGCCAAGAAAGAACCTGCCACCGTCACTTATCAGGAACGCTTGTCAGGTGACTGGAAGATAACCAAGGAAAACCTACCACACGTTAAGCTAAGTGCTGCTACTGCAGCATGGAGCCTAAATGTCCCTCCTGGGAAAGAAAGGACGCTGACCTTCCGCGTGAGGACTCGCTATTAGGCAGACCAAGATCAAGGCAGGGAAAGGGCATCACCCAATCCCTGCTTGGAAGGCTATTTTTCATCCTTTTCCTGGGCAAGTTTCCTGGCAAGCCTTGACAGCCTTTCAAGTTCCACATCAACCTGGTAATAGATCGAGCCTTCAGGGAAACGCCCCTGCTCATCGCGCTTTCCTGCCTCCATGCCGGTGAGAAGCTCCATGCCTTCGTCCACTGTCTCTATGGCCCAGATGTGGAAGCTGCCATCCTTTACAGCCTCAACGACCTGCTCCTTGAGTGTCAGATCCCTCACGTTGGCCTTGGGGATGATAACCCCTTGATTCTTGGCAAAGCCCCTTTCTTTGCACAGGTCGAAAAAGCCCTCTATCTTCGAAGTCACGCCCCCTACAGGCAATATCTCACCCTTTTGGCTCACTGCCCCAGTACAGGCTATTTCTTGGCTAAGTGGTATGCCAGAGATGGCAGAAAGCAGGGCAAAGAGCTCGGCACCAGAGGCAGAATCCCCATCCACCATCCCATAGCTCTGTTCGAAACAGATGGTTGCAGTCAGGGTAAGGGGCCTGTCCTTGACGAATTTGGACCTCAGATAGCCGGCAAGGATCATCACCCCTTTCGTATGGATCTTGCCACTGAGTTCAGCTTCTCTTTCTATATTGACAACCCCGTCCTTTCCCAGGGAGATATTGACCGTAATCCTGGAGGGCTTGCCAAAGGTGTAATCACCGAGATCGTAAACAGCCAGCCCATTTATCTGCCCAGTGGCCCTTCCAGTAGTGGCCACTTTTATTATATCCTTGATCAACAATTCCTGGAGGTGTTCCTGATAGAGACTGGAGCGGTACCTCTTTTCGTCAATGGCCCTTTGAACATGGATGCTCCCTATGGCAGAAGAGCCATCCTTGGAGGCCCAGAAATCCGCCTCGAGGAGCAGGTCTTCTATGTCGGTAACCTTGAGAGAGAGTTTTTCGGCACAGTCGGCCAGTTCCGATGAATACTCTATGAGCCTTGCCGCCCCTGTCTTGTCCATGTCCTTCAATCCATTCTTGGCCACGATGGATGCCACTGTCTTGAGGAATTCTTCGGTTCTCGACCTGTTTCTGTCAGTCTGGACATCCAGATGGGCCTTTACCTTGAAAAGTTCCCGGAAGTCCTCGTCCAGGCTGAAGAGGAGTTGGTAGATAAAGGGATCTCCCATCAATACTATCTTCACCTTCAGATCTATAGGCTCTGGTTTGAGACTCTTGGTAGTAAAAAGGCCAAGCTGCTCCCCTGGGTCTTCTATCTCGATCTTCTGGATGCGAAGTGCCCTCTTCAGGGCCTCATAGGAGAAAGGCTTTTTCAAAAGATCTGTCATCTTGAGAAGCAGATAGCCGCCGTTTGCCCTGTGAAGTGCCCCTGCCTTTATCATGGTAAAATCCGTAAAAAGGGCACCAAACTGTGCCTGCCTCTCTATGGCCCCAAAGAGATTCGGATAACTTGGATTTGCCTCAAACACCACGGGGCGACCCTCTGCCCTTGAATTGTCCACCAGCACATTCACCTCGTAACGGGTAAAACTCGGCCCCATACCGGGTAAAGGAAAGGGTAATCCAGGAGGAGGGGTCTCCTTTGGAGGACGAAAATCCTCAAAATGCAATATCACGTCTTCTTCGACAAGGCTGAAGTATTCCTGCAGTTTCTCCACCGATGCAAATCTGTCCTTGAGTGGTCTTACAAGTGCCTCGACGGTCTGTCTTGCCACCTCTCTGTCAAGCTCCTTGAGCTGCTGTCTCACCTCTTGTTCCAACTGGTGGATCTTTCTCATGGTGGCACCCATCAGCCGGTGAAGCTCTTCGCTCTTTCTCTTTAGCTCTTCCTGCTCCTCCTGGCTCATCTTTGTAATCTCTTCAGGGCTCATTGGACTTCCATCTGGCTTTGCAGGTATTACCATCATGCCGGTTGGATCAGCCTGGAGGATGAATTGCTTTTCCTTCACCTTTTTGTCCAGCTCTTCAAACAACTCGCTTCTCTTTTTGTTGAAGGCGCGGATTACCTCTTCTTTCCTCACAAGATAGGTCTCACCTTCAAAATTTTTCGGCATATGAAGCTTCAGATTGTCCACGAGCTCCAGCATGAGCTTCTTTAGCTCCTGCCCCATGCCTCTTTCCAGCTCTACCGCAATAGGTTCATCAGGATCCTTAAAGTTGTATAGATAGCATATATCCTTGGGGGGCTGGGCCTCCTTTCTGGACATCCTTTCCAGTTTTGCCCTTATCAACTCCAGGGCACCTGCCTCTTGAAGCCCGGCAACAAAGACATTAAAGCCAGGCCTTTCCATGTCGAGGCCAAAATCCAGGGCCTTTTCTGCCCTCTCCTGTCCAAAGAATGCGGCTATTCCCTTTCCAAGCTCACTAATATATTCAAAACCCAATGTATCTGGATCAACGACTGGTCTAAGTTCCTCTGGCTTAAGTGATTTCATTGGCCTACCCTACCCCCTCGGTTTTCTCTCAAGATGCCTATATGCAAGTTCAGTGGCCATTCTCCCCCTTGGGGTCCTGTGTATATAGCCCCGCTGGACCAGAAATGGTTCGTACACGTCCTCGATGGTCCGGCTCTCCTCCCCGAGAGATACGGCAATGGTGTCAAGGCCAACGGGGCCGCCGTTAAACCGGTCTATGATCAGGGAGAGAATCTGCCGATCCATCCTGTCAAGCCCCTGTCTATCGACATCGAGCATCAATAGTGCCTTGTCAGCCACCTCTTTGTCTATCTTTCCCCGGGCCTTGATCTCGGCAAAATCCCTTACGCGTCTCAAAAGCCGATTTGCTATCCTGGGAGTGCCCCTGGAACGCCTGGCTATCTCCATTGCCCCATCCCGGTCGATCTCCACACCAAGAATGGCAGCAGAACGGAGCACTATCGCCTCGAGATCTTCGTCATTGTAAAAGTCCATCCTCAATATCACACCAAACCTGTCTCTCAATGGTGGAGAGAGGAGGCCTGCCCTGGTGGTGGCCCCCACCATTGTGAACCTGGGGAGATCTATCCTTATGGTCCTGGCACTTGGCCCCTGGCCTATTACCAGATCCAATTGATAATCCTCCATGGCAGGATAAAGTATCTCCTCCACCGCAGGGCTGAGCCTGTGGATCTCGTCGATGAACAACACCTCACCTGGCTGGAGATTTGTAAGAATAGCTGCCAGGTCACCAGGACGCTCGATCACTGGCCCAGAAGTACATCTTATGCCAACGCCGAGTTCACTGGCTATGATGTGTGCAAGGGTCGTCTTGCCAAGGCCTGGATGGCCGTGGAGAAGGCAGTGATCCAACGCTTCCCCCCTCTTCTTTGCAGCCTGGATAAAAAGAGAGAGGCCCCTTTTGACATCTTCCTGCCCTATGTATTCTGAAAAATTCCTGGGCCTGAGGCCAGGCTCTAAAGTTATCTCCTCCTCCAAGGCCTCTGGGGCAAGACTCTCGAAAGGCGCATCTGGCAAAAATTCCATTTTGTCCCCTTGCCTACCCATGACTATTTCTTGACAATATTGGACAGGACCTGAAGTGCTGATTTGATGACTTGGTTTATATCTCCTCTACCCAGCCCTGTCATCACATGCATAACTGCCCTTTTTGCCTCAGCCGGCTTGTAACCGAGATTCGAGAGGGCAGAGACAGCATCTTCGACCATTTTTGTATCCATATCTGTACCAGCCTGTTGCCCTGACTCTCTCTCAGGCATCAAGCCAATTTCGCTGATGTATTTAGCTGCCTTCTCCTTGAGGTCCACGCAGATACGTGCTGCCGTTTTCTTGCCAACCCCATGAACGGATTGAAGCCTGGCAGGATCTGCCCTGGAGATACTCTGGATGAGTTCATCCACTGGAACCACTGATAGGATGTTCAAGGCCAGCCTCGGGCCTACCCCAGACACCTCAAGAAGCATCCTGAAGATATCCAGGCCTCTTTCGTCAATAAACCCATAAAGAGATATGGAATCATCCCTCTGGATGAGATGGGTGTAGACAACAAACTCTTCCCCAGCCTTCGGTAGTCCTTCGAGTTGGGAAATAGGCATCTGGACCCGATAGCCCACCCCATTGACATCCAAAAGGACTGCATCCGTCCTGATTGCTACAAGGCTACCCCTGAGATATCCTATCATCTACGCTGCACTTCCATCAATCTATTGATGCGTTGGCTATGGACATGGCATATGGCAACTGCCAAGGCATCGGAGGCATCTCTGGCAGGGATCTGTCTCAGATTCAAGATCACCGATACCATCTTCTGTAACTGTGACTTTTCAGCCCTACCATATCCTACCACAGCCTTCTTTATCTCAAGGGGACTATACTCATATACCACGATGCCTTGATTCAGTGCAGCCATGAGCACTGCCGCCCTGGCATGACCAAGTTTCAGGGCCGACTGGACATTCCTGGAGACAAAGACCTCTTCCACCGCCGTCACGTCTGGTTTGAATTGCGTAATTATCCCTGCAATTCCGTCATAAAGCACCTTGAGCCTGGACAAAAAACCCATTTGGCTGCTGGTCCGGATCACCCCGGTGGCGATGAAAGAGATGACCTCCCCCCCATTCCTGCTGCTGATGAGGCCGTATCCAGTGGCCCTTGAACCAGGATCAATCCCCAGTATCAGGTGTCCACCCTCCATTATGCAACCTTTTCCAGGAGTTCGTCAGGGATGTCAAAATTGGCATAGACATTTTGTACATCGTCGTTTTCTTCCAAGGCATTCATAAGATTCATCAGTTGTTCTGCCTGTTTCTCATCCCTTATCTCAATGGTATTCGATGGGATCATGGAAATCTGTGCAGAGAGGGGATGTATGCCTGCATCTGTCAGGGCCTTTTTCATCTTCTCGAGGTTTTCTGGCCTGGTCTCTATTTCCCACTCGGAGCCACTATCAACTATGTCTTCTGCACCTGCCTCAAGGGCGACATCCATTAGAGTATCCTCATCCACCTTATCCTTTTCCACTATGACAAGGCCCTTTTTTTCGAATATCCAGGCCACACTACCTGGCTCACCCATATTTCCACCGCGTTTTGCAAAGATGTGCCTTACCTCGGCTACTGTCCTTTGACGGTTGTCTGTAATCGTTTCCACCAATACTGCCACTCCACCTGGCCCATAACCTTCATAGGTCACCTCTTCGTATGAGACCCCTTCCAGCTCACCAGTCCCCTTCTTTATGGCCCTTTCAATATTGTTCTTGGGCATATTCTGGGCCTTTGCCGCATCTATTGCAGCGCGAAGCCTTGGATTGGCAGCCGGGTCTCCACCGCCAAGCCTTGCTGCTACTGTGATCTCCTTTATGAGTTTCGTGAATATCTTTCCACGTTTGGCATCCTGTGCGGCCTTTTTATGTTTTATAGTGCTCCACTTTGAATGTCCTGACATAATATCCTCCAAATCTCACGTGGTTACAGATTAAAACGACACCAAACACAGCCATGGGGCATGGTCGTTATCTCGGTGATATGGAAAAATTTCAATATGGTCAGTATAGTAAATGGAACTGTGAAAGTGAAGACAGGCCCCTTTTCAAAAACATGCCAAGGGGGCTCACGAGCATTGGTACTGTTTCTAATATTGCTTCACCTTCTCATAAAAGGATTGAAGATCCTTTTTCAAAAATCCCCTTACCTTCTCCAGGTTCTTGGAATGAGGAAGCCATACGTATCTCCTGGCATGCCTCTCTATGAGTTCAGCCACCCTTGCCCTTATCCTGGGCCAAAGGTCTCTTTCATAGGGGGATTTCAAAACCACCAGTGCATCTGGACTCAAGGCATAGCGCCTCACAAATCTCGGGAAGGTGATCTTCTGGAAGAGACAGGATCCACCTGCTATCACAAGTAGGAACCAGATGATAGGCCACAGAAGGCTGTCCAACCCAAATTTCCCAGTGACCAGATCGATAACAAATGGGCTGTCCGGATAACCGGTGAGGAGATTCATGACAAGATCCCCAAAGAAGAAGGCCGCTGTAGCAGTAAACATCAGGGACTTGAAAAAACGCCACAGTCTTTTCTTGAAACGGCGCTTGAATCCATCCAATGCCTCTATCTCCAAGGCAAGCTCCCTCACCACATTATCCACCTCTTGAAGCATGTGATAGAGGCGCATCCTTGGTGCATCCAAAAGGGACTTCTTTAGTTCATCCCGCTCCTTTGACCACACCTTGAACTCCTCAGGTACGTGCCTGCCCTCGATCTGGGCATAGGTGAGATAGATCCTTGGTATATCCTTTCTCCCTGTCATTTGAGACAGATTCCAACAAAGGGTGCCATAGGCCCTGACGAGATCTTCGAGGCTTTCACACTCGTCTATCCTGTTTAGGACGAATCTGACCCTATCTTCCCCTGCAGCACCAGGCAACGTAACCCTCAAGACCTTGTAGGTCTCCTTTATGGTCCCTGCCTTGTGGGGATCGAACATCAAGACTATGAGATCTGAAAGCTTGGCAAGTTCCCCTATGACCCCAAGATAATCATATCCCCTGTCCTTCTCTGTCACAGAATCGAGCATACCAGGGGTGTCAATGAGGGCAATGTCTTCCAATACGTCCGAGCGAACCCTTTTCATGGATAGATGTGCCAGGAGTTTTTCGCCGAACCCCCTGAGGGCCTCAAAGGGGAACCTGTCGTCATTCACCACTGTACTCCCTGTGAGATCCCCCTCTGGCTCCCCCTCATCAGGGGCTGTAATTATGGTAAAGCTGTCATCGGTTGGTGCCTGCCCTGTCCTTTGGATCTCCTTGCCCAGAAATTCGTTGATAAAGGTGGACTTGCCTGAAGAATAATTACCTATCAAGAGTATCATGGGCTTCCACTTGAGAGGCACGAGGAGTTCATCCAGATCAAGGCCATAAGTCTGGAAGATCTGCCCAAGCTTGAGGGGTAAAATCTCCTCGAGCTCTTTCTTGAGGGCCTTGGCACTGTTGTTTTCAGCCATCTATCGACTCCTGGATCAGTCTAATCCGCATTGGATGTATATATAAATTAACCTGTGGTCTTCTATATGGATAAAACATATCGCTTTCTATCTAACTCCCTGAAAAAAATAAATGCAAATCTTTATAAATTTATCATAAGTAGCTCAATCCATGCAATCTGGAATGATTGAAAAAAGACTATTCCATTGGACGCCATCTCCTCCTATCTCCCAATCTTTTTCAGATATATCCTTATGGCAGTCAAGGCAGCAGGTGTTACACCGGAGACCCTCGAGGCCCTGCCAAGGCTCTCAGGGCGCAGTCGTGTCAATTTTTCTACTATCTCTTTGGATAGGCCAGGGACCTGGGCATAGTCCAAATCTGGAGGAAGAAGCATGTTCTCCCACTTTTTGAACTTCTTCACCTCTTCCTCCTGACGCCTTATATAGCCCTGGTACTTCGTCTCTATCTCTATCTGGTCGAAGACGTCTCGCTCTGGCCTTTTCAGGCCAAACCTGTCACAGACTGAGCCCAGGTCCAACTCGGGCCTTTTCAATAGGTCCAACAAGCTTGTCCCCTGTCTCAGAGGAGAAGAACCCTGTCGCTCGAGCCATGAGTTTATCTCTGCAGAAGGAGACACATTGTAGGATCTCAATACATCGACAAAGGCCTCGTGCTGATCTTTCTTTGCCTGAAACCTATCCCACTGCTCATCACTAACGAGACCTATCTTCCTACCAAGAGGTGTAAGCCTAAAGGCTGCATTGTCCTCCCTGAGCATGAGCCTGTATTCGGCCCGTGATGTAAACATCCTGTATGGCTCCTTCGTCCCCTTTGTCACCAGATCATCGATCAAGACTCCGATATACCCCTGGGACCTATCGAGTATGATAGGGGCTTTTCCCTGTACGGCCCTGGCTGCATTGATCCCGGCCATGAGCCCCTGGGCGGCTGCCTCCTCATAGCCAGAGGTACCATTTATCTGCCCTGCGAAATATAATCCCCTGACCAACTTGGTCTCAAGAGAGGGGCGCAACTGAATAGGATCGGCATAGTCATATTCTATAGCATAACCAGGACGCAATATCTTGGCGTGTTCAAGCCCCTTGATGCTTCTAACCATCTCGAACTGTACATCCACAGGGAGGCTCGTAGGGATACCGTTTGGATATATCTCCACTGTCTCCAAACCCTCTGGTTCAAGAAATATCTGGTGCCTGGGCCTGTCCCTGAACCGGAAAACCTTGTCTTCTATGGATGGACAATACCTTGCCCCAACCCCCTCTATAACCCCTGTGAATAGGGGAGAGCGCTCAAGGCCCTTTAGGATTATCGCGTGGGTCTTCTCGTTGGTATAGGTTATATGGCAAGATATCTGGGGTAAGTCTATGGAGTCTGTCATAATAGAAAACCAGGGCGGTGGATCGTCCCCTGCTTGCCTTTCAAGACCTGAAAAATCTATGCTTCCGGCATGGAGCCTTGGCGTGGTACCGGTCTTTAGGCGCCCCATCTCGAAACCAAGCCCTTTTATGGATTCTGACAACCTATTCGAAGGGGGATCCCCAAGCCGTCCTGCAGGGAAGTGTTTAAGGCCTATATGAATCAGACCCCTAAGGAATGTGCCGGTAGTAACTATTAGTGTCGCTCCATGGATCTCCTGTCCTATGGTGGTCTCGACCCCTTGTATCCTGCCATCCCTGACAAGAAGCCTTGCAGCCATCGCCTGTATGATGTCCAGGCCCTTTTGGGCCTCCATGACCTGCTTCATCCTAAGCCTGTACAAAAGTCTGTCGGACTGAGCCCTCCTTGCCCGGACAGCAGGCCCTTTCGACATGTTGAGACGCCTGAACTGGATACCTGTAGCATCGGTATTTCGGGCCATTTCCCCGCCGAGGGCATCGATCTCGCAGACGAGATGCCCCTTGGCAAGCCCTCCAATGGCAGGATTACAGCTCATTGCCGCAATGCAATCGAGGTTTATGGTAAGAACGCACGTCCTGACCCCGAGGCGGGCAGCAGCCAGGGCTGCCTCGCATCCAGCATGCCCTGCCCCAATGACTATCACATCATATCTTATTGGATAAACAGACACCTTTTCTTCAGGCCTTTACCTTCTCCCAGATAGTATCGAGCTCTTCAGGAGAAAGCTCTGACATTTTCCTGCCCGACTGCTCGATCAGCTCCTCCAAGGCGTAAAAACGCTGGCTGAACTTATCCAGGCCCTTTTTCAGTATGTCCTCAGGATTCATGCCCAACTTTCTCGACAGATTGGCAACAGAGAATAACAGATCCCCCAGCTCTTCCTCTACATTTTTTTCTTGATTGGCATAGAGGGCCTCTTTCAGTTCTGATATCTCCTCATCTATCTTTTCAAGTACACCCGAGGCATCCTTCCAATCGAAACCCACCCTCGACACACGCTCTCCTATCCGAAACGCCCTTTGAAGCGCAGGCAAGGAACGGGGCAGATTCCCCAGGGCGCTCTTCCGCCCCCCCTTTTTCTCTGCCTCCTTGGCCTTTATGGCCTGCCAGTTGGCTATCACATCCTCTGCGCCATTCACCTCTACGTCACCAAATATGTGGGGATGCCTCCTTATCATCTTTTGTCTGATCTTCACCAGGGCGTCTTTCAAGGTAAATTGACCCTTCTCCTCATAGAGGTCTGCCAAGAAGAGTAGGAGAAAAAAGAGGTCTCCGAGTTCTTCACATGTCTCTTGGGCTGAACCCTGCTCCACAGCCTCTGTCAGTTCATGGGCCTCTTCTAGGATATATTTTTTTATCGTCTCGGGTGTCTGCTCTCTGTCCCATGGACAACCATCAGGTGCCCTGAGCCTTCGAAGCACCTCCATGAGGGAGAGAAACTCTTTCACCAGGGGCTTTTCTTCTTTGTTCTGCTCGTCCAAACCTGTCTCCTTCTATTTTTCTCCTATAAAAAGATCAAAAGGCTGATAAAATTAGCCAGCCTTACTTGCCAATTGCAAGATATGGATTAAAAAATACCCTGCTGGTCAAAAATATAAAATGGCTATCTCTAAGATATTGGTAATTTTGTGTGACAGAAAGGCGCAAGAGACAAACAGGATAAATCAACTGGATACCCCGTAGATATCTCAACCCGGATTGTGCAGCTCGCAAGTTTGCCGAAGATGAGAGGCAGAGGGCATACAGACGTACTTTGGTACTTCAACTACCCCACAACAAAACAGATTCGGTAAACTTGCCCCTTGCGACTTCAAATGTCTGAGTTTTTAGGGCAGAAAAATCTTCACCAAGGCATTTGGCATAATCTGGGATCAAGGTTTGTCCTTGGATTCAACAAAACCACGCCTTTACTGGGCAAGAGACCGATTTTAGAGGTAGGGCCAACAAATCTTTTTCAGAAAGGTAACCAAATAAACATGATCACCCTATTGGATTACGGTGCAGGAAATGTCAGAAGTGTAATAAATGCCCTTGAAGGCCTTGGTGCCTCGGTCAGGTTGGTACAGGAGCCAGAAGATATCCTGTCTGCTGAAAAATTGGTATTTCCAGGGGTTGGAAATTTCGAGAGCATGATGAAGATACTCCACGGCAAGTGCCTGGTGGAACCCCTGAAGCAATACCTCCATGAGGATCGTCCATTTTTTGGCATCTGTCTTGGGCTCCAGGCCCTTTTCGAGGAGAGCGAAGAGGCACCAGGGGTCAGAGGGCTCTGTTTTCTGAAGGGGCGGGTAAAGAGGTTCAGAGGCAATCTTTCTGTACCACACATAGGCTGGAACGGCTTAGTCTTCGAAAAGCCATCCCAGGTCTTCAACGGCCTGGAGGGGGATGAAAAATTCTATTTCGTCCACTCATATTATGTGGCACCAGAAGATACCTCCGTAGTTCTCACATCCACGGACTATGGTGCCAGGTTTACCAGCAGCATCCAAGTAGGCGAGATCATAGCAACCCAATTTCACCCTGAAAAAAGTGGGCAGATCGGCCTCAAGGTCCTGGAAAATTTCCTGGCAGACAAACTCCCTCGAGTCATTCCAGATAGACAGCCAAGAAAGACCCTCCTTGCCAAAAGGATCATCGCATGCCTGGACGTGCGTTCCAACGACCAGGGAGACCTCGTGGTCACAAAGGGCGACCAGTACGATGTACGGGAAGAGGGACAGGTAAGAAACCTTGGTAAGCCAGTGGAACTTGCAGCCAGGTACTACAGAGAAGGGGCAGATGAGATCACCTTTCTCAATATCACGGCCTTCAGGGATTTTCCCCTCAAGGACATGCCAATGCTGGAGGTATTGAGACAGACATCCAAGCAGGTCTTCGTCCCCCTTACCATAGGAGGGGGTATAAGGGACTATACGGACAGGACAGGAAGACACTACTCTTCCCTCCAGGTAGCAGCAGAATATTTCCGCTCCGGTGCAGACAAGATATCCATTGGAAGTGACGCCGTACTCATCGTGGAACAATACCTGGAGACAGGCCAGGCCACTGGAGAAAGCTCCATCGAACTCATATCCAAGATCTATGGCAACCAGGCAGTCGTCATCTCCATCGACCCTCGAAGGGTATACGTGGATTCCCCTTCTGCCACCCATCATCCAGTTATCGAGACATCGATTCCTGGACCAAGAGGTGAAAGATACTGTTGGTACCAGTGCACCATAAAAGGTGGCAGGGAGGGAAGAGACGTGGATGCCATCACCCTTGCAAAGATCTGCGAAGAGCTGGGGGCCGGCGAGATCCTATTGAACTGCATAGACAAAGACGGCACCAATTCTGGCTTTGACATAGAACTCATAAGGAGTGTCAGCAGTGCTGTATCAATCCCGGTGATAGCATCCAGTGGGGCTGGAAGTGCAGAGCATTTTGTGGAGGTCTTCAAGCAGACAGGGGCAGAGGCCGCCTTGGCCGCTGGCATCTTCCACAGACGAGAGGTCTCTATAAAGGACGTAAAAAGGATTCTGGCCCAAAATGGGATAGAGATCAGAAGGACATAGCCATCGATACAACTGGGCCTTATCAGAAAAGGCCCACATCCCCTCCTTTTCCGTAGATTGCCACTTCTTGTTACAAATTTTGTCATCTCCTTTTCCAGTCGTTCACAAACGAATCTCCTTTGGGCGCCCCATGCCTAAAATTCCAGGTCATACCTCGACTTTTCCATTTGGCATCCTCTGTGCATATAACCAAAGAAAAATCTGACAAAGAGGTAACGATACCAAAGGAGGTGAAAAATTTTAAGTACTGAGCATTACAGACGATAAGTAAAGAGACATCTCTAAAAAAGACAAGAAAATCAAAGGAGGAATTATAAGATGACCATGGAAAACTTTTTACCAAAGGCAATGAAAGAATCAAGAAGGAATGAAAAAGGTTTTACACTCGTTGAATTGATGATCGTTATAGCCATCATCGGCATACTGGCTGCCATAGCCCTGCCCCAGTATAACTCCTACAGGAGAAGGTCCCAGGCATCCAAACTGATAGACGGTGCCCGTGCCTGTGCCCAGGAAATGGCTGCCATCTGCCAGGGAAATGCATCCTTTACTGCTGGCAGTACACTTGCTTCATGTGCCAGTGCACCCGACCTGCCCTACCTCACAGGTGAAAACTTTACCTCGACCCCAAGCTCTTGCACAAATATCTCTGCAGTTCTCACTGGAAATACCCAGGATGGAACCACCTATACGGCAACCTGCTCCGGCAACTACAATACCAATATAACCTGTCAATTGTCACCATGATATTGCCAGCATAACCGCACATATGCAAGACCACATCCCATTTCACCTCTATGGACATGGGATGTGGTCTTTTTTCTTAGTACCGCAGCCGTGATCGCCTACTAAAACATCTTCTCTCCTTCCCCCACCCCATAGTCTCAACAAATTCTGCCAGTCATGGACAGGGCATTTGCCCTAACCTCTATCTGATGGCACCAGATTTGCGTCTCAAATATCAGAATATTTATGGGAGATGATATGCATGCGCCATTTACTTACTGAAAATAAAGGCTTTTCTCTAACCGAGCTTGCAGTTGTAATGATACTTCTCATCATCCTTGCTGCCATTGGGATACCCAATTTGGGTAAGGTCATGCCCAGATACCACTTGAAAGAGGCGGCCAGGAACCTCTATGGCGATCTGCAGTTGGCAAAGGCCACTGCCATAAAGGAGGGAACTCCTTGCACAGTAGAATTTGTAAATGGGGGCTATCAGATATTTCTGGATCTAAACCAAAACCTGGAACGGGATGGCAATGAGACCAGTAACCAATATCTTGTCAAAAATGTGAGATGGGCTGCCTTTGAAGACGTACGGGTGGATCCATCTGGTGGAATCACTTTCCAGGCCAATGACAATGGCAATCCTGCCGTAGCCTTTCTGACAAACGGCCTTACTGCCAACAACAGTGGAGGATTCGGGGCTGGCACTGTGAATCTGGCCAGTACTGTAAACCCAAGCATGACGATCCAGATAAGCTTGAGCAGCACAGGCAGTGTCCGCATCCCTTAGGAGAGAGCTAACATGGAAATCCAAAACAGACATGGCTTCAGCCTAATAGAGTTGATGGTCACCCTGGTGGTCGCATCCATAGTCATAGGTGGGATATATCTGACGAGTGTATCCCAGGAACGGAGCATGCACATAGAGGACAGGGTCTCTGAGCTACAAGGAAACCTGAGGGCTGGGATATATATATTGTCCAAGGACCTCAGGTCCGCTGGCTATAATCCCAATTGTACCAGCCCACCATGCACGGGCTTCACATCTGCCTCAAATACAGCCATTTCCTTTGTCAGGAACAACCCCACAACCAATAATCAGGAGACCATATCGTATTTCTTATACGACTCTGGGGGTGATGGAGACATGGATCTCGGCAGGGCAATCAATGGCTCTGGCCCTCAACCCGTTGTCGAGAACACCGATGCCATAAACTTCGTCTTTTTCGACAAGGATGGCAACAGGCTATTCCCTCCCCTTTCAACTACAGACCTGGCAAATATCAAAGTAGTGGAGATATGCCTCGTGGGCCACTCCTCTGTAGGGGACCCAAATTATTCGGCTGCAGGCAGGAGCTTTCAAAATCTTCAGGGGGAGACCATTTTCACAGCCCCTGCCGACAGCTTCAGAAGAAGGATGATCAGGGCCCGGGTCTTTTGCAGAAACAATACTTGATATGGGAGAGACAAGATAATGACACATTCCAAAACTATTTTATTCCCAGACCAGGAGACCAATAGCAGTGGCTTTACCTTGATAGAGGTTCTCATTGCAATAGTGGTCTTCTCTGTCGGCCTCTTGGCCCTTTCAGCACTTCAAACATCAGCCATCAGGGGAAACTCCAGTGCATACAGTCTAACCGACACCACCTTGGCAGCATCCAGCCGCCTGGAAAACATACTTGCAGCCAAATATGACAGTTCCCTCCTTTCAGCAGGGAATCATACTGTCCAGGATGGCGGTTACATCATTTCGTATTCGGTAAATGAAACAACCCCAAACATGGTCAAGAGGATAAACCTGAATATCTCCAGGACAGACCTGGTGAACAAGACCTATTCCTATAGCGTCGTAGTGACAAATCTGCCCTAAAGGAGGACAGCAGATGAACATGATCTCTATCTTTCGGCACAATGAACAGGGCATGGTACTAATTACCTGTATGCTTGCATTATTCGTCCTCTCCCTTGCAGGCATGATGGCAATGAACACGGCCAGCCTGGAGACCCAGATTGCAGGGAATGTGAGAAGTTATGCGGAAAATTTCTACAGGGCAGAGGCTGCCGTGAGGGAACTGGCAAAGGGGATAGACTATACGCCTGATTCTATTCTGGTCAATGACACCAAGATCAGGCTGCCCAACAACCAGGAACTGACCTCAGCACTCACAGGAGTGACCGGGGTGACTGACCCGGCATCCCTGATAAACATACGTCTCAATGTAGTCAATAATGCTGAAAATCGCATAGACATCCCCGAGCCAGTCTTCAACTGCAGGGTAAAGGTGATCCATGAAGGTCCTGCCTCAGGCGAGTCCCTCAGCATAGGTACGTCTCATCACGCTGCCTCGAAACATAGATTCTCTATCTTTGCCCGATCCAAGCCCAATTACATCCTTGGCCGGGGCGTAGTGATCGAGGTGGGATATCTGAAAAAATTGCGACTTTGATCTCAGGAGGATAACCAGATGTTTTCATATATGCCAAAAAGAGTGAAACCCCTTTTCTTCTTGTGTGCTATCTGGCTACTGACGAGTATGGGCACGAATTCTTGGGCAATAGAGATCAACGACAAGCCCATGGAGACTACCATTACAGCGGCCCCATCGAATATCATGTTCATTTTCGACAATTCCGGGAGCATGGATTGGGAGTTCATGACCCAAGATACCCATGATGGGCTCTTTGACCCGAACAACACAGGAAAATGGTGGGAAAGTTATCTTTATGTCTTCTCATATGACGATTATGAGCCATATGATGACAATAATTACCACTATACTCCAGGGGCCCTGGATGAGACGGGGAAAAAATATTGGCGTTCCCAGTGGAGCGGTTACAACAGGATATTCTATAACCCGACAGTTGACTATCAACCCTGGCCCGGCGCCGACTATGGAGATGCGGATCTCATAAAACCCCGATCAAACCCTGCAAACGCCTCACCAGTATTCGATCTCAGCAAGACTTTCCTATACGTAGGCTCTGCCCAGCCAGATGATGATTTTGGCAACTCCTGGCATACGGCAACACTGATCCCCTGTAACCAAACAGTTGCAGGCCAACTTGAAATCAGTGACGATCACGACGTATTCAGGATAAATCTCCAGGCAGATGGTAACCTGACCATCCACTCAAGTGGCTGCACAGATGTGATGGGAAGGATACTCGACAGCAGTGGAAACGAATACAGGGCAGATGAATATGCAGATACTTGGACAGATCCATACTCTAGTAGTAATTACAGTCATGGAGATGACCACTATTACGACGACGACTGCCAAAATCAGCCATTTTGCACATTTACTTGCCCTGACTGGACTGACAGTGACAGGAATTTCTATATCCATCTGACAGATGTCCCAGCAGGGACATATTACATAGATGTTAGAGGATGGCAGGGGACTACAGGGCCATATGAGATAATAGTGGACTCAACAGGTATATGTGAAACACCAACGACACCTCCATCGAACGAACCAGTAAACATACTCAATGCACACTACTACACCACCGGCCCAGATGGCACCGTTTACCTCGTAAATTTCTCGAGCCTTTCATCTCCTGTTACCAGGGACATCTACAAATTTACTGACGCAAACCAGAACTCTCAGGTGGATTATGGTGAACTGGAAAGGCTCGACCCCCCTCCGCTCTTTCTTACTACCCGTTCTCCAGAGCAAGAACTCCAAAACTTTGCCAACTGGTTCTCGTATTACCGTAGACGGGAATTGACAGCCAAGGCCGCGGTATCCACGGCCATTTCCGAGTTGACTGGCGTAAACGTGGGATTTTACACCATCAACGATGGAGTCAGACAACCTGTGCTTTATCTCAATACTCACCAGGATGAGCTTTATTCCCTTCTATTCTCCATAGATTCATCGGGTGGTACCCCGCTAAGGCAAGCCCTGAAAGACGTAGGCCGCTATTTCGATGCCGACGATGGCAAGACAGGAAACCTGGGCACTGCACCCTGGGCGTCCGAGGAGGACGGCGGGGCTTGTCAGCAGGCATTTGCAATCCTCATGACAGATGGTTACTGGAATGGCTCGTCTCCTTATGTGGGAAATGTGGATGGAAACGATGGTGTCCCATTTGCAGATGCCTACAGCAACACCTTGGCAGATGTAGCAAGGTATTTCTATGATACAGACCTAAATGACAGCCTATCAAACATAGTCCCACAAAACGCCTGTGACGACAACACTAGACAGCACCTGGTGACCTATGGACTTTCTTTCGGCGTTCATGGAGAACTAAACCCCAACTATGACAGCTATCACCCTTGTCTGCTCGGAGTGATAAACAACGATCCCAATGCCCCTCCGGCACCACAGTGGGAAAATCCGAGTTCATGTGAAGCCTGCGGGAAAAAGATAGACGATCTCTGGCACGCAGCAGTTAATGGAAGGGGGGCATTCATCTCTGCCGCCGATCCGGAACAATTGATAGAGGCACTAAGCGATATCATCTCCAACATAAATGGCAGGATGGCCTCTGGTGCTGCAGTATCCATCAACAGCGAAAAATTGACAGAAGGCAGTGTACTTTATCAATCTTCATATGACTCTTCCAATTGGACAGGTGATCTCAAGGCATACAACCTAAATGCCAACACTGGAGAGATTTCAGACCCTGTCTGGGAAGCCAAGACCCTTCTGCTGGACCAGGACTGGGATACGGGAAGACGGATAATCACATTCAATGGCTCCTCAGGGGTCCCCTTCAGGCTTAACAATCTCACTAATACCCAGAAAACAGCCCTTGATAGTGATACAGACACCCAAGAAGACATAGTCGAATACATAAGGGGTAGGGAGATAGCCGGCTTCAGACAGAGGCCGGTCATAGATGGAAAGGTTGATAAATTGGGAGATCTCGTACATTCTGCCCCTACCTTGGTGGGACACACCATATTCGTAGGTGGCAATGACGGGATGCTCCATGCCTTCGACGCAAATTCTGGCTACGAAAGATTTGCATTCGTGCCAAGTAATGTCATACCACAACTGAAAGAATTGACACAACCAGGGTATTCACACAAGTTTTTTGTCGATCTCACCCCCACGGTGAAATTGAACGTACCCGATGGCAACGACGAGACAAAAACAATCCTCGTGGGTGGACTCGGGGCTGGAGGCAAAGGATACTTTGCCTTGGATATCACGAATGCAGATTCTATAGATCAGAATTCCTCTGAGAGCGAAGTGGCCAACATGCTGCTTTGGGAATATCCATCCTCTGGAAACGATCCTGACCTGGGTGTCAGCCTTAGCAAGATATCCATAGTGAAGACCCACAATGGTTCATATGTAGCAATCTTTGGAAATGGATACAATAGTGACAACGGACATGCGGTCTTGTATGCACTTGACCTGCTCACAGGTACAGTTGTCAGGAAGATAGACACTGGGGTCGGAGATGACAATGGCCTTTCGACACCGGTTGTAGTAGACGTCGATGGGGACTTTGTCGCGGATTTTGCCTATGCAGGGGATCTCAAGGGCAACTTATGGAAATTTGATCTCAGGGGCGATCCAGGCCAGTGGAAAGCAGCCTTTGGAGACAAACCCTTGTTCCAGGCCGTGAATCAGCCAATAACAGTGCGTCCAGACGTGATGCGCCACTGCATGGAGCATGGCTACATGGTCGTATTTGCAACAGGAAAGTTCCTTGCTGCATCCGATATACAGGACACCTCCGTACAGACCATCTATGGTATCTGGGACTATGCAGATCCAGATCTGGAATCTGAATACGTTGGCTCGTTCAATGCCTCTACCGAGACCTTTACTCCGTCTCCTGAGCTCCAATCGAATAACGTGCAGTTACTCAAGCAAACCATCACAGAGACCGTATCGAATGATGGTATCGAATACAGGCTCTTTTCAAACAACAGTGCCAACTGGGCTACCATACCAGACTCCCTCCCGGATCATCTATCGAATCCAGGCACCCAAGACGGCAATGCCACCGTGGGCTGGTATGTGAATCTGGGAGGGCCTGGCTTTGAAGGAGAAAGGGCTGCCAGGGACATTGTCATAAGAAATGGCAAGGCCATTGTCATAACCATAATCCCCAATGATTCACCCTGCTCTGGTGGCGGTAAGTCAGTAATCTACGAGATGGATGCCTGTGATGGAAGTATGCCGGATCGGCCTGTATTCGATGTAAATGGAGACTCCCATCTGGACGATGAAGACTATGTGGAACGCTCAAATGGTAACGGGGAACCTGTACCGCCTACAGGACGTGTCTTTGAGACAATAGTACATGATCCAGTCTTCCTGAGACTCCCTGACAAGGATCAGGAATTCAAATACTTTAGCACGGCTCAGGGAACTATTATCAGAATCCGGGAACCTGCCGATTACCTTGGTATATTCTATTGGATAGAATGGTAAAGGGGGACATATATCAATGGAATCCAACAACGTGAAAAATAACATCCTGCTACTGGCAATCCTTGCCTTGTCCTTGGCTGTTCTTTTTGCCCCTTCCACAACATGGGCAAGGAGCAAGGTGGTACCAACCAAACCAAAACTGCACACCATCACTGGCAAGGTGGATCTTGTCGACCATGGAAGGATTGTGGTAGACGACTTTTCCTTTCAGTTGCCTCCAGGCACGTCTGGCATAGCGCCAGGAGATCACGTAGAAATGACCTTCGATAATTCTGGGAAGATAATGAAGATCAAAAAGACAGGCACAACACAGACCCCAGAGGCTGGCCATGACACAAAGGCCAAAACCCATGAAAAGCCGCCTGAAAAGACCTCTAAGGACCACCACCCAGGACATATAAGAAAGGAAGGCGGAAAATGGAAAAACTATTGAGAAAGTGAGAGGGAAAATGAGCAAGCTCTATAGACATATCAGATCGACAGAGTTGGGATTTACCTTGGTTGAGCTCATGATAGTCATTGCAATCATGGGTATATTGGCAGCTGTGGCCATGACGGTATATAGAAGCAACATAAACTCTGCCAAGTGCACAGAGGCCGAGGTGCCAGCCCACGATACAATGCTTGCCCTAATCCGGGAGTTGGCCGATTCAGGTACTGCACCACCTCCGGCTGGATTTGCCAATACCCACGTCTTGCCAAGTGGTGAAACCCTCACCTATCCTGCAAACGTGCAGGTAAGCTACTCCGGCAATGGGACCCAGGCCAATCCCTTCGTGGTAAATTCCCAAAGGACCAATCCAACCTGTAACAAGGGGGATGGCACTTATACCCTAATCCAGGGGAATACCAGGGGCGTATGGTAATTGTGAAAACCGGGATAGCGGCCTGATTCTCCAGGATTGTTTGTTGTAGAGACATGTGGCAGGATCATTGGCCTTCCAAGGCCCAGATCCTGCCATAATTGCTGGGGATTGAAAGACGCACAGGCCTGTTTGCAATTACCCCGGACAGGTTGTCTTGCCCATGGAGCTCTTCCCTGTAATTGCCTGATCGAGGAAATACAAAATCTATCTCTTGTTCTGTAGTGCTGAAATTCAGGGCTACAAGAGAAAAATTGTCCCTGGTGGCCCTTGAAAAGATCAATATCCCCTTTGCCTGATATGAGATGAAGTCATTGTAGAAATAATGACTTCCCCTCCTGAATTCCTCCGACTTTTTTCTCAATCTGATCAACTTTCTCACAAGGCCCAAGATCCTCTGGCCAATATCATCATAAAAATAATCCCACCTTACTGGCCTGAACATCAATATCCTACCAAGGCCCTGCTCTGGGATAAAATAGTTTTCCCCAAACTCCTGACCTTGCCAGAGCATGGGTATTCCCTTGCTCGTGAACAAGAAAATCAGATAAGGTTGTAATCTATACCACAAACCCCTATCCCCTTCTCCCAAGAGTTCATTCCCCCTGAATACTGTCTTGAAGTTACATATGAACCGGCTGTGATCATGATTTTCTATATATTGTAGGGCGGTCTTTTCTATCATGTCATTGTTGCTGAGCCCTTCCTCGGGGAAACCCAAGAGCCCGGAAATATGGCCCAGAGCTGTCAATGCGTTGAAATCACCTCTTGCAACAGCCCTTGCAGCATCAAGGGTGAAGTTCTGCCATGTACAATTGGCATAGCTTTGTTCAAGGATATCTATGGGGGCCTCAAGCTGCTCTGCACATTGGATAAGGTTTATTTGCCCATTATCTTGAAAAAACCTGGCCCAGTAGCCAATGCCTCCCATTTTCGCCTCTGTCTGCTTGAAGGTACTATAGACAAGATTGGCAAAACCCTGTCCAAGGGGGCCATCCCAGTAGTTTGGGACACAGTCATATCTGAAGCCGTCCACATGGTAACAGTCTAACCAGTGATGATTCACAGTGAAAAAGAAGTCCCTGGTGAATGCCTTATTGAAGTCCGTACTCTGGCCAAAATAGTCCTTGGCAAAATGTCCCATGAATGGATTCTCGACAAAGCCAAGCTGCGCGTAGAGGTAATGATATGGAAAATGTTCGTCCGTATGGCCATATACCACGTCGAGTATTACTGCAATTCCCATCTGGTGGGCTGCATCGATCAATCTTTGTAGATCCCGCCTCTTGCCAAAACGTTCATCAACACCAAAATATCCCAGGGGCAGAAAGCCCCAGTCCACGGTATTTGATACGTTGAATACGGGCATGAGCTCAAGACAATTGATGCCAAGATCGGCAAGATAGGCAAGTCTTGAGATCACTCCATCTATGCCGCCGCCGAACTCATTGATCATGAGCTCGTAGATTATGAGATCCCTGAGAGACGGGGTCTTCCAATTGGCCTCTTCGCTGCTCCACTCATGCTGAACGTAGCCAAGAGTGAAGGCGGAAAGCTTTCCTGTCCCGAACTCTCTCGCAAAGGGATCTATGATCCAATCGATTTCCCGGTATAGACGTGAATTCTCGAGGCAATATCTATAGAGATACCGTCCTGGCTCGCCCCACGACGACCCTGGAACAGGGGCAAAAGATGGATCTATCCTGATTTCACCTCTCCACAAATCTCCATATTCGGGATCGAGATCGTGTTCGAGCTCAAACTCCAGGGGTGGTATGTCCTGAAGGAATTGATCATTCTCATGGATAATCTTTACGTACAGTCTGTTGCCATCCCTGGGATCTATCCAGGGCAGTAACACATTGAATAAGACCAAATCGTGTCCCATCTGTCTAAAGCCGAGGTTTTCAAGTGGAAGAAGCTTCATCTGTACATCTCCATGGAAATGACTCTATTTTCACCTAAGAGGTGAAAGCCCGGTTCGTGATCAATCTCCAGGCATGTGAACTGCCTAATCTGGGCTAAATGATAAGTCTATAACTCAACTTTCGGAGTAAAT
>JALSNW010000014.1 GCA_026986785.1 Deltaproteobacteria bacterium | reverse complement strand
TGCCCAACCCTTCTGGGACAAAACCCTCGTGATGGCTGCTGTCAAAGTAGTCTTACCATGGTCTATGTGACCTATGGTGCCTACATTTATGTGCGGCTTCGTACGCTCAAATTTCTCCTTGCTCATGGTGTATTGCTCCTCAACATATTTATACTGATGGAAATAAAAAAGGTCCCAAATTATTGTGCCCAGTGTGGAGCCCACGACCGGGATTGAACCGGTGACCTCTTCCTTACCAAGGAAGTGCTCTACCGACTGAGCTACGTGGGCATAAGCTATGGAGCGGGAAACGGGACTCGAACCCGCAACCCTCAGCTTGGAAGGCTGATGCTCTAGCCAATTGAGCTATTCCCGCCACATCGCATCTATTTCATTTTGACCCGGCAGGTAGTCTGTCTCCGAATCAAAACCCATCCTTGTGTAAAAATAAAAAATGGTGGAGAGGGGAGGATTCGAACCTCCGAAGGCATCGCCAACAGATTTACAGTCTGTCCCCTTTGGCCACTCGGGAACCTCTCCACTTCGTTTTCATGGAGCTGGCGATGGGACTCGAACCCGCAACCTGCTGATTACAAATCAGCTGCTCTACCAATTGAGCTACGCCAGCTCAAGCTGAGCAGAAAATAATAGTATGTAAAATTGAAATTGCAAGTATTTTTTCTACTCGAAAAAAAGGGGCCTCGTATAGGCCCCTGTGCCGTCTAATATATTTTAACCTATTCTGACAAAAAGGGATATTAACCCTTTTCTTCCTCAGACTCTTTTTTTTCTTCCTCTTCCTCGGCAGGTGGACCTACCGGATTGACAGGTATCTCAAGCCCAAATCCTGCCTTGCCAGCCTTCATGTCCTCTTCGTACCGTTGATAGACATATGCTGTTGTCCTATAAAGCAAGTGGGCAAACTTACTATAGGGCACAGCGAGAAACAAGGTCACTACTGTTGCTAGATGCAGGATATAGGTTGGATATGCAATGGCACCTATGTTCATGAGCCTGAACAATTCGGCAGCCACCCCTGTTATACCCACAGAGAATATCAACCATATGAGTATCCAATCTTGTTCCGAGCTCTTGAGCACCCCTTCTGCCGTCTTTTCTTTCCTCATCTTTATTATAAGCCAGGCACCTACGATAAGCATGATGGCTGCAATATTGGCGAATATCTTGATGGGATTCCACAACGGCATTGGGGTAAATTCTTCATGGAGGAAAGGTACATATATTATATCATTAAGGATAAAGACCACCGTAGTCACTATGAAAAGCATGATAAAAGACCACAGCAGCAACTTATGTCCCTTGGCCCTTTCTGCAGTCTGACCACATTTCTCAAACCTTGTATGGGCCAATATCTCTTGAAATGCTGGCACCAGATATTTTGAGAAAAGGATACCCATTGGCGGATGTGGACCAGTACCGGTATAGGAGACAACCCCCGATCCCTTGCTTATGTCTGCCCAGAAGTTTGTTATCCCCTTATATGATGCCCATACCACCAAGCCAACTATGGGTAGGACTACTATGTCTATGGGAATAAAAGTAAAATACTCGTGATAATTTACATCTCCTTCTGGGAAAGGGAACTTGACCCCTGTATGCAGTGACCACAGAAAGGCCACGATATACCATACCACGAATGCCGCAATCACGGTCCCAAGAACCCCTGCAGTATTAGACAGCAGATCTGCCAGGGCCTTGGGTTCAGCATAATGCTTGATAGCATTTATACGAATTGCACCAAGGACATCACCGGGTTTGGCATCCCTTGGACAATATGCAGAGCAGTCACCACACTGGTGACAAAGCCATACATCTGCGTCTCCTGCTATCTTATCAGCCAATCCCCACTGAGCCCAGAGCATTTCCTTACGCGGAAATGGGCTGTCTTCTGTGGAAAGCGGACACACAACTGAACAGGTCGCACACTGGTAACACTTGTTGACAGTGTCGCCACCAGCGGCCATAACCCCCTTAATAAACGATAAATCCGGCTGTATCTTCTTTGTTTCAGCCATTTCAGGTACCTCCTACCAGCCTTTGAAAGGATTAGGTCCCATTTCAAGAACGTCATCGACAAACGAATTGATTATCTCAGGAACTTTATCGTATTCGTCTATGGCTATTTCTACAAGCCTAACCCTTTCTGGTTCCATTCCGAGAGAATTAAGTGATTCGGCCACATTATCCATACGCCTATTGGCTAGTTCACTACCCTTTACAAAGTGGCACTGATACTCATCACCAAACTTACATCCCAAGAGCAAGGCGCCATCCAACCCACTGGACATAGCATCCTTGATCCAGGATACGTTGACTGACCCAAGACAACGTACAGGTATAATTCTCACAAGAGGTGACCAGGAAAGACCCTTTCTGGCCGCATTTTCAAGGGCAGGATAGGCATCGTTTTCACAGACAAAGCATACCATCCTGAGCTTCTCATCATCATCGTCTGGCACCTCTATGGCCTTGATCATGGAACCAACGATATCGATATTGTAGTCCTTGAAGCCGATGATGCGCTCTGGACATGCACCCATACAGGTCCCACAACGACGACATCTGGTGGGATTTGGTTTTGGAGTACCCTTTTCATCGTCGTCCAAGGCACCAAAGGGACATTCCTCAGTACAACGTTTACACTGGGTACAACGCTGGAAGTAGAAATCAGGATAGTCGAAATCCCAGGTGCGCGGATGTACAGCATGACCCTCTTCGGCGGCGACAACAGACTGTATCGCCTTGAGAGCTGCACCAGTTGCATCCTCCATGGATTCCTCTATGGTCATGCATCTCCTCACCCCACCTGCAGCATAGATACCAGTACGTCTGGTCTCGTAAGGGAAACAGATAAAGTTGGAATCGCAGTAACCACCGAACAAATCAAGGTCACGAAAGGCAGGACCCTGTCTATAGGCCAAATTGACAACAGCTTCGTCCCTGGTAGTGGGTACCATACCTGTTCCCAGGACTACTAGATCCACATCAACATTTATATCTTCCCCAAGGATCGTATTCTCAACCGTAACATTGAGGGTGTCCCCATCTGGTTTGACTTCTGTAACCGCACCCTTTGTCAGAAAGATCCCAGGATCATCTTGCAGGCCTTTATAGAAATACTCATACTTTCCTACCGACCTCATGTGCTGATAGAAGATGTACGCCCTACCATTTTCTGGCTGGTCTTCCCTGAGGTACTTGGCATGTTTGAGGGCTACCATACTGGTAACGGCACCTGCATAAGGAAAATCTGCATCATCGTCCTTGCCACCAGGGCTAAGGATGAATGCTACCGAGGTCACCTCCTTGCCATCAGAAGGACGTTTTATCTTACCTTCCTTGGCCAATTCCTCATACTGTACATTGGTAATCACATTGGGGTTGCCCCATGCAAGGTGTTGGAACTCGTCTTCTGCTGGTTCATAGGGCTTCCAACCAGAGGCAAGGACAACAGAACCAACCAACTTTGCGTCTGGATCCTCCTCCATGTAGTCGCGGCGGCCCTCATTCTTTTCATCATATAGTTTTTTCTGGTCCTCGGCAGAAAGCTCATTGCCGTTCTCGTCCAATTTTTCTTCATCCGTCAAGGGCACAGGCGCATCCCATTCGCTCTTGGTCCCTGTCTCTTTCAAGGAAACCCTGAATGCACCTGGAACACCACCGATCCTGGCAACTTCCGTATTGGTGTGCACCTCAATGTTGGCATTTTCATTGACCTTGCCGATGAGTTCCTCGACCACAGGATCCATGAGCTTAGAATAATCTGGCCCAAGGGGTATCTGCTTACGTAACTTGGCAGCAAAGCCTCCGAGTTCAGGCTGACGTTCCACCAGCAAGACATTTTTCCCTGCATTGGCCGCTTCCAAAGCAGCAGTCAGACCTGAAACACCACCACCGATGACCAGCACACCCTCATTGGCGTCTTCCATCTTGTCTGGAGTAGGGATTTCTGCCTTCTCACACCTGGCTATCGCCATGCGGATGTAATCTTCTGCCAATTCCTGGACGTGCTCCTTTTCTTTTTCAGGGTCTTCGGCATCCTCTGGTATCTGATGACTCCATGCCACCATCTCCCTGAGCCCTGTCTTTTCTACATAAACCCCAGGGATGTTCAGGCCTTCAAAATTATACCTGATGGACACACCAGCAATGGCAATGGCATTCAACTCCTCGGCCTCTACGTCAGCCTTGATCATCGCCATGCCCTCTGGTGAATAGAGATCATCGTGTTTCTTGGCAACTGCCACGCCGAGTTCACTGGTAGCAAGCTCCAAGAGCTTGTCCACATCCACAGCATCGGCAATCCCATCTCCTGTATATACGTACAAACCTATCTTTTTAGACATTAGCCTGCCCTCCTCACAAGTGTCTGAACAGCCTTGAACGCGGCAGCTGTGGCGCTCTGGGCCGAGGATACAACATCTATTGGCCTCATTGCGCAGCCGCAAGGAATGATGCCGTCTTTAGGCACGACAAAACCGTCCTGATCATATTCTATTCCAGGGATCTTGGTATCAGCACCTGTGGGCTGCATACCAGTGGCAAGAACAGCCATGTCCACTTCCTGCTCTTTCTTGCCCCCCCCGATTGTATCCTCAGCAATAAGCTTTACTGATCCGGGGGCTGATCCCGGCTGGATATCAGCCACCTTGCCCTTGATGAAATGAACCTTGTCATCTTCCTTGAGCTTCTTGTAGAAATTCTCATACTTGCGGCCTGGCGACCTGATATCTATATAGAAGACATATGCCTCTATATCCGGTGATTGTTCCCGTAGGTAGGTAATCTGTTTAAGAGTTGCCATACAACAGATATATGAGCAGTAGCCCAGATGATTCTCGTCCCTGGAACCTGCACACTGAACAAAACCTACGGTCTTGGGCTCTTCGTTATCGGAAGGACGAAGTATCTTTCCCTCAGTAGGACCCGACGGAGAGGCTAACCGCTCCATCATCATGTTTGTGATGACATTGTCGAATTCGGAAAATTTCAGATTGTCGATCTTGTTGGGATCATAGGGCTGCCAACCAGTAGCCATTATGATAGCCCCTACGTTCAGATTGACTGTTTCTGGTTCCTGATTGGGATCCACATGCCCTGCTGGCATGGCTGACTTTATCGCCTCTATCTCAGATGTATCCACATTGTCCATGTCCAGAACACATTGATGGGGATATGCCATTGGATGTGGCAGATAGATGGCCTTTCTCGTGTTCATCCCAAAATTGAATTCGTTAGGGATCTCCGTAGTAGCCGCTGCCTCCCCAGGTTTGCAATTGGTGCATTGCGGTGTCGTACCCCTTGGCCTTACCTTTATGGAGACATTGAAATCCCCAGGGCCACCACTCACTGATTCCACATCAGCCATGGTGTAGAAGGTGATCCGAGGATTGGTCTTTATCCTCCTGAAATTCATTTCGAGCCCGCAGGTTGGTGGGCAAATCTTGGGAAAGTACTTGTTAAGCTGGGCAACCCTGCCGCCCAGATAGCTTTCCTTTTCTACCAGATAAACGTCGTAGCCCATTTCAGCGGCCTCGACGGCGGCCGTAATTCCACTAAAGCCTCCGCCAATGACTAAGATGCTATCACTCATCTCCCCGCTCCTTTTTTATTTGAATTTTTACCACATCTTAAATGCAGCTTGAAACTAAACTATTGCAGGACAAGTGGTCCACGGCAACACTCTTCACAAGTCAAAGCATCCCCGTGGGACACTTCTGCCTGAAAAAGATAAAAAAATGCCAGGCACCGAGGGGCCGGTGCCTGGTCAGTTATACTAAGTTCCAGAACATTTGCCAATATCTAATTGGCTAACCCTAATTAATCAGCAATGATCTGGTAACACTTTTTCTTCATGCAGGTCCACTCTCCAGAATTAGGATCATACTTGGAGTTCACGAAGCACTTCCAACCGCCTTCGTCAAAACCCTTGTCATCAACCTGCATAAAATCTCCACGATAGTAGAAGCCAGGATACCTGGACTCTTCGCGGAACTGGATATGACGGAGGTGGTCTTCGACTGTCCAGATCCTGTGGAGGTTCTCCCAGGCCCTGAGGAGCTCATGGAGACCACCTGCGGCCATCTTCTCGGAATCCTCTCTGAGCCACTGCAGGTGTCTCATGACGATCTCAAGGAGCTTGCCATTTGTCATGTAGTAGGGGGACCAACCACCACCGTACTCATCCGTGTACTTCATGAGGCGCTCCATCATGTGACGAGGCTTGATGTAGTTGGGGTTGACCATTTCATGGGTGGTCTTCTGATAATTCTCGTAGTATACCTTTACTGGCTTGTAGATCTCTTCCTTGAGCTCTTCCTCGCTCTGTTTGAGAGACGGGGCAAAGTCGGCGTTGTCACGAATATACCTTGCCATAGACTTCGCTGCGATACGGCCCTCTGAATGCGCACCTGAGGAGAACTTGTGGCCGGATGCACCCACACCATCACCAGCGGTGAACAGACCATTTACCGTGGTCATCCTGTTGTATCCCCACTTGTACTCATCTGGTACCCAGTCTTCACTTGGTCCACTTACCCAGATACCGCAGCAACCGGAGTGAGAACCGAGCATGTAAGGCTCTGTAGGCATTATCTCGGAGCCAACCTTCTCAGGCTCGATATTCATCGAGGCCCATAGACCTGCCTGGCCAACTGACATGTCGAGGAAATCTTCCCATGCCTCGCTCTCCAGCTCTTTCCAGTATTTCTTTAGGGCCTTTTCATCCATACCCTCTGCCTTCTTCTGCTCAAGGAATGCATTGAGAGCTGCAGCAGTATCCATGAAGATAGGACCACGGCCTTCCTTCATCTCGAAGAGCATGAGGTGGTTCCTGAGACAAGTAGGTGTAACAGCAGATTCGCTGTAGGGTTTGTACTTGGCAAGCTCTGCCTTGGCGGCATCGCTCTTTACGTAATGTTCACCATAACCGTTGGTAACTGTTGCCTTGAAGAGCAGGAACCATGCACCAACAGGGCCATAACCATCCTTGAAACGAGATGGGGTGAAACGGTTTTCCATCATGGTCATCTCGGCACCGACCTGCATGCACATGGCATATGTGGAACCAGCGTTCCATACAGGGTACCAGGCACGACCCTTACCTTCATCAGTTGACCTCGGACGGAAGATATTGACTGCACCGCCGCAGGCTACCATGATTGCCTTTGCCTTATAGATACAGACCTTGTTCTCACGGGTGCTGAAACCTACGGCACCGGCAATGGTGTTTTCCTTGTTGGCATCCAGAAGGAGCTTGACTATGAAGACACGCTCGTGAAGGTCATATCCCTTTTCCTCAAGGGCTGCCTTCGCTGCCTCACCCACGATACACTTGTAGGATTCACCATTTATCATGATCTGCCATTTACCTGTACGGACTGGTTTTCCGCCCTCGGTAAGCTTTTTGCCTTCGTCTCCCTTCTGCTTCCAGATTGGAAGGCCCCATTCCTCAAAATGATGAACAGAATCGTCGACGTGACGGCCAAGATCAAAGATCAGGTCCTCGCGAACGATACCCATGAGGTCGTTTCTGACCATCCGGACGTAATCGGAAGGGGTATTCTCGCCAATATAGGTATTGATGGCTGAAAGACCCTGGGCAACAGCCCCGGAACGCTCTACAGAGGCCTTGTCCACCATGCAGCAGGTTGCTCCATCAGGCAGCCACTTGCCGATCTCAAATGCAGCGCCACATGCTGCCATACCACCGCCCACGATGAGGGCGTCATAGTTGTATTCTTCGACCGCTACTTTGGAAAGATCTGGCTCGGCCAAGAGTTCCCAAGTCGGTTTATTTGGAAGTCCCATTTTTTATTCCTCCTTTAAAAATTTTTTGGTTCAATTCCTGGTTAAAATTTTGATCAATAGCCCTGATTATGCAAAATCAGAGGGCTTGCAGGTTGCCCTTGCACTGTCAGCAGTCTCGGTGAAGAGCAGCTCGCTGTCCAGTTGATCGGCGCCTGGAGAAGGCTTTCCGTCATAGGGTTTAATTGAACCTTCTGGAGTAGTCCTGATGGGGAACTTGAAGCGCTTTACATTGCCATTCCTAAACTTGATCGTCCACATAATGGAATCGGTACCGCGCATTGGCTGAACATAACCGCCCATTGGGGCCACGTCAGCATAGTGGCGGACTTCGATTGCTCCCTGAGGACAAATCTTGACACAGGAGTAGCACTCCCAGCACTGATCAGGTTCCTGGTTGTAGGCCTTCATCTCGTCTGGATTGAGAACCATCAGATCATTGGGGCAGATGTACATGCATGCTGTCTTCTCCCCACCTTTGCAACCATCACATTTTTCCGGGTTGACAAAGCTTGGCATTTTAATACCTCCTACACGTTTTTTATTTACGTCCTATACAATTGATAAGGCGGGCCTGAACGGCCCGCAGCCTCTTACACTTTGAAACTCTACGTCTCTGCTTCTACTTCAGGTCTTCAAATGCACCCTTCTTGATCTTTACAGCCCTTGCTTCTGGATTGGAGTAGTATTCTGCCAGGATAGCAAGTACTTCCGGCCTTGAAAATTCTGGCGGAACCTCATCGATTTTGCCTTCGCTCATGAGACGACGGAACTTGGTACCACTGACAACCACTCTATCCTCCTTGTCGTGGGGACAGGTCTTAAGAGATGCCATGCCTCCACACTTGTGGCACCAGAATGTCCAGTCGATCTTCAGGGGCTGAAGCTCAAGTGCTCCATCCCACAGCTTGTCATAGATCTCCTGAGCCTCGAACAATCCATAGAAATCGCCAACACCTGCATGGTCGCGGCCAATGATAAGATGAGAGCAACCGTGATTTTGGCGGAAAATTCCATGAAGGAGAGCCTCCTTAGGCCCGCCGTAACGCATCTCAAGGGGATATACACCAAGTACTGTGCGCTCCATGTTGTAGTAGTTATCAAGCAGCGCCTTATAGCACTTCATCCTCCAGTCTCCGGGGATGTCACCGGGTTTCAATCTTCCTACCAGGGCGTGGATGAATACACCATCAAGAACTTCCTGAGCAATCTTGGTGAGATATTCATGGGAACGGTGAATAGGATTCCTTGTCTGAAATGCTGCAACAGTACTCCAACCTCTGTCTTCAAAGATCTTGCGAGAGACCTCAGGATGCATATATGCATCACCATACTGCTGCTTGAAATCCTTTTCTGACAGGGTCTTCACTGGGCCACCCACGTAATACTTACCGGAATTGAGCACCTGCTGAACACCGGGATGATCTTCTTCAGCCACCTCCCAGAACCTCTCTGAGTCAGGACCTTCACCCTTGAAGCACAGCTCACACTCTTTCCTCTTGTCTGGCTCCCAAATCTCCTGAATCTCCATGGTGGCCATGAGCTCACCAGTATCACTGTCGTGAAGAGCTACCTTGTCGCCTTCGTTAATAGTCTTTCTGGTTTCTTCGTCAACAGACAGGGTAACAGGCAGAGGCCACATGGTGCCCGGGTCCACCTTGCGCAGCTTCATCTCTTCGACCACTCCATCATAATCGTCCTTGGTCATGAAGCCGTTCAGCGGGGTAAATGCGCCCATGCCCAACATGAGTATATCGCCCGACTCCCTTGAAGAGATATTCAGCCTCTTGTAGTCTTTTGCGCGCCCAACCTCATCTTCTCTTTCAGTACCCTTCAAGAGAAGCGGCATGAGCTTCTTTTGTGAACCGTGTGGATTAACTAAAGCCATTGCCCTAAATCTCCTTTCTTGATAATTTTTTGTATTTTTCGAGCCTACTACCCGTGTAATCTAAATGAATTCTCATTCATTGGTGTTTAAAATGAATCGGTGCTCAGGAATGACACATATTTTATATTCCCTGCGAGGAAAATTGTCAAGAGGAATAATTAATCAGTCGCTCTTTAAAATGGTGCCGAAGGGGGGAGTCGAACCCCCACGGGCGGTTGCCCACTACCCCCTCAAGATAGCGTGTCTACCAATTCCACCACTTCGGCACATAGAAGGGAAACACTATTTATGTTGTGCAGCCGGTGTTTTGCCAACTGCTGATTCTGCCTGCTTAGCAGTTTCTGCCTGCGGTTTTGCAGGTGACTGTGCTGAGGGAGATACCGCCTTCCTACTTGGTGTCACTACCCCAGTAGCTGGCTTCGTATTCAAGCCCTCACTGCCCTTGGTGACGGGTGTTGCAGGCATCTTGGGCAACTGAGCCGGTACAACTGGGGTCTGCTGCACCTTCTGCATGACAGACTCCCCTCTGCTATGTATAGACAGGTATGTCAGCGAAAGGGAGGTAAGCATGAAAACTATTGCAGCCACAGTGGTAACCTTGCTCAGCAGGGTTGCCGGCCCTGCACTGCCGAATATTGCCTCACTGGAGCCAAACACTGCCCCAACCTCTGCCCCCTTGCCCTGCTGGAGGAGGACTGTCACCACCAAGACGGTACATGCTATGACATGTATAACCACCAAAAATGTAAACATTAAATTGATTACCTATTCAGTTTTCTTCATATTTTACTATACTGGCAAAACTTTCCGGATCAAGGGACGCACCCCCCACCAGTGCTCCGTCCACGTCTTCAAGGGCCATGATCTGTCTGACGTTTCCGGGCTTGACCGAGCCACCATACAATATTCTTATATGTTGTGCAACTGCTTCACCCACACGTTCTTCAATGAATTTCCGAACCAGACCATGGGCCTCTTGGATCTGGTCAAGACTTGCCGTCTGGCCAGTGCCTATAGCCCATACAGGTTCATATGCTATGGAGATATTGTCGTATTCTGTGGCCTCCAACTGATTGAGACCAAGATCGAGTTGACTTGAAAGTATCTTGCCCGTCAACCCTGCCTCTCTCTCTTCCAGGGTCTCTCCAATACACAATATGGCACTCAGACCATGCTGTACTGCGGCTTTGACCTTTTTGGCAATGAACTCGTCATCCTCCCCAAAGATATGACGTCTTTCCGAATGGCCAAGTATGACCTGATCAATATCTATGGAGCGAAGCATCAAGGCAGAGATCTCGCCAGTAAATGCCCCCTCTTCTTCTGAATGCATATTCTGAGCAGCTATCCTCACCACAGTGCCAGCGACTATCCTCCTTGCATCCTTCAGGCATATAAAAGAAGGGGCGATCATGACTTCTCTGTGGTGCACGTCTTCCACCAATGGCAGAAATACCTTGAAAAAGGCCTCCATTTCTTGGATGGTCTTATGCATTTTCCAGTTGGCTGCAAGAACAGGGATTCTCTCTGCCATTATTTCAATCCTCCTTTCTGTCTGGAAGAACACTCCTCAAGTGCCTTGAAGCCAGGCAGTTCTTTACCTTCGAGCAAGGTCAAGAAAGCCCCCCCACCTGTGGAGACATATGAGACATTCTCACTCTCCCCGGCCTTCTTGACAGCTGCACCTGTGTCTCCTCCACCTATAATGGAAAGGGCAGGAGTGGAACCTACTGCCTTTGCAACCTCCACGGTGCCTCTATCAAAAGGCTCCATCTCAAAGGCGCCCAAAGGCCCGTTCCAGACTATCGTCTTTGCCTTTTTTACCTGATCAACAAAAAGGGAGATGGTCTCAGAACCTATGTCAAGTATCATCATGTCCTCAGGTACCTCGGCTACCGATACCTCTTGCCACGTCACATCCGGTGCAAGCTCTTTGGCCACGACTACATCAACTGGCAACAGAAGGGACTTACCAGAACTTTCTGCCCTGTTCATTATATCCTTTGCCGTATCCACCAAGTCCATCTCGACCTTGGAATTCCCCACTGAGTAACCCTTGGCCAGCAGAAAAGTATTGGCCATGGCACCACCGATAACGAGGCTATCCACCTTTGACATTATAGTTTCGATTGCCCCCAACTTGCTCGACACCTTTGCACCACCAAGGATTGCCACAAAAGGCCTCTCAGGCTTGTGCATAGCCTTCTTGAAATAGGTGATCTCGTTCTTCATCAAAAAACCGGCACCACACTCTACCACTCTTTTGGGGACCCCGACTACCGATGCATGGGCTCTGTGGGACACTGCAAATGCATCATTGACATAGGCATCGCACAGTCGGGCAAGAGACGAGGCGAATTCGGAATTGTTTTCTGTCTCTCCCTTGTGAAACCGTAGATTTTCCAACATGAGTACCTTTGACGGCTCCAAGGAAGCCACCATTTTTTCAACATCTTCTCCTATGCAGTCTGGGGCCATGACTACCTCCTGCTCCAGGAGAAGACCAAGCCTCTCAGCAACTGGAGCAAGACTGAACTCAGGCATCCTCTTGCCCTTTGGCCTGCCAAGATGAGAGGCAACAATCAACCGTGCACCATTGTTCAGGGCATATCTTATGGTGGGCAGCGCTGCCCTGATACGATTGTCATCTGTGATTTCAAGCTGTTCATTCAGCGGCACATTGAAGTCCACCCTCATGAAAACCCGTTTGGTTTCAAGCTCCATCTCGTCGATAAATCTTATCATGGGCAGCCTCCTTTTCAAATAATCGTCAGACAAAACAAGAAAAAGATTCTAAGACCCTGTATTCCCTGCACAGTAGACACCGTCAAGTGATCTTAAAAAAATGACGAATGCAACGACACCCAACCTATAGCATTGAATCCGCTATCGATGTGGTCCTCTCACCAAGGAGATTGGTATAGCTTCCCAATTCATTGTCGTACCAGCCATAGACAACCATCTTCGTTATGGGGATGGTTATGGTATCACAAATTATGGTTGTTGACTCTCCTATACCCCTACAGGCCTTCCTGGGATCTATCTGTATGGTTGCAGTCCGAGTATGGGTCTCTGTGCCTTCAATAATTGCAGCAGCCGCTGGCATCCCTATTATATCACTGGATACGTGTTGCTCCTCTGTAAAGATCAGCCTACCCTTCATAGGACCCTCGGCGGCCTTTTGGTAGATGCCGTTTATTATTTCCCTGTTTATTGGATTCTCCAGACTCTCGTCCTGGATCGTCATTACAAGGACTATCAAGGAACCGGTATTTGTAGGGATACGAACAGATTCAGCAATAAAACCAATATTTTTCATCTCTGGTATTACCAAGCCCAGGGCCTTTGCCGCACCCGTGGTAGTTAGGATGATGTTGTTGAAGATGCTTCTATTTTTCCTTAGGTCTTTGGCCCCGGTCTTGGGTAGTCTGTCCAGGACTTGCTGACTACCAGTTGCGGCATGCACTGTGACCATTGAAGCGGAAAGGATATTGTTTGCACCAAAATGGTCGAGAATGGGCTTGACCATGAAAGAAAGGCAAGTGGTCGTACAAGAGGCCGCTGAGATGAGCCTGTGTTTCTCCGGGATGTAATCGTCCTCGTTGATACCCATGACAGTGGTCACGGCATCCTCTGGCATATCAGCTGCCTTGTCCTTTATCTTGAAGGGGGCTGAGAGGATCACCTTTTCTGCCCCGGCATCGAGATGGCCTCTGAGACTTCCCCTTGGATGGTCGGCAGGCAAAGTTGGATCCCGAAAAACGCCTGTTGTATCCACCACCAGTCGTACTCCATTTCCCTGCCAATCTATGCCCTTGGGGTCCCTGCTCTGTCTGAGTATAGTCACAGGGACTCCATCCACTGTCATCCTGCCAGTTGCCTCATCGAGGTTTTCAATGACACGGGGACAGCTGTGCCCATATAGATATGCCCCAAGCCTACCATAGGTACTGTCCCTTTCTATGGAAGCTGCTATATCCTGGAGCCCCTGGCCTACCTGTCGGCCGATATTGACTACTATCTCTGAAAAACTCTTCTTGCTCACATAATACCAAAGGCTCAATTTACCTATTCGTCCAAGGCCATTTATCCCCAGTTTCATAGGCCGGGTTTCATTGTTTGATATTGACATGGGATACCTCCTCCAACTCATAATTAGTTTTCATAACAGTCTCAAAACACCATGAAGATCCGGGCCCTTACAAACAGACTCCTGAAAGGCCCAACCCCCAAGACTATTTATCAAGGGCACCTCTGCCCGATACTTCAGACAAGGGATACGTCTTCTTCCATCCTTGTCTCGTGATTTCCCAGATATACAAAGCCATTCCTACCATCTATACTGACATAATCACCTGAGCGAATGACGTGCCCCTGTATCTCCGCCTTCCCCTCTAACTCATAGACCCTCATCTGTTCACAACCTACAACGCAGGTCTTGTCCAACCTGAATGCCACGATCGAGGCATGGGAAGTCTGGCCACCCTTGGCTGTAAGAATGCCATCTGCAGCAGATATTCCTTTGATATCGTCTGGCACAGTATCGGAACGGATCAAGATGAGCTTGGTCCCCGGTTCCTCTCTACGTATCTGTTCTATCTCTTCCAAGGTGAACACGGCCTTTCCACTCAAGGCCCCGCCGCTTACTCCAATCCCCCTGGTCAGGTAACTCTCCTCCAATTCCTCTGAAGGCACAAAGACACTGACCCTGCCACGTCTCTTGGTAACCATATCCCTCGTCTGGAGGATATAGAGATCAGAACCCTTTTCACCTTCAAAGGTAAATTCTATCTCCTGAGGGGTCCACTTCTTCTCGAAGATAAGGTACCTGACCCACCTGAGCAGGGCATTGTATATCTCTGGAAAGCGTCTCTCCAGGCTTTGATCCACTGCCATACTAAGTTCTTCACTCTGCTCAACAGAGATGGGATTTGTTGCCACGAGCCCGCTGACTATATCCTCTCCCTGATTTCCAACCGTATAGTCCCCCCACAGGCTGATACGATCCAGCTTTTTATGGGGGTTGGCTGTAAATACCACTCCAGTTCCTGAAGACGAGGAAAGATTTCCAAATGCCATAGATTGGACTATGACAGCCGTGCCCCAATGATCGGAGATCTCCATTATCTCTCTATAGGCCTTTGCCTTTTCAGACTTCCAGGACTGGAGGACCAACCTTATGGATGCAAGAAGTTGTTCGAAAGGATCGTCTTCGATCTGGATCCCCCTTTCCACCACCGCCTCCCTGTAACTCAGGGCAAGCTCCTTCATCTGCTCGCCGGTAAATTCGCGTTTCTTCCTCACCCCGTACCTGGCCTTTTGGCTCTCCATGAGAGCACTGAAGACCTCCCGCTCAAGCCCCTGAGACATGGCCCAGGATTGGATAAAACGGCGGTAATTGTCCCAGGCGAACCAGGCGTTGCCAGTTTTCTCGGCAAGGCCCTGGGTGATGTCGGGATTAATGCCAACGTTTATGATGGTTGACATCATACCTGGCATGGAGATGGCAGCTCCGCTTCTCACAGAAAGAAGCAATGGATTTTCCCTGTCCCCAAATCTCGCATCTGATCGCTCTTCGATCTCCGTAACCCCAATACGCACCTGGTTCCTGAAATTTCTGTATGCACCTGGCAACTTATAAAAAAGGGAATAATATCTGAAGACCTCTGTGGTCACAACTATGGCTGGAGGAACTGGTAGGCCTTCTTGGGCCAGGAGGAGGAGGTTGTATCCCTTATTGCCAAGCTGAATAAGATTGCCTGTAGATCTGTCTGGATTATAGATGGAACAAAGATCTTGGCCTGGATCGTAACTGAGGAGCATGTCCAGTTCTCTTGGCTCGAGAAATTCCCGCTGTTCCCTGAGGACCTGGTACAGCCTTGCAATGAAATTGTCCAGGTGTTGTAATCCAAAAGTCGAAGAGATAAGACCCCTTAAAAATGATTCGGATACGTGATGCACCACGTCTGTCAGGGAGGCGTTTTCGTGGATCGCTGCCTTGTATTTTGGTAGTATCCTGTCTGGCCATAGCTGACGTATGATCTCGTTGAGATTGTCTTCATGAGGGCTTAGATAATAGACATAGATCATGTCCTTGACACCCTCGGAAAGCCCTTTGACAATGTCCAGGTATTGGGTAAATGAAAAACGCCTAACACCAAGGGATTTCTCCAACAGGGTGAGATATGTGGAAAATTTCTTGGAATAGACACCATTTAGTTGAACAGCACGCCACAGAAGTTTCAGATGCCTGAGGATGGTCACAAACGTAGCCCTGGTGATGAAGGGCACCTCGATCTCTGCTATCAGCCTTTCGAAAAATATGTTTCCGAGATTTTCAAGGCGGAAGGTAAGGCCCAGGGCGTCAAATTTCCTCTCATGGTATTTACCGTACATAGACGGTATGTCTGCTGCTATGTGCCTCTTGTGATAGATGCTCTCCTGGACCTCGAATCTCTCCTTGGAAAGGATGATATCCTTTAGTTTTTCGAGCTCATCCAAGATCACCTTCAGGGCCTCTTCACTGTCATCAGAGTCTATGATGTCAAGGACCTTCTCAAGGCCTTCGAATCCGAGTTTTTTCGCCTCTTCCAAGTGATAGCGAATCTCTTGGACTCCAAGGTGATATTTCATGTACTCCAGCCGATACATCTTCACCAAGAGCTGTACCCGTCTCTTTTCATGATGAGGCACGTCTTTGACCTGATCTATCAACTCTTGCACCCTTGATTCGGGCACGTTCAACAATATATCGAGCTTCCTTGCAAATGGCTCCATACCAAGGACTGAGGCCAAATGCCTGATTATCTTGTGCACATGGTCTATATATGGACCCGAAGTAGGGATCTGTCCGAGAATTTCAGGTGCAAGATAGGGCTTGAGACCGGTTTTTTCTCTGGAATACCAGAAACAAAAGATGGCCTCTATAAAATCTACAATGAGATTATTGCTTTCCACATGACTCTGCTTCCTGAGAAAGTGGATCAGCAGATCCTTCCTCCTCGAGATCTCATCAAGTTCTGTGGATACATCTCTAAGCAACCCCTCTGCCCCTATCTCGTTGAAATAGACCGGAATCGTCCTGGCAAATTCCTTGACCAGATTATAGATCGGCTCTATATCACTATTGAGTAGTTTCGTGATATCCCGCTGGAACAGATCCGTGTCCTTTATGCATGTTCCACCAAGCTGGAGGTTTATCGTAAGGGCAGACAGAAGGGTACTGCACACCTTGGGCTTCAAACAAACGAGATCTAGCCAGGCCCTTATGTTCTGCAGGTGTGCAGGGTTGCTGAGCACATGCCATTCTATGTCCACACCCTGGATCCCTGGTGTCTGAAAACCAAATTTGACTACCTCTTCCAGAAAGAGCTCTATTAATCTGGTATTCTCTCGTTGAAGGATCTCTCTGCCAATGGCATTTATGCACTGAAGTGCTGTCCGTGGGAATTGGCCCACCTGCTGCTTCAGGAGGGTGAAGCTCCTTGGCAATACCTTGCGGAGTTCATAGAAATCCGCTGTCTTTACCAGGCACAAGAGGTTTTTGTTGAGCTGGCGGAGGATTTCCTCATGGATGAGATTCAGGCCTTCCATCTCAACCATGTGGAAGAGAAAGAGCAGATATATGGAAATCCCCTCTACCTCACGGCCTTTTTCATCCTCAAAAGAGAGCCTGCATGGCATCTGGCCAAGTTCTTGGGCTATCTCCTTGTATTTTCGCACCACATCCATATAGCCTGGAAGCTCGATCAGGGCCAATACGGCCTGCCTTCCCCTCTTTTCCCTGGCGATTTCATGTACTTTGTCTATAACATCCTGGAAGTAATCATGGCTAACAGGGTCCAGAAGGCCCATAATCCTTTGGTAATCCTCAGGATCTATTCTAAGGCCATAGTTTCTCAGGCTTTGTTTCAGCCATTTCTGTGGCCCTTCGATACCAAGCCAATACCTATAGGAAACCAGGCGCACCTTGAGCATGAGCTCTTTACACCAGTGCCAAAGGTCCTGATGCTGTCCATTTTCAGGGACCCTGTCCGCCAACCTTCTCATAAGCCTTGCGATTGGATGGAAACTGGTGACAATGGCAGAAATTATTTCAGTGTCCACCTGATTCAGGCTCTCGAATATAGAACAGAAGGCCGGGAGTAATTTCTGAAGGGTTTCGTCATCGGTGGCTTGGACGATCTTTTCCATGTAGGCGAGAAGGCCATCAGCTGCTGCAACCTTCTGTTTCTTTCTGGGTGCCTTCTCTATGAGAGAGAGAAATGTCTCGAGCAATAACCTGCAGGCCTCCGTACCTTCTGGTGCCCGTATATAGGTATTGAAATTCTTGAGGGCAAAGGAGCGAAGATCACTCACCAAGGCGCTCCAATTCTTGAATGGGTGGTGTAATTCGAACAGAAGGTTGTCTGCAGCCCTGAGGACACCTTTGTAGTCGGAAACCGCCCTTCTCAAGACCTCGTACTTTTCCTCGATGTGTAATTGTTTGACCTCGGTTTCCTTGAGGTTTACCTTCAGGGCCTTTGACTGTTCGAGGATCTCCGCCATATCTTAAACTGCCTTGTTTGCTTCCATGTAGAGTATGAGATCAAGGAGCCTGTTCGAATAACCCCATTCATTGTCGTACCAAGACATGACCTTTATCAGCCTATCTTCTACGACCCTGGTACACTGGGCATCTACTATAGACGAATGGGGATTCATGAGGAAGTCACTGGACACCAGGGGTTCCTCCGTGTAGCCGAGAAACTTACTGGTAGCAGCCTTGAGTGCCTCGTTCACCTCAGGTACTGTTGCACTCTTCTCTACATGGACGACCAGATCCACCAAGGATACGTCTGGGGTTGGCACCCTTACTGCCAGACCATCGAACTTCCCTTGCAACTCAGGGATCACCTTGCTCACAGCAGCGGCTGCGCCTGTCTTCGTAGGGATCATATTGACTGCAGCAGCCCTCGCCCTCCTGAGATCGTTGTGGGGGAAATCGAGCAGCCTCTGGTCATTGGTATATGCATGAACCGTAGTCACAAGGCCGCTTACTATACCAAATCTATCCATGATGACCTTGGCTACGGGGGCTAGACAGTTGGTGGTACATGATGCATTTGAGATAATCTGGTGTTTGACAGGATCATAGTCATCCTCGTTGACACCCATGACTATGGTGACATCTTCTCCCTTTGCAGGGGCACTGATGATCACCTTTTGTGCCCCAGCCTCGATATGGCCGTGAGCAAGGCTGGCCTCTCTGAAACGGCCTGTGGCCTCAATCACATACTCCACGCCGAAATCAGCCCAGGGGATCTTGGCAGGCTCTCTGATGGCAGTACATCGAATCTGGCGACCATTGACCACAAAGCCCTCTTCATCCCAGGAAATGTCCGCATTGAACTGACCCATGACTGAGTCATATTTCAATAGATGGGCCAACACAGAGTTCTCGGTGAGATCGTTTACGGCAACGATCTCTATCTCTTCGAACTCTGGATACATCTTTGAGGCCCTAAAGACATTTCTTCCTATTCTTCCAAAACCGTTGATACCAACCTTAATAGCCATGGCCATCCTCCTTTGCTTTGTCATTGTTTATATATTTTCTATCTAATATTAAAATCTAAACAGCGTTAAGGGAATTTCATCTCCATTACACGAAAAATTTTTTTATTTTTCTCCTTGGGATCAGCAAATCGAAAACCAAGGGCCTGATAAAATCCTATTGCATTGTGATTCTCCCTATGGACGTCGAGCACCGCCTCTTTGATACCCCTTTTCAGGCCAAAGTCTATGGCTGAAAGAAGTAACCAATAGCCCAACCCCCTGTGTCTAAATCCTTCCTTGACAGCAATATTTAAGAGATAGAATTCTGTGCCCACTATCCTGAAGCAGATATAGGCAACGACCTCCTCAAGAGCGACCTTGGGACATCCTGCCCAAAACACGGAGGGGCTTTCAGGTAGTAGCTCCCTGATCAATCCATCTCTACTCCATGGTCTTAGATGGGCCTCATTTTCTATGTGACAAATAGAGTCCAGGTCTGAATGACGTACCCTTCTCAAAAGGAATCCAGATGGAGTCTTGAAGAATTTTGGCAGTGCCAGGGGCCTGGCTGGCTTAGCTGATTTCAAGACGAATAATGACTATTTCTTCAGGATCTGAGTGGCCTGACTTATGCTTTTTCTGGCATACTCCACTATCGATGCCGCTGTTTTGTAAAGATCAAGGGAGCCATCCCTGCACTGGGAAAGACGAATTAGCATGGGGAGATTTGCACCTGTTATCACCTCTATCCTTCCCTCTTCAAGGAAACTCAAGGTCATATTTGCAGGTGTCCCACCAAACATGTCTGTAAGGATAAGGATGCCATCGCCACTATCAACTTCCCTTATGGCCCTCTTGACCTCGTTTTTCATCTCTTCAACCGATTTCGAGGGATCAATGGAAAGGGCGATGAGATTTTCCTGGGGGCCAACGATGAAATTGGTCGTCTGAACCAGCTCTTGAGCTAGATTTCCATGAGCTGCAACTACTACGCCTATCATACGAGTTATCCTTCTCTGTCCAAGTCTCTATGGGTGACAATAACCTCCTGCCCCTGACGTGTAAACAATTCACCTATCCATCTAGCCATAGACACACTTCTATGTCTTCCCCCTGTACAACCTACTCCTATGACCAAATAGACCTTTCCTTCCTCCTGATAGAGAGGAATGAGAAAAGAAAAAAGCTGCTCGAGATAGCTGGCAAAATTCCTTGTCCTTTCATCATTGAAAACGAAGTCGTAAACTGGATCTTCTAGGCCACTGAGTGGACGCAGCTCAGGGACGAAATACGGATTGGGCAGGAATCGGACATCGAAAACAAGATTCACATCTGCTGGCACACCGTACTTAAACCCGAAGGACACCACATGGATCAATGGCCTGGTTAGATCCTCACGTGAAGAATACAGATCCAGCACCATCCGCCTGAGCTGATGTACATTCTTGTTCGAGGTATCAATGAAATTATCCGCATATTCCCTGAGGCCCCTGAGCCTGTATCTTTCCTCCTGGATAGCCGCCTTTATATCCCTCTTTTTCTGTAATGGATGTCTACGCCTGGTCTGGCTAAAACGTTGCACAAGGACATTGTCAGAGGCACCCAAGAACAACACCTCCAGATGAAACCCCTGGATCTTGACCTGATTGAAAATAGATTTGTATTGATCCAGGAAACCCTTTTCCCTCACGTCCATTACCAGCGCTATCCTTGTGGGGATCTCCGCGCTCTTCTCACTCAGGGACAAGAATTCAGGAAGAAGGGTGATGGGTAGATTGTCCACGCAGTAATAGTCCATATCCTCAAAGGCCTTAAGGGCCGTACTCTTACCCGACCCAGACATGCCTGTAATGACTACTACCTGTATATCCTTTTTTTTCAAAGCGATGGCCGCAAATACATTCCCCAAGAGTTCAAGTAACCTAACTAAAAAGCATCAGAGATGGTTTTCCGCCTCTGCAATGATACGTTTGATCTCGGCTGCATCCTTGGCATTTCGGATGCCATCAACCACTCCGTTCATTTTCAATACCCTGGAGACCCTTGCCAATACCTTCAAGTAGGTGGTGGTGGCATCATCCGGGGCCAAGAGTAATACTATCACATAGACAGGCATGAAATCCACTGCATCAAAGGACACCCCTTCTTTACATCTGGCCACGAGGACACACAATTCCTTCAGCCCTGGTATCTTGCCGTGGGGTATGGCTATACCCTGACCAATACCAGTAGTACCAAGTTCCTCCCGCTCCCTAAGGATTTCAAAAATCTGGTCGGCATCCATCCCGTCTGCTACCGATATTGCCCTTGCAGCCAATTTTTTAAGGACCTCTTCCTTGGAAGAGGCCTCAAAATCAGGATCGATGCCTTCGGTACAAAGATGGTTTAATATCCTCACTTATCTAAGGTTCCAATAGACCCAGTCCGCCGTCTTTACGCCAGTAGATCACATTTACCCTGTTGGTATCGGCATTTATGAAGGCAAGAAAACCGCTGCCACTTATTTGCAATTGATCTGCTGCCTCCTCTATTGACATGGGCTTGGGATTGATCTTTTTGATCGTTATAACTGGTTCCTGGCCAACGTTTTCGTTTGAATCTTCTGTCTTTTGCACGCTGCCTGTAGATGGGCTTGAATATCTCTTTTTTTTGATCTTTTCACGAAATTTTTTAAGCTGCCGCTCTATCTTGTCCAAGACGAGATCAATCGCTGCCCTGAGGTCATCATGTTCTTGCTTGGCTGCAGCCCTTATACCATCTCCGGACACTACCACCTCAGCAGTATTGCGAAACTTTTCAGATGACAGCACCACATGTATGTTCATGGGTGAATCACTGTACTTCATGAGACGAGAATATCTCTCCTTGACATAATCCTTCAATTCCTGGGATGGCTCTGTATGACGAAACGTCACATTAATCTGCATATAACTCCTCCATTTAATAGATAAAAAAACATCAGACCTTGGGGCGCTTTCTGCGGCTTGATGGTAAAATTCCCATGAGATCCCTATACTTGGCAACAGTCCTGCGTGCTATCTTGATGTTGTCTTTGGCCAAGATCTCCACAATCTGCTTGTCACTATATGGCTTGACCGGATCCTCTGACTCTATGAGCCGCTTGATCTTTTCCTTGACACTCTGGGAAGCTACCTCTGGAGAACCGTCCTTTCTGGGTAGTCCAGTGCTGAAAAAATATTTGAGTTCAAAGATCCCCTGGGGGGTGTGGACATACTTGTTAGAGGTAACACGGCTAATGGTGGACTCATGCATGCCGACATCCTCAGCCACATCCCTTAGAACCAATGGCTTGAGATAAGCTATACCCTTATCCAGGAATTCTCTTTGAAACTTTACGATGGACTGTGTAACCTTGAATATGGTCTTTTTCCTTTGGTGAATACTCTTTATAAGCCAGAGGGCTGACTTCATCTTTTCCTGGATGAACTCCTTGGCCTTGTCTGGTGCCTTTCCATTTTTCACTGCCTCCTTGTAAAAAGGACTTATCCTGAGATTTGGCATCTCTTCCTCATTCAAAGAGACCACATATTCGTCGTCCACCTTGTAGACATAGATATCAGGCACCACGTACTGGGTTGCCTCTGAACTGAAGGCCCTCCCAGGTCTTGGTTCAAGCCTCTTTATCACCTCTATTGCCTGCACAACCTCCTCAGGGCTACGCCCGGTGCTTTTGGCAATCTGCTGATAATTGTGAAGTTCCACCTGATGAAGATACTCAGATACCAACTCCTGGACCAAAGGATCCTCCAGGCCCAGATGGCGGATCTGTATGAGCAGACACTCCCTGAGATCTCTGGCCGCCACCCCTACTGGGTCGAATTCCTGTACCCTGGAGAGGACCGCTTCCACCTCTTCCTCACTGACAGAGGTTGCCTTTGCGATCTCCTGTACGGTGGCCTTGAAATAACCATCCCTGTCCAGGTTGCCTATGATGTGCATTGCTATATGCCTCTGACTCTCGTCAAGATCAGACAACTGGAGCTGCCATATCAAGTGATCTGGGAGATCAGAACTCGAGGCTACGATATTCTCGTAATTTGGCGCCTCTTTCTCCTCAAAGGAATAGGACGGCAGGGCACGTCTGTATTCGTCATCCCACACCTCCTGCCAGTTGGTCTCTTTGACAGCCTCTTTCTCCCAAGGGGTCTTTGCATCTTCAGATGCTGCCAAGTCAGGGACAACCTCTTGTCCCCATTCTTGATCATCCCCGACCGATGCACCTTCCGATCGCTCTTGCTGCTGTTCCAATTCCCCGGTAGAGACCTCCTCCAGTACCGGATTGGACTCAAGTTCCTGATTGATTGTTTCTATGAGTTCCAGGCGGGAGAGTTGCAGCAGTTTTATTGCCTGCTGCAACTGGGGAGTCATAACAAGTTGTTGCGAAAGCTTGAGATTTTGTCGAAGTTCAAGGGCCATAACTACCTAAAGTGAAAAGCCTTCTCCCAGATAAATTTTTCTTGCAATTCGGCTAGATGCAATCTTTTCAGGGCTACCATGTTCTATAACCTTTCCTTCGCTTACAATATATGCGCTATCACACACAGTCAAGGTCTCCCGAACGTTGTGATCGGAAAGGAAAATGCCTATGCCTTTTGCCTTCAATCCTTTTATTATCTCCTGAATGTCAGCCACGGCCAAAGGATCCACACCGGCGAACGGCTCGTCCAATAGAATAAATTTGGGGTCTGTAGCAAGGGCCCTGGCCACCTCCACACGCCGTCTTTCTCCACCTGAAAGGGATTCGGCCCTTTGAGCAGCCAAGCTCGTTAGTCCCATCTCTTCCAAGAGGCGATTCACCATTACCTCCTGCTCCTTCCTGTCCAACTGACGATTTTCAAAGACAATCCTGATGTTGTCTGCCACACTCAATTTCCTGAAGACAGAAGGTTCCTGGGGGAGATAGGTTATCCCTAACCTTGCCCGCTTATGCATTGGAAGCTCGGTGATATCCCGGCCATCCAGAAAGACCCTCCCATCGTCTGGTACTATAAGCCCTGCCATCATATAAAAAGTTGTAGTCTTGCCAGCTCCATTTGGACCGAGAAGCCCTACTATGCTCCCATTTTCCAGGCATAGATTCACTCCATCCACGACTCTTCTCTTCTTATAGATCTTGACTAATCCCTTTGCCTCCAAGAGGCTCCGCTCAGACGTCATCTTGATCAATCCGAATAGACAACAGCTTCCACTCTATCCTTCCCGGAACTTTCAACCACGCTCCTATTTTCATTGACAAACAGGGTTATCTTATCCCCCTTAATTGTATTTGAACCATCCCATATCCTGGCATCCTTGAGAAGCACTATCTTTTCCTGAGGCTTGTAATAGATCGCCTCCTTGGCTGTAGCCCTACGCTTTCCCTGAACGATCTTCAGATGTCCCCTGGCCACAATTTTTTTGAGCCTCCTACTTCCACTGTCCCCCTTGGTAGTGGAACCAGTTTTCCCAATCTTTTTGGCGTAAAAGACCTCCAACACATCAGAATATATGGTCAAGTCACCCTTTTTGGCCACCACATTCCCCATAAACACAACAGTACCCTTCTTATCCTTGACCTCCATCTTATCACTGGTGATCCTGATGGCCTCGGACTGTTTCTTTCCCCTTATCTTATCGGCAAAAGCAGCCTGAATAAGAACGGCCGACAAAAGAAGTATGCTACACAAAAGGAACAAAGCCGAATATCTCTTTTCCATGTTCACGACGACACCTCTTTCTCAGTCTATTGCAGACTCCTCATCGGAGAGCACGGCCCTTGGCGAGGCCAATGTCAATCTACCTTCTTTCATATAATATACCATGGAAGTGCCCAGGAGTCTGTTCCCTCCTGTACCCACCAATTCCGCTCTACCTGGGACCTCTATGGTCATGGTATCTGGATGGTAGAAAAGCTTCTCTGAATAAAGGACATAACCCCGATAGCCGCTTACTATCACGTGGCCTGAAACCTTGAGATCCCCCTTGTCCAGATCATATAACCCTTTGTTGGCAACCACCCTCAAGGAATCTTTGCTATGAGGCAAAAAAAGTATGTCCACTTTGTCAAATTCACATGTCCTCTTTTTTTCATACAGACGGGCCGTCTCTGCCCTGACCACCCACTGTGAGCCTTTAGCCTTGGTATCACGGCGATATCTTATCCCATATAAGACCAAATCTGCCTTGAGCCGCCTGAAATCAGGGGATCGGAAAAATCTATTCCCAGTCTCCGCCTGCCAGAAGGCAAACAGCAATATAGCCATCAATAATGTTAGTACAGACCAGAATAGATGCTTTTTTGCCACGGATAGTAAAAATCAGGAAGAAGGGCCAAGAAACCCATCAAAATAGATAGCCCATTTCTTCTTCGCCTTTAGGATCAATTCACAGACCTCCCTTACTGCCCCTGTACCGCCTGATCTTTCGGTTATATAATCCACGTGGTCGGACATTCCAGGGGCAGCATCTTTCACGATAACAGGCAGGCCAACGAATTTCAAAACAGGCAAATCCACAAGGTCATCTCCTATGGCCGCAACCTTTTCAGGAGGGATCTGCAGGAGCTCAAGAAGACCCCTTAGGCAGGCCACCTTGTCTGACACACCTTGATATAGAAAATCTATCTTGAGCTCTGATGCCCGTTTCTCCAAGGCACTACTCTTTCTTGCACTGATAATGGCAATCTTCACACCACAATCTGCCAGGAGCTTGATACCCAGACCATCATGTACGTGGAATGAAAGTATCTGCTGACCATCGGTGGTATAGACAATGCGGCCATCAGTGAGGACACCATCCACATCGAGGACCAGCAATTCAACAGAAGCTGCCTTGGACGCCAAAAGGTCTCTGTGTATCCTCTCCACTCAGACCACCTGTGAAATCTGAAAGAGTTGGGCCAATAAAGGCTCCACCTGATCCAGAGGCAGACTATTTGGCCCATCACACTTGGCCTTGTCAGGATCGGGATATACCTCCATGAAGACCCCATCTGCCCCGGCAGCAACCGCTGCCCTGGCCAGATGAGGCACGAACTCCCTCTGGCCGGCAGAACATCCGTCCCCCCCACCAGGCAGCTGTACACTATGGGTGGCATCAAAGATGACCGGGAAGTCGAAGCCCCTCATTATGGGGATGGATCTCATATCTACAACCAGGTTGTTGTAACCAAAACAGGTCCCTCGTTCCGTCAGGAGTATCTGGTCATTGCCTGTGGACAATACCTTTTTAACTGCATGGACCATATCCCATGGGGCCATGAACTGCCCTTTCTTGATATTTACAACCCTACCAGTATGACCAGCAGCCACCAATATATCGGTCTGCCTGCATAAGAATGCGGGTATCTGGATACAGTCGAGAACCTCGGCTACCCGGTTGGCCTGGGAAGGCTCATGTATATCCGAGATAACGGGGCAACCCACCTCTTCCTTCACCTGTGCGAGGATATGGAGCCCTTGCTCCAGGCCTGGCCCCCTAAAAGAATCCACTGACGTCCTGTTGGCCTTGTCAAAAGAGGCCTTGAATATGTAAGAGAAACCATTTCTCACAGCGGCTGATGCCATGAACCTGGCAATCTCAAGGGCAATGTCTTGATTCTCGAGGACACAAGGCCCTGCTATCAAGACTGGGGGAAAGCCTGGCCCCACCTGGAAATCACCTATTTTGACATTTTTCATAATGATCTGGCCAGAACTCTCTTAAGTGGCACTTCCGTAACGCCTTTCAAGACCTGCCCTTATGAATGAAACGAATAGGGGATGAGGAGAAAGGGGTCTCGACTTGAATTCCGGATGAAACTGGCAACCAAGAAACCAGGGATGATCCTTCAACTCCACAATCTCTACAAGCTCTCCATTTGGACTCAATCCAGACAGAACAAGCCCTGCCTCCTGCAAGACCTCTCTATAGGAGTTGTTGAATTCATAGCGGTGTCTGTGGCGTTCCGATATCTCTTCCACCCCGTAGGCACTAAATGCCCTGGTCCCCTGAACGAGCCGGCAGGGGTAGGCCCCCAACCTCATGGTACCTCCTTTCTGACTGTGTTCATCCCGCTTCTGGATAGTATCGGTCCGGTAATCATACCATTCCTTCATAAGATAGATCACAGGATCCGGTGTATTTGGCGTGAACTCTGTACTGTCCGCCATGGAAAGTCCTGCCTTGTTGCGAGCGAATTCTATTACGGCAAGCTGCATCCCAAGACATATCCCGAAAAAAGGCAGGTCGTTTTCACGGGCATAATTGATGGCCTCGAGCTTACCAGGGATCCCCCTGCTTCCAAAGCCTCCAGGCACTATTATTCCATCCACAGCCTTGAGCCTTTCTTCGAGCTCCTCCCCCCTTACTTCGTCTGAGTTGATAAAGTCTATGTCCACGGATGCATTGTTGGCCACACCTCCATGGAAGAGGGCCTCGTTGAGGCTCTTGTAAGATTCCCTGAGGTTCACATACTTACCCACCATTGCAATCCTCACGGAATACTGTGGTTGTTCTATCTTGGCCATAAGGTCTTCCCAGGCATTCAGGACAGGGGCCCTGGTCCACATGTTCAGACATTCCACTATCCGCTCATCCAGCCCTTCCTTATGGAACCTCAAGGGTACCTCATAGATGCACTTGACATCCTTGGCCGTGATCACCCTGTCTTCCTTCACATCGCAGAAAAGGGCTATCTTGGACTTTATCTCAGGAGACAGATCCATCTCCGTCCTACATAAAAGGATTTCAGGATGGATGCCGATGGATCTCAGTTCCTTTACACTGTGCTGGGTCGGCTTGGTCTTCAATTCCCCTGCAGCCTTGATATAAGGGACATACGTCACATGTATGTAGAGGGTGTTTTCCTTCCCAAGATCTCCACGAAGCTGCCTTATGGCCTCTATGAAGGGCAGGCCCTCGATATCGCCTATGGTTCCACCAATCTCTACTATGGCGATATCAGCCTCCCCGCTGAGTTGCATGATAGCCTGTTTTATCTCATCAGTAATATGGGGAATAACCTGGACAGTACCACCGAGATAATCTCCGGCCCTCTCCTTGGAAATGACACTGTAATATATACGCCCAGAGGTATAATTGTGCCTCTGGCCAAACTTGACACTGGTATATCGCTCATAGTGCCCAAGATCCAGATCTGTCTCTGCACCATCATCAGTGACGAACACCTCTCCATGTTGAAACGGGTTCATGGTGCCTGGATCCACATTGATGTAAGGGTCCAACTTCTGAAGGGTTACAGAAAGACCTCTGGCCTCAAGGAGAGCGCCAATAGAGGCTGCTGCCAGCCCTTTACCAAGAGAAGAAAGAACACCCCCTGTCACAAAGATAAATTTTGTACTCATGGCTGCCCTTTACAAGGATTTCTTTACCATTTTGATCTTTAGTCTATTATCAATCGTAGAAAAACATCGGCTCTACCAAGGTGACACCGCCCTTGTCCAGGGCCTCGAGGGCCTTTGCCAACATCTCTGATGGGACCTTGAAGATGAGCACTGCCTTCTTGGCATCTCCAACAAAGGCATAGGTATAATCCACATTGATGTCGTTTTCAGTCAGGAGTTTGACCACCTTGTAAAAGCTACCAGGCTCATCGGCCACCTCGACTGCAAACACATCCTGTTCCTTGAGGGTGAATCCAGATGCAGAAAGGACACTTTTCGCCTTCTCTGGATTATTTACCACCAAGCGCAGTATACCGAATTCCGCAGACTCGGCCAGGGCCAGGGCCCTTATGTTGATAGATGCATCCTTCAGGGCCTCTGTCACCTCGAGAAGCCTGCCTTTCCTGTTCTCCAGGAAGATGGAAAGCTGTTTGATACCATATTTCTTTATCATGATTTCAACCCCTCTGCCTCTCTTTTGTCTATTATCCGCTTTGCCTTGCCCATGCTCCTTTCAAGGGTCTTGGGCTCCACAAGCTTCACCCTCACATTGATATAAAGATCATTGAGCATCTCTTGCTGTAACTTTGTCTTGAGGCTCTCCAGTGCCCCGATACCGTCTGCAAAGGTCCTGTCGTCTACCTCGACCCAGACCTCTAATTTATCCAAGACCCCTTTCTTGTCCAGGACTATTACATAGTTAGGTGTAACACCTTCCAATTTCGTCAGCACATGCTCCACCTGGGATGGAAAGACATTGACCCCATTTACTATCAACATGTCGTCTGCCCTGCCCTTGACAGATTCCATGATAGTAATCGTCCTACCACACTTGCAAGGCTGGCGATGCAACACAGTAATATCCTTGGTACGATAACGGATTATCGGTAGTGCCTGCTTGGTCACGGTGGTGAATACCAATTCCCCTTCTTCCCCGTCAGGAAGCACCTCTCCAGTATCTGTGTCTATGACCTCTGGAATGAAATGGTCCTCGAATATGTGAAGGTTGCCATATGGACAGCCAGATGCTACACCCGGGCCTATGATCTCAGAAAGGCCATATGCCTCGATGTAGACCAATCCCCAGGCATCCCTGAGTGCATTTCTAAGGCCTTCACTTGCAGGCTCGGCCCCAAAGAAGCCAGCCCGGATCTTGAAATCTTTCTTGAGATCATAGCCTTCGTCTCTTGCCACCTCAGCCAGATGCAAGGCAAATGAAGGGGTTGAACAGAGTACTGTAGCACCAAAATCCTTCATGAGGAGCAGTTGTCTCTTGGTAAATCCACCACTTGACGGAACAACCGCAGCACCCACTTCTTCAGCACCATAATGAAAACCCAGCCCTCCTGTAAAAAGACCGTATCCATAGGCATTATGTACCACGTCACCCGGCCCCACGTTCATCATGGACATGGTCCTGGCCATCACTTCCTTCCATACACCCATATCATATGCAGTGTATCCGACAACAGTGGGCTTACCAGTAGTACCAGATGAAGAATGGATCCTGACCACCTGATCCATTGGTACGGTAAAAAGACCGAACGGATAATGATCCCTTAGATCCTGCTTGGTGGTGAAGGGTAGATCCTTTAGATCTCCAACCGACTTTATATGGGCAGGTTTTATACCTATTTCGTCAAATTTTTTCCTATAAAAAGGAACCAGATGATAGACACGTTCAACTGTGTCCCTCAAACGTTTTGCCTGTAACTTTTCGAGCTCCTCTCTTGGAGCTCCTTCAATAGGATTCCACATGGTTTCCCGCTCCTCTCTACAATATCAATTTGAAATTAATAATCTTCCCAGATAGACCTTTAACACAAGAAAAAATTTGTTCAAGCCTAGTATAACCCCCTTTTTTGAACAGGCTTTTCCAAACTGCCTATCATTCTTGTCCTCTCGTCTCGAGGCTCTCCAAGAGATTGGCCGCCTCGCTATTGGTACCAAGCATGACTGAAATCCATCTCGTTTCTGGATTCTTATCCAATGCGATCTTGAAAGACATGGTGATCGGTACGGAAAGAAGCATACCCACCGGTCCCAAGACCCAACCCCAGAAGGCCATTGACATGAAAATCACAAGGGGTGACAGACCCACTCCACTACCCATGATCTTTGGTTCGAGCACGTTACCTATTGCAATATTGACGATCAGATATATGGCTGCTGTTACAATGCTGTTCATGAAACCAAGCTGCACCAATGCCAATAACACGGCTGGTACAGCAGCAATTATAGAGCCTATGGTCGGGATGAAATTGAGGGCAAAGGCCATGACAGCCCACAAGACAGGGAAATCAAGGCCTTGAAACCACAATCCTGTCCATATCAGCAGGCCTGTGAGCAGGCTCGTAAAGGTCTTGATTGCAAAAAAGCTGTTCATCCCCTCCATGATCTGTCTAAAATTTTGAGTGCTCTCAAATCCAAGCATGGAAAGGACCCTGATCTTGTATGCCATCCCCCCAGCCTCCAAAAGCATGAAAAGGAGGGTCAACACTATGAAAAAGGTATTGGTGATGAGTTTCCCCAGACTCTTTATAGTGGTGGCTGCAAAGGTCATGACCCTCGAAGGGTCTATGTCCTTGAGCGGTGCCAGATCCTTCTGGGTGAGGCCGATCTTTTCACCGAGATGGAGTATCTCACCATAGATTGCATTCAACCTGTTCTGATAATGGGGGAGATTTTCTGAAAAATCAGAGACCGATGTACCCATCAATGCCCCTAATCCAACCTCCATAAGCAGAAAAAGCAGTATGATGATGGCGACAGCCAACAGAGAAGGCACACCCTTTCGCGTGAGCCAAAAAAGGAGAGGAGAGGCTATTATTGCAATAAAAGCCGCCAGGAGCAGTGGTACCAAGAAGGAACCAGCTGCCTTGACCCCTGCTATGATAACTATGAATGCCGCCAGATTTAATAATATGCCACTTGCCATGTATTCATTTCGAGCCCGATTTCTCGGAAGATTCCAGACCCATTCTGCTAAATATGGAAAAAGGCGCCTTCAATACATTGAACAGGAGCTTTTTGAACACGTCTGCCACTGCCTTTGCTGGCATGGTCCTTATCTCTGGATCTGTCCACGGTCCTGACACCTTTACTGGAACGGTGATCAAAGACCTGTGCTTCCCTCCAATTATGGCCCCAATTATAGGAACTGATGTAATGATCTTGTCAACAGTCTTGAGTGGGGCCACAAATACAATGAGATCCAACCTCCTCTTTGGTATATCTATCTCGCCGGTACCGTATAGGTTCAATCCCCTGCCTCTTACCACAGCCTGCTCCAGACCTATGATCCCCTTGGTTATCCGGGAATTTAATATAATCTCATCATAGGGAAAACCTCCCTCGAAAAGCCCTTTCCCTGGCTGGACAGAAAATAGATCCACGAGGTTTACAACACCCAATATCCTTGAGAGAAGACCAAATTTTCGTATGTTTCCCCCTGTAGCATGAAGTTTCAGGCTTCCACTACCAGACATGATCCCGTCAGGGCTGAAAAGCCGCATTTCCGCACTGAAAGGCCCAGTCAATAAATGCTGTTTGACCCCAAGACACTTTAGAAAATCAGCAAATTGTAATCTTTCAGTCTTCCCTGTACTGAGAAAGAGGGAACGTTCTTCCCGTCCATTTTCATCAACAGTAATAGAGCTTCTGAGCCTCAAACCACACAGACTGTGTCCGAATATCTGTATATCGGTAAAGCGCCCTGCCTCGAATCTGGCATAGCCATCGACCCCTTCCACGTAAACGTATCTCGGCTCTTGTCTCTTACCGGCCAAATCCAGACGGGGATTTAGATCCACCTCTACCGAATCGAAACCAAAGGAAAGCTCTCCACCAATATCCAGATTCCATGATTCCAATCCACCTTTGTCAAGACCGGGGGTAAGACCCTTTTTCACCCCAGATGGAGATCTGCCAGAGCCTTCATCAATGAGAAGCTGAAGACTTGCGTCAGATAATCTTTTCCCATAGAAATCCACATAGGCTGTTGCCTTGTTTTTCAATAAGGTGATGTCACCATCTGCTGTGATCGTATCTTGGAAAAACTGGAAGGTGGTTCGAACAAGGGCGTTGTGCTCCTTTACATTTATGTCCAGATCCTGGATGGTAAACGGTCTTTCAACTCCCCAAGACCAGATCAGCCCAGAGGCATACAAGTTCCCCTTCACGGTCTGAAAGCCCTTACCGGCCTCCGAAAGGTAATCTATGGACAGGTCACCAGAAAGGCTATCTTTGAGCAGGTTATTATCTCTCAGGCACCTTGTAAGAATAGAAGCGGTAAGCTCTCCTTTCCATTCCAGGCGAAAGCGCTTTTTGGATCCTTCATCGAAAAAAAGTCGAAATATCCCTGTCTGCCCTTGGGCATCAACCCTTATCTCTCTGATATCAAGACGGCTACCCTCCTTGTCTATATCCAGATATGCACTAACAGATGGTTGTTTCCATATAAGACTACCTGAAACATGGTCATGATGCCTCCCAGCCAGTTGAATGGCAAAATCTTGCAGATAAAGAGGTACCTTGGGGAAATACTCCTCTGGCACCCAGCCATGGCTATCAACCCAATTGGCAATATCATGGTTGACCAGCCCACTGAGCCTTAACCGCCCCCTCCAGTCACCGAGGGCATGGTGTTTCATATGGAAATATCCCTTGAAATCCTGCCCCGCCAGCCTTGCCTGGCACCTTCGTCCCCTGAAGGAGCTGTCATCGAGAAAAAATGCCCCGGTCTTCAATACCAGTGTCCCAGGCAAGAGGGCTGATTCAATCTGAAGGGCCTCTGGTCTGAATCCCAAGGTATAACGTGCAGTGGAAACATCGTCGAGAAATGTCCTTCCCCTGAATTTTTCTATCCTGACTCTGCCTCTGGCGCTAAGTCCTGTCTTTTCCCGTATCCTCTGAAGTGCAGGGATTTGTTTCCATGTCTCAAGAAAAGAAGCTGCGTCCACCGAGCCAGAAAATTCCTGGATCGCCAGCTTGTCTCTCCCCTTCCAAGAAAAAAGCCCAGAAAACAGCCCTATCCTGTGGGGCCCTGCCTGTCCAGACAATCCCTGCCAAGAAAGGGTGTCATCTTGATAACTCAGGCTGCCATGCCTCAGCCTTATCATCCAACCGAGACGCCTGTAGAAAAAACCTACATCAATGGAGGTAACATCTACAAAGGTATCGAAATGCCTGGAGTCGTCACCCATCATTAGCCTTGCCTTCACTCTTCCCCGTGTCTCTGTGACTTGTTCCAGTTCATTCTGAAGCTTGTCTTCATGCACAAACTTCTTTAAGGCCCATTTCACATCCTGGAGGTCTGCATCCACATCGATATCCAGTTCCATCTCATGGTTGTGATCAGCAATCCCAAATACGAAAATCCCATTGCTACCAGTGGTATTTCTCAACCTCACCGATGCATTCTCCAGATGGAGGACGGCATTCACTATATCAACATGCCCGCTGACCGAGTCGATGAACAGATCCTGATCGGGCACATATACTGGTACCCCAGAGAGATCTGCCTTGATTACCATGCAGTGAAGGGATTCGAGATGGCTCGGTTTGTCGTCAAAATGGAAGGAAAGCCTGGTAGCCTGTCCGCCCCTGACGATGTTACATACCTCTTTTACCTCTTTGTGACCCTTGAATAATATGAGGGCACTCTTTCTGACCTGAGCGAGATCTATATCTCTGCCAACGAGATCCACAAGGAGATGTTTCCCTGGGCCTTGACGCCTGAATTCTATGCTGCCCTTGAGCTTCATCATGGGCTGGGCAAAATCCAACTGTCTTATGTCGAGGGACAAGCCTTCTGGCCCATATGAAAAAGCGAGCTTGAGGCTGCCACAGGAAAAGGCAGCTTCTGCTCTCTTGCTCTTGGAAAAAAGACAGGCTGAAGCAGCCTCCAAAGTCCCTGTCACATGGTCCATGGCACGGCCCTTGGCCTTCAAGTGCACATCAAGAAATCCCTTTGCAGGGAATTGGGCCCTTGTGGTTACGTCCTTGTAATAGAGCCCTGCCATATCCAGTTGATCTATATCGGAATCCACATGGAAAACCATGGTGGACAAATCGCACGAAAAAGAAATGGATACACGAGAGGCCACACTGGTATTTCCACTGACCTTGCCTACCAATTCATGGTCATGTATCTCTATCTTGCCATATATATTCGACAGGTGGGGACGTTTGTTTTTCAAGGGAAGAAATTCAAACTTGAGTTGTTGAGAGAGACGAAACCTGCCATTTATAACCCTTATCCATTCAAGGGGTGGTCTGGTCTTCTTCTCTTTGTTCTCCAAGGAAACAAGGAGGAGATCAGGGTCCTCAAGGGCTACCCCTTCCAGGCCGAACTTGCCCAGCACAATCGAGCCCCAGTCGGGATAGAGCTCGAGCCAGGGGGCCTTCAGGATAAAGTCCTCCCTGGTGACCGACACATCTGAAAAACAGATGTGCGGAAAGGGAAACCATTCCCAACTCGTGGAAGAAAGATCTATCTTGGCATCCAAGGCCTTTTGTGCGCTAAACTGTATCTGTTGTCGGATTTCAGGAGAGGACAGAATCCAATTGGGCACAAAAAACAATATGGCTGAGATTATGATTATAGCAGCAAAAATTCTCGATGACATGAAGTCGGCCCTATTCAGGAAAGTTCTGCCACTGCCCTGCGCACACAGGATATCAGGCAGAGACAGCTTGTCTCATGCCAGGTTTCCAAAACTGCCCTCAAACTCTCGAGAGCAGGTAGCATGAACGAGACGAAGAATGCCTTGCCTTTCTTCATGCTAAGAGATCCATATGCCCCAAGGGCCTGAAGAAGCCTCAGGATTGCCAGGAGAGTAAACTCCTTCCTGGGGCACTCACGACAGAGGCCCTTTCCCAGCTCCTCTGTCTTTGACAGGTAATACTCATATAGGGCCTGTCTCACGTCCCAGGGCAGATTCACATAAGGATCATGTATTATGGAGGCCAAGTCATAACCCCAGGGGCCAAGCCTACCGCCCTGAAAATCAATCACCCTGATAACTCCATCAGTTACCATCAAATTCCTCGATTGGAAATCACGATGTAGAAAATAACCAAGATCCAGCACATCGACCTGCCTTGTAAGACCTTCAAATTCAGTCAGCAGTGTATCTTCGTCGCAATCCATGCCCAAGAAGCCCTTTATGAAGGCCTCCATGAAATATAAGGCCTCTTTCTCCCAGGCAAGCCTGGAATCGTATATAGGATCTTGCCAGCACCATGATGTATCAAATGCCTTTGCACCCTCGAACTGCATATGGACAAGTAGGTCCAATACCTTTTTATACATCTGAAGGAGAGACGAGAAATCCGCCTTGGACAAAAGGCCAAGGGCCACATGTTGAAACTTGGTATCTCCAAGATCCTCTACTATCAACATACCTGAAGTACTACAATAGGAATATATACGGGGCACAGGCACGCCTTTCCCGTAGAGATGGCGTCCTATCAAATAAAAGCTCTGGGCCTCCCTTAGACCTCTGCTACCAGGAGCTGGGGAAATGGACACAGCAGACCTACCATTCCAAATGGTCCTTGAAAATCTCCTGTCCGAGCCATCAGGACAGATCTCTGATCTATTCATTGGATGAATATCACAAAAAAACGGAGGGGTTTCCTCTGTAACTTTTTCCTTACTCTAATACCTATGGACAAATAGGGGAATGTTAAAATAAAAAGAAACATCTGCGGATTATTTCAATTTCTGCCTGGCAGCAAGTTTTGCAGCCATATCGGCCATGGACTCACTTCCTCTGCCCTTTTTGAGATTCAGCCTGCCCAGTTTGGTCTCGAGCCTTGGTCCCTTGTCCTTGGCATAGGGGGCCCATAGAGGAAATCTTATGCCGGAAAAACTGTGTACCAGCCATGCCACAGCAGAAAGGATCGCTGCAGAAATAACTATGGCAAGGATCTCTTCCGGCCTGTCCACCATGCCAAAGACACCTATCAGGATGGTAGATGCTGCTGGTGGATGGAGAAGACCTGTATAGGCCATACACATTCCGCCCGTACCCAAAGCCACACCTGCCAGCAATACATTTTGGAAATCCAGGGAACCATTTGTCAATCCGAAGTATATGCCGATCCAATAAAAAAGGACACCTGTTATCGCCCCCAAGAGATGTCCCATCACGGTATTTTTGGGAGATGACATTGGTGAACCAGGATTGTAGAACTGCAAAAATATGGTAGGCCCCAGAGACGGAAAAATCAGGTTCCACGAGACAAAACGGGCAGCAATGCCGATAATTAGAATACTGACTATGGACCCTATGAACAAAAAAAGGAGGCTTACGCTAATGGCATCAAATTTGGAAGCCAGAAACCAGAACCTGAACCTGGCTATCTTGCTTGTTTGCCATAGTATCCAGTCTGGTATACGTTGACCATTAAACAACTTGTTTGAATCCTTCATAACGATTTCGATAGATGAATTTGATAAAAAAGTTTGTCAGATATTCCCAGTTTTCCACAGGTGACTTTGAAAAGGTCTTCTCTGACTTCAAGATACCACCGTGCCCTCAGGTCGTTCTCACCCTTATGGATATGTTGAAAATCCCTGATATTGACATCGAACAGATAGTCTCCGTGCTTGAATCAGATGCATCTCTTGCCAGTCAGATCTTGAAGGTTGTCAATTCGGCCCTTTATGCCCTGCCCACCCAGGTGACAAGCATAAGCAAGGCTGTTTCCATCTTAGGCCTCAAAGAGATCGAAAACCTGGCCATAGGCTATGCCATGGTAAATACTGCCCCAAATCCCCAATGGGAGGGATTTGATAGTGCACGTTATTGGTCTGATTCTATCCTCAGGGCCCTCTTTTCCAGAAATGCTGCAGAGTTCTTGTCCATAGAGTCGGAAGAGGCATTCTCTACAGGTCTCCTCCAGGATATAGCCGTACCCCAACTTCTGTCCCAATGGTTTGAGCTATATTCCATGGTCTATACGAAATGGCAAAAAGAAGGCGGGGATATACACCATATGGAAAAGGAGGCCTTTTCATGGAACCACTGTGAAGCAGGTGCCTGGATCGCAAAAAAATGGGGATTACCTGATCTCTTCGTCTGCGGCATTGGGCTTCATGGTGCCAAGCAGGCTGATTTACAGCAGTTGGATCTGGCCGGTACGGTGGTTGCCCCGGTTGCCCTTTCCTCCAGGCTCACCCAGACCGGCTTCACTGAAAAGGATGCAACACACCTTGTAACAGAGGCAAAAGAAATGGGCATCGCTCCCAAGGACTTGATTGAACTGATAGAAAAGAGTGAAATGCTCGTGGATGAGCTGGCAGGTGCCTTGGGGGTAAAAACGATAAGTGGAAACTCTCTGTCAGAATCACTGGCGTCGATAGAACCCTGAGAAAAGATCAGGCGTATACCAACCATGTAATAATGCAAAAAATTGTTTTTTCAGGTACTTGAAGTAAATAATGACAAAAAACAAGACATAGTCTTGTGCTGATCAGTATTTTTCATTAGATTTCCTTTCTTCTGAAATATTCTATAAAAATGGAAAAACCCTCTATGGGGACAACACACTGATCAGCCAATCCAACTCTGTACAGTAAACGCCATTGCCACAAAAAAATATCCTCAAAATCCTATTCTTTTTCCTACTTGGATCTCTTCTTGCTGGAGTTGCATGGATGACCTGGGACTCCTGGGAGGTATCATCGCACCGGTCCGAGAAAAACGTGATTCCAGATCTCGTCCTCAAAAATATCAAATACACCAAGACTAAACATGGAAGGGCCATCTGGACCCTCTCTGCAACGCAGGCCAGACATGATAGCAAAAATGACATCATCAAGGCAGAACGGATAAAATTGGTCTTTCATCAAAAGAAAGGCGGAGATATTGTGCTTACAGCCGATCAGGGGCAGATCGATTCCCACAACTCTATACTAAAGGTCATAGGGCATGTACGCATAGAGAATCGGCCAGACAGTATTATCACCACCAACTGGCTGGAATATGATGAAAGGACCGGTCTCTTGAAGACGACAGCCCCAGTCCATGTTGTATTTGATGATTCCTGTGTAGATGCCAATGGCCTCTTGATAGACACCAAGACGGAAAAACTACTTATTCTATCCGATATAGATGCCATTCTGGATCAAGGGAAAAACCGCGAAGGGCACTGACCGATGAAAGACAGAAGGCTTTTGGCCCAAGACCTTGAAAAATCATTTGCTGGCAGAAAAGTGGTGGATGGGCTTTCCATTCAGGTGCAATCTGGCCAGATAGTTGGACTCTTAGGCCCTAACGGGGCGGGCAAAACCACCACCTTCTACATGGTGGCAGGCCTTCTAAGACCTGACAAGGGGGCTATCTTTCTCGATGAAAGAGAACTCACCAGGCTGGACCTTTCAGAGAGGGCGCATAGAGGCATATCTTATCTCCCTCAGGAACGCTCCCTCTTTCAAGGCCTCAGTGTAAAACAAAATCTCTTGGCTGTCTTGGAATTTCAGAACCTGACGAGGCAAGAACAACTTAGACGAGCTGATATACTCCTTGACGAATTCAGCCTAAGCTACTTGGCGGACGACTGTGCTGGTGGCCTTTCGGGTGGGGAGGCAAGGCGTCTCGAGATTGCCAGGGCCCTTGCAATCGATCCTGTTTTCATGTTGTTGGACGAACCTTTTGCCGGTATCGACCCGATAACAGTGACCACAATACAAAATCTTGTTCTAAGGCTAAGGGCCAAAGGCATTGGCATACTCATATCAGATCACAATGTGAGAGAAACACTCAAGATATGTGACAGGGCTTATATCCTCAACCAGGGACAGATCCTGGAGGCTGGCCACCCTGAAGACCTATACCAGAGCGCCAGGGTGCGTGCCGTGTATCTGGGTGAAAACTTCAGGATTTAAACCCAGATCATGCAGCTCACAAATTTGCCAAGGATGTGAAAGCCGGAAGGCACAATGGGAGCAGATGCATACCCAACCATATGATACCCATCAGGCACTTGAAGGGTTGAAGGCCTTCATCCTTAGCCTATTGAGGAGAAACTCCGCTATGGCTCTTGCCCCCCTTTCTGCTGCCGTGGTCCCTGGCTCATTGAAAAAGGTATAGTCAAAGGCCTCTTTTTGCAAGTCGAGATAAAGCCCTTTGTGTGTAGAGAAGGCCTGGTTCAAGGCCTGTTCCAGCCCTGGTTCCACCTGATCCACAACCTGTCCGAGATTCCAATGATAATAGAAAGGATTATCATGCCAATCCACATGATGGCCGTTTAGAAAGATACATGGTCTGGGCTCCAACAGGAATTCATAGACCTGGCTACTGACATCACCAAGATATATGTCAGCTGCCCTCATGTATGTCATATCTGCAGAAGCAGGGCTGCCAAGATCAATGTGGATATTGTTTATCTTGAAATATCTCCTTGGGAGCCTGGCCCTGTGACGCCTCCTCCTCTTGAAAAGGACCACATGGGGGGCGAATATCAGGTTGTACTCCGGGTGGTTCTTGAAAAAGTCCAACACCTGGAGCCCCATTGATGCCCAGGAAGACACCCTCTGGTCAAAATGGGGATTGTAGACCACCACTGGTTTTTGATCGTCGAAGATACGCTTCTTCTCTGGCCAAAGTCCCTGTACCACCTCGAATTTTGGCCAGCCTACCACAGCGTAGCCACCTTTCTTCAAGTAGCCGAGTTCCTTCAGCCTGTCCACATATTTTTGCCCAGGAAGCAGGGTGAGGTCAAAGGCTCCTGACCTATCATCGAATCCTCCTTCCCTATCTCCTGCACCATGCCTGGCATGGATCATTATGAGATCCTTGAGCCCAAACCTGGTCCTGAGTTGCATACAATTTCTCTCTGGGGCTACCAGTGCATCCATTTGCCGAAAGAAAGACAGGTTGTTCTTGAGTACTATCCTCTTGCGGCTAAAGACCCACTTGGATACCAGTGGGTCGATGAGACTATAATACCAGGGTACGTATAGCAGCTTGTATCTGCATCTGTGCCCTGGATAAAGAGTGCTTATGGCCTTGACGAAGGCCATCTCTTGGGTAGATGAACAGGCTATGGTCACGTCTATTTCAGGATATTTCCTGGATAACTCGAAGGCATATGGTGCTGCATGAGGGACCTGATGTACGAAGTAATGATTGAAAAGGAAACAGACTCTGATCACGATCTTTCTTACTCTTATGTCTCTTTGGTTATGTCTTTGCTTTCCCCTGGGATTTCTCAGCAAGGACTTTTTCAAACAGGGAGATATAGCCCTTGACCGCCTTGTCCACTGAGAAACTCTCGGCTCGTCTTTTAAGTTCTTCACCATCCCAATCGATGTCAAGGGCCTTCAGTATGGCCTTTGCCAGGGCCTGTTCATCCCCTGTTGGCACCAAGATTCCATATCTTCCATCTTCGAGGATCTCCCTTGCCCCGCCTGGGCTGTCTGTACTGACAATGGGACATCCTGTTGCCATTGCCTCGATGATAACACCAGGCAGCCCTTCAAACCTGGAAGAGAGGCAGAATAGATCTGCCCTGGCCATGAAAGAGACAGGATTCGGCACAAATCCATGAAGATCTACCTTGTCCTGGAGCTGGAGTCGAGATATGAGTTTTTCGAGAAAAGGCCTTTCCTTGCCCTCACCAAGTATTATGAGCCTAAGATCTGTCTTGTCTTGGGCAAACTTGAAGGCCCTTACCAAGGTGGCAAAATCCTTTTGACCTACAAGCCTGCCAGCCCCCAACAAGATCTTTGGCCCTTTGGCCCCGCGTAGTCTGAGCCACGGATGGTTTGGTTCTTGGCAGGCCTCCTGAAGCAATTCTGGTGTGAAGACAGGATTGTAGACCACGTTGATCTTGTCCTTGGGGATGCCTGTGGCCTTTGCTGCATCCTGTGCAATCTGTCTTGAAACCGCTATAAAACCGTCTGCTTGGGGATACAGCCTGCATGCCTTGAGAAACCTTATCCTCTTCCTGAACCCTCTTTGGCCCTTCAAGGAGCATGTCAGATGGTTGCTTATCCTTATGACAAGGGGGATGTGTGTATCTGACAACAGTCTTGCCGAAATAGCGGCGATATGAGCATGATTGGCTGCGGAAAGCAGGATGTCCAATCCCCTATACTTCTCGGCCTCTCTCAGGTACTGGGCCAGGGCCCAGCGGCTGAGATCGATCCTTCGCTTTTTGGAAAACCTTTTCTGGATGGTCTTCAAGATCCCCTTGTTCAGCTCCACCGTATCCATGCCAGAGACTGTACTACTCAGGTGGCCTTCCTTTTCTACCACCAGTAACCTTACGTGATGCCCCCTTTCCTCAAAGCCCTTTGCCAGGGTGATTATCCTCCTCGTTGCCCCACCCCAAGTAAGACCATACATGAAGATACCAATCCTCATCATGGCCTCCCGACCTTTCTTGCCATACCGTGCTCAAGCTTGAAAGCAGTATCGGCCTCTTTGAGGATGGTCTCCTGATGCGAGATGGCCAACACGGTGACATAGTCCCTCAAGCCTCTCAATGTGCGGCATATCTCTAATTCTGTCTCAGGATCCAGAGCACTCGTGGCCTCATCCATTATGAGAAGACAAGGATCTTTTACAAGGGCACGCGCTATCGTGATTCTCTGTCTCTGCCCTCCGGAGATGAGCCCTCCCCTTTCTCCCACAACGCTGTGGATACCTTTTGGCAACTGTGCCACAAACTCCCAAGCCCCAGCCTTTTTCAAGGCCTCTATCACATCAGCCTCAGCTATCGTCTCGTCTCCCAGGGTAATATTGAAAAAGACCGTGTCATGGAGAAGAAGGGTCTCCTGAGGTACATAGCCAATCTTCTTGCGCCACTGGACGAGATCGATCTCATCCAGGGACAGATCATCGATCAAAACCCTGCCAGCTTGGGGATGAATCAAACCTGTTATGATATCCACAACAGTTGTCTTGCCTGCACCTGACGGACCAATCAATGCAGTGAAGGAACCCTTCTTGATCTCCATGTCCAGCCCATGAAGCAGCGGTCTTTCTCCGTAACCAAAGGTGACGCCTTGGAGAGAAATGAAATGCTCGAATTTGGGGCTCCTCCTGCCCTTGAATTCCTCCCTCTGCTCTTCTGCTGCCTGGATCCTGGAGAGCAATGACCAATAGGCGCTTTCTGCAATGACCATGGATTGGTGCTCTTTTTGGGCCCGTTGAAGGGCCTTGAGGATCTTTGCCAGCATGTACACCATTACCAACACATTTGACAGAGGCAGATCCAGAACGACCAAGGCAATATATAGACCCGTAGCAAAAAAGATGGTGGTAAGGGGCTCCTGGAGGGCACGAAGAGCCTCTTTGCTAAATACCTGTTTCTGAAGAGCGCTCCTAAGGGCCAAGGTTTTCTGTTGGAGTATACGCTCAGCAGCATATTCCCTGGCCATTGCCTTCAGAGGCTTTATGGACAGCAGGATATCTGTAAGAAAGGAGAGAAGAGACTTCAATAGCAGCGTCTGGTCACGCCCTGCCATCTTGGCCTTTTTCACCATGAACCTCAACACATAGAGTATGCCAGAACCAAGAATCACAGCCATCACCGTGGCCTTCCAGGCAACCATGAGGGCAACACAGGTGTAGACAACGGCATTCATGAGCATGGCTATAAGGCGCATGCCAAAGAGATAGGCATCGGCCGATCTGGTAGCCTCGGTGGCAAAGGCATTTGTTATACTTCCGGCTGGCTGACGCACGTAATAGCTCCAACTGCTATTGAATATCGCCTGCAATAATGAAAGCCGAAGGTCTGTAGCCACATTTGCCACCATGTAACCCACTTTTCTGTTGGCCAGAAGGACCAATGTCACCTTGATTATTATGCTGATCACAAAGATGATTAACAAAAGACCGATTGTGGGCTCCATGCCCAGGAAGGAAAAAAAACCAGAGATGGCCCTTTCAAGGGCAGAGCCTGCCTTGTGGGCCTTTTCCACCTTGTCCGCTCCTGCTGCTGAAAGACTGAGAAGGGGCAAGAGCATGGACATGCCAAAACCTTCGGCAATCCCTGCAAAAAGCATTGCAAAAAGTGTGAGCATACTCTGCAAGGGATATCTTTTGAGAAAACTGATAATGAATTTCATATCTGGAGAAGGGGTTTCTTATGGCTGTTGAAGGCGACTGAGCTAAACCGGAGATTGGACAGCCCCAAAGGCCTGGGCGATCTTTTCTACCTGTTGCCGCGAGTGGGCTGCGCTCAGGCTGCATCTCAAAAGGGCTGTACCATCAGGAGTGGCAGGGGGAAGAACCATGTTTACGTATACCCCATTTTCCAAAAGGCCATTCCATATCCTAAACGCCTCTTCAATTCTGTCACACCTGACTGGTATGATGGGACTCGGCTCTGGACCCACCTTGAACCCCATGTCTTTCAAACGCCCATACAGGGCAGTGGCATTTTCCCAAAGTCTCACCCTTAATTGGGGCTCTGAACGAATTATGGACAAGGCAGCCTTTGCTGCAGCAATATTTGCTGGTGAAGAGGATGCCGTAAATACATACGGGCGGCTGGCATAGCGTATGATCTCCAATTCTTCATGATTGCTGGTGCAAAAACCACCCACCGACCCGAGACTCTTACTGAAGGTACCCACTATAAAATCGACCTCGGCCTCGACACCAGCCTCTTCTGCCAGCCCCCTACCCTTCTCTCCCAGTACACCAAGGGAATGTGCCTCATCCACCAAAAGGTAGGCATGATATTTTTCTTTGAGGGCAACTATATCCGCCAGGGGCGCCCTGTCACCCAACATACTGTAGAGGCCTTCCACCACAATGAGCACCTCCCCATCTTGACTCTTGAGTCTTTTCAACCGCTTTTCCAGGTCTTCCACGTCATTGTGATGGAATCTGAACACCTGTACCCCTCCCAACCGACAGCCATCATAGATACTTGCATGGCAATCAGCATCCAAGAGCACTGTATCCCTGGGTCCTACAAGGGTGGATAGCATGGCCAGATTGGCACTGTAACCAGTGGTAAAGACTATGGTAGTAGATCGTCCAAAGAAATCTGACAGATCTTTTTCAAACTCGATATGGGACGAATAGGTCCCATTGGCCATCCTGGAACCTGTGGTGCCAGTGCCCTCCCTTTGAATGGCATCACAGGCAGCCTTGATACACTCTTGTCGAAGCGGAAGACCGAGATAGTTGTTGGTGCCAGCCAATATCACCTTTCTTCCATCAATTACAGCCTCGGTGCTGGACAAAAGGTCTTCAACCACTATATGAAAAAATGCACTGCACTTGTCTTCCAAGACGGCTATAGAGGTTGAAATATTTTTAAACTTGTCAAAAAGCCCCATTATTTCAAGCCTCAATAAGCTTTTGTACCTGAATGGCCAGATCTTCTACAGTACGCACCTCAGAAAGTACGTTTATAGGTATAGAAAGATCAAAGGCATCCTCGAGATTAGCAAGTATTTCCATGGACTTGAGAGAATCGATTGCCAGATCGCTCTCTATGTCCATGGCTGGGGTTATCTCTACTCCACCTGACACATGTGGCTGTAATATCTCCACTATCTTTTCCAATACAACTTTATCAGCCTTCATAAAATTATGTCCTTCTTATCCATCAATAGGCAAGAAACAATCGATAAAAGTCCTTATTTTGCACATGTCCCCAAAATAAGGGCCACTTATATAGCATTTTTCAAATCATTCCACTAACCAGGGCATCTTTTAGCATAATCCTTGGTGCCCAGCCAGTATCCTGACGAATTCGTGTATTATCACAGACCCAATCTGGATATGCAAGTTCCCTGGCCTTTCCTGGGGTCAGCATGGGGGGATTGCCATGAAGACGGGCCATTGCAAGATTGAGATGACCAATTGCTGCCAATACCGGAAAGGGTATCCTGAGCCTTAATAGCCGTCTCTTGAAAATACGCTCTGCCAAGGCAGCTACGTCATCCCAGGAATACCCACCAGGCACCCCATCGTGGAGTTCATAGATTTGCCCACTTTCAGGGCTATTGTTGAACCAAGAAAGCACGGCCTCTTCCATGTCGTGGACATGGAGAAGAGAGAAACGGTTAGAACCCGCACCAAGACATGGAAGCACACCCAGTCGAATACACCTAAAAACAGGCCTAAGCTCCCTGTCACCTGGACCGTAAACGGCAGGAGGTCTCAGTATGGTCCAGGAAAGACGGGCAGAAAAGGTGGTCAAGGCCTCTTCCCCCTTTTTCTTGCTCAAGGCATAAAAGGACAATTCAGGATGTCTTGCTGCAAGGGAGGAGATCAAAAGGAATCTCGGAGGGCAAGGCTGTATGGAACAAAGCTCGGCCAGGGCCTTAACGGCCTCTGAATTTATTCTCTCAAAATCCTCTTTCTTGATGCCACGTACCAGTCCAGCGCAATGAATCACTGCATCCGAACCCTTTATTAGCCCTTGAAGGCTGTCCAAGTCCCCAAGCTGGCCCTTGATCCACTCCAGCCCAGGATGTCCCCAACATTTTTCAGTAGAGCATGATCTGACAAGCGCCCTGACCCTGATCCCTGCGACCAAGAGCCTCCTGACAACTGCACTGCCTATAAAACCAGTAGCCCCAGTAACTGAAACTACAGAAGCCATATGACAACCTTTCCCAAAAACATGACCAAAAACATGATTGAGACTATATATAGTAGTACAACAGGAGTAAGTTGTGTAGTTTCTTCAGAATAACGGGAAAATTTGATGAAAATCTATACTTATGAAGGGACATTGAGAAAAGGGTTCAGTACCTGTTGTATCTTGTCTGTCTGCATTTCATAATCCACCTGTTCTCTATTCCTTCTATTCCTCGCTGCGACCTCGAGATCATAGGCCAACTCTGTCATTTCTACAAGATCCAGGATCGCCAAGACCCCTTTGAGGGTATGAAAAGCTGTTTCCATACCCTTTGACAAAGCCAGGGGGCTTATCTTTTTGATAGAAGAAAACGTAGATATAGATGTAGTGAGAGAAACTTCGGATCTCGGGCCATACTTGACCTGTTGCCCCAAACAATACCTGACGAGCTGGAAGGGGGGGGTGTGGTCGAATGTTGCTTATTGCTCTATTCGTTGTTGAGGGTCTTTATAAAGGTATCGGCCTCCTTTATGGAGTGTTCCATGTCTCTGATAAGCCTGGAGACATCGGTTTCGATCCTTGCAAGCTCTACTTTCAGCGATGCTATAGCCCTGGCGTTTAGGTTGTGTTTGAGAAAAAGAACCTCGTCCCTCAACGGAACCAAGACAGGTTCTATCTTTGCCTCTGCCCTCTTCATGGCCCGTATCAACTGGTTGTAACGCCTCCTTGTCTGACGCAATTTTTCCTCACTGGCCCGCCTAAGCCTCGGGTTGCTATATTGATCAAGCTCCTCTTCCCACTCGTCAAAAAGGGCCTCTGCCACGTCTTCTACCGCAGCGATTCTTTCGTGAACCTCCTTGGCCTTGTCTTCCATCCTTTCAAGCTCATCCTTCAACTCCTGGTATTTGTCTTCAAGATCGCCACCATCGAAGTTCACAACACTGCTAAAATGTTCAAGGGCAGAGGCGAACTCTTCCTTTGCCTCTTCCTGGGTATCTCTGGCTGCAACCACCCTGTCCACAAGTATGTCCCGCTTATGGATACCCATCTTCTCCATTGTATTGTAATAGACTGTACTACAACCACACAGTAAAAGTACGAGACACAATTGCCCTAAGACACCCCTATAAAATCCTAATTTCAATGCCCCCACCTCCTGCACAAAAGACTTGTGTTAGATCAGGCCCTTTTCAATACATACCTTTCTCGTAGCACTCCGTGATGGCTTGCCAGAGGTTGTCCTCACCAGGGTATTTTTGGGGACCACGACAACATGGCAATCTATCCCAAGTTCCCTGAGCACCAGCTTTCTGAGGGTACTTGTCAAGGTCTTGTCTGCCGATCTGTCCCCGTTCTTACACTGTATGACGAGTACAGCCCTCTCCCTACCCCGTTCATCTTGAAGGGCAAAGGCACAGGCATCACCTATCCTGACCTCATCAAGGGATTCAGCCAGATATTCTATATCCTGGGGCCAGATATTTCTCCCATTGATTATGATCAGGTCCTTGGAACGCCCAGTTATCACAATATCGTCCCCAGACAGATAGGCCGTATCCCCAGTATTCAACCAGCCGTCTTCACCAAGGACATTACCAGTGGCTTCTGCATCCCCGAGATACCCTGACATTACACTGGGTCCCTTGAGATATAGAATGCCACATTTACCAGCAGGGACTGGCCTGCCGGATGGATCCCGGATCTCTACCTCAAAGCCTGGCAGTGGTTTGCCACACTTCACAAAGGTCTTCACCCTGGTCTGGGTCTTCGTCCCTGGTTTTATCTGTCCAACAGGCACTACCTCCCTGTAGGTGGCCAGACGCTCAGCATCCACACAATCGACCTCTATACCAATATTCCGATGGGCAAATGCCACGGCCAAAGAACATTCAGCCATGCCATAACACGATAAAAACGCACCTGGATCAAATCCACATGGCTTGAGCCTACTTGCAAAGCGCTCCAGCAGCTCTGGTCTTATCATCTCGGCACCGACGCCAGCTATTCTCCACATGGAAAGATCATAACGTTCCACATCACTGTCTCTTAGGCGCAATGCGGCAAGTTCATAACCAAAAGGAGGGCTGAAAGAAATACTTGCCCTATTGTCCGATATCAGTTTGAGCCAAAGCCCTGGCCTCATGGCAAAATCACTGGTACTGAAAAAATCCACTGAAAGCTGTGAGGCCATGGTAGATAGGACAAGCCCCACAAGGCCCATGTCATGATAGAAAGGTAGCCACGAAACTGCTCGATCCCCATTTCTGCAACCTATGCCATGCCTTGTTATGGCATGGAGGTTACTGAGAACAGCCTCTTGTGTAATCATTACCCCCTTGGGGAAGCGGGTACTGCCTGAAGTAAACTGGAGATAAGCCAACTCACCCTGTTCAAGAGGCTTCAATTGGACGCTGGATTCAGGCAGGGCATAGAAATCCTCAGGCCTGCCAATGAACTCCAGGTCCAACTTCTGACTACTGACTGCCTTTGTCAGGTAGCTGAAAAATTCGCCTGTAGCCACTGCCAGGCTGGCTTTACAAATATCCAGGAGCCTTGCGAGTTGACGCACATAGGCCTCTGCCCCGTTTAGGTGCATGACAATGGGTAGGGGCACTGGTATTAGACCTGCATACTGACATGCGAAAAAAAATCTCACGAATTCTGGATGGGTATTGGCGACGATGGCTACATGAGATCCCCTGGGAACCCTCAAATACAGAAGTTTTCGTGCCAAGATACGCGCATCATGACGGAGCCTTGCATAGGGAATGGAGGCATACAAACTGCCTCTTCTCGTATAAAAATTGTATCCTGTCCGCCCATTTGCTGCATAATCCAGGGCCTCAGCAAGGCTTCCGAAATCCGCATACCTGACATGGATGTTGTTCTCGCTTGGCGTTGGAGCCAGTCTGGTGGTATCTTTCAATCCTGTCTCACTACCGCATGGAAAAGAAACAACTGCTTGAGATGATTTCATATTATAAATCAATACCTTTCAATAATTGGATTTTTCATTTAACTTGTTCGAATACTAATAATGAGAACCCGGTAAGGCTCAACCGCGACAAGGCAGGACATCTATCTGAAAATATTATACATAACCCTGCGTCCATAAAACCATTCATGTGGATATAGAAATTCACTGTCCCAACCCTACAACAAGGGATGTGAAGAATAAAAATTTTCTAACTCTTTATTTTGTAATTAAGTTTAGGGTCTCAATAAAAAAGAGGAAAAAACCGTTATTCTGGATTAAGCTTAAAATGTATGATGTCCTCCTGTTCAATAGCCTGGGAAGTTGCCTTCACCAAAACAAAATATAGGCTTCCAGGCCATATGGGTATAAGCTTCTATAAGGTTCTTGCGCGAAAAATATCCTCTCCTGCAAGGACCGATACTTATAGATTATGAGGCAATATTAATAAACATTAACAAGAGTAACAAGAATAAAGGTAAGCCCCAAAGGGAAAAAACCATATTTTTACTTAGTTGCATCGCTTATGGGCATTGATGCCTGCCAAACAAGATAGGAAAATGGATAACTTCCTTTTGAAAAAACTCGTAATGTTCCTATGTATCGCCTCCCTTTCCATCGCATCTCTACAGGTGATGGCCTCTGATACCAGGGATCAAAGCATAGGCCATGGCCTGCGTTTGCGCCCCAAAAGCCCTTGGAGGGAACTCTATTTCCAAGGCGGGAAGGGCTTTACTCGAATCGCTGCCTCTGTTCGACTCAGATCCCCCTTGGGTTTCTGCCCCAGCAATCTCAGTAAGCCGTTGTCTGGCTTTGCCCCTTGTCCCCTGGAAGGGCCTGACATTCGTGTATTGTCTGTGGAAAGTGCTGTTTCAACCCTGATCCCTCCCCAAGAGGAATATATCCAACACGTATGGTTCAACAGGAAAACCATGAACACCTACCAGAGGATAAGATGGAAAAAGGGCTCTCGGCCATGGATAAAGACTTACACTTGGGGTAAAACCGGTGTTCAACGGCTCAAGCTTCAGCCTTCTGGCCCCATGGAATTACCCTTCAGCCCTGATAAGTGGACAAAAAAACACAAATCGTTTTTCACCTACCCTCGTGGCGGAAGAACAGGATGTGGAATCATATCTGAACCTACGATCCTTCTATACTTGGCATCGGTTATGGATCCGAAGAGGACATCCTTTCCATTTGAACTATGTGTATTTGTAAAGAAACAGCTCCATAAGGTTACCATGCGGCTTGTGAGATTGAAACCCATGAAGGTCTCATTCGAATCCTATGGTTTGCAAGGACAACACCGGGTAGAAAAAACCGTAAAACCCCTTGTATTCTTTATTACTTCCTCTCCTGTAGATCCCGAGGACAAAAAGCATGAGGCCTTTTCCCTCTTGGGGCTACAGGAAGAGATCTATATCTTTATCGATCCAGAGACAGGCTTACCGGTCCGGATAATTGGCAAGACCAAACGGATAGGAGATATGGTTCTGGCACTCACCGGGGCATGGCTCAGATGAGAGCTCTTTCACCTAAGGACCAAGGTTAATTGTCTTCAGTAGTCAGAGGCTATCTTTTCAGCCATCTGCCAATCACTCATTGTATCGACATCTATAGCCGCTTCGGGGAAAGGCATTAAAACAGCTCGGATATTACATCCAAGAATATCTGAGGCCCGTCTGAAGGCCATCTCAAGACTCACTGTACCGACGAGATACCTCAAGACCCATAACCATCCAAAGCTCCCAACCACTTGCAAGGGGTGTTTTCTCTTCTCCTCCACCCTCTGCCAATAGTCGACAGCCCCGTAGGCCCTGTAGGTCATAAATCCGAACAGGTTACATGAGCAATACCTGCCATCACTGAAACTGTAATAGGTCCTTCTGGCTCGAGGATAGGCCTTTTGCACCAATTCTAACCTGACAAGGCCCACCACCAGATCTGCCCCAGACCCATGGGCCTCATTGCAAAAAAAATCCACCATCTCTGTTGTCAAAAGGGCGTGATCTGCTGTTGTGAGAAGCACAGGAGAATCCTCGACTCCTCGTCTCAGGGCCTTGCTGGCACTGGAGCTTGGGGATCTTTCACTTTGGATCCACCTTATCTGTCCAGAGTCAAGAAGTGGCCCCACTGTTCCCACCTTTACAAAGGGAGCTATCTCTGGACAGGAGATAAAAATAGGACCTACCCATTGAGAGGAATAAAGACTTTCCACTACCCTTTGAATCATTGGTTTGCCCGCAACTGGTATCAGGGCCTTTAAAGGGAGATTGAATCTACCTGCCAGGGGGCTGTCTCCTCGCCGTTGTCCAGCTAATACCACTGCTGTAAAGCCTTCTCTTGAGTATTGGCCATTTTTTGCCATGGGTCGATCTACCAATGCCCCAATCCTCTTTCATAAATCCGGTAAATCTTATAGGGCTCTGCCCCCAGGGCCTCTATTATACGTCTCATGGCCACATTGTCCTCCAGTATCCATGAGAGCTCAAGTTCCGACATACTGGAGTTGAGCACCTCCTTCATGACATCTCTTATGAGGCAGAGGCTTACTGCTGCACCAATCAGACTGTCTTGGTACTTTCTCCTCACACCCATGAGAAGTATGCGACCCGTCCTAAAACTGTGAAACCTGATACGCCAAAATAGCCTAGCCCATCCAAAGGGTAATAACCGGCCATCAAGGTCAGAAATGACCTCATTAAGGTTCGGCAACACTACCATAAAACCAGCAGGCTCCTCCTGTATCTCTGCAATCCTTATAAACTCAGGTCTTGCAAGAAGACTCATGGTCCTGCCAACATCCATGTATTCCTCTTTAGTAAAGGGGACAAATCCCCAATTTTGAGACCAGGCATCGTTGAAAATAGCAAAAATGGTATCCAGTTCCCTCTCGAGCATTCTTTTCTCAAGCCTTCTCGTCTGTACAGTATCTTTCTTGGCGCCGAGTATCTGTTGGATCTTCTGGACAATCCCATCCTCTTTCTTTATGGAATAGGCGATTAAATCCTTTGCCTTCTTGTAGCCAAGGGTTTCTATAGCACTGGAATAATATCTTGGGGCATGTCCCATCATCATGGATGGGGGAGAATCAAAGCCCTTTATCAAGAGCCCGCATTCATGGTTTATGGATAGATTGAAAGGCCCCAAGGCTCGCTTCATCCCCATTTTTGCAAGCCATTGCTCCACTGTATGGAAAAGTGCCTGAAAAATCTCTGGATCATCCACAGCCTCCAGCATGCCCCAAAAACCTGTAGCATCCTGATATCTATCAAGATAAAGACTATCCACCTGGGCACTGATGCGCCCAACCACCTCGTCTCCCACAAAGGCAAGCCAGAACCTACAGTTAGCATGTGCAAAATATGGGTTTTTCTTGGAAAGGTGCATCCTTCTTTCAAGATGCAGAGGAGGGACCCAGAACGGATCATTCTTATAGATCCGCCAAGGCATGCGGATGAACTCCTCGAGCTCATGGCCGCTCCTTACAGGCTTTACACACAGCTTTTCATTACCCATGAGATCCCCTGCCGCCCTGGAATAGCATCTTCGCCCCCCTCAGATCTGCCCATGTCCATAGGGGGCATATAACACAATATCGATCATACGAGATTATACACTTCAAACACCTGAAAAAGAAAATCCCTTTGGATGATTACATGGTTTGCATCTATCTGATCCCATTGTATTTTACCTAAAATGAAGTCCAATTCGTGAGAAGTCTTCTCAGGTATTTGAAGCTGCATGGACCCACTATCTGCCCGAACCTGCTTTGGTTTGGACAGTTTGAGGTATCGAAGCACATATGCCTGCCCTCCTCCTCACATCTTCGGTAAAATTGTGAACTCCATGATCCGAGATGAAGAGTTGGACTTTTGTAACCAGTGAATCTATATTGATTACAGATAAATTCAGATGTCAACACTGTTTTGTTTTCAGGAGCAAGCTTCATGAAGGTGATAATACTCAGTGCAGGTCAGGGGAAAAGACTCCTGCCTCTTACCTCCAAGACCCCTAAGTGCCTCCTTGATATATGTGGTAAGACCCTATTGGAATGGCAGGTAGAAACCCTAACAAGAGAGCATATCGATGATATAGTCGTGGTTACAGGTTATGGAGCCCACAAGGTGGAGCAGTTGGTGCAAAGACGTCTTGGCCAATATAGGATAAGGACATTCTATAATCCCGACTATGCAACTGCTGACAATCTCGTCAGCTGCTGGAAGGTTCGCCATGAAATGGATCAGGATTTCATACTCTTGAACGGAGACACCCTTTTTGAGCCTGCTGTGTTGGCCAAACTGCTCGCCTCTCCTCCTTCGCCAATTACAGTCACAGTGAGCTCGAAAAAGAAATACGATTCAGACGACATGAAGGTGATAACAAAAGCTGGAAGGCTCATGAGGATTGGGAAACAACTGCCAGCCGAACAAGTATCTGCTGAATCCATTGGCCTCATATATTTCAGGGGCCGAGGCCCAGAAATCTTCCGTTCAGCCCTGAGACAGGCCATCGATCAACCTGAATATAACAAAAAGTGGTATCTTTCTGTAATAGATCAGATCGCCCCCAACACACCGGTCATGACCTGTTCCATCACTGGGCTTTTGTGGTGCGAAATTGACTATCCCAAGGATCTCAAGCTGGCTGAGCCAATTGTCTCGGCAATAGAGCTTGATGGGCAGACCAGCAATGGCCACAACATATATGCACAGAAGGGGTTTGTCCATGCAAAGGGAAGCGTCTATTAAAGACAACAGAAAGATGTTTCTTTGCCCCAATATCTCTGGCCCTTTCAAATGAGACCCTGCCCCCCCTCTTTCTTCAACCCATCTCCATGTCTCTGATATCCCAGGAAAAGCCAGTATGATTGCAGAACGTTACATCATACGGGAGATATTGAAGCCTACTGCTGTGATCTGCAGTATCCTGATTTTCATCTATGGCAGCTTTATCGCTGCAAGGTACTGGGCAGCAGCAGCCCAAGGGGAACTGCCCGGTGCTACTGTAATGATACTGGTTTTTTTCAGGATTGCTGTTGCCATGGAGATCCTCTTGCCCACTACCCTTTATCTTTCTGTTGTCCTGACCCTTAGCCGTCTCTACAGAGACGGAGAGATGACAGCCATGTTTGCCTGTGGCATCAGTCCTGTCAGGATAGTAAAGGCCGTGTTTATCACCTCCGTGATGATTGCCATACTTGTTGCCTGTTTTTCTCTCTATATAAGACCGTGGGCATGGGATCAATTCTTTACCATGAAAGCAAAAGCAAAGGCCAGCTTTGACCTGACGAGGATGAAGGCAGGAATCTTTTATGAAATCAACCATGGCAAAAGGGTCATCTTTGCCCAGAGGGTAAACAATAGGAAAAATCAGGCCGAGGACATATTTATCCAGACCAGACGCAAAGACAGTCTGCAGGTCATATATGCCAAACATGCCAGGCAATTCTTCGACAAGAAATTGGCCCTGCCCATCCTCATACTCTATCATGGCAAGGACTATGAATTCTCCAATAGCGGTGACAAAGAGGTAATCCTCCAATTCGAGCAGTCGGAACTGTCCCTGGAACCAGGACAGATAGTCAAGGAAGACAGGGTAAAGGCCGCCCCCTTGAAACGCCTACTCCACTCCAACAACCTTCAGGAGGTGGCTGAGCTCCAGTGGAGGCTCATCACCCCTGTATCTACTGTGCTACTTGCACTTATGGCCCTTCCCCTTAGCAAGTCGTCTCCACGTCAGGGCAAATATGCCAAGGTACCCTTGGCAATACTTCTTTTCGCCGCCTATTACAACCTTACTGCGATAGCAAAAAAATGGGTTGCCCAAGGGATCATAGCAACCTTTCCCGGCCTGTGGTGGAGCCAGATAGCTCTTTTTTTGCTCTTCGTTGTTCTCTTTTGGTACGAAGACCTGTCACGGATATACCGTAAGAGGCGTACCAGCAGGACTTCATGACAAACATTAGGGAGCGATGATGAAGATTATAGATCTGTATATTGGTAAAAATTTTTTGAAATTTTTTTTATTGATCATCATTATCCCAGTGATCCTCTTTAGCTTCTTCCAACTCTTGTCAGAACTCGATTCGGTTGGGAAGGGTTCTTACACCCTTCAAGATGCCCTTTTGTTCATATTTCTCACCTCGCCCAAAAGGTTTCTGGACCTTGCACCTATCACCTCGTTACTGGCGGCAATAGCAGCCCTTGGACGCATGGCCGACCGCTTTGAACTCGTAGCCATGGAGGCCTCTGGTATCTCCAATCCAAGAATAAGCCTATCTGTTCTTGGTACATGTGGCCTGATAATGGTGGCGTTCATCCTTTCTGGTGAATTCATTGTCCCCCCCATGGAACAAAGTGCCAGGCTGATGCGGGCAAAGGCCCTATCCTCCAAGGGAGTTACATTTACCCAGAAGGGCTTCTGGGCCAAAAGAGATGACTCATTCATTCATGTAACCAAGCTCATAGGGAAAAGTACAGCAGAAGGCATCGATATCTTTTCATTTGATGGTAAGGGCGGCCTAAAAAATTTCTTGCATGCCAAGACAGCCTCTATTTCAGACAGAGACATGTGGATATTGCATGATGTAACAGAAAAATTGGTAAGTGGCATGGACATAAAAACAAGGACAGTAAAGGAACTTTCCCTTGGCCCCTTCCTGAGCCGAGACCAGGTCACAGTACTTGAACTTCCCCCTGAAAGCCTATCAGCCAAGGATCTTAGCGACTATATCATAGCCCTTGAAAAGAGCGGTCAAAATGCAGACAGTTATAGGCTGGCACTATGGAGAAAGGTTAGCCAGCCCCTCAGCACTGGAGCCATGGCCATACTGGCCCTTGGCTTCGTCATGGGCTCCACAAGGAAGGTGGGTGCAGGCCTTCGTATGACCATAGGATCTTTCATAGGTATTGCCCTCTACTTTTTCGATCAGATCACCATGCATGTGGGCTTACTCCTTGGCCTAAGGCCATGTGTTTTGGCCTTTATCCCCTTTTTGTTCATATCTACCTTGGCAGTAATAAGGCTAAGATCTCCTGCCTGAGCGATGACTACTGCCTGCAATCACAAATTCCTCCTGCTTCACAGAGACAAAACCCTTTTGAAAATTGGAGAAGATGCGATCTTCCACCCTACATTTCCAACCCTTCTGCCCAGACCCCACTATCTTACAAGTGAAATACCTTGCCTTGCGGCTTTTCGATGAACGAACACAGAGGGCAGACGGCGCCTCTATTACAGGGATGTCTCCCCGGGGCCCCTTTAGTGTATAGCAAAGACTCTGATGGCTATGGCCATGAAGAATGAGTTCACATCCACGATCTTCCAAGATCCTTACAAGTCTTCCTGCATCTTTTAGGGCCTTGCGAGAGCCTATCGATCCCAGCCCAGGGGGATGGTGCAAGGCAATTATTCTAAAACAGCCCATTGAAGCCGCTTCTTCCAGCATGGCCTCAAGCTTGCGTAACTGGCCTGTACCCACCTCCCCTATGGCTAAATGCCAAGGGCAGGGAACGGCTGTAGAGACCCCTATTATTGCCACATTTTTCACCTGGTGAAGTATCGGGAAGACATCCTCAAGGCCTGGAGGGGGCAACCGGCCTTCATAAGAAGAGTATGGCAGGATATATCCCTCCCACATGAAAAAGGTCTGGGCCCAGTCTGTCTCAACATAGGTGTCATGATTGCCAGGAACGATGGTTATCCTTTCAGATGGGCCAAGCTTTTCGAGCCATTTTGACACTGCCTTGAATTCAGAAGGAAGGCCCAAATGGGTAAGATCTCCTGTTATTATGACGTGATCTGGTTTTATCTGTTGCAGTTCACGTTCAAGTATGGCAAAAATCCTATAGTCAAATTCCCTTCTGCGGCCCAGCCTCCATCTGAGATAGCCAAGTATCCTCTTGTTGAGGAGCTGATGCCAAGAAATGCCATCTGTACAGGCGAGATGCAGATCAGAAAGGTGTACAATGGTAACACTATCTCTTTGTGAAAAGGCAATATCTTTTGAGGATCGTGACTTGAACAAGGTTTTATTTTGTTGGGATATCGAGACCATATCTGATATCTATACCTTAAGATCATTATCAACTACAATATATTCATGAGCCTATATCTATATTTCATAAAAGACAGCCAAACCAAGATCTGGGGGCTTACCCCAAGACAGCGTGCCCAAAAGGTACTCGGTGACCAGGCTACAACCATCCCTGATATTTCAGTTGTCCAGCCTTCAGACCATGTTTTGATCCTGCGCGGTGATTATATCTTTGAAGACAGACTACTCAGGCATCTGGCTGCAAGCCCTGATACCCTTCTACTGGTCCAGGATAGACATAACAAGGTCCCAGTGGCGATACATGTACCAGGCACCCTGGCAGGCATGGCAGTGAAGATCATAGAGAATGGACAGGCCACAGGCCCTATCAAATCGGTCACCACACATAGCCTGGAGACCATCTCAGTAGCATTTCATCAGAAGCTGAGAAAATTTGAGCCTCCATTCGTACTTCGTGTCAATGACAAAGACAGGGAACGGCTTGAACAAAGACTTTTCAACTGGTCATATAAAGGGGTAACCGATCTGGTCACAAAATGGCTTTGGCCGAGACCAGCCAGGTGGGCAGTGAAGCAGTGCGTACGGCTCAAACTCCAGCCAAATCACATAACACTTATGGGTCTTTTCCTCGTTCTGCTGGCAGGTTACCTGTTTGCAAAGGGCTATCTGGGCTGGGGACTTCTGGCAGGCTGGCTCATGACCTTTCTCGATACCGTTGACGGCAAACTTGCCCGCGTCACTGTCACCTCCAGTAGATTTGGCCACTATTTCGACCACATCATAGACATCGTTCATCCCCCCATATGGTATCTCCTGTGGGGGATGGGCCTGGAACAAACAGGACAGTTTCATCTGAATACCTCCCTGGGCACCCTATATTGGGTCATATTTGTAGGTTATATTATTGGACGCCTTGTTGAAGGCCTCTTTCAATGGCTCATAGCAGACTTTGGCATATTCTGCTGGAGGCCTCTTGACTCCTTTTTCAGGCTGATAACGGCAAGACGCAACCCTTGCATGATAATACTAACCCTTTCTTATCTGGCTGGACGACCGGACTGGGGGCTCTTTCTTGTTGCCTTCTGGACTGCAATCACCAGCCTCTTTCTGCTGATTAGGCTGGGTTATGCCTTTTATCAAAAAACCAAGAAGGGCCAACTCAAGTCATGGCTCGAAGAAATCGATTTCTCTTCACAACAAAAGGGCCTGGCCATACGCTGGTTCACCAGGCATGATACCGTTTAGCCAATAATGACCACCTGGTACGAGGACGGTAGACATGGTCTAAAAGCTGGAATATTGATCAATCCTCTTGGTGGCAAAAACAAGACCTGTGCCAATGAACTCTTTAGCATTGCCAAAAAATTTTTAGACCTTGTAGTCTGGGTAACGACCCCAGAAGAGATAAAGGGTGCGTTGGCACGCATGTCGGAAAACGAGATAGATATCTTGATAATCAGTGGGGGAGATGGAACTGTGCAGGCTACCCTTACTGGTCTCTTCAGCCAAGGCCCCTTTGACAGGCTTCCACGTATTGCCATCTTGCCTGGTGGCACGACCAATCTCATTGCAAGTGATATTGGGATCAAAGGGAGCCAGAAAAAGGCGTTGAAACGTCTTCACAGATTGATCCTGGACAATTCACTCCACAGCCATACCAGCTTGGCAAAGAGACATGTAATACGCCTTGGGTACTTGAACAAGATAGAAGAATACGGAATGTTTCTTGGGGCTGGAGGGATTTATCATGCCGTAGCCATGTGCCAAAAACACTCTACCCTTCCACTCTTGAAACGCAAGGCCATGATATTCTCATCGGGCCTTGAGATATTGATGACAGGTCTTGGGAGCAAGCAAGATCCAGACAACATGTCCAAAATGAAAATCATCGTGGATGGAAGGCCTATACCAGAAGAAGACTTTCTCCTGGTGCTTTCAACGACCCTTGAAAGACTCTTCCTGGGACTACAACCATTTTGGGCCACTGATAAGGGCCCCATACATCTGACCGCTGTAAGAAAAAGGCCCAAAAAACTCTTGTCCGTGCTCTTACAAATGTTCTTTGACAGATTCAGTCCTGTACTGGCAGAAAAAAACGGCTACTATTCGTTCAATGCAGATAGGATAGAGATCTATACCCATACGGGAATTGCCCTCGATGGCCAGATCTTCCAGGCAGATCCAGGCCCAGCCAGACCCTTCATCATAGAAGATGCTGGCCAGATCATCACTATGAGCTGGTAACTTATGGACAAGGCACCGGAACTCTTGAGTGAAATCCGCAAATATGTATACAGTCACAAGGCTTCTCCTGTAATCGGCCTACTTGTTGATGAGATCTTGAGCCGTCATCACAAGGATGTGATGGGGATCTTATACTATGGCTCATGTCTCCAGTCTGGCAACGAGACAGATGGTATTTTGGACCTCTTCGTAGTAGTGGAGAGCTATCTCTCCGCATACAAGAGGCCTTTCCTGGCCTTTATAAATTGGCTTTTGCCTCCAAATGTGTTCTACCTGGAACTACCCTTTGGGGAACATCAAAAGATCAGGGCCAAATATGCCATGATCTCACTCTGGGATCTTCGTAAGATGACCTCCCATAGGACGTTTCACTCATATTTCTGGGCTCGATTCTGCCAACCGGTAGCCATAATCTACTGTCGGCACAAAAGGATAGAAAAGGTCATTGAAGATTGCCTTGCCTCTTCCATCATCACCTTTTTGAAGGCCACTATACCCTGTATGCCTGGGGAATTTACAGCCAGACAGTTGTGGCTCACAGGCCTTGGCCTTAGTTATGGAGCAGAGCTTCGACCGGAGAGACACGAGCGCCTGACAAGGCTTTGGCAAGAGCAGGGCCATGTATTAGAGGCTGTGACCAATGCAGCCATCCGACACGTACCATATGAGATCTGCAGAAAAGGAAAGCCAAAAAAACACACATACCTGACGAAGATTGGGAGCAGATCGCGCCTGATGTGCCAAACCGCATGGAAGGTAAGGACTATTCAGGGAAAGCTCCTATCGATCATACGCCTTTTCAAGGCAACCTTCACCTTTAAAGGAGGTGTGGATTATGCCCTGTGGAAGATAAGAAGGCATTCGGGGCTCGATCTGGAGGTTGGTCCTTTTATGAGGCGACATCCTGGCCTGGCAATGCTGGTATTGTCCTGGAAACTCCTAAGAAAACATGCTATTCGCTGATTAGACCGTAACCATATATTTTTATAGCCAGTCTATACAAGTCTCAAGAACTGGGCAATTTTCATGTCCTCCTCGAGGATGTGATCCCTTAACCAATAGTTTAGGAACCCGATCAGCTCGGAGGCAGTACACGGTTTGCCATGTTTCATGTCTATGAGGATGGAGGCGACATCGTTTACGAGATCCTTGTGAAGGATCTTGTGCCTTGCAAGCTCAGGAAACCCCACCCGTGACATCACCTCTTCTTCGTTCCTGAAATGGAATTTGACATAATCTACAAGTTCTTTCAAGACCATACCCGTGGTCTTGGTGACAGAGCCGTCATACATAGATCCCTCGAGTTTTTGAATAAGGGTCACGAGCACTCTGTGCTCATCATCTATCGGACGGATTCCCGTCTCAAAACATCTTTTCCATATCATGAATTTTCCCCCTGATTTTTTGTGGTGGTGAAAACCAAAAGACCGAACAAGCTGGTCCATGCTGCCAAAGAATAGTTCCTTTTTTACATGGCCTTATTTTGTTTATCGTCAAGGGTAAAACTGGAAATAAAAAAGAAGGCTATCTTTCAGGCAAGGAGTACGGCTATGATGCCAGCTAGAAATATGCCATCAAAGGTACCTGCTCCTCCTATGGAGGCAACAGGGGCGTGTATCTTCTTTAGATCCTTTAGGTGGAGGATATCCGCGCCGAGAAGCGTGCCCATTGTGGCTGAAATATAGGCCACAGAGGGGGCATGCACAGATGGGCCCATAAAGATAGCAATAAAGGCGGCCATCAACGGGGCCACGAAGACCGGTAGTGCTATGCCCACCCCAGGGACAGGTCTTGCCATTACATAAGTAACCACGGCAACACAAAAAATGCCAAACAATGGCTCAAACAAAAGCCCCCATCTGGACATGAGATAACAAGAAAGTATGGAAGGCACTATTGCACCGCCGACATTGATTGCAATTATCATCTCCCTTGGATTTTGGACAGGGACAGGATATCTCATGCCAAAAAAATTGGCAGTCATGGCAAAGGACTCGTGCGCGGGAAGAGGTATCCTCTTGACCGGGATATTGATGTTGCTTCCAAGAAGGGAGATCAAGAGAAACGCAAAGGTCTGGGCCTCTGTAAGGCCTATTCTCTCAAAGGCTATAGTAATGAGGCCGATATGGATGAAGAGGAAAAGAAAGAGAAAAACAAATATAAAGACGAAAAACAACAGAAGGGTCAATGGGCTGAAAAACATCTGCTTTTCTCTCTGGATCTAAGGACAATGACTGTTTTGGAAAACTATAACCATCCTACACGCATTTACTACCAGATCGGATCACAAATTAACAGGATAAAGTCCCCTTTTTCAACCTTGAATATCTCCTGTCAGCCAAAATCTTTTGGGAAAACCACATCTGCCACGAAAAGATGGGGCAGAAAAAACCCGCAGTAATTATTTCATTTTCTGCGGGCTGTTACATGGACAGAGGTAGGAGGATTTTTCTATTTGCTTACCATGTTTTTGAAATCTGCATAGAGGTCTTTGAGCCGTTTCCTGAGCTCCGCAATCTTTTGGTGTTCTTTCTCTGAGCCATAACGTGGTTCTGCCAGGGAAAAGATGACCCGGTGCAGCTCATCAATGTAACCTCCTATAGATCTTTCCCAATCGGCACGTCCAGCCTTTTCCACATCGGCAGCCTCCCTGATCTCCTGTTCAAGCCTGTTGGTTGCCTCTTCAAGCTGATTGATAAAATCTGCTTGTGCCCCTACCAATGTCTCTTGTAATTGGACTATATTCATGTCTTATACCTCCTTTCTTTGTTTTCTTTAAGATGTGTATTCATTTGAAAAAGTCAAGACTTTGATTATGTATCTTTTGCACAAAATGTAAAATAGAATGAGAAAAGATTTACTTAATATTATATTGGCTTTCTTTTATTGATAGTCATATTGGTTAATAATTTTATGGTTCTTATGATTAGATTTCATATCATTTGAAGGAAATTCCTTTCTTGCACTGAAGAGAATGATAATTAGATTAAGGAATAGAATTCCTATCCATAGCGAGAAGACATGGCAAAAGAAGCAATAGAGCGGATATTGACCTGTGACGAAAATGCCAGGGCAACAGTGGACAAAGCCAGGCGGGAGGCCGAACACCTGTTGACAGGGGTAGAAAAACATCTCGAGATCTTGAGACAGGAGGCCCAGAAAAAGATAGATGAATTCAAGCAAGAGGAGATATCAAAGATATTGGAGCAGGCCTCTCTTCAGGCGTCAGAGATAGAAAAAGAGGCCGAGGATTATTGCCAGAGGCTCAAGCGGCTCTGGGGAGCCCACAAGAAAGAGGTACTATCTGAATTTATGGAGAGATTTTATCGGGAGGCTGGTCTCTTTTAACAAGATGGTGGAGATCCATACCGGATAAGGAGGGGAGCATATTGTTGAGGGCTGCCATCAAATACTCTTATGTCAACGCCAAGACAAGGACCATGCACTCCAAAAGGCTCAGGCCCTCTGACTGGCACGTAATCGAAGATGTAAAAGACAGCCAGGGCTTCATACAGTATCTTGCAACGACTTTCTATGGTCCGTGGATATCTCCCCTTATCCAAAACAGGAAGGTGGGGCCGCTCTCATTTGAGACGAGGATCTTCAAGTCCCTATTCCACGATTACCATAAGATACACCACGGCCTTTCATCCCAAACGTCCAAGGAACTCATACTGGCACTCTTTTCCAGATTCGAGGGAGAAAATCTGAAGATTGTTCTACGGGCCATTTTTTCAGGTCTTAAAAAGACAGATGTGGCCCATCTTCTCTACCCTGTGGAAGAATTTTCCAAGATGAGACTGGAGGGTCTATGGACACAAAAGGGGATCAAAGGGATAGTGAAATTGCTTGAGACAACCCCTTTCGGCCCCTTGCTCCATCATGCCTTGCCCCAATTCGAGGCCCAGGGAAGGCTCTTCCCGCTCGAGATGGCCATAGACATCTCTTGTTATAGAAGGATAGCAACAACCACAGAGGCATTGAGAGGGGAAAAGGACAGAAAGGAGGCCAAGAAGATCCTTGGCTCCTTCATAGATATGCTGAACATATCTCACATAGCCCGGCTTCGTTTCATATACGGCCTGAGCCCTGAAGAAGCCCTGAACTACAGTTATCCAGGTGGAAACAAGTTGCATCTAAAAGAGCTGCACGCCATAGCAAAGGCTGGCTCTCCTGCTTCTATGCTCAAGCTGTTACCAGAACCTCTAAAGACCATTGCCAAGGCGTGGGAGCAACAAGATCTGGCTACGATCAGGATTGGCTTGGAAGAATGGGTACTTGGAGAAATCAGGAGGGCTTTTCTGGGCAATCCTTTCCATCTCGGGGTCCCAATAGCTCACCTCCTGGGAAAAGAGTTGGAAATCAGGTGCCTGGTCAGGCTTTACCAGGCAAAAATCCAAAAGATGAGCAGACCGGCGACTGAAATCGTACCGAGTCTCTTTTTGAAGGGAGGAGAACAGATTGTTCAGGCCAGTTAAGCTGTTTCGTATAACCATACAGGTCCCGGGGAAATACATATCCCAGGTGCTTGGGATACTTGGAGACCTCAAACTTCTCCATCTCATAAACATCAATGAGACCCATCTTGGTAAGCTCGGGTATGTGGCAGGAGTCCCTGCCGATCTAATCAACCGCTATGACAAGGTGCTCAGCCGGATCACGAGATTGCTCCGTGAACTCGATGTGAAAGCTCCTGTACCGCCACTGGAGAAGGCACCAAGACCAGACAGGGATATCTTTCTCATAGAGGAGCAAGTCTCCAGGATAGAGGACAAGGTGTCAACCTATATCCTCGAAGGGAAAAAGATCGAAAAAGACCTTGCAAAGAAAAAGGAGACCATCTCCAGATTGTCTCTGTTGCTCCCTGCAGATGTAGATTTTACCAGGCTTTCCCAACTACACTTCATCCACTATAGCTTTGGGATACTGCCTGGGGAAAACCTGGACAGACTAACAGAAAGCCTATCCGATATCCACCACAGCCTCGTAAAGATCAGCGAAAAAAAGGATAGGATCGTACTGGGGACATTTTGTCTCACAGAGGACAAACAGGTCTTGGAAAGGGCCCTTAGAAGTGCCTTCTTTCACGAGATAGAAATACCCTCCGGCCTCAAAGGTAAGGTGGGCCAGGTGATCGAGGAAATGGAAAGAGAGATCCCGCCCCTGGAGGAAAAGGCAAAGGTTATCCGAGAGACAGAAAGACAGTTTAGGCAACGTTATGGCCCAGATTTACTCCTCTTACGGGAGAAGGCCTATGTGGCAAAGATCCTTCTGAAGGCCCAGGCCAAATTCGGTAAAATCGATCATATCTACTTCCTGACAGGCTGGTTGCCAGTGGATCTTTTCGAGCAATTAAAGGAAAGGATCATAAAGGCCACAAACGGCCAGGCCTTGGTGGACAAGGTTGACCCTGAAGACATCCGAGAGGTTAGAGAAGGCATAATAAAGATACCCATCCTGTTCAACAATCCCATCCTCATCCGTCCGTTCGAGAAGCTGACCTCTCTCTATGGTACCCCCACCTATCAAGAAGTGGAGCCGACTGTATTCCTTGCCCTGAGCTTTGTCCTTCTCTTTGGCATGATGTTTGGAGACGTGGGCCATGGCCTTATACTATTTCTCGCAGGGCTCTATATATTCAGAAGGCTCTACAAGTACATGGACTATGGCATAATTTTGATGGAATGCGGGGTATCCTCTGCTATTTTTGGCATCCTCTATGGCAGTGTCTTTGGGATGGAGGACCTGATCCCTGCCCTTTGGCTCCACCCCATGAAGGACATAGATAGATTCATGATGGTCTCTGCTGGTATTGGCATTGGCATGATCAGTCTGGGACTCATCATAAATCTCGTCAATATCATCAGGGAAAGACGATTTGAAGACCTGCTTTCTGCCAGTGGTCTTGTTGGCGCATTGCTCTACTGGCTCTTGGCAGGACTTGCCATAAGATATGTGCTGTCTGGCCCTCCAAGACCTGTTGAAATAACTATCGCCAAGGTGATAAGTGGACTCCTTTTGGCAGTGATGATAGTGGAAAGGCCCATCAGTGTGATAATCAAAAGACACAGGGCCAGGGGGGAAAAGGTCAAAAGACAAGAAGGTATTGCCACAATGGTACTCGAATCCACCATTGAGGCCCTGGACAGCGTGCTTAGATTCCTAGCCAATACTGTATCATTTGTCCGTGTGGCCGCCTTTGCACTCACTCATGCAGCACTTTTCATAGGGGTATTTTCCATAGCAGACATGGTGAGCCACGGATCAGGCAGTGGACTGTATTATTATCTCACCCTGGTCATTGGCAATATTGTGATAATATTGTTGGAAGGCATGGTGGTATCTATCCAGACAATACGTCTCGAATACTATGAATTCTTCAGCAAGTTCTTTAGGGGAGGTGGGCAACCTTTTCAGCCAGTGGTATCGGAAAGAAGTGGAAGATAGACCAACTATGGGATTTGGTATCAGATACATTGTCATAAAATCTGCTTGAAGGAGGAACCCTGTTCATGAATGTCAGAAATATCTCTGGTGCATTAATGGCCGTCATCCTGGTGTTGGCTCCAAGTCTGGCCCTTGCTGTCCAGCCCGTCCAGGATACTGCAGGGGGATCTGCCAAATGGGGTTTTATGGGAGCAGCCCTTGCTGTGGCAGGCTCTACCATTGGTGCAGGCATAGCAGTAGGGCTGGTTGGAGCTGCTGCAATGGGGGCTATCAGTGAAAGGCCAGAGGTTGCAGGACGCGCCCTCATTTTTTTGGGCCTTGCAGAAGGGATAGCGATCTATGGTCTTATAATAGCCATCATGATCTTGGGCAAGATATAGGCAAGAGGGTATCTGTACCATGAAGATAACAGCCATTACAGACTCGGATACCGCCTTGGCCTTTAGATTGGCAGGGATCGACACGCTAATCCCTCCTCGGCCGGAAAATACGGCCAACTTATTGAAAGAGGTGGCGGGACGGCCTGATATAGGGATAGTACTAATCACAGAAAGGTTGGCCAAGGCCGCTCGCAAAGAGATTGAAAAAATCAGCCATGAAAGGCACTTGCCCTTGTTTATGGAGATCCCCGATATGAAAGGCCCCTTGGGCAAGAGGCTTTCTGCCACGGAACGAATGGCAGCTATCATCAGGAGGTAGGCCCATGGTACTTCCGGATCAGGTGGAACTTCTTTGCTTGGCTGTTCAAAAAAAGGCGACTGAGGAGGCTGAAAAGATCCTCGAGGATGCAAAGAAGAGGTATGATCAGCTCCTGAGACAAGGCACGGAAGAGATAAACAGGAAGCTCGGGGCGGAGAGACTCAAGCTGAAAAGACAGGCCTTTCAGGATGCCAGGAGACAGGTGGACGCAGCCGAACTTGAGGCGAGACGCATGGTCATGGCCACCAGAGAAGAGATATTCAATAATATCATGGAAGATGCAAGAGAAAGGCTTCAAAGGCTTCGAGCCGACAAAGCAGAATACTCCAGGTTGTTGAAGGCCATGATAGAAAAGGCCTGGGAGATTATCCTTGGGGCAGGAGACAAGGGGATAGAGATCAGATGTTCCCACAAAGATATAGATGTTCTCCGTGAGATCTTAAATAGCCTGCCAGAGCACTTCCAGGGTAAGGTCAAGCTTTCTGAACGGCCGGTAGACATAGAAGGCGGGATCATGGCATACAGTTGGGATGGAAAGCAGCTCGTGGATCTGTCCTTTGAAGCTATCTTGAGACGTATCGAGCCAGATATCCGAATAATCGCTGCAGATCGGCTCTTCAAGGGGGCTGGTTCATGACCAACATTGACAAGCACAAAAACGGCGACATTCCTTTGGTAACCTATGTGAGTGGACCTGTGGTAAAGGCCTCAAGGGGCCACATCCTTTCAATGAATGAGATGGTAGAGGTAGGAACACAGAGGCTCGTGGGAGAGGTTATTGGCCTTGAGGGAGACACGGCCACCATCCAGGTCTATGAAGATACCACAGGGCTCAGGCCTGGCACCGAGATCATTGGCCAGGGCATGCCGCTTTTTGCAGAGCTTGGTCCAGGACTGATTGGTCACATATTTGATGGCATACAGCGCCCCCTGACGGAACTTCAGGAAAAATGGGGGGATTTCATCCAGAGGGGGAAGGTAGGCTCAGCCCTTTCGAGAGAAAAGATCTGGAGATTCACCCCAAGACTGGGGCAAGGAGAAATTGTCCGCTCTGGCCAGATACTCGGTGTAGTCCAAGAAACAGAGGCCATAGAACACAAGATACTCATTCCACCCGAAGTAACAGGCACTATCAAGAAGGTGGCAGGACCTGGTAACTATACCCTTGAAGAGACAATTGCCGTAATCGAGACAACAGGGGGAAGGGATATCGAGATAAGACTCTATCATAGGTGGCCGGTGAGAGTACCTCGTCCCTACGGAAAAAGACAGATGCCTTCCGAGCCCTTACTTACTGGTCAGAGGGTGATCGACACCTTTTTCCCTTTGGCAAAAGGTGGCACAGCAGCCATCCCAGGGGGGTTCGGTACAGGGAAAACGGTCACCCAACACCAACTTTCCAAATGGGCAGATGCAGATGTCATCGTCTACATAGGCTGTGGAGAACGCGGAAACGAGATGACCGGGGTACTCACGGACTTCCCCCAACTCCTCGACCCCAGGACTCAACGCCCACTGATAGAACGCACCGTGCTGATCGCCAATACCTCTGACATGCCTGTGGCAGCCAGGGAGGCCAGCATCTATACCGGCATCACGATTGCAGAATACTTCAGGGATCAGGGATACGACGTGGCCCTCATGGCCGATTCTACCTCGCGATGGGCAGAGGCATTGAGAGAGATCTCAGGAAGGCTCGAGGAAATGCCAGCCGAAGAAGGCTTTCCTGCATATCTCGCCAGCAGGCTGGCGGCATTCTACGAAAGGGCAGGCCAGGTGGTAACCCTCTCGGATCTGAAGGGCTCTGTCTCCCTTATTGGTGCAGTCTCTCCACCTGGAGGGGATTTTTCAGAACCTGTCACAATGCATACAAAGCGTTTTGTACAGTGTTTTTGGGCACTTGACAAGGAACTGGCCAGTGCACGCTATTTCCCAGCGATCAATTATCTTCAAAGCTATTCTGCTTATGTGAAGGCAGTAGCCCCCTGGTGGTTTGAAAAGACAGACCCGGAATGGGAAAAACTCAGGGATGAGGCAGTCCAGATCCTCCAGGAGGATGCCAAGCTCCAGAACATAGTCAAGCTCTTGGGAGAAGAGGCCCTCCCTGACGATCAGAGGAGGATACTTGAAGGGGCACGGCTCATAAAAAACGATTTCTTGCAACAAAGTGCCTTTGATCCCGTAGACACTTATTGCATGCCTGTCAAACAGTTTTATCTCTTAAAGGTGATAATCCATTTCATCAGGCGACTTAAGGACGTGGTTGACAGAAGGATTCCCCTCTTTCGTGCAATGGAGCTGCCTGTTGTAGAGCAGATACATAGGGCAAAGACGTCTATAGAAGGAGAAGATACTGCCCCATTTCAGCATATACTTCAGGATATCGATTCACAGATAGACCAACTCCTTGCAAGAAGCCAGGAGGCGAGAGATGTTGTCTGACAAGGTTGAATCAACAAGTGAAAAAAGAATGGCAGGCCTTGAATTCATAGGCCTGCAGAAGATCTCAGGCCCCTTAGTGATCATAGAGGGGATCAGTGGCGTGGGCTTTGGGGAGAGGGTGGAGTTGATTACTGCCAGAGATGAGATACGCCAGGGACGAGTTCTAGCAATCAGTGAAAAGGCGGCCGTTCTCGAGGTCTTTCACGGTACATCGGGCCTGGACCAGGAAAACACCAGGGTCAGGTTCATGGGACGCCCTTTTGAGATGATTGTCTCCAAGGAAGAGGTGCTCGGGAGAATATTTACTGGCCTCGGGATGCCCCTCGACGGTGGACCTGCACCCTTTAGGGGTGAGCCAAGAAACGTAAACGGCTTTGCCATAAATCCAGTGGCTAGGGCCTATCCGGAAGATTTCATCCAGACGGGCATCTCTACCATCGACGGGATGAACACCCTGGTTAGGGGGCAAAAACTGCCCATATTCTCTGGTAGCGGGCTGCCACACAACGACCTGGCCATCCAGATAGTACGCCAGGCAAGACTCCTTACCGAAGAGAGCAGCTTTGCCGTGATCTTTGCGGCAATGGGGGTGCGTCATGACGAGGCCGAGGCCTTCAGACAGAGTTTTGAAGAAAGCGGGGTCTTGAACAATGTGGCAATGTTTCTCAACCTGGCAGACGACCCCACAGTGGAAAGACTCATTGCCCCAAGGGTTGCCCTCACGGTTGCCGAATACCTTGCATTTGAAGAGGGCATGCATGTATTGGTGATCCTTACCGATATGACCAATTATTGCGAGGCACTTCGAGAGGTGGCGACATCCAAGGGAGAGGTGCCCAGCAGAAAGGGCTATCCTGGCTATCTCTACAGTGACCTTGCATCCATCTACGAACGCGCTGGGAGGATAAAGGGCCGGCAGGGCTCCGTAACCCAAATCCCTATCCTCACCATGCCAGACGATGACATCACTCACCCCATACCCGACCTTACTGGCTATATAACAGAGGGGCAGATCGTCCTTGACAGAGGCCTCTACCAAAAAGGCATCTATCCCCCTGTAAACGTCCTCCCTTCCTTGTCGAGACTGATGAGTGACGGCATAGGAGAAGGGAAGACCAGAGAGGATCACAGAAACATATCCAGCCAACTCTATGCTGCCTATGCCAATGCAAAACAGGTGGAAAGGCTTGCTTCCATCATAGGAGAAGAGGACCTGAGTACTACGGACAAAAGATATTTTACTTTTTCCAGGGAATTTGAAAACCGTTTTGTAAGGCAGGACAAAGATGAGGACAGAAGCATCTTTGAGACCTTGGACCTCGGTTGGGAACTCGTGATGATGCTTCCTGAAAAAGAACTGGTTCGGGTAACCCCTGAACAGATAGAAAAATATGGAAAGACTGCCCATACCAGCCACCAAGAGTAATGCCATAAGGCTCAAAGACGAGCTTGCCTTGGCCCGGGACGGACGCCAGCTCCTGGATCAGAAAAAAGACATCCTGATAAACCATATAAATCTCCTTACTGGTAGGGCAGATCGCATCAGGAAACAACTCGATTCGACCCTTGCCCAAGCCTATGAACAACTCAGGCTCGCACTCATCGAAAGTGGCAGGAACAGGGTGGAGGCGGCTGGACTGGCAATGGATGCAAGGCTGGAAGTAACCATTAGGGAAAGAAGTCTGATGGGGGTTGTGCTGCCTCTCGTTAGTATATCCAGGCCCAAGTTTCGACCTGAATATGCACTTTACGAAACCACTGAACGTATGGACTGGGTCAGACACATCATCCTATCCGCCACAGAGACAATAGCAGAATTGGCAGAGGTGGAGGTAGGGCTAAAGAGATTGATGGAGGAGACGAAACGGACACTCAAACGGATCAATGCCCTTTCTTACATCTATATCCCAATCTATGAAGCTACCTTGAAATCCATTGAAGAACGTCTGGAGGAAAAGGAACGAGAGGCCTTATTCCAACTGAAGAGGGTAAAAGGCAAGACGGAAAAGACCTTGTAGGAGAACACACCTTTCCACCCATGTGGGCCCCTGGCCTATATGGATATATAGCAGGAGGATGGAATGGATGGCAATACCAGTCTATTTGGCAAGATACTCGTCCCAGTAGATGGTTCTACTTATAGTCTTTCTGCAATAAGACTCACAGGCAGGCTTGCCCAGACACATGGCTCAAGAGTCTGGATATTAAACGTAATAGATGAAGAAGTTGAGACCCAGCTATGCAGGCTCCAAGAGACTGCATGTGAGCAGGTGAGACGAGATATGGAAGAACAGGCCCAGGGTCTTGTTGCCGATATGAAACAGGAATTGTCATATATGGACATAGATGTCCTTACCCTGGTAAAGAGGGGAACTCCCCATGAGATAATCCTTCAGACAGCCGAAGAACTCGAGGCCGAGCTGATTGTCATGGGCAAGCTTGGAAGACGCGGTATAAAACGTATACTCCTTGGCAGTGTTGCCGAAAGGGTGATAGAATTTGCCAATTGCCCCATCTTGCTCTCTGGCGAAGGCTAAGGCCTGGCAGCAAATGCACTGCTCACCCCCAAAGATCATGGGGTGGGAAGGCCTTGAAGGTATCTCTCCCCTCCAGGATCAGAAGGCTTTTTATTGCATGCCAGGTTGCATCGAGAAATGGAGCGGCATTACTGTTTCTTGAAAAGCCACCTGATCTGGTCCTACATCCCATGACAAATTTTTTACACGAAGTCCTATCTGCAGGTTCTACACCGAGCATAACAAGGGCAACCAGGGCATAGTGACAATTTTCAATATAGGAGGTGGTTCCAGGCATGAACCCAAAACCTCCGTCTGGATTCTGGCATGCAGCGAACCATTGGGCAGCCTCTGGTAGTGGGATCATCTCCCAGCCAAGATTGTAATCGAGATAGAGATCGACAAGCCTCTTTTTCAAGATCCCTGAAAACAGGCCGCTTATCCTGGCCTTGGACAACACTACTGGTAGTTCTGAGGCATGTCTCGGCTTGATGAGCTCCATGATTGTCCTCAGGGCAAAATACAGGTTTTCCCTCTTGGGATTTACGAGAAGATTGGCATCAAGTATGGCAAATATGTCTCTTTTGGCTGGCAAAATCCCGCAATAATCCATGGACCAAAGGAGCTGGAATATCCCCCTTGGGCCCAACTCAAGATCCTTGTCAAGATATCTTGACAAAAACCCGTGGAGTGCTGGCCAATTCCTCAGCTCTTTGGCAAAATCTGCCTGTACCACAGGGGCAACAGAGGAGATTATCCTTAGACTGTGATAGGTATCTTCCACTGTGGCAGGCAGTTTTGGTGTGGCCCCAAAACCACCGCTATCTTTCATCCGAGATCCTACAAACTCCAGAACATTGCTGAGGGTATCCCCAAACAGATCTGCTTCATGATCCATCATTGACATCCCTGACCCCACGACAGGCACATGAGAACGATTCCGTCCCTGGTATTGATCTGAGAGAAACCGTTTCTCTCCCAGAATCTGATTCCTCTATAATTACACTCTTTTACTTCCACAAAAAACTCCTTGCAAAGGCCATTTTCGACAAGTCCTTCCATTGCCAGTCTAACAGCCGAGCTACCTATCCCCCTATCCCTTTGGGTGTCACTCCATATGACCACGGACAAAAAGGCATGTTGTCCTGGTTCCCAGTCGTATATCCCCAACAGGCCAACTCTATTGTTTTTCGTCCTAATGAGATATACCCAGTTGAACAACCTTAAAAGCAAAAAAGTGCTGGTGCAGGCCCCGGGTGCCCTTTTGAGACCGAGATTTTCCCGTATCTCCACGTCTGCATCCCTTAGGGCCCTGCTCAACCATACAAGGTCGAAAAGACCGGGTATAACCAGACAGACGTCCTTATCTTTGAGCCTGCTGGGGAGATGGCCCAACTGGAAGCCTTGCATAAAATTTTGCCTCTGAACGCAGTTCCTCTGCCACCTGTACGGTCAAAAACCTTTGTGCCAGACGCCACCTCCAATTTCCCTTGGTGGAAGCGGGCAGATTCATGCGGCAGTCGGCCCCAAATCCAAGGACATCTTGCATGGGCACAATGGCCAGCCTGGCAACGGATGAATAGGCCATGCGGATGAAATCCCAATGGATTCGGTTGCCATCACTGTTTGCATATCTCCTGGCCCTGGCCTTTGCGTATTCCCCTATGGAAGGATCCAGATACCAGCCAACCACCGTATTGTTGTCATGGGTACCAGTGTAGACGACAAAGTTCCTATGCTCGAAATTATGAGGTAAGTACAGGTTGTACTCATCTGAATCAAAGGCGAATATGAGGACCTTCATTCCAGCCAGACCCAGTTCTTCCCTTAGCCTGATAACTGGCCTGGTTATGGTGCCTAAGTCTTCGGCCACTATCTCAAGCCCCTTCATTGCACCACGAAGGCGCTCGAAAAAATATCTGCCAGGCCCCCTTACCCATTTCCCATTTACTGCTGTCTTTTCTGAGGCAGGGATCTTCCAAAAGGCCTGCAGCCCTCTGAAATGATCTATCCTTACCATGTCCATAAAATTTGCTGTGAACCTGAGCCTCTGCTCCCACCACCTGTAAAGGGCCTCGTTGGGCCTTTTGCCAATCTTCCATCTATAGATGGGATTACCCCATCTCTGGCCTGTACGACTGAAATAATCAGGAGGGACTCCGGCAACGAACAGTGGCTTCAAGGTCTCTGGATCGAGCTCGAAACAGTCCTGATGTGCCCAGACATCGGCACTATCTGGAGCAACATATATGGGCATGTCTCCAAAAAGGCGAATATCCTTTCTGGCAGCCGCCTTCTTGAGCTGTTGCCACTGTCTGAAAAATAGCCATTGAACAAACTTGTGATACTCTATCCTTTTGCCATGGACCTTTTCTGCCCTTTCAAGGGCATCCTTGTCCCTTCTCGCAAGGTCTTCAGGCCATTCGTTCCATGCCTTTCGGCCGAAAACTGCCTTTAGGGTTACAAACAGACAGTAATCATGGAGCCAAAAGGCGTGTTCCCGGCAAAAAAGATGAAAGTCATCAGGGGTGGGCCTTGACAAAAAATTTTCAAATGCCTCTTCAAGCAAACGGGCTATGAATGGCACTACCCTTTCAAATTCCACCTGATATTCCGAAAAGGAGGGAACGTCGTCAAGTATCCTGGAGGATATCAGACCATCTTCCACCAAGAACTCAGGGGATATGAAGAGAGGATTTCCTGCAAAGGCCGAACTACTCATATAAGGAGAATAACTGGTCGGGGCATCAACAGGTCCAAGGGGCAGAAACTGCCAGACCTTCTGGCCTGAGTTTTGAAGAAAATCCAGGAAATCATGGGCTGCGCTGCCAAGCTGGCCTATACCATATGGCCCTGGAAGGGAAGAGATATGGAGCAAGATACCACTTGTCCGGATCAATCTGTTGTTAGATGGCATGTTCCTATTAAAAAAGGCCGGAACGAAAATCTTCATTCCGGCCTTGGACTTATCTGATCTCTGTACCTTACTTTACTTCCTCGAAGTCGGCGTCAACCACGTCGTCTTCACCACCGCCTTGGCCTGAACTTCCTCCTGCCTGGGCACCTGCGGCAGCACCTCCTGCAGCCCCTGCTCCGGCCTGTGTCTGCTGGTACATCATCTCGGCCAGCTTATGGGATGCCTGCATGAGTTCATCCTGTGCCTTTTTGATTGCCTCGGCATCTTCACCTTCCATAACCTTCTTGAGGGCATCTATCTTCTGATTGATGAGGTCTCTGGTGGCGGCATCCACCTTGTCACTCAGCTCCTTGAGGCTCTTTTCAGTGGTATAGATAAGGCTGTCGGCCTGATTTCTTGCCTCCACGAGTTCCTTTTTCTTCCGATCTTCTTCTGCATGGAGGCGTGCTTCTTCCTCCATCCTCTTGATCTCTTCCTCGGAAAGACCACTGGAGGCCTGGATCCGGATGGACTGTTCCTTTCCTGTGGCGAGATCCTTTGCCGACACATTCAAGATACCGTTGGCATCTATATCGAAAGTGACCTCTATCTGTGGCACTCCCCTGGGCGCAGGAGGGATTCCCACCAACTCGAAACGGCCTATGGTCTTATTGTCCGCAGCCATCTCCCGTTCACCCTGCAACACGTGGATGGTTACAGCATTTTGGTTGTCGGCTGCTGTTGTGAAAATCTGACTCTTTCTCGCAGGGATGGTGGTATTTTTCTCTATGAGCTTTGTCATGACCCCTCCCATGGTCTCGATACCGAGGGAGAGAGGGGTAACATCGAGAAGGAGTACATCCTTGACCTCTCCTTTCAAAACTGCACCCTGAATTGCAGCACCGATTGCAACCACCTCGTCCGGGTTGACGCCCTTGTGGGGTTCCTTGCCAAAGATCTCCTTGACCTTTTCCTGCACCCTTGGCATACGGGTCATACCACCTACCAAGATCACCTCGTTTATGTCTGCCTTGGTAAGGCCTGCATCCTTCAGGGCAGTTTCACATGGAGGTACCAGCCTATCAATGAGATCGGCTACCATTGCCTCGAACTTGGCCCTGGTGAGCTTCATCACCAGGTGTTTCGGGCCACTTGCATCTGCTGTGATAAAAGGCAGATTGATCTCTGTCTCTGCAGTGGAGGACAGCTCGCACTTGGCCTTCTCAGCAGCCTCCTTGAGCCGCTGAAGGGCCATCCTGTCCTCTCTCAGATCTATCCCGTTTTCTTTCTTGAACTCGTCTGCAAGCCAATCCACTATCCTGAGATCGAAATCTTCACCGCCAAGGAAGGTATCTCCATTTGTGGACTTGACCTCAAAGACACCTTCGCCTATCTCGAGAATGGAGATGTCGAAGGTACCTCCACCAAGGTCGAAGACAGCTATCTTTTCTTCCTTTTTCTTGTCCAGGCCGTATGCCAAGGCTGCGGCAGTCGGCTCGTTTATGATCCTAAGCACGTCGAGACCAGCAATCCTACCAGCATCCTTGGTAGCCTGGCGCTGGCTGTCGTTGAAGTAGGCAGGTACAGTAATTACAGCCTCTTTTACCTCTTCACCAAGGTATTCCTCAGCAGTCTGCTTCATCTTGCCAAGGATCATGGCGGATATCTCTGCAGGGCTGTATTGCTTCCCCATTACCTCTACGTATGCGTCTCCATTAGGCCCTTCAACAATCTTATAGGGCATTATCTCTTTGCTCTTCTGGACCTCGGGATCGGTATACTTTCGTCCAATAAGACGCTTTATTGCAAAAAGTGTATTTTCAGGGTTGGTTACAGCCTGCCTCTTGGCAAGCATCCCAACCAGTCTTTCGCCTTTTTCAGTAAAGGCCACTACCGAGGGAGTCGTTCTTCCCCCCTCGGAGTTTGTGAGAACCTTGGGTTCCCCACCCTCCATCAGGGCTACGCATGAATTTGTAGTACCCAGATCGATTCCAATAACCTTTCCCATTTTTATTTAATCCTCCTTGGATGTCTATATTCTCGCTTCAGCTACGTGACTTTGTCAAAAAACTAAGCATTTCATTTAGTTTGTCCACTGTCTTTTTTATTTTTTTTGGAGACTACGACAAGGGCAGGCCTCAATACCCGTTCGTGAAGTGTGTAGCCCTTAAGGAGTTCTTTCAACACCACATTGTCATCCACGTCCTCTACTTCTTCAACCCCGAGGGCTTCATGATAGTTTGGATCAAACCGATGCCCTTCTGCTGCAAAAGACTTTAGTCCGAACTTTTCAAGGGTCTTGAAATAACCCGAAAGGGTGAGGTCGATACCTTCCACAAGTTTATCCAGATCTTTTGTCTCTTTGGCCGATGCAACCGCCCTTTCCAGATTATCCAGGAAAGGAAGAAGCTCTTTGGCAAATTCCTCAAGGGCATACTTCATGTGCTCCAATTTTTCACGCTCAACCCTCTTCTTGAAATTCTCGAGCTCGGCTGCAAGCCTGAGGACCTTGTCCTCGCACTTTTTCAGCTCTTCTTCCTTTTCCTTCAATTTCTCTTCCAACTCCTGGGAAACGGTCTCGACAGACTGCTGCCCGTTTTCCTCATTTTTTCCCATACTTTCTCTATCCTTTGTCTCTTCTGTAACCTCTATTTCCTTTTCGTCCTTTAAATCCATCTGCTTTTCATCCCTGCTCATGATCTCACATCTCCTTGCATCTTGAACTGAGTATTGCCGCTATGTATTCCACCAGGGAAACAACGCGCGGATAATTCATCCTCATTGGGCCAAGCACACCAAGGCTCCCTACAGGATGTTCATTGCCTTCATAAGGGGCCACGACCATGCCGCATTCATTCATGCTGCTTGCCACCTCGGTACCGATGAGGATCTGCATCTCGTCACCAGCAAGGCATTTGTCAAGAAGTCTCAGTAAAAGATGTTTCTCCTCAAGGGCCTCCAACAGGCCCTTGAGTTTGGGGATGTGCGAAAATTCCGGCTCATCCAGCAGGTTCAGTTTGCCGTCTATGTACAGCTTTCCAGTGAGCCTCCTCTGATTCTCCTCGGGAACGAGCTGAGATAGGATATTTTCGAAGATCCTCCTATCCTCTTCCATCGATTCAATTATCTTGTCCCGTATCTCTGCCAGTGATGCCTCCCTGAGGAGTTCATTCATTCTTTGATTGAATCTCTCCAGGGTCCTCTGGGCTATATCCCTTCCAGTCCTTATGAGTTGGTTGCGTACCGTACCACTGGCAGAGACGATCACAGCAAGAATCATGTGCGGCTTTATCCTTACGAATTCTATGAAATCAAGCTGTTCTTTCAATTCAGACGGCGCACTTACTATTGCAGCATGGCCTGTAAGGGATGCCAGGAGCTGGGCAGTCTTCCTCAATATCTCACTGAAGGCATCCACCTCCTGAAGCATTTCCTTCTCTATTGCCACCTGCTCTCCCCAAGACAAAGGCTCTTTATCCATAATATACTGTACGAAAAACTTGAGTCCCTCCTGGGTTGGAAGACGACCTGCAGATGTATGGGGCTGATACAAAAGACCTGCATCTTCCAGATCGGCCATGCAATTGCGAATGGTGGCCGAGCTGAGCCCCAGACTGGATCTCTTTGCAATAATCCTCGAACCCACGGGTTCGGCCGTCTCTATATATGAATTCACGACCTCCTTGAGGATCTCTTTATTTCTATCGGAAATCGTAACGGGAGCCTCCATTGTCTCAGGACCCACTTGTCTCAATCAATCCCAAAGAATGTAATTTTGCATAAAATGTCATAAATTAGCACTTTTTAAGGGAGAGTGCTAAAAAAATAATTATCCTCTACAACCATGTCAATCATCCAGGTCAAAGCTGGACTAAGATACTACCATCATGCTGTGACAAAATCCAAAGGGCGTTCCAACTTGCCAAATATACTTACAGGTCGAGGCCTATACTATTGAACCATGATTCATTCTGGTGTAAGAAGATGCAGTCCTTAGGGGAAAATTGGGAAATGGGGAGAGGAATATGAAAAATCACTACTTTATTCATGTTTTTAGTGTTTTTGCTTTCTTGTTTCTGACCATCTCATGCCAAGAGGCAATGGCCGGGGGAGGACAGGCCTATCCAAATGGCGCCGAGGCCTTCATGGTAGGGGCCATGCCACCCCCTGGGATCACAATAATCAACTATGCCTACTATGGACACGCCTCCAAGCTCAAGGATGACGATGGTGACGATAGCCATCTCTTGGACAGCGCAGACGTAGGCGGTGATATAATAAGAGTCATCTGGATCTCCAAGTACAAGCTCCTTGGAGGGAATTATGGCCAACACATCTTTTTCGGGGCCATCAACAAAGATCTTGACTTCAATTCACCCGTGGGCTCGAGACTCAAGGAGCACTATCATGACTTCAATGCCCTCTACATCATCTATTCCCCGTTGCTGGTAGGCTGGCACCTCCAGGAGGGCAGGCTTCATGTAGCCGTCTCTGCAGCAGACATCTATATCCCGTTCTACAATGAGGACAAGAAGAACCTTGCCTCTGTAGGACGCAATTTTTGGACCTTTGAACCTGTCCTCGCAATAACCTATCTGCCAACACCTCCCCTGGAGCTGTCTATCAAATTCATGTACGATTTCAATACCCATCAGGACGACTATGAACCTGGGCCACCATTCCAGGTGGATAGGGATCCTGGCCAGGAATTTCACTTTGATTTCAATGCATCATGGGGCATAGCTCCAGGGCTGAGAATCGGCATCAATGGCTATTTTTACCAGCAGACCACGAACGATGACTATGACGACATAGACAAGGCCCCTGCTCCTCTCAGGCCGATCCTGAAGGACGTGGAGGACGACAAAGGGAGGGCCGTTGCCCTTGGCCCCGGCATCCTGTATAAACATCAAAACTTCATGGCCACCCTTCGATACCAACACGAATTTGCTGTGAAGAACAGACCCGAACTTCAAAATGTATGGTGTAAATTAATCTATATCTTTTAGGAGAACTTCCAATGACAGATAGCTACAAGATAATACTCGGCGAAAAGGAATTGCCAGAGGCCTGGTACAATGTACTTCCAGACCTGCCAGAGCCCCTTGCCCCACCTCTGAATCCTGCCACAGGTCAGCCGGTGACACCAGATGACCTGAGACCCATCTTTCCAGACTCACTGATAATGCAAGAGGTCAGCCAGGAAAGCTGGATCGAGATCCCATCTGCAGTGAGAGACATCTACAAGATCTGGCGCCCTTCACCCCTTGTAAGGGCCAGACGACTCGAAAAGGCCCTGGGCACACCAGCCAGGCTATATTACAAAAATGAAGGCGTAAGCCCGCCGGGAAGCCACAAGCCAAACACTGCTGTGGCACAGGCCTACTACAACAAGAAGGCTGGGATCAACAACCTTGCTACAGAAACAGGGGCAGGCCAATGGGGTAGTGCCCTATCCTTTGCATGTAAACTATTCGACATGCATTGTACTGTCTACATGGTGAAGATCAGCTATGAACAAAAACCATACCGCAGGGTGCTCATGCACATCTGGGATGGAGAGGTCTATCCATCCCCTACGGATAGGACCAACGCGGGCAGGGCCATATTGGAGAAAAACCCCGAGTCCATGGGGAGTCTTGGTATAGCTATCTCAGAGGCGGTAGAGGATGCAGCTACCCACGACGACACCAATTATGCCCTGGGAAGTGTGCTGAACCATGTCCTTTTGCATCAGACAGTTATTGGTCTCGAGACCAAAAAACAACTGGAGCTGGCAGAAGACAGGGCAGATATCATAGTTGGATGCGTGGGAGGCGGATCCAATTTCGGAGGCATGATCCTCCCATTCGTAAAAGACAAGACCAGTGGCCAGGATATAGAGATCATTGCAATAGAGCCCAAGTCGTGTCCGACCCTTACAAAGGGACTTTACGAATATGATTATGGAGACACGGCTGGAATGACCCCTTTGATGCTCATGTATACCCTGGGGCATACCTTCGAGCCTCCAGGGATCCACGCAGGGGGGCTGAGGTACCACGGAGATGCCCCCATACTTTGTAACTTGGTGAAACACGGAGTGGTCTCCCCAAGGGCATATACACAAAATCCTGTCTTTGAGGCAGCGGTACTCTTTGCCCGCACAGAGGGGGTGATCCCAGCACCAGAAACGTCTCATGCCATAAAAGGTCTTGTGGACGAGGCACTAAAATGCAAGGAAACAGGAGAAGAAAAGGCCATCGTGTGTTGCTTTAGCGGCCATGGACATTTCGATCTTTCAGCCTATGACGACTATCTCGAGGGAAGGCTTCAGGATTACGAATACCCAGAAGACAAGATACAAGAGGCACTGAAAGACCTACCGAAATTTCCAACAGGCCTCTAAACAGGCCCCAAAAGGAGTCCAACGTCAAATGCCCCATGTATCATTTCGATACATGGGGCATTTGGTCCATTGATATGCCTCTTTTCATCCTGGATGACTCCCCAAGATTCCCGCCTCCTGAATTTGCAAGACCGGACGGTCTCCTTGCCATAGGTGGAGATCTATCGGTTCCACGGCTTCTTTCCGCCTATAGAAAGGGCATCTTTCCCTGGTACAATGAAGGAGAGCCCATACTTTGGTGGTCTCCAGACCCCAGACTGGTGCTATATCCCAAAGAACTCCACGTTGGCAGAAGGCTGGCGAGGACCATGAGGCAGAAGAGGTTCGAAATAACATTCGACCAGGCCTTTGAAGAGGTGATAAATCTGTGTGCCAAGACCAGGATAGATACTGGCCAGGGCACCTGGATAACAAGGGAGATGATCCATGCCTATACAAACCTCTTTCAAGAGGGCTGGTGCAAAAGCACAGAGGCATGGCAAAGAGGAAGGCTCGTAGGCGGCCTTTATGGCGTACAAATCGGTAGGGTGTTCTTTGGTGAAAGCATGTTTTCCACCGTGAGGGATGCGTCCAAAGTAGCCTTTGTCGAAACAGTCAAGAGGCTCCAGGAAAGAGGTGTAAAACTCATTGACTGCCAGGTACCCACCAGGCACCTGGCAACTTTTGGTGCACGTCTGATTTCCAGGGCCAAGTTCCTCGAGGAGATTGAAAGATGGACGAGATCAAACCCTGAATGATCTCCCCTTACTCATGACTGGGCCAAATCATTTTTATTTTTCAAGGTTTTTCAGGGCATCTTCCAGCCTGTTCATCCCCTCTTCTATTACTGCCTTGTCTGTGGCGTATGAAAAACGAATAAAGCGATCGTCTCCAAATGCTATCCCTGGCACACAGGCTATCTTTGCCTCTTCCAAGAGGTAGTCCGCAAGGTCCAGAGAACTTTCGATATCCTTGCCCCCTGCCTTTGTGCCAATAAGGGAAGACATATCGGGAAACACGTAAAATGCACCTTGAGGCATGGGACAACTCACCCCTTCCATGCCGTTCAGCCTTTCTACGATATAATCTCTACGCTCCTTAAAGGCCTTCACCATGGTCTCAATACAGTCTCGAGGGCCAGAAAGTGCTGCCGCAGCGGCTTTTTGTGCTATGGAATTGGCATTGGAGGTACTCTGGCTCTGGATCTTCGTGGCTGCCTTGATAACTGGAGAAGGACCAGCCAGATAACCTATCCTCCAGCCAGTCATGGCATAGGTCTTTGAGACCCCATTTGCCACGATAACATGTTCTTTTGCCTCAGGTAGCACAGAAGCAGGATTTTCTGGAGATTTACCATCAAAGCGGATCTCATCGTATATGTCGTCGGTTATGACATAAAATCCCTTTTCTACAGCCAGGGCGGCCACACCCTTTAGTATATCAGTGTCATAAACTGCTCCTGTAGGATTGGATGGACTGTTCAAAATCATCATCTTGGTCTTGTGGTTGACCAATCTTGTGAGCTCATCCAGGTCTATGGCAAAATTATTGCCTGCCTCTGAGGGAAGAAACACAGGCACCCCCCCTGCCAACTCTATAATGGCAGGATACGAGACCCAGTAAGGCACAGGCACTATGACCTCGTCACCAGGATTTACTATTGCCTGAATGACATTGTAGAGTCCTTGCTTACCACCGGTAGAAACCAGAACCTGCTCTGGTTCATAGTCCAGGCCATACTGGCTTGACATCTTGTTTATTATCGCATCCTTCAACTCTGCGATGCCGCCAACAGGGGTATATTTTGTAAAACCCTCTCTTATTGCCTTTATAGCTGCGTCCTTTATGTGATCCGGTGTATCGAAATCTGGCTCTCCTGCAGAAAGATTGACTATATCAACTCCCTGAGCCTTGAGCGCCTTTGCCTTAGCGTCAACTGCAAGGGTTGGTGAGGGCTTAAGATTCAATACCCTGTCTGCAAGCGGTGTATCCCAAGACATGTCTTTTCCTCCTCATGATGTAAAGGGAGAGATCTCCCCCTCTCTGTTTTCAATAGTGTCAAAATCTACTTATGATAACAAACGAAAGATATCCAATAAACCCAAATCAGACAAGCTGCAAGGTGATGGGATATGGAAACGGCATGGCCAAAGATCTCTATTGTGAACATCAATAGAAGACCTTGTATAGATATAGACCTCCAGCTGGGGCACAAGGGCCAGCGGCCCTCCTGTCCCTCTTTTCAAGGACAAGGACGGCCTCTGCTGCCTGCCTCTTTCCAAGACCTGTCTCCACCAAGAAACCGACCAAATTCCTGACCATATATCTCAAGAAGCCGTTGGATCTTACCCTTATTCGTATCTCTTCCAGGCCCAACAGGTCATATTCCTGATTTACCACCCTTTTGATATCTATCATACTCACAGTCCTCTGAGCCGTCTTGACAGAGGAACCCGAGGCCATGAAGGACGAAAAATCATGACAACCCACGAGATGGTGCGCACAAAGCCTCATGGCCTCCAAGTCAAGCCTGTGTCTCAATACCCAGGCCCGGTCATGGAGCAGGGGTAGCCTTTGCTCATAAAACACTATCCTATAGAGATATTCCTTTTCCCTGGCACTTTTTCGGGCATGGAAATCCTTGGCCACCTCCTCTGCAGACAACACAGCTATATCGGCTGGCAATAGGCTATTCAGACCCTTTGAAAAGCCCTGGACTGGTATCGCTGTCGATGTAAAAAAATTGGCTACCTGCCCAATTGCATGTACACCTGTATCAGTACGCCCAGAGGCCATAAGAGATGGTTCTTCTCCAGTCAACCTCCTGAGGGCTGTCTCCATAGTATCCTGTATGGTGACAGCATTTGGCTGCACCTGCCAGCCATGATATCTTGATCCATTGTAACTTATGATAAGTTTGATATTACGCAATCTTAAACCTGCCTGTACCTCTAACTGGAGTAAGGATATATTTCTTTAAGCCCTCCACTTCAAGACAAGGGCGCAAGAAATTACCTTTTTTCTTTTGGGGGATTTTATCCAACACGTAATCTTGAATTTATTGCCTGGGAAAATGATTTGTAGAAAAAACCGTGGAAAGTTCTTTCAGAAAAAAATAGACCGATAGGAATAAAAAAGGAGTTGTATTCTTTGTCAGATCATCCACCCCAAAAAGATTCATTCAAGCTCTCTAAAACGATAACCCCAAAGGTATGCCACACAAGATAACGATGCTACAATCAATAAGGAACGACAGAGGTCATTTGTCTCTCAAGATCAGTCTCATGTTGCTCTTGATGTCAATGGTTCTGCTGCCATTCGCCGCCAATCTCATCATAAGTCTTCCACAGATCATGAACATTATCGAATCAGCTCAAAGGCAGCAAGGCATTGCCAGCCTGAAAGAGAGTTATTTTGCATTTGACAAGAGAGTCACACAGCGAAAAGAGAGCGTCAGGCTCCTTTCAGATGTCCCTGGAATCAGGGATTTTCTCTCTGGGCGATACAGAGACTTTCCCAAAGATGTCCTTGCAAAAAGGCTGGAAAGGCTTATCGACATATGGTTTGCAGATGAGATGGATGTCAAGAATGTCGGCCTTCTGGGCATTGACGGACGCGAAAAATTGAAGCTAATCCGTAACGACAAGGGCTTCATGAAAAAAATCCCAGATGAAGAACTTGGTTGGGATAGAAAGCTCGTGCAAGAGCTCCTCCAAAAAAATACCACAAACAGAAATATATTCATTGTCAAGATAGAAGATATCATAAGGAATGGCTATGGATTTCACATCCACCAACCGATTGCCAAGATTGCCTCAGCCGTCAGGAACTATTCCGGCAATATAGTAGGTATGGCTGTAATTACCATGGATATCTCCAGCCTGTTGATACAATCCCATTTTGATTTTCTTGCCACGGGTGCTGGTTATCTGGTCTCCAGTATCGGGGGTAAGCCTGAAAGGGATTTACATGACCATGGAGACCTCTTCTTGAGATTTCCTGGTATGAAACAGGCCATAAAGACTGGTATGCCCGTCATCTTGAAGGACATTCATGGCGGAGAGGTAGCGTGGTTCCCGATCCTGCCCCATCGGAAGCCTGCAGAAAATCTTTGGGCAGGACGGCGGGTAAATGAGTCTTTGGCCGAGGATCTCAAGACCACCATCCTGTCGAGGATTGCCGGCGTGTCAGCCGTTGCACTCATATTCGTACTGATCATCGTGGCCCATTATTCCTACAGGGTCGACAGGTACAGAAAAGAGCTCGTAGAGGCCCTTCAGGGTCTCCTTCTTGGCCGCGGGGCGATAGAGCTTAAATGGAAAGGCCCCATCGAGATAGTAGAGCTGGCGGAGGACCTGAACGAACTCTTTAAAAAGTTCATTGACAACGACCTGAAACGCCGAGAGGCAATAGCGAAACTCTCTGATCTCAATACGAGAATGAAAATGATTCTCGATAATGCCGCAGAGGGTATAATAGAGATAGACATGCAGAACAAGATCACCTTTGTAAACAGCTCTGCGTGTAGGATCTTGGGTTTCAGCCGTGAGGAACTCCTGGGTAAAGACTTGCATTCCATAATTCACTACTTGAAAAAGGACAAGGGCCAAGATGCAAAGGATGAGTGCCCCTTCTGTGTAGCACTGAAAGATGAATGCTATCACCTATTCAAGGAAGATATATTTTTGACCCATGATCAACAACCCATCCATGTAGAATATATCACCGCACCGGTGAAGGACCACGAAGGCGAGATCACGGGCCTGGTAATGTGTTTAAGGGATGTCAGTGCCAGAAAGGCAGCGGAAGAAAAGGCCAAGACATTTCAGGAACAATTGAGGCAGGCCCAAAAAATGGAGGCGATAGGAACTCTTGCTGGCGGCATAGCCCACGACTTTAATAACCTTTTGACTGCTGTCAGAGGCTATGCAGAGCTGCTGGAATTCGATCTCAAAGGGAATGCCAGATCCCTCCAGCAACTGAAAAGCATTCGCGATGCAGCCGACAAGGCGGCCTCCTTGGTACGTCAACTCCTGGCATTTAGCAGAAAGCAAATGGCAGAAAAACGCGTAATAGATCTCAACATACTGGTAACCGAGCAGCAGAATCTGCTCAAGCGGTTTATTGGAGAAGATGTCACCCTTGACATAGTCACGAGTGAAGAAAAGGCCATCATATATGCTGATCCAAACATGATTGCCCAGGTAATCTTGAATATGGTGGTAAATGCCAGGGATGCACTGGTTGATAGCAGGGAGAAAAAGATAGCAATAACCGTGGAAAGACTCATGCTTTCTTCAGACAGTTCCATCATGCCACCGGATTTTCGTCCTGGCAGATACGTGGTGCTATCCATATTGGATACGGGCTCTGGCATGGCCCAACATATCCTGGATAGGATATTCGATCCCTTCTTTACAACAAAGGATATGGACAAGGGGACCGGACTGGGGCTCTCCGTGGCCTATGGCATTGTTGAACAGCATGGTGGGTGGATACAGTGCAATAGTGAACCTGGTAAGGGGACATCTTTCAGGATCTTTTTACCAGAACACGAAGGGGATACCAAACAGACATCAGGTGACCATAAAGGCCATGAAGGGATCCCGGATCACCTGTTTCCGAGACAGATAGGCAGGGGGCAAACTGCCTTTGTACTCGAAGATGATTCAATGGTGCTAAACATCATAAAGGATGTACTGGAGGCAATGGGATTCAATGTGGTAACGGCTGCAAGCCTTGAAGAAGCCAACTACCTGATGACAGGAATCGACCAGGAAATAGGGCTCGTAGTAAGTGATGTCATTCTACCAGATGGAAATGGTATGGACTTTGTCGAGCAGGTGCTGAACAAGAAACCTGACGTACCTACATTGCTCCTGAGCGGTTACATAGGCGATAAACTTCACATGGATAAGATCAGAAGGCTCGGGATCCCCTTTCTCGCCAAACCTTTCAGGATAAGCGAGGTCTATGAAACGATTTCAAGGATACTCAAACGGTAGAACAGGAGTGGGGGCCACCGAAGTAGCCCTCAGGCACCCTGCAAAATGCCAGGCGAGTTCATCCTCGATGGGTTGAACCTGATACCTATCTCTATTGGCCCTGAACCAAGTTGTACTGGAAGTGGAGGAAGGGGATCCGAATCCTGGACGGCCTTCATGACAGATCGATCGAATGCAGCAAACCCCGAACGCTGCTCAAATCTTTTGCTCAAGATGTGTCCCGCCTTGTCTATCCGTATGGAAACTATTGCCTCTATATCCTTTCTCTTGAGCAACTCCTCAGGGAAATGCCAGTTCTTCCTGACATGCATCCAGACAGAGCCAGCGTAGCGCCTCAATGCATCGCTCACTGAGGCCTTAACACCTGAAGCAGTAGAGGAACCTCCAACAGGGGAGGCCTCTTCGTGTACCTTTTTCTTGATACTGGCCAACCGCTCCTGAAGGATCTTTTCCTCCTCTTTTTCCCTTACCCTTTCTTCTATCTTCTTGAGGCGCTGAGAAAGCCTCTTGTCTTCATCAACGTCCCTTGTCCTCTGCTTCTTTACTACCCTTCTCACCTTTTTCTTTTCAGGCCTTTTCTTGGCATTCTGTCTCTGGACTTTCTTTGGCCTCAGAGAAATGGCCTTTTTGGATACCTTCCTCTCTGCAACAGGCTTCTTCTTTCCCACCAGTTTTTGGACAGTCCTCTTCTTTGGTAACTCCTTTGGGACATGCGCTTTGGAAGGCCTCTTTTTAACAAGGGGTTTAGACATCCTCTGCGCTATCTTTGGTCTTACAGCAGGAGGTGTCTCCAGGTTTTTCATTGCAGACGGTTCAAAAAGCTGAACATTATAACTAGTTGTAATTTTGACCTTTTTATGCCAAATAGAAGGATAGAAAAAAAAGAGTGAAAAAAGTGCAATGTGAAGCCCAAGCGCCAGCAAAAGGGCCTGCTTCCACCCAACCAATCCCTCTTGTTTTATCATTTGCCCCTTGTCTGTCCTGGATGGACGCTTTCTGGCACGGTGACAAGACCCAGATTGGTTATTCCTGCCTCTCTGATCCGTGCCATGACCCTTGCCACAATACCATAAGCCACGGCCTTGTCTGCCCTCAAAAGGACCTGAACTATAGCACCTCTTTCCTTCAACTGGCCAAGTTTTTCACCAAGGCCCTTTTCATCAATAGGGATACCATCCAAAAAGATCTTCCCCTCTTCAGACACTATGACCTCTATATGCTTCTTCTTCTGGGGAAGGGCCTTGGCAGTTGTCTCTGGCAGCTTCACAGCAATACCCTTGGTCATCATGGGGGCCGTCACCATGAAGATGATCAGGAGGACCAACATCACGTCCACTAATGGGGTCACATTGATATCTGAAAGGAGCCTTCTGCAACCATTTGAGGAGCCACCCATCCTATCACCTCTCCCCCATATTCATATCGATCGAATCCCTGTGCCGAGTCTCGCGCCTCACAAGCTCGCGTTCGACTATGTTTATGAAATCTGCCCCAAATGCCTCGAGTTCCTTCTCCATGCCAGCTACTGCGCTCATGAACATATTGAAGGCAATCACTGCGGGGATGGCAGCAGCAAGCCCTGCAGCAGTAGCTACCAGGGCCTCTGAAATACCAGGCGCTACAGTAGCAAGACTTGCCGTACCCTGAAGGCCGATATTCTGAAAACTACTCATGATCCCCCAGACCGTTCCAAATAGACCGATAAAAGGTGCAGAATTACCTGTTGTGGCCAAAAGGGGGACCGCAGTCTCCAGGTCATGAATCTCCAACTTGACTGCCTTTTCAAGGCTCCTCGTAAGGACGTCTATCCATGCCTGCCTTACGAGTCTCACATTGTCCAACTTTACGTCTGCCTGGAGATTTTGATAGTCTGCATAGGCTGACAGAAAGACTTGGGCCATAGGAGAGTCTTTCATCCGTCGCGCCCTACTCTCTACCTGAGCAAGGTTTACAGCCTCTGAGAAGAAGAGGTCGAACTCCTCGTTGGCTGCAGCAACCTTTTTAAAAAGTCTTGACTTCAGGATGATGATGGTCCAACAAAGAACCGACATCATGAGTAAAACAACTAGGACCGTCTGAACTACAGGGTCTGCCCCGAAGATCATGTTTATAATATCTGCTTTATTTCCCATAATCTTTTCTCTCTCATCCTCCAGTCAAAAATATATCATGTCCCATGTCTTCCACAGGCCTACAAAAGCCTTGCCTTGCCACAAGGTCAAACAACACCCTGATGGCCTGCCGACCCTCCCGACCAAGACAGATACTGAATTCATTCACATAGAGATGGATGTGTTCCCTTTGAACCGTCTCCGAGATCTCTTGGGCATGCTGCCGCACAAAACCCAAAGGCTCATCGGGGTGCTTTAATGCAAATTCTATGCTCTGTCTGATTCCCTGGTCTATTTCCTCTACCAGTCCTCTTGGCAGGCCCCTTTTGGCGATAATTCCTCCAAGGGGCAAGGGCATCTGTGTCTTGTTTTCCCACCACAGGCCAAGATCCTCTATACATACAAGCCCCATGTCCTTGTATGTAAATCTAGTTTCATGAATAACACAGCCTGCATCTACCTCCTTGTCGAGGATAGCACCTGGGATCCTGGAAAAAAGCATGGGCTCCAATCTTGTGACACCAGGAAGATACAGCCTCAAGAGCAGCGTGGCTGTAGTATTCATACCTGGAACAGCCAATATGGCCCTCTGAAGACTTGTCTTGGCAATGGGCTCCCTGGCCAAGATGAGAGGGCCACATCCTCTACCCAGGGCACTTCCGCTCTCCAGCACCAGATACCGATCCATTACCTTTGCAGCCAGCCCATAAGATACCTTGCTAACGTCGAGGGCGCCCTTGAGGACCATATTGTTCAGCTTCTCCACATCTGCAATTACCAATCTGAACCTGAAGGGCAGATCTTTCCGATGGAGGAGATGATAGAAAATGAAGGTGTCATTCGGACATGGCGATATGCCTAAAGAGATTTCCTTGAGTTCCATCCCAGCTATGTGTAAAGGAAGCCCAAGAATCTGTCAACCTCTTCACTGAGACGGTTAAGTGCCGTCTCTATTTTCCATGTAGAATGATCGCTCTCACCTGCTATGTTACTGATTGCCCGGATTTCAAAAAGACAGATATCGTAATGGCTGCACACCAAGGCGGCCGAGGCACCCTCCATGTTTTCAACTTTTACACGATAAAGGCCTGAAATATACTGGGCCCTGGCCCTGTCTGCGCTCACACAAGATACCGTGGCCATCCTGGCAGTGCTGAAACCTTGGGACAAAAGGTCATCCTTGGTCAGCATGGTCCACCCCATTGAAAGGTCGAAGCACTGTTCCAGCCCTTGCCCCTCTATCTCAAGGGGCAAAAGCCCATCCATCGTACATCTGCCAAGATCGGCCAATATCTCGGTCTCTGCAACAAAGACTCCTGGCTCGAATTCATTGTCTTTACAATAAAGGCCCCCAAGGCCACACATGAGAACGACATCTGGTCTTTCCGCCTCGATGAGTCTGGTGAGTCGGTGGGCGGTTTCAACTGGCCCTACCCCTGAGATCGCAAAGGTACAGTTGTACCTTTCAATGACCTTTTCAATTGCCCTGAGTTCAAAATGGGTAGGGGTCATAGCTAATATATTTAAAGGTCTTGGCACCATTTCATCAACCCATAATACCAACGAAAACACCCCTGGAATGGAAAAACTCCTCGAGAAAAACCTCAAGACGCCAGCCAATATATAACTCTCTTCCAGACTGGGATGTCAACTTGGCCAGATCCTCTTCCGAAAGGGCAGAGGTGATCCTGTGACAGAGATAATTCACGCAAAAATGATATCTGGCCATGAGCATACAGCCGTCTTTTGCCAAGAATAGACAAGAATCTTTATAATATGGCCTTGTGGGAAAATCTATGCCCCAAAAAAGATTGATGAGAAGAGTAAAGGGGTCGTACCAGGTAGCTATCTCTGTTCCACAACAACCGCCACCAGGGACAAAAACAGCGCAATGGGAGCATATCTCAGGCAGTCCCAATTCCTCCATCATACACCTACTCTGCCCTATCTCCTTCCTATAGTCCTCCAACAATATACAAAAGCCAGGGATCTCGCGAAGTGCTTGGGCAAATCTGTCATATAGGCCCTTTGCCGTTTCTATCTTTGAAAAAACATCCTTGTTAGCATCCTTCATCCTGGTTGGTAAAAACCTCCTGAGTGTTGATATTCAGATATAACAATGACATGTGGATCTCTATACACAAAGGTGATAAGGACAACCTGCTTTTGTCGGTTCGTCTACTCAGGACCAGCTCTAAAAATTGTCCTTTTGCCCAATAACTGTATTGTATTCAAAGAACAATCCTGGAAATACCAGCAACATCTCCCTATTATTTTTCCCATGCGCCTTGTTCCTTGTTCTTGAACAAAATTTCTGATCTTTAAAGACAGCCTTGGGGAAAAGCTTTCAATACCATCTGGGGATTTGACGAACTATAGCGAATTGTCTTTGGCTGGCAAAAATATAGTAACTTTTGTCCCTTCTTCAGGAGAGCTCACCATCTTCACTGCCCCCCTATGGGCCCTAACTATACCAAGGGTTGCAGAAAGTCCAAGCCCCCTTCCTGCAAACTTGGTGGTGAAGAACGGCTCAAATGCCTTGTCCAGCATCTCAGGTCTCATGCCCGTACCATTATCCATTATCTCAATATAGCAATAGGTTCCCTGGGGAAGATCTTCATCCAATACAGCGTCGTGGAAAAACCCCTTGTGTGCTACAATCTGTCCTGTGGTTAACTTGATCGTACCACCATTGGGATCTATGGCCTCAGCAGCATTCTTGACGATATTCTTGACAGCATGCATCACTTGATTTGGGTCTATCTCTACCAGGGAAAGATCATCTTGGAGCCTAAACCTTAAGGCAGTCTTTGGGTTGATCATGGAGAATATCAGGGGTTGCATATTTTTGATGAGTTCGGACAGATCCCACTGCTCAACATAGATACTGCCTGCACCAGCAAAGGCAAGCATCTCCAAGGTCAATGCCTCGGCCCTTCGAGCTGAATTCTCAATCTTGTTTATGTAATATCTAAGCTCCTTGGAAAAATCAGTTCTGGCCTTCAAAAGCTCAGTGAAGCCGAGAATAATCATCAATATGTTATTGAAGTCATGTGCTATTCCACCCGCCATCAATCCAAGGCTTTCAAAAAGCTTTGCCTTCTCGATACCTTTCCCAGTGCTTTTTCGTTCCCCATGGGACTTTTTCTCATCTGTCACCTCTTGAAAAATCCCCCTGATACTGTGGGGCCTGCCTTGTCTAAACCTACAATTGCAGTTGCCTCTCACATGGATCAAAGAGCCGTCTTTTGCTTGAAAGGACAATTCTATCTCTTCGTGGGCATGTCCCTGAATCAACTTATCAAAAAAAAGCCTGAATCTGTCCTGGCAATCGTCTGCAATTATATCGGTGAATACCATATTCCTGACGTCCTGAATGGAATAACCAAGGGTTTTTCTCCAGGCCTTGTTGACATAGAGAAAGATACCATCGAGGCCCACCACGTTAATCAGGTCATTGGCATGCTCCAGAAAATCGTATAGGTCGGATAGGGTGAAATTGTCCTCCTCCACCTGATTTTTTTCCAGAAAGAGACAAATTGAACAAGAGGCCTTAACAAAGGGTAGTAAAAGGGATTTACATCTGTAATGATAATCTGTCCCCTCGGGTACCTGTGCATCCTCATCTGTATCTTCATCTACACAGTTCAAAACGGTAATACCTCTTTGTCGTAATATGCCAAGTAGCTCCCCAAGGGTTCTTTCCATTATCTCGGAAGTGTCCAGAGGGAAGTGGCTCAGGAACAGATCATTGGCATGGAGCACCATTCCAGACTGGCTGACTATTATTGCCGGACATGAAAGATGCTTTGTGATAGTTTGAATTTCTGGGGCATAAGAACTGTCAACTACAGCCCTTCGCATAGAATGCATAGTAAATTCATTATAAAATTCACTTGTTCTTTTCTCAACAAAATAAATAGATGCTAAAAAATCCTCACCTTGACGCTTCGCAATGAGACAGACATATCGCTTAGAAAAAGACATCTCCATGGAGACCTGTCAGGAGACAGGAAATATCCCTACAATATCAGCCGGATACCACACAAGGGAGGATAGGGTAAAAAAATACTACCATATTGACATTTCCATATTTAAATGGTTAGATTTTTTGCTGTTTCTTTTACAACTTCTTTCAGTTGTGAAGCAGGCTGTTCAATGTATCTGTTCTTGCTCTTGACTCAATGACGAATGCAGATCATGCGGTGAGTGCCTATATGAAAAATTTCAAGGGGCAGACTCTACTGAGTCTCTGCCTATAGGGGGGCTGATAATGGCTATCGCTACTCCATTGTTACAGAAAAATCTTGAGAACTCTTCCCACAATACGAACTTGCTATCAAGCTCTATCTCGGTGGGTTTCAGTACCCATCTATTGGTAGAAATGTGGCATGCTCCATTTTCTGCCCTCGCAGATGCAGAAAGTGTAAGCACCATCTTGGAACAGGCAGGTTCAACCCTTTCCATGAATGGTAGTGATGAGATACAGATCAGGACATTCCAATTTGCCCCTTATGGTGTCTCTGGAACGGCAAGTAATTCCTCGATACATATCCTAATCCATACCTGGCCGGAAAAAGGTTATGCAGCCATTGACATATTTTCAAAAGAACACGACGAGGCCCATGCTGCCCTGGAGCGCATCAAAACCAGGCTCAACCCTGGTAACATCCATGTCATAGAACTTACCCGTGGACAGCTACTGGAATTGGAGGACACTTGACTGGCTACTGGTGGTCCGAGAGGATCGGATCAGGTTACACCCATGGTTATGAAATCGAGCTCCTCTTTGAACAGAGGACTCCATTTCAAAATATGGTCATATTTGAAAATGCCCAATGGGGTAAAGGGCTCATTCTCGACGGTATAGTCCAGGTAACCCAGGGAGACGAATTCATATACCACGAGATGATGGTCCACGTGCCTGTCTTGGGTTGTGAAAACCCGATCAGGTCTGTTCTGATAATCGGCGGTGCAGATGGCGGCATCCTGAGAGAGGTGCAGAGATACCGACAGATAGAACGCATAGTCCAGGTTGAACTGGACAGGGATGTCCTGGTAGGGTGCAGGAAATATCTCCCTGAAATCAGTGGAAACTGGAAGGACCCAAGGCTCGAATTGGTTATAGGGGACGGGGCTGAATATGTGAAAAGGGCTGCCGAGGCATCTGAAAGATTTGACCTCATAATACTTGATTCAACAGATCCAATAGGGCCTGCAATAGTCTTGTTCGAGCCGCCCTTTCACAGAAATCTCGCTTCCTGTCTCAGCAAGACCGGGGTGATTGTACGTCAATCAGGCCTACCTGTCACAATGCCAAGGGTGATGCCTTTCATAAGGCGACGTTTTCTTGATGTCCTTCCGGAGGTGAAGACATATCTTGCACCAATGCCTACCTATGGAGGAGAAATCGCCTTTGTCACAGCCTCCAGGAAAGAGGCGGGAGACATCTCCGAGCCAAGATCGGACTATGCTGGCAGATATTACAACCCTGAGATCCACAGGGCAGCCTTTTGCCTGCCGACCTGGTGGCAAAAACTCATTGAGGATTTCAGAGATGACGGGCAGGTCCCAATAGAAACAAAGACCTATTTTTAGCAGTGCCAGACAAGCCAATAGTATTTATGTCGGATTTTGGCCTATTGGATCCTTACGTGGCCATTGTAAAGGGCGTCATCCATGCACTGGCCCCCTCAGTCTTGGTAATCGATCTCACCCATGAGATCCAACCCCAGGATATAAGACATGGGGCCTTCATCCTGAACTATAGTTACCGTGACTTTCCCAAGGGGGGCATATTCTTGGCTGTCATAGATCCTGGGGTTGGAAGCCAACGGGCGGGACTCATTGTACAATGCAGGAAAAGCCTCTTTCTTGGACCTGACAATGGACTTTTAGGTCCTATCATCCAAAACCATCGAGAGGCAACCTGTTTCAAGATAGATCCAAGACGTGTCAGACAGGAGTCTGAAAGGCTTGGGGTAAGACTTGGCTACAGCCATACATTCCATGCCAGGGACCTTTTCGGACCATCTGCAGCCCTCCTGAGCCGGGGCATTGGCCCCAAAGAGATTGGAAAGCCATATAAGGAACCAAAATCATTTGTATTTCCAGAACCCAAACTATCAACGACCTCAATAGAAGGCCAGATAATCTACATCGACCGTTTCGGTAATGCGATTTCAAACATCCCTTCGTCATTACTGGACGAACTCATTTGCCCCAATAGAGAAAGACCCGTTGTCATAACGAGTGATCATGGCTTTCCTCTGCCATTTCATACTACCTATAGCCAAGTCAAAAGACACGCGCCCCTTTTTCTGGAAAATAGTTATGGCCTGATCGAGATTGCCGTCAACCGTGGTAGTGCCCAACAAGAGCTGGGGATAAAAATCGGGGATAAAATACAAATAAAATGTAGAAGAAGAAAAGGGGCCTGAACAGCCCCTTTTGGAAGGAGGAAAATATGTGTAAGGAGGTGTGGGTTATGCCTGTTTCTTGATCTTTTTCCTCCCAAAACCAGCCACACCAATAAGCCCTATGCCCATTAGTATTACAGTCGCCGGTTCTGGAACAGGGGCAGTTCCTTGGCCTTCCATCTCATCATTACCACATTCCATGGTAAAATGGACCTTGAAATCCAAAGAATCAACATCAAGATCTAACAATATTGGCATCAGATCAAAACCGCTTACCACATTGTGAATACTATTTCCATAGAATTGATCAGAAGAATCAGTCCCTAGTGTTAGGTATCCATTGGACAAGTTCTTCAACGTCGATTTTGAGACATCTATCTTCCATGGATCTGAATCAGGAGTTTTATAGGACGGATTGATCAACTGTGCTGAGATTATTCCATAAAGAGTATATTTTTTCGATAGCCAGTCTACATCAAAAACGTATTCATAGTCGGAATCCGTATCTGTGTTGATAAAAATATCCCCTGATGTGTATTTCCCATCGCCATCCTTGTCATACGTACTTGAAGCCCCGTCTTCTCCATTTATAAAATTCCACTGTCCCACCAAGGAAAGGACTGTACCATTCAAAAATACACCCTCAAGATCCCAATCTTCAGACCTAAGCGTATTTGGTTCAGTCTCTTGATCTTCCTTGTCTTGTCCAATTCCATCATATCCCATTTTTGTGGTACTGCTCGAATACGTGTTTGAGGTCTGACCATCGTAAATGGTAATATTCGTTCCAAGATTAAGGGCATAGACATCCACGACAAAGAGACTCCATACAAGGACATTTATCAAAAAACTTCCCAATATCAAACGAAAAATAAAATTCATATGAGTACTCCCCCATCTCTTTGCTATATTCTTACTATAAGCTTAAAGCATGCCACATTTTATTACGAAAACAGTGTTTAAAATCGGCATCTTCCTTGGTTTTCGTGGATGAATTTTGCCATAACGGAAAAACTTTTCCTCAAGTGGCAATTCTTTTCCTTTTTTTACGGCAAAAGATTTCTCACAAGAATCAATCAAATAGATTCTTGTATATTTCTTCTCATGGATCTTCCCATAGAAGGACAGTCAACTTGTCATGGGAGAAGCTTCTATAAGGAAGAGAGGTTCACCAAGAACAATGTGGCCCTATGGATCAAAATAGGGGAAAGATATGCTGATATTGTACCAAGCTGTTGGTTACAATTGTGGATGAAACAGACCATCCTGTCTTTGAGAATGCATACTGCTTGCATGTAGCAATGTAAGTTGCTAATTTACAAGATAGTTGGAGTCCATGAAAAAACTTTATTCACCCCACTCAATTCCAAGTCGGTCCCTGAAATTTGCAATCACCATTGCCAGATGGACCTATTTGATATTTCTCGCCATATATTTCAGCTCATATACCAATGTCTTGTCCACAGGAGATCCCATAGCATGGGCCTGGGATCTCACCACAGCAAAGAAGGAGCTGAGGATACTCGAACAGGCTAAACGGACAGCCAGCACAGAACTTCGAAAAGAAACGGCAAATAACCCCAGACATGATGCCCTAAGATATTACATAAGCTACATAGATCTTCGAATTCAAAGGCTTTGTGGTGACATAATTTCCAGGACTGGTTATCAGGCCGTTGCCGGTCTGAAATGCCCTCCACCTTCCGGGCTTCTTCCAGGCTGGCAGGTTCCTTCTGCCAAAACGAGTGAGGAAAGGATAAGAGAACTGGACAGGAGGCTCTTGGAAGAACTTGGTAAATTTGATGACATCCTTGCAAGAGAGCAGGGGAAGATCACATATAGAAGGCAGCTTCTGCCACCTGCTGACAGTGGGGAGAATATGCCTTACAATCAAGACGGTATCCATGCCAAGGGACAAGAAGGAGACGAGGCGGGCAATCCACAAAAACATGCACAAATAGGTCAAGAGGCTAAAGATTCTAACGAAATCAAGGGGGAGAAGGCTACATCCTGGGAAAATGAAGAAGGGCAAGATCAGGAGCAGCCAGGTCTCAAGGGGAAAAGACGGGGAGTGAAGACTCAAGCAGGACCAGCAATATCCAAGGATGACGACATAGTTGCAAGACAGATCCGGGAGGCGGCCGAAAGAGAACAGGACCCAGAGCTAAGGAAAAAACTCTGGGAGGAATACAGGAAATACAAGGAAGGTGTCCGGTGATCAACACATCAGAGGTGAGGCGAATTCTCCTTCTTTCAGTAACAGGTGGGTTCATATCCTTATTCCTCCTCGGGTGTGCCTCTCATAATAGAGTAAGCCTGAAGGGAGACATATCACCCACAATGGCGACACGAGAGCTGCCTGAGCAGGAGCTGTTGAATGTTGGCATTCAGGTCTTTGATCCTGGCACCCTGCCAGAAGACAAGGATGAAAGGCAGGGGCTTTCTCAGGACATCAGGCAGGCGGAAGCCCGATTCATCCCTGTCCACCTTAAATATACCCTTCAACATACGGGTTTCTGGGGCTCGGTCTGGGTCATCCCTGATGAATCCAGGGATGTGGACCTGGCGATTACAGGAAGGATAGACTGGTCGGATGGAGAGAAACTTACAGTCACAGTGAGGGCTGTGGACTCAAGAAACGTGCTCTGGTTGGACAAGACCTATTCGGAAACCTGCACCCCAGATGAACAAAAAGATACCGAGCCTGAAAAAAAGGATGCCTTCCAGGATCTCTACAATGCTATTTCCAACGATCTTGTTGGGTTGAGAAATCACCTCTCTCGGGCTGAGATCACACAAATACGTCAGGTGACAATGTTGAGGTATGGGGCAGAGGTCTCACCAGAGCCATTCAAGGACTATTTTATCCGAGACGAAAAAGATCACTTCATCATCACCCATCTTCCTGCACAAAATGACCCAATGATTCGACGAATAAAGGCTGTGAGAAGTAGGGACCAGATGCTCTTGGACACATTTACAGGCATGTATGACAATTATTATCTCCAGTTGTGGGAGGCCTACCATAACTGGCGCAGATTCAGGGCAGATGAACTTAGAACCATGCATGGGATAGAGCATGAGGCATTCACGCGCCAAGCCCTGGGCATTGCAGCAATAGTAGCTGCTGTAGCACTGGGTGCAATCTCGGATCAAGACGTGCAAAGGAGTATCGATCCTGTACGCGGCGTATTGGCGGCAGGAGGAACAGCAGCAGTATATAGTGGCTATCAGATGCGTAAGGAGACGAAGATGAACAAGGAGGTCATAGAGGAACTTGGTGAATCCTTTGCCTCTGAATCAAGGCCCCTTGTCGTGAAGGTCCAGGGTGAGACCGTCCGACTCAGTGGCACTGCGAAGGAGCAATATGTAAAGTGGCAGGAACTGCTCAGAAAGATCTACCTTTCGGAAACCGGCCTTGACCAAGGCCTTCCTGTCATCATGGGTATCGAGCAAGAGGACAATCCACAAACCAGTTCTGAAGACGAAGGGCAGGCACAAGACACCGTAGTCGAAGAGTCAGATACATCTACAAAATGACAGCTCCGATTATGAAGCCCCCAGTCGGTCCAGATCTCTCTCCCCCTGGATGCACTGGCAATTCGGGAAAAGGGACAGGGACCAGGCAAAAGACGATTTGGGCCATATTTGCCGCATTTATCCTGCTACTGGGCCTTATAGTCCTGGTGGTGTGGGCGCTTCCCAACATACAAAAATCCCCTGACTCCAATGTTGCCTCCTTGGCTCCAAAAAAAGGACACGCCCCAGAGCGAAGCCTCCCCTATCTGGGGAATCCATCCCCTGAATCTGGAGATCTCAAAAGATCTGTCATGGAAGCCCAGGAAAAATGGTTCAAGCAAAAGGCCAAGGCTGAACTTCATAAGATATATGAATGGGCAGGCCGAAGGTATCAGGAGGCATTGGACCTTTCACAAAAAGGCCAGGATCTTTTGGCCAAGGGAGATCTGGCAAGGGCAACTACTTTATTCAACCAGGCAACGGATATCCTTTTGGGGATTGAGAAAAATAGGGGCCCAACGCTTCGTAGTGCCATAGAAGAAGGAGAAAATGCCCTTGAAGAAGGTCTGGCAGAACAGGCCATGGAGAAATTCCAACTTGCCCTACGGATAGATCCAGAAAATCAGCAGGCCAAAATTGGCTTGGGACGTTCTGCCAACATCAGCACTGCCCTTCAAATGGTTGGTCAGGCAGAAAGACAGTTTAATGATGGTCAAGTGCACGAGGCGATCGACACCCTAAGAAAGGCACTCTCTTTAGATCCTCGTCTCGGGCAGGCTGCCAGGCTATTGGAAAAATACAGACTCGCGCTCAAGAAACACACTTTCCAACAGGCCATGGGACGTGCCATTACGGCCTTTTCAGAAAAGAGGTTTGAAAAAAGCCGGCAGGCCCTGGAAATCGCCGCTGCCGTATTCCCCCATGCCCCTGAAGTAAGACAGCTTGCTGAAGGCATCAGGGAGGCTAAAAAAGTGAAAAGACTTGATCTCATCTTTTCAAAGGCAGGGCAGGCAGAACACGAGGGGAGATGGGAAGAGGCAGTTGACTGGTACCAAAAGGCCCTTGCCATTGACGGACAGAATCTTGTAGCACTCGAGGGCATGGAAAGGGAGGAAAGGCTCAGGGCCATAGATCATGCACTCCTAAAGATAATCAAGCATCCTGAAAGACTGAACCAGAAAGGCCCACTCGAAGACGCAAGAAAAACCCTTCTTGTTGCCAAAGGTCTAAAACATCCAGGGGCTACTCTTGAGAACAAGATACAGGGGGCTTCCCTTATCATCAACCAATATAGCACGCCTCTACCTGTCAAGTTTGTCTCAGACGGTGAGACAGAGGTAACCATTTATCATGTGGGAAGACTTGGTAGATTCAAAACCAAGATGATTTCACTATTGCCTGGAAGATACACGATTTCAGGCAAAAGGTGGGGCTACAGGGATGTCTTGAAACAGATCACCCTGACACCAGGGAGCCAGGGCGTGAAATTTTTCGTCTCCTGTAGTGAGAAAATAGGGGCAATCAAACCATGAACAGGCTCTTTGAGATAATCATCGGCCAAAGGATCTCCTCCTTTTCCCAGAAAGACTTGCCGCTAAGGATAGGCGGGGCCGGCTCTCACATACCCATTCCAGGATTTCGCCAGGACATCTGCCTAATAGGTGAGATTGACGGATACCTCTTCCTCCAGCCAATCTCCAGTGAGATCCGCGTATTGCACAACCACGAGATAATCGAGGGTTCTTGCTGGATCAAATCTGGAGACCAGACCAGGATCGGGAAGTATGCCATTTTTTATGTGATTTCAGGAGATATTGTAGATATAACCGTGGAAAAGACCGCATCCCCGAAAATAGAAGGGTCACAGCTCATTAGAGAAGAGACCCATGAATCACCCAATCCCCTTCCCATGACATCCGGGGATGAGATCGGTAAACAGCGTTCTCCCACCTGGATAAAGATCAGCCTCCCTCTCCTGGTGATTCTTACATGCGTTGCCCTATTCCTCCTTTCATGCATAAGTATCGGGATAGATGTATCACCTACACCCGAATCCCTTTCTGTCTCAGGTCTCTTTCCATCAATCAAGATAGGGAAACGTTTCCTGATCCTGCCAGGCAGGTATACGGTTACTGCCATGAAGACTGGCTATAGAAAACTCCAGGTAGAGATAACGCCTTCCAAGCACAAGCGCTCATTTACATTTTCCCTGGCTCCCCTTCCAGGCATAGTGGATCTGACCACAAGCCCAGAGGCAGGAGCCAGTATCATGCTGGATGGAAAACACCTTGGTCCCACTCCCATCAGGGAGATGGAGATCGAAGCTGGCAATCATACCATCCTGGTGATTAAAGAACGTTACAGAAAGGCCAAGCAGGATATCGTAGTGGAAGGAAAGGGGCTCCACCAATATTTTGATTTCAGGCTCGAGCCGGCATGGGGTACTATACATCTTACTTCCAGGCCACCAGGGGCTGAAATCCTGGTAGATGGGCAGGAGACGGGGCAAAAGACCCCTGCCAGTCTTGAACTCTCCGAAGGGATACGAAGGCTCACCCTCAGGCTTTCGGGTTTCCTACCATGGCAAAAGGATGTAAGGGTGCAATCGGGCCTCGAAATAAAACCCGAAACCGCCATCCTGCAAAGGCCTCCTGCCCTGATCCAATTGAAAAGCATACCAAAAGGTGCAATTGTGACAGTAGATGGAGTATTCAGGGGTAAGGCCCCTTTGAGACTTAGACTAAGCTCCAACCGATCCCACAAGATCACAGCAACTGCCCTGGGTCACAAGAGTGTAACTAAAAAGATTAGGCCTGAAGCAGGTTCCACCACGGATCTCACCCTGCGGCTTACACCCCAATTCTGTACCGTATTCATCTCCTCACCTGCCAATACCGCCCTTTTCATAGACGGCATGATTCAGAAAAAAAATACTGGCCGGTTCAGGCTCTCAGCCATGCCCCATATCCTTGAAATCCGGACATCAGGAGGAGATAAACAACAGAGAAAGATTACCCCATTGCCTGGTAGTACCCTCAAGATTGACATGCGCATAAAGACTTCAAAAAGGGAAATACCTCCCAGGCTCCATACCAGCCAGGGCCATATCCTCATCCTCATCAAACCTTGCACGTTTACCATGGGATCGTCTCGCAGAGAGGCTGGCAGACGCACCAATGAAATAAAGAGGCGGGTAAGGCTTACAAGGCCTTTTTACATCTCTGCCCATGAGGTCACCAATGCCCAGTATCGAAGGTTTGAAAAAGATCATTCCTCAGGCAGCTTCAAGGGGATCAACCTCGATGGCTCAAACCAGCCTGTGGTACAAGTGAGCTGGGCAGACGCGGTACGCTACCTCAACTGGCTCTCCATCAGAGAGGGGATAGAGCCCTTCTACAAGATAACTGCTGGACAGATCGAGGTCGTCCACCCGCTTACAAATGGCTATCGACTCCCTACAGAGGCTGAATGGGCATGTGCTGCACGATTTGCCAAGAGAACCAGGGCTTCCAAGTACCCATGGCCTGGAACCTTTCCGCCACCAGATAGGAGTGGAAACTTTGCTGATGAATCCGCCAGGGGCATACTGCCTGTGATCATGAGGGGTTATAATGATGGATTTCCTGTAAGTGGACCAGTGGGTAACTTTCAGGCCAATCCTGCTGGGCTTTTCGATATTGGAGGCAATGTATCAGAATGGTGCCATGACCTCTACTCGCCGGTTGTCCTTCTCAGGCCTGGCCTCGAACAAGACCCCCTTGGCCCATCTGTAGGGACTCATCATGTTGTACGGGGTGCAAGCTGGAAAGACAGCTCAGTGACAGAGCTGAGATTGAGCTATAGGGGCTATAGCAGAAAACCTGAAGACGATCTTGGTTTCAGGATTGCCAGGTATGTAAAATGAAAACAGAGACCATAAAAAAACTTGTTCGAACATCCATCTTAGGCCTTTTTTTCATGTGCTCCGTCCTGTTGGCTGGAAGGATGGCCCTTTGCGCCAAACACCATCTCCAGGTCGATCTTAAAAAATCTGATATGACTACAGATGAGACGGCCAAGGGCCAAGCTCACAGGTTGAAAAAGAAGAAAAAAAAGAAATCACAGAGATGGTACACCCCCAAGGAAAGGATCACAGCAGACCAGGCAGTTGCCTTCCCTGTGGATATCTAAACAGAGCTCTGCTTAAAAGGGATTGCATCCAATCGAAAAAACACGACATCAAAAAAAGCAGAATAACTGATATACCTTGAAACACATAGGATTTATTCAATCATGCAAAAAAAACTGCCAGTAGAACTAATATTCCAGGTATTTTCCCTATTGATCGCCTTTATAATCGTTCACGCTGCATATGTTGCAACAATACGGCCCAAGGCAGAGGCGTTTCTTCAAAGACAGCATGACCTCACGGCCCAAGACAAGAGATATGAGCAACAAAGAAATTTTTACGTCGTACTCAAGGACTACGAGCAGGAGGCCTGTATCATCCTCATGTTCTGGGCCTTTGCCATAATGGGCTACAAGGCCGTATTCACATGGAGACAGCAACAACAGCTCTCCATGGATCTCCTCAAACTGCCCCACGGCCTTCCTGTGGGCCTGGAAGACACCAAAGAGCTCTTGAGAAGATTGGAAGAAGTCCCTCCAAAGATGCAAAGTTTTTTACTACCAAAGGCGCTCAGAACAGCCATCCAGAGATTTGCAGCCACGAGAAACGTGCAGGATGCAGCAACTGCAGTAAGGAGCCTTTGTGAATCCGAAGGAGAACGCCAGGAAGCAGAGCTCTCGGTCATCCGCTATATTGCATGGGCCATACCCTCGGTGGGCTTCATCGGTACGGTACGTGGCATCGGTGCTGCACTCTCCCAAGCCAACAAGGCAGTAGAGGGAGATATCACTGGCGTGACCCAAAGCCTGGGTGTAGCATTCAATTCTACCTTCATAGCACTTGTCATCTCCATAGTACTCATGTTCTTCATCCATCAACTCCAACTCATGCAGGAACGCCTGGTGCTCGATACAGAGGAATATTGCAACACCCACTTGATCTCACGGCTAAGGATAAGGCCCATGCCCTGACACCACTTGGTTTTTTGTAGATGGCACCAAAAAAGGGAAAAGGCCAGCAGCCAACCTTCAATCTCTCTTTCCTCGATATCATGTTCTGTGGTTTTGGGGCCGTAGTACTCCTGGTGCTCATAGTAAACAGCAACACGGTACGTCACAGGAGGGAAAGAGATCAAGACCTGAGAACCAAGCTCATGGCCCTCAAACTCGAGGTCCAGGCAAGGGAAAGGCTCTTGTCCGAGCTGAAAAACAGCCTGGAGGTGACAGATTCCCAGATTGCTACTGCCAAAGAAAAATCTGCTGTCCTCGCAGAAAAGATAAAAAGGACCAGGGCCAAGATTTCACTGTTTGAAAATGCTTCCCTTGCAACAAGAAGATCCTTGAAGGAACTGGAAAGTGACTTGAAATCCATGGATGCAGAAAGGAAGAGGCTCCTTGCAAAAAAGAGAAGGGACCAGGATGCAGGCGAGAAGGTGCGATATTTCTCTGGTGAAGGGAATCGGCAGTATCTTACCGGCCTGCGCCTTGGAGGCAAACGGATCCTCTTTCTCATAGATGCATCTGCCTCCATGCTCCACCAAACGATCCTTGGTATAATAAGAAGACGCAATCTTTCCCGCACTACCAGGCTGCAATCCACCAAGTGGCAAAGGGTAATACGTACATTCAAGTGGCTTCTTGCAAACGTCCCTCCAAGCTCCACTATCAAAGTAGCCGTATTTGACACCAGGATCGTCTTTTTGGGTGAATCTGCACGCAGATGGGTAGCTGTTACCAGCAGGCAGCAGATAAACGATATGGTGGACGAACTGGAGAAGAGGGTTCCGGCACACGGCACCAGCCTCTCCTGGGCATTTTCTGCTGCGGCCATCCTTTCCCCCAGGCCGGACAATATCATCCTGCTCACCGATGGTCTGCCAACGATGGGGGCCAAGCCTACAAGCCAGGGCAAGGTATCATCCAAGGAGAGGGTGAAGCTTTTCAGGCAAGCAGTTTCAAGACTCCCCAAGGCAATACCGGTCAATACCATTCTTTTTCCACTGGAAGGAGACCCGATGGCAGCAGGCCTCTTCTGGAAGCTGGCCGTTGATACCAGGGGCTCATTTCTCACACCAAGCAGGGATTGGCCATGAGACAGCGAAGGGGGTTCGAGATATTCACCCTTTCCTTTCTTGACGTGGTCTCATGTGGGTTTGGGGCAATAATCCTGCTCCTTGTGATCTCCCAGTTCTCTGAACCACGGGTGATCGAACAAGAGGGCAGGAAATTGAACGAGCAAATCGCATCCCTCGAACTTGAAAAACAAAGTTTGAAAGAAGAAACCGAGCACATGAAAAGCCAACTTGCCTCAAGAAAGGAGCAACTGGCAAGGCTTCGACAACAGATCGGTCGCCTCCAAGGTGAGCTCAGGACCACTGAGGGAAGATACCAGGCCCAGAGGACGGATCAGGAGGCCCAGAAGATCATTGCCAAACAACTCCAATCAGCAAGGCAGAAACTCACCTTGGAGATGAAGCGCCTCCAGAAGGCAGCCCCGCCGGCCCGGGCCCGTTCACCCATAGGTGGCATCCCCGTGGACAGCGAATACATCATATTCGTTATAGACACCTCCGGGTCCATGCAGCGTTTTGCCTGGCCTCTGGTCAGGAAAAAGATGGCCGAGGTACTCCGCATCTATCCCAGGGTCAAGGGGATACAGGTCATGAACGACATGGGGAACTATATGTTCTCCCGTTACGAGGGCAGGTGGATACCTGACAGCCCTGCCAGGAGACGCGCAATACTGTCCATGCTCACCACATGGGCGCCCTTTTCTAATTCCAGCCCGGCAGAGGGCATAACCGCGGCCATACGCCGCTTCTATGCCGGGGACAAAAGGATATCCATCTATGTCCTCGGGGATGATTTTTCTACAGGATCCATCCAGGGAGTGCTGGACCAGGTCAAAAGGCTCAACCTGAGGGCTGGCAGACGCAGGGTACGCATCCATGCCATAGGTTTTCCTGTGCTGCTCGAAGAGGCCCCCAACTCTGAAAATATCTATCGTTTTTCAAACCTGATGAGAAGACTTGCAGAGGAAAATGGGGGCTGCTTTGTAGGTCTAAACCGGCTACCCTGATCAAAAAATGGGGCACATGGATTTTTAACCCAGATTTATACACTTCAAACGCAAGGAAAAGACGATTTCTTTGAATGATCACATGGGCGGCAACCAGCTGATCCCTTTGTATTTTCACCTAAAAGCGAAGGCCGCTTTGCGATAAGTCTTCGGGCATTTAAAGCCACAGGGGGCTCACAAGCCTACTGAATCTGCTTTGTTTCGGGCAGTTAAAGTACCAAAGTTACGCCTTCCGCATCCTATTCACATCTTCGGTGAGCTTTAAGCTGCATAATCCGGGTGTGACCTAAAGACCCCCAAAGTGATATGTACCATTGAAGAGCTGATCCCACTTTATCATAGTGGGACAACAGTAGTCATCCACGACCTCTATGACGATATTGCGATAGAAGACTGCCTGATTGCCACTTTGATCCACAGCCCTGAGGGTAAAACTATGCAGACCCTTTTCCAGGGGCTGGGTAATCTGGATCGTGAATGGCTGCTCCTCAGCTTCGTTGGCAAACTGGGGCTCGGCAAAGGTGGATGCCAATAGCCTGTCTCCCTCGTACAATTCCACCCTGGCAAGGTTTTCACTCAATCCACTTATTGCAACCTGTCCAGATACTGCAAATGGGGTATAGCTGGTCACCTCTATGACAGGAGGAGTGGTATCCATGGTGATGTTCAATTCTCTGCTGTCCATCACTTTTCCTTCCTGGTTACGAATGTAGAGGGTCAAATGATGTATTCCTTCATCCATTGAAGGTAGAACTATCTCAAAGGCCCCATTGACTTCAAAGGTGCCCAAAAGCTGAGAGCCTTCGTATATCTCCAGTGTACTGGGAGAAAAAACCCGACCAGAAAGCTTGGCATGGTCACCCTGTTGGCCAGTCTGGGAAACATCCCAGGTAAAGAGCTGAGTATATGAAACAGGCAAGAATATATAGGATGGGGTTCTGCTGCCACCGAGACGCAGGGACGGATCTCCATATAACATGTATTTTCTGATATGGTGATAAATGGTGCTGGGGATCCAGTATAGGCTACCCGATGCATTGACCCGTTCTGTGAGACATTCGCCTGTTACAGGATTTTTTATCTGGTCATAATAATAATCAACCAGGGCCTGGTTCCACATATCCCCCAGGATGACCGGATCTGGAGAGATGTCAGACAGGTGATCATAGGCGGCAAAAAATTTCTTTGCCAGGATCAATGCCCAGCTTTGACTTCCAGTGTAGCACCCTATATAGGCGATGGCCCCTGCCGAAGACCTGAACAAGAGATGTTCTGCACAGGAGCTTGTATCATATCTTGGCGGCTGTATGGCAGCTGGTTCTGGTGCTGGACTCGGCCATATCTGTCCAGGAGGATCCCTGCCGTCGATACTCAAATACTGGCCTTCCCTTGTATGAAACTGTGCCGTATAACAGGCCGCTGCAAAAATGACCGGCAGCATATTCTCATTGTGAAGATCAGGGATAGAGGCACAGACCGGGTAGCTTGCCCATTCACAGGGGCCTCCGTGTCCAATGTAACTGACAAAGCCCTGTCCTTGGTTCAAATAATCTGTAAGCTGTTGCACGAAATTGGGATGCCCAGAGTTGCTATAGTGTCTTGTCTTATTAAACGCCGACAATGTATTGTCTGCTATCCAGTCGTTTGTTGTGGTATCTCCAGGATAGCCTCCTGTTACGAGCAGGACATTGAAAAACCAGCCAGGATGATAATTATTTTCATATTTTATTATCTTTGCGACATAGGTCCTGAGATCCTCCACCTTAGAAACTGGTATGCGCCCAACAGCCACGTCTGGTATGGAATCCACTTGATCAAGTAGGTATTGATCACAGGAGGAGCCTTCACAGGTCATCTCACCCATGTAGCCATTGCCATTTTCATCCCAATTGTCAAAGACACGCTGTCCATTCTCATATCTGTACAGGTCAGCGTAATAGAGGTCGGCTGGCATGTAGAATTCTCCATAACCAGCATGTCTCTGTCCAGGTACATGCCTACAATAACGCACTGGGAATTTGTCACTGTCACCAACCAACATCACATACTTGGTCTGATAATGCTCATGTGCATAAGCTATTGCCTTCTTTATCTTTTCAGGTAGATCTCTGGAGGGGGAAAACCTGCTGTCCTGTGAAATTGCCTCTATCGTTATGATGTTGGCATCCATACCAGAGGCCTTTTTGTGATTCATCAGGGGTACGAGGGCCTCCCTGAAATCTGCCGGTGTCATTATAAGCAATAGAGATCTGGTTTTTATGGGATAATAACCCAGGTTGATAAAATCTGTCCCTGTGTTTCCCTCCCAGTCTTCAGCCCGCACAGTCACAAGATTTTCTCCTTCTGATAGGAATGAACAGATGTTGGAAAAACCACCAAAGGAGTATCTCGTCTCATCGATACGTCCAAAACCTATATCGAATGTCTTGATGTTATTACCGGATTGCAACACCAGGGTTACGCTTTTCAAGCGGTTTTCAGAGATGATATCTCCACCGAAAACACCACAATTTCCACCTGGATCTACAAAGGAATCAAAGTAAAACCTATGGGCTTCCGTAGGCTTTTTGATACGGACTACTGGCGAACGGCTTGTACTTGCTGGGACAGGCCCTATATCGGAGAAACCGAGGTCATCGAGATAAAATCCATAACCTGGCCCAACCTTGAATTCTACTTTCCAGATGTTTTTCTCATTCGAGGCTACATAGACAAAATGGCTTACATCACATGGACCTGGGCCTATGTTTGCTGGGGCTATGGACTGGACGAGTTGGCCGTTTTGGTCATAGGCATTTACATAGACCAGGAGGTTGTGTCCATTGGTGTCTTCATCCGTACCGATATAGGCACTTACCTCTGACTGCCCTGTGGTGAACTCTACTTCTATGGCCCCTGGAAATTCTTCTCCTGGATGCCTATTGGTGATGACCTTGGAACCTGAAACAGTTTGTACGCTTGGTATGACAGCCAGTGGCACTGATGAAAAAAGGACCCCCTGATCTGCATACTGATTGTATATTTCCGTTCCAGAGGCTACGTCTTCGAAATCTATTGTATATTCTGGCAAGATATTGGAGAGAACAGACCAATCCGGATTTATCAGCAGATCTGGATCAATGAAAAAAGGGGCAGATAGTATTACAGTTGGGGAAAAAAGGATAAAAACAAACTGAAAGAATATCCCATAAAGACATTCAGTAATATGTCGTCTTAAAAAGGAGTTCCATGCCACGTCTTACCTCCTTCCAACTATTAAAACTTGAAAGGTCAAAACACATGCCAGGTATATAATTAGATAAGATTAATTTTATAGCGATATAATTAACAATGTCAAGATAAAAACTGAACCAGTAGACCAACCCCATTGATGATGTTAGAAGAACCCTGATTATGCAGTGTACAGGCTTGCCAAAGATGTGAAGAGGAGGTGCTCGTATAATATACCCTGTACTACTTCAACTACCCGACACCAAAGCAGATTCGGTAAAATTGCAAGCCCCCTTGCGGCTTCAAATGGCTGAGTTTTCAGAACAGAAAAATCTTCACCTTTTGGATGAAAGTATTCATCCAAAAAATGCAAATAACTGTTTGATTTTTTTATAGAAAATCTTTACCCAAGCATTTGAAGTGCATAATATTTATAATCTGGGATAAAACAAAAGGACGGGACCAAAAGGTCCCGCCCCACAATCCTTGATTTTTATAAAAGAGGTAATCCAAGTCAAAGACCAGGTCTCACAGATAAGACTCCACCAACTTCTCGGCTATCTGCACGGCATTGGTTGCTGCACCCTTTCTGATGTTGTCAGCCACTATCCACAAGTCGAGACCGTTTTCCTGGGAGATGTCTTCTCTGATCCTACCCACGAAGGTCAAATCCTTCCCCTCCGCCTCTATGGCCATGGGGTAACGATTTTCAGAAGGGTCGTCCACCACCTTTACCCCTGGGGCATCTTCCAGCAACTTCTTGGCCTGTTCTGCAGTGACAGGCTGTTCGAATCGGATATTGACTGCCTCTGAATGGCCAAAAAAGACAGGTACCCTCACGGCCGTGGCTGAGACCATGATGGAATCGTCCTCCAGGATCTTCCTGGTCTCATTGACCATCTTCATCTCTTCTTTCGTATAGCCATTTTCAGTGAATACATCTATATGAGGCAGACAATTGAATGCGATCTGATGGGGATAGGCCTTATAGTCATACTCACCCACCCAGCCTTTTGACTTTCCTGGCTCACTGCCACAGCCCTTTATCACCCACTGCCTTATCTCTTCCTCCAATTCAGCAATAGCCTGCTGGCCTGTTCCTGAGACAGCCTGATAGGTGGAAACCACTATCCGTTCTATCCGGGCATAGTCATATAGTGGCTTGAGGGCCACCACCATCTGTATGGTGGAGCAGTTGGGATTGGCAATAATACCTTTTTTCTTATAACCTGCTATTGCATGAGGGTTTACCTCAGGGACCACCAACGGGACGTCTGGATCCATACGCCAGGCACTCGAATTGTCAACCACGACTGCCCCTGCCTTGGCAGCAGAAGGTGCAAATTCACGGCTTCTGGAACCACCTGCAGAAAACAGGGCAATATCGACCCCGTCAAAGGAATCGTGATCCATCTTGTGAACCACCACCTTCTGCCCGCGAAACATCAATTCCTTCCCTTCAGAACGCTCAGAGGCAAGGAGACGGATCTCTGAGACAGGAAAAGACCTCTCCTCCAGGACCTTTATCATGGTCTTGCCAACTGCTCCCGTTGCCCCTGCAACTGCCACACAATATTCCCTACTCATCTTTCCCTAAACCTTCCAGTATCTTTTTTGGGAAATATATACCAGTATCCCATCATAATAAACACACTCTCTAAGCTTTTCAGACTTCTTTTACGTATCTGGCAACAAGATCTCCAACCTCTGTCGTGGAATAGCCCATCTTACCAGCAGAAAGGCTCTTGAGATCTTGACTCACCGCCTTCTTTACTGCATCTTCCACGGCCTTTGCAGCCTCTTCCTCTCCCAAGTAATCCAACATCATCTGTCCAGCACATATGGCCGCAAGGGGATTTATGACATTCTTGCCGGTATATTTGGGTGCAGATCCCCCAATGGGTTCGAACATGGAGACCCCTTCTGGATTGATGTTTCCACCAGCGGCGATACCCATTCCTCCCTGAATCATGGCACCAAGATCAGTAATAATATCGCCAAACATATTATCTGTAACGATCACATCGAACCATTCGGGATTTTTGACCATCCACATACATGTGGCATCCACGTGGGCATACTCCTTCTTTATATCCGGGTATTCCTCGCCGATCTCGTAAAAAGCCCTTTCCCATAGATCAAAGGCGTAGGTCAAAACATTGGTCTTGCCGCAGAGGGTAAGGGTCTTTTTCTGGTTTCTCTTCCTGCAGTATTCATAGGCAAAACGAATACATCGTTCCACGCCCTTTCTCGTATTTATGGATTCCTGAACAGCCACTTCATCAGAGGTGCCTTTCTTGAGCACCCCGCCTGCTCCTGCATAGAGACCTTCGGTATTCTCCCTGACCACCACAAAATTTATGTCTTCTGGCCCCTTGTCTTTCAATGGTGTATCAACACCCGGATAAAGGATCACAGGTCGCAAATTTATGTACTGATCCAGGGCAAATCTCAAGGCCAGCAAAATCCCCTTCTCCAGGATACCTGGTTTTACATCGGGATGACCTATGGCACCAAGATATATAGCCTTGTACTGCTTGAGATCCTCTACGGCCCCTTCAGGTAGAACTTCACCGGTCTTGAGATACCTGTCACCACCATAATCATACCACGTCATATCCAACTCGAAGCCAAACCTCGATGCAGCAACCTCGAGCACTTTGACCCCCTCCCTTACAACTTCAGGGCCAGTACCGTCACCGGGAATAACCGCTATCTTGTATCTATTTGCCATGTGTCTTCCTCTCCTTGTCAATTAAAAAGATTTTTTGATTATTACAGCATGCACCAATATGAATACAAATCATTTTTCTTGAAATTTTTTCAGGATATGCTCGATCAAGCCACCATCAGCGATGAGTTCCTGCATGAACGGAGGAATGGGCTGTGCCCTCATCTCCTTGCCTGTTGTAAGGTCTTTTATAATGCCAGAGTCGGCATCTACTTCCACTTCGTGCCCCTCTTCTATCTCTTTGGCAGCCTCGGCACTCTCGAATATAGGCAGGCCCATGTTGAAGGCATTACGATAAAATATCCTGGCAAAACTCGGGGCTATGATGCAAGAGATACCAGCAGCCTTGAGGGCAATAGGTGCATGTTCCCTGGATGAGCCACAGCCAAAATTCTTCCCTGCAACGATGATGTCTCCAGGAGTCACCTTTTGGGGAAACTCCGCATCTGCATCCTCCATACAATGCCTTGCCAGTTCCTTGGGGTCAGATGTATTCAAGTAACGTGCAGGAATGATTGCATCAGTGTCAATGTTGTCTCCAAATTTCCACACCTTGCCTCGTATCTTCATTGCTTGTTCCTCACCTCAAAGTTCTTCAGGGCTTCCAATCCTACCCAATATCGCACTTGCGGCAGCTATAGCAGGGCTTGCCAGGTAGAGCTCACTCTCCGGATGACCCATTCTGCCCACAAAATTTCTGTTGGTCGTGGAAAGAGCTCGCTCCCCCTTTGCCAATACCCCCATGTGCCCTCCGAGACAAGGGCCACATGTTGGTGGGCCGATGACTGCCCCAGCATCTGAAAAGATCTTGAGAAAACCTTTTTCAAGGGCCTCTGCCCAAATGGTAGGTGTAGCAGGCAGTACTATGAGCCTCAGGTCTTCTGCAACCCGCCTTCCCTCCAGTATGGCTGCGGCTATGGCCAAATCCTCTATCCGTCCATTGGTACAAGAACCTATTACCACCTGATCGAGTTCGACAGTTGCCACCTCTGAAATACCAACCGTGTTTTCGGGAAGGTGAGGAAAGGCAATCTGGGGCTCTATCTCTGCACAATCATATTCTATCACCCTTGCATACTGGGCATCATCATCACTGGTGAAGACGTTGTAGGCCCGCTGTGCCCTGCCTGAGACGAATTCTTCTGTTGTAGCGTCAGGGTTTACAAGCCCAGCCTTGCCTCCTGCCTCAATGGCCATATTGGACATGGTGAACCTGTCTGCCATTGGCAATCTTTCGATAACAGGACCTGTGAACTCCATTGCCATGTACAGGGCCCCATCCACCCCTATATCTCCTATGGTATAGAGTATGAGATCCTTTCCACTCACCCAGGGCTGAAGCTGGCCGTTGTACACTATCTTTATACTTTCGGGTACCTTGAACCATGTCCTGCCTGTTATCATGGCTGCGGCCAGATCAGTACTCCCAACCCCTGTAGCAAAGGCCCCAAGGGCTCCATAGGTACATGTATGACTGTCAGCCCCTATGACCACGTCCCCGGGAAGGACTATGCCTTTTTCAGGCAGGAGGCAATGTTCCACCCCGACCTTGCCACCTTCGTAAAAATGGACAATGGCCTGCTCCTGGGCAAATTCCCTCAGCATCCGTACCTGTTCTGCACTCTTGATATCCTTGTTGGGCGTGAAGTGATCGGCCACCAAGGCGATCTTTTCCCTGTCGAAGACATCCTTTGCCCCTGCCTTTCGAAAAACCTCTATGGATATTGGGGCCGTGATATCATTTCCAAGGGCCATGTCAACCCTTACATCCACGAGCTGCCCCGGCTCTACTGAATCGAGCCCGGCATGAGCAGCCAGAATCTTCTCGGCAATTGTCATTGGACGACTCATTGTCGCATACCTCATTCCTATTTGGTTTTCAGGGCCTTTTTAGGCCCATGCGTTTTTATTTCTTGTATGCAAGCCTATTCAGGGCATTCAGATAAGCCCTTACGCTTGCGGTAATGATGTCAGGGTCTGCACCCTGGCCTATGACAACCCTGTCCCCTTCTTGAAGCCTGACAGTCACCTCGCCCTGAGCATCAGTACCCCCTGTTATGGAGTTGACGGTGAATCTCAAAAGCTTGCTCTTGGTCTCGATGAGCTTGGCCACTGCCTTGAAAGCTGCATCTATTGGACCAGCCCCAATGGAAACACCTATCCTCTCCTCACCTTCTATGGCGATTCCAACTGTGGCCGTTGGCCTAATCCCACTTCCACCTGCCACATGAAGATAGGTCAACTTGTATGTCTCAGGTATCCTGAGTATCTCTTCTGCAACTATGGCCTCCAGGTCCTCAGGAAAGATCTCCTTCTTTTTGTCCGCCAAGGCCTTGAACCTGATGAACACCCGGTCTATCTCCTGCTCAGAGAGATCATAGCCCATCTCTTCGAGCTTTGCCTTCATGGCATGGCGTCCTGAGTGCTTGCCGAGCACCAAGCGTCCATGGGACAATCCTATGTCCTTTGGGTCCATGATCTCATAGGTAGTCCTCTCCTTGAGTACGCCATCCTGATGAATGCCAGACTCGTGGGCAAAGGCATTGGCCCCAACTATTGCCTTGTTGGGTTGGACAGGCATGCCGGTCAAGGTGCTCACCATGCGGCTGGTCGAGGATATATGCCGTGTGTTTATACCGGTTTCATAGGGCAGGCAGTCATGTCTTGTACGAATTGCCATCACCACCTCTTCCATGGCGGTATTGCCAGCACGTTCTCCTATGCCATTCACGGTACATTCCACCTGTCTGGCACCCTCCTTTACGGCAGAGAGCACATTGGCAGTGGCAAGGCCCAGGTCGTTATGACAGTGAACGCTCAATACAGCCTTGTGGATATTGGGCGTATTTTCCATGATGTAACGAACCATTCGGCCAAAGTCCCAGGGGATGGCATACCCTACTGTATCTGGGAAATTGACAGTTGTCGCACCAGCATCTATTACCTTTTCGAATACCTTACAGAGGAAATCAAGATCAGTGCGGCTTGCATCTTCTGCGGAAAATTCAATGTTCGATGTGTAACCAGAGGCATATTTCACCGCCTCTGCAGCCATCTCCAGGACCTCTTCCCTGGTCTTTCTGAGCTTGTACTTGAGATGTATGTCCGAGGTAGCCAAAAAGGTGTGAATCCTGGGATTGGCACCTTTTTTTATAGCCTCCCAAGCCGTATCTATATCCTTCTTCGTAGCCCTTGCAAGTGCGGTTACCTGGAGATTCTTCAGCTCTGTCGCAAGGAGTTGGACACCCTTGAAGTCTCCTGGCGAAGCCACGGGGAAACCCGCCTCGAGTACATCAACACCCAACTTCTCCAGTTGACGGCCTATCTGGATCTTGTCTTCCATGTTGAGAGAAACCCCTGGTGATTGTTCTCCGTCCCTGAGGGTTGTGTCAAAGATTATTATTCTATTGTTTTCCATGATGGATATTTCCTTTCTTCTTCTATCCTACGATTCTCTTTTCTCTACGATTCCAGCCTCTTTTCTCCTGGCCCTCAATAGGCTCAAGGAATGTAGTAGAGGCCCGGAAAAGACATAGGCAAAGAAGATAAGGAAAAGGGTGACCTTGGGTTCTATGGCTATGACAACCATAGTCAGCAGAAATGCTATGATTCCCCTGAATGGGTGCTGATTAAACCACTTCACCTCCTTGAAACTATGATAACGCACATTGCTCACCATTAGAAAGGATAAGCTGTATATGAGCAGAAGCACGCCATAATGACGAACAGGGCCAAGGATGCCAAAATGATGACAAAGAAGCACTGTGGTAGCAACCATTGCTGCTGCAGAGGGACAGGGGAGACCTGTGAAAAAATGTTTTGAACCCGGTCCAGACGAACCGAGGGTATTGAATCTTGCAAGCCTCAAGGCGGTGGTGGCCACATAGAGAAAACCCGCAAGCCAGCCAAGCCTGCCATAGGTTTGAAGCCCCCAAGTAAAGGCAAGTATCCCAGGGGCCACCCCAAATGCCACCAAATCTGCCAATGAATCATACTCAAGGCCAAACTTACTGGTGGTCCCAGTGATACGTGCAACCCTGCCATCAAGGCCGTCGAAAATACCTGATACGAGGATTGCCCAGGCAGCGGCGAGGTAGTTCCCATTTATTGCTGCCACCAGTGAATAAAAGCCGGCAAACAGGCTGGCAGAAGTAAGAAGATTTGGAAGTATATAGGCACCCCTGATAGGGGTTCTGTTCACCTTTGGATCTCGAATCTTCATGACTGTTCCTTCATCTCCGCAAGCACCGACTGCCCTGCCACAACACGATCCCCTCTCTCTATGAGGATCAGGCTGTCTGCAGGAGCATATACGTCGAGCCTGGAACCAAACCTTATCATGCCATAACGCTGGCCCCTTTCGAGGGTGTCGCCTACTTGAGCATGGCAGACTATCCTCCTGGCGATAAGGCCAGCGACCTGGACAACGGTTACCCTCCTACCAGCATCATCCTGCAGAAGCATGGCATTGGCCTCGTTGTCAGAAATGGCCCGCGCCTTATTGGCAGAGACAAAAATTCCTGGCCTGTATTGCATATCCATTACTGCACCCGAGATGGGCGCCCTATTTACATGACAGTTAAACACATTCATGAATATGCTTATTCTCAATGTCTCTCCACTATGGAACCAGGGCTCCTCCACCTCTGAAATATCTATAACCTTACCATCAGCAGGTGAAGTAATCAAATTTGCCCTATGGGGTACTACACGTTCAGGGTCCCTGAAAAAATACAGGACAAACCCAGTAAAAATAAGAGCAGCAAGTGCTGGCCCTTTCATACCGAGCATGGCAAAAACAATTGTAGCCAAGGCTGACATGCCGATAAAGGGCAGGCCCTCCTTGGCCACAGGGATTCTTGCTGGCAACATAATTATGTCTCTATTCTTTGAGCCAGCTCATCATATCCCTGAGGCGGGAGCCTACCTCTTCGAGTAGATGTTCCCTTTCCCTGTTTCTCAGCGCATTGAACTGTGGACGGTTGACCCTGTTTTCCAACAGCCATTCCTTTGCAAAGCTGCCTGTCTGGATCTCGTCGAGGATATGGCGCATCTCTTTCCTGGTCTCCTGGGTGATTATCCGCCTTCCCCTGGTGAGATCACCATATTCGGCTGTATCACTGATAGAATAGCGCATCCTGGACAGCCCACCTTCATAGATGAGATCCACAATGAGTTTCAACTCGTGACAACATTCAAAATAGGCGATCTCAGGCTGATAACCTGCCTCTACCAATGTCTCGAAACCTGCCTTGATCAGTTCACTAACACCCCCACAGAGCACGCATTGTTCGCCAAAGAGGTCTGTCTCTGTCTCTTCCTTGAAGGTGGTCTCAATGACTCCACCTCTGGTCCCCCCAATTCCTTGGGCATAACCAAGGGCCTTTTCAAGGGCCTGACCAGTAGCATCCTGATGAATTGCAACAAGACATGGTACACCTCTACCAATCTCGTATTCCCTTCTTACCAGATGCCCGGGCCCCTTTGGAGCCACCATGGTCACGTCCACGTCTTTGGGGGCCACAATCTGTCCAAAATGGATATTGAAACCGTGGGAGAACATGAGCATATTACCAGGTTCAAGATTGGGCTCAATGGCTTGCCTGTAAAGATCAGCCTGGACATGGTCAGGCACAAGCACCATGATGACGTCTGCTTGTTTTGCCGCATCTGCCGCACTTACAGGCTCAAAACCATGTTTGACCGCCAGATCATAATTTGGAGAGCCTGGCCTCTGCCCAACGATTACATTGATACCACTATCTCTGAGATTTTGGGCATGGGCATGGCCCTGACTCCCATAACCTATGACTGCTACAGTCTTTCCCTCGAGTATGCCCTGGGGTACGTCTTTGTCATAATATATCTTCATCTTTTAAGGCTCCTGTCAGATAGTCTTTTTTTCACGCTGGATAGCAATTGTCCCGGTCCTGGTAATCTCCTTTATGCCAAGAGGGTTCAACAACTCGGTTACGGCCTTCAACTTGGATTCCGGGCCTGTCACCTCAATGGTATAGGTCTTTGGACTTACATCAACAACCTTACACCTGAAGATATCGCACATTCTCAGGACCTCTGCCCTGGTCTCATCTTCAGCCCTCACCTTTATGAGCGCCATCTCCCTTTCAACAAATTCTCCTTCGCTGACATCCACTACCTTGTAGACATCAACAAGCCTGTTCAACTGTTTGATAATCTGCTCTATGATCGACTCGTCTCCATTGGTGACAAGAGTCAAATGAGACATGGTCCTGTCCAGGGTGGGAGCCACACAAAGGCTTTCGATGTTGAAACCACGGCCGCTGAACAGTCCTGTTATTCTAGAGAGTGCCCCCGGTTCATTTTCCACCAGAACAGATAGGGTATGTTTCATTGGTTTAAAACTCCTGGTTCTTTTTTTATGATATACAGGTCCTTTTAACCCAGGGCCTGTCAAGATTTTCAGGCAATATTCATCTCTTTCATCCCAAATTATGCACTGCGTAAGAGGGCAAAAATGAATCTTCTTTTTATATCAAGTAATTGCCTCATTGCAACCTATTGCTGAACATTCACTTTTTTGGTGCCGCAAAATTCATGCTGTTTTTGCCCTCTTTCTCAGCCCTTCGGGATTGGCGATCTTGCCCAATCTTCTTTGTTGCTCGGGGCTCGAAGTACCTAAGTACGTCTTTGCCCCTCGCGCCTCAAATCTTGAGCAAACTCGCCAATTGCATAATTTGGGTTCATACGAGCAACATTTCCGTAGTTGCCTTACCTGCAGGAACCATGGGGAATACCCCTTCTTCCCTGGCAATGGCAAACTCCATTATGGCCAGCCCTTCGGATTCTATACCCTTTTTGAGGGTTTCTTCGATCTCCTCAGGCTTGGTGGCCCTAAATCCCTTTGCCCCATAGGCCTCGGCCAGCTTGACAAAATCTGGAGTCACGGAGAATTCGGTAGCTGCATATACCTTATCATAGAAAAGCTCCTGCCATTGACGTACCATGCCAAGAAACTGGTTGTTAAGGATCACAATCTTGATGGGCAGACGCTGCTCCATAGCAGTGGCCATCTCCTGGATATTCATCTGGATGCTACCATCACCAGCCACGTCTACTACTAATTTGTCTGGGAAGGCCATTTGGGCACCAATGGCTGCCGGGAATCCATATCCCATGGTTCCCAGCCCTCCAGAGGTGAGAAGGGTACGAGGCTTGTCAAACTTGTAGAACTGGGCCGTCCACATCTGATTTTGGCCGACCTCAGTGGTGATGATCGCCTTGCCCTTTGTCATCTCATAGAGTTTTTCGATGACTTCCTGGGGTTTTATGACTCCTGACTCCTTTTTATATGTGAGAGGATGTCTCTTCTGCCAGGCGTGTATCTGCTCAAACCATGGCTGTGCGCGTTCTTTCCATACCTCAGGAGGCCTGCCGTCAACCTCGACCGCCTTTACCAATTTCTTCAATGCACGCCTACAATCTCCCACTATGGGTACATCGACCCTCACATTCTTCTGGATGGAAGTGGGATCTATATCGATATGAATTATGGAGGCATTCGGTGCAAAGGCCTCGATCTTTCCTGTAACCCTGTCATCAAATCTGGCACCAACAGCAATGATCAAATCCGTATTGGCCATTGCCATATTGGCACAGTAAGTGCCATGCATACCCAACATCCCGAGGCTCAATTCACTGGTGCCAGGGAAACAGCCCAGCCCCATGAGGGTCATGGTTACAGGGGCATGGATGTACTCTGCCAACTTTCTAAGTTCCTTGTGGGCATTTGCTATTATTACCCCTCCACCTGCATATATAACAGGCTGCCTTGCGCGCTCTATCAACTTGAAGGCCCTCTCTATCTGTTTACTGTGGGGCTCTACAACAGGATTGTAAGAACGAAGCTTTATCTTTTCAGGATAATTGAATTCGGCCTTCGCGTTTTGGACATCCTTTGGAAGATCTATCAAAACAGGCCCGGGTCTGCCGGAACGTGCCAGATAAAAGGCCTCCTTCAATATGCGTGGTAGGTCCTTCACATCCTTAACGAGATAGTTGTGCTTTGTGCATGGACGGGTTATACCCACTATATCCACTTCTTGAAAGGCATCGTTACCGATCAAACCAGTTGGGACCTGTCCAGTAAAGACGACAATGGGTATAGAGTCCATATAGGCAGTGGCTATACCCGTAACTGTATTGGTTGCTCCAGGGCCGGAAGTAGCAATGCAAACCCCTACCTTTCCAGAAGCCCTCGCATAACCGTCTGCTGCATGAGCAGCTCCCTGTTCGTGCCTTACCAGTACATGTTTTATGGTACCGTCTTTTTCAAGAGCATCATAAACATCTATTATGGCACCGCCGGGAAAACCAAATACTACATCCACGCCTTCCTTCTTCAAGGCTTCAACAACCATCTGTTTTCCTGGTATCTTTGTCATAAGATTCTACCTCAGCGATACGATTTTAAAGTGAAGTAACAGCATATTCCCACTCATATTGGTTGTCAACGATAGGTAGAAATTAACACATATAAAAAATATTCTCGTTAAATTGCTATTCATTATCTGACAAAAATAAGTTAATTATGCATCATGGCAGATATACGATCTATTTATTTTAAAAGCCCTGCAAGGAGGGCTGGAAGGTGGCTCATACTTTGTATCACTGTGGGCCTTATGGCAGGGATAGGGGCTGTCATCTTTCACTTTTTATGCCATTGGGGTCATTTCTTCTTTTTAGACTGGCTAGCTGGCTATCGCCCCAGCCATCCAGCAGGTGATCCTCCACTGTTTTACCATACCGATCATGAATTCAGAAGATGGGTACTATGGCTGGTCCCTGCCGTTGGTGGACTGCTAAGCGGATTGATAGTGGCGCTATTCTGTCCCGAGGCCCAAGGGCATGGCACGGATTCAGCAATCGAGGCCTATCACAAAAAGAATGGGCTGATATCAGCAAAGGTCCCCTTTGTAAAGACAATCGCCTCGTTTCTCACCCTGGGTTCTGGTGGGTCTGGCGGCAGCGAAGGCCCCATATGTCAAATAGGGGCAGGGCTTGGCTCTCTTCTTGCCCAGGCATTAAAGGTCCCTCCAAGAGAGATGAGGATCCTCATGGCAGCAGGCCTTGGGGCAGGCATAGGCAGTATCTTCCGCGCCCCCTTGACTGGCGCCCTCTTCGCCTCGGAGATACTCTATAGAGACCCGGAATTTGAGGCAGATGTCATAATACCTACTGCTATAGCATCTACCATAGCCTACAGCCTCTTCTGTTCTGTATATGGTTGGGGATCCATGTTCAGGGCCGAGGACTACAGATTCACCAATGTATTGGCCCTTGGTCCATATGCAGTGCTTGCCATATGTTTGGCTGCCGGGGTTTTTCTCTTTGTAAAGATCTTTTGGGGATTCCATGACTTCTTTCAAAAGAATGTGAATCTCCCCATCTGGTTCAAACCGGCTGTTGGAGGACTGATGACAGGCACCATAGGTATCTTCCTCCCCCAGGTATTGGGATTCAGCTATGGGTTCATACAAGATGGACTCTATGGCAAGATCTCTCTAAGCCTCTTCGTGGCAGTTGCCCTTGGAAAGATTCTGGCCACGACGTTCTCCATAGGTTCAGGGGGCAGTGGAGGAGTCTTTGGACCATCTGTGGTGATAGGGGGGGCCATTGGTGGGGCAGTTGGCCTGTTTTTTCACGGTTTGATGCCAGACGTTGTACCAAGCGCTGCACCATTCATTATTGTAGGGATGGCGGGTTTCCTGGCTGGAAATTCCAATATCCCAATCACAGCTGTCATAGTTGTGAGTGAAATAACCAGTTCTTATCATCTCCTACTACCAAGTATGATGGTCTGCAGCCTTAGCTACTTCCTCAGCAGGAGATGGAACCTATACAGGGCACAGGTCAAGAGTAAAATTGATAGCCCTGTTCACAAGGGAGACTTCTTCCACGATATATTGGAAGGGATAAAGGTAAAGGACATATTTAATCCCAACAGGGTCTTTGCTGTCATTCCTGAAGATATGACCTTTGCCCAATTCTGCAAATTTTTCAGCGCCACGGATCAGCACTACTTTCCTGTAGTGGACAGCCAGGGACGTCTTTCAGGGATTTTTTCCATAAATGATATACGCCACTGCCTCTTCAATGAAGAATTGGGTCCCTTGGTCATAGCCAAGGATATTGCCAGAAAAGATGTTATAACGACGACCCCTTCGGAAGACATCAACACGCTTTTAAAGAAATTTACTATCAGAAATATCGACAGGATCCCAGTAGTAGCCGACGATGACCCAACAAGATTTCTCGGCATGATAAGCCGGAGGGAAGTGATAGATTTTTACAATAAATCCCTCAATCAGCTGAAGGATTCCAGAGAAGAACAGATTCAAATCCCGTTTTGAAACAAAAAATCCCCGGTTAGAAACAACCGGGGGAACCCATACTCCAACAGCCCCTACCACCATTTTGTCAAAAATAAAAAAGCCCCTTCACCTGTTGGTGAAAGGGCTATCATAGCCAAAAATACTCAACCTATTCATGATTTAGATCATTAACAAAAAATCCATTTTCTGTCAACCACTATCTCAAAACCTATTCCTTTTTTACCTGCTCTGTAGATTCGTCTGATTCATTGGGCTTGTCATCATCCTGGATCTCGATATTTCCAGCCACTTCCTCCTCTGATGAACTGGCTGCCTCTGCATCAGATCCAACCGATTCCTTCTCGATTTCAGTGGATTCTTCAAGAGCTCTTTCTTGTTCCAGGCCTTCAGCAGCCTCCTCAGCAGAAGATGACACTTCCTTGTCGCCGCCAGCCTGTTCCGTAGCCTCAGACCCTGCTGCCCCGTCTCCTGCAAAGGCCTCTGCAACCTGTTCGGTTTCTGCAACAGGTTGTTCATCCCCCTTTTCTACAGCAGTCGGTATTACCGTCGGAGCCACCTCTTGAGGCTTGACAGACTTTGCCTTCCTTGCCTTGAGTGGCCTGATGGACTCTTTCACCAGTTCTATTATGCACATCATGGCCCCGTCTCCACGCCTGGGCCCTATCCTGACTATTCTGGTATATCCGCCTTTTCTGTTCGCCATCTGATCGGCGATTTCAGAAAAAAGCTTGGCGACTACTGCCTTGTCCATTATCACCGACAATGCCTGGCGCCTTGAGTGGAGAGAGCCATCCTTTGCCAAGGTGATGAGTTTGTCTGCCAAGCGCCTCAACTCCTTAGCCCTAGTGACGGTAGTCGTAATCCTCCCGTGCCTGAAAAGGGAGGTCACCATGTTTCTGAACATGGCCTTTCGATGGGCTGTTTTTACTCCAAAATATTTAGCCTTTCTCCGATGCCTCATTATTTATCACCTTCCTTGTCTTCCTCTTTCTCCGGTGGTGTCCAACCTTCCAATTTCATGCCCAGGGATAGGCCCATGGTATCAAGGATTCTCAAGATCTCTTCCAGAGACTTGCGGCCGAAATTCTTGGTCTTGAGCATCTCCTGTTCTGTCTTCTGTACAAGCTCGCCTATGTAATTGATGTTTGCATTCTTGAGGCAGTTGGCAGAACGCACGGAAAATTCGAGTTCGTCGATCCTCTTGTTCAGATCTTTCAACTTATCAAGGTACGGAGGTCCTTCAGCCTCCTCTACAGGCTCTTCGGTTTCATCGAAATTGATAAAGACGCTGACTTGTTCCTTGAGGATCTTTGCGGCATAGGCCAAGGCGTCCTCGGGTATGAGACTACCATCGGTCCATATCTCCATGACAAGCTTATCGTAATCTGTCATTTGCCCAACCCTGGCCTGACTCACCTTGTAATTAACCTTTTTTACCGGAGAAAACAGGGAATCAATGGCAATGGTCCCCACGGGCTCGTCTTCAATAAACTTGGCATTCTCCTCTGCTGATACATATCCCTTGCCCCATCTGACAATAAGCTCCATGCGGAGTTCGCCGTCTTCTGTGAGATGGGCTATCTCATGGTCTGGATTCAGGATCTCAAGTCCACCCTCTGGGGCATTGAGATCTGCAGCAGTGACCGTAGCTGGCCCCTTCTTTTCAAGCACCAGCTTTTTCTCTTCATCCACTGAGAGTCTCAGCCTCACCCCTTTCAGATTGAGAATTATGGCTGTCACATCTTCTATGACCCCGGTAATAGTCGCCAATTCATGGGGCACCCCGTCTATCCTCACGGCAATGATGGCGGCTCCCTGAAGAGAGGCGAGTAGAACCCTACGAAGTGCATTACCAAGAGTTATACCATATCCTCTTTCAAGGGGTTCACAGGTAAATTTGGCATAATAATCGGTACGGGAATCCTGATTAATCTCCAGGCGTTTCGGTTTGATGAGCTCCCGCCAGTTTCTATAAAATGGTTGCTGCTGTTCTGTAGCCATAATCCTTTACTTGGTAATCAAATTGTATATTAAGGTCTATTTGGAATAGAACTCCACAATGAATTGTTCCTGTATTGGCATTGTGATATGAGACCTTTCGGGAATGGACTTAACTGTCCCTTTCTTGTTGTCAGCATCCAATTCGAGCCAATCAGGAATTCCCCGTCTGGCCACAGCCTCAAGGGCTTGAGTTATCGGCACGATGTCCTTGCTCTTCTCCCTGACCGTTATTTCATCCCCTACCTTCACTTGGAAGGATGGAATATCCACCTTTCTTCCATTTACCAGGAAATGACCATGTTTGACCAATTGCCTCGCCTGGGACCTGGATTCAGCGAAACCAAGTCTGTAAACCACATTGTCCAGCCTCTTTTCCAAGAGTACAAGGAGATTGGTCCCTGTTACCCCCTTCTGCCTATCGGCCATCTCAAAATATCGCCTGAACTGGGACTCGTTTACGCCGTATATCCTCCTGACCCTTTGTTTCTCCCTCAGTCGGATTCCGTAATCCGAGACCTTGATCCTACCTTGACCGTGATGGCCAGGGGCATAACTTCTCCTTTCAAAGGCACACTTTTCTGTAAAACAACGATCGCCTTTGAGAAACAACTTGCTACCCTCGCGCCTACACAGCCTGCACCGAGGACCTGTATATCTTGCCACTGTTTTTCCTCCGGTTAGTTCGAAAATTTATTACGATTTTCAATTGTGTTAAATATCAAGACAGTTAAAAAACTGACACAATAAAATTTATACACGCCTTCTTTTGGGAGGGCGACAGCCATTGTGTGGAAGCGGCGTAACATCCTTGATAACAGTTACCTGTATACCTGCCATCTGCAGGGCCCTTAATGCAGCTTCTCTACCCGAGCCAGGACCTTTCACATGGACCTCCACGCTACGGACACCATGTTCGATGGCCTTTTTCGCAGCGTTTTCAGCCGCTACCTGTGCCGCAAAAGGCGTACCCTTCCTGGAACCCTTGAAGCCATTGGCACCTGCACTCGACCATGATATGGCATTGCCTGCCTTATCCGTAATAGTCACTATGGTATTATTGAATGTGGCCTGAATATGTGCAATACCTTCTGGTATATTCTTCTTTACCTTTTTCCCGCCACGTCTGGGTGATGCCATTTAGATCCTCCGGAAAACTATTTCTTTTTCTTTTTCACAGCTGCTCGTCTGGGGCCTTTTCTTGTTCTCGCATTGGTACAGGTCCTTTGACCCCTGACCGGCAAACCACGCCGGTGCCTCAGGCCCCTGTAGCATCCAAGGTCCATGAGACGTTTTATATTCATGGAGACCTCTCTACGAAGGTCTCCTTCTACCTTGTATTCTGAATCGATGATCTTGCGGATGGCGGTGATATCCTCATCCGTCATCTCATCCGTCTTCTTGTCCCAGCTGATACCCGCCTTATCCAATATCTTCTGGGCAGAAGTCCGTCCTATTCCGTATATGTACGTCAGAGCTATCTCCAGACGCTTGTTTTTGGGTAAATCAACCCCTGCAATTCGTGCCACTTGCTACCCCCTATTATTATCCCTGGCGCTGCTTATGCCTCGGGTTCTTGCAGATGACCCTCACAATACCTCTACGCCTGATGATACGACAATCCTTACACCTCTTTTTCACTGAAGCCTTTACCTTCATGGCATGATCTTCCTCGCTCTATTTAGAACGGAAGATAACTCTTCCTCTACTCAAATCATATGGTGATAATTCAACCGTGACTCTATCACCAGGAAGGATACGTATATAATGCATCCTCATCTTTCCTGAGATATGAGCCAAGACCTTGTGCCCATTATCGAGCTCTACCCTAAACATTGCATTGGGCAGGGTCTCCAGTACTTTACCTTCTACCTGTATGGCATCTTCCTTGGGCATGTCACTCCTTTTCCTTTAAGATTCCGTCTCTGTAACGGCTACATAAAGCCGTCGCTCAAGATTTCTGCCTTCTTATCCGTTATGGCCACAGTATGTTCAAAATGGGCAGCCAACGACCCATCCATGGTAACCGCTGTCCACCCGTCATCAAGGACCCTTATGTCATAGGAGCCGGCTGTAACCATGGGCTCAATGGCCAAGACCATACCAGGTTTTAGTATCGGCCCAGTACCTTTGGCACCAAAATTTGGCACTTCAGGTGGCTCATGGAGCTGGGTCCCTATACCATGACCGACAAATTTCCGTACAACACTAAACCCTTGGGATTCGACATATCTCTGTATTGCAGAAGATATATCACCAAGGCGTCTTTTTGCCCTAGCCTGGGCTATTCCCCTATAGAGGGATTCCTTTGTAACACTTAAAAGCCTTTTAGCCAAGTCAGAACCACTCTGACCAACTATTTGACTAAAGGCGGCATCACCAAAATAGCCATCCAGTATTACACCGAGATCAATACTTACCAGATCTCCTTGGGCCAAAACCCTTTTGTCCGAAGGGATGCCATGGACTATCTCGTGGTTAACTGAAATACATGTTGTTGCCGGATAGCCATGATAGCCCTTGAATGCTGGTTTTGCGCCTCTCTTTTCTATCTCTTCACTGGCGATCCGGTCAATTTCGGCTGTTGTTATTCCACTTGTCAAATGCTGTCTGAGCCCTGCCAATATCTCTGCAACAATCTGATTGGCAGCCCTGAGCTTTTCTATCTCCCAGGGAGCCTTGAGAATAATCCGCCTGGGCCCTTTTTTCTTTTTCACAGACTTTCTGCCTACAAAGCTCAGCGTCGTCCTCTCATCTTTGCACCCTGTATAAGCCCTTCGTAGTTCCTGGTTATCAAGTGAGATTCTATCTGTGCCAGGGTATCCATGCCAACTCCGACCACAATCAATAGGGCAGTACCACCAAAATAGAATGGTACATTGAACTTGGAAATCAAGATACTCGGAAGTACACAGATCACCGCCACATATACAGCGCCTATAAGGGTAAGACGACCCAAAATATTATCGATAAACTCTGCTGTCTTTCTGCCCGGCCTGATACCTGGTATGTATCCACCATTTTTCTGAAGATTCTCTGCTATTTCCGTAGGATTGAAGATTATGGCTGTATAGAAATAGCAGAAAAATACTATCAAGGCTACATAAATGGACTCATATATGAAACTGCCTGGCCTCAAGGCCTGAGCAACAGACTGCATCCAAGGTATTTGTATGAAATTGGCTATGGTAGCGGGAAACATGATTATCGATGATGCAAAGATTGGCGGTATAACACCAGCCGTATTCACCTTTAAGGGTAAATGGGTACTTTGTCCACCGTAAACCTTACGGCCAATTACCCTCCTGGCATAATGTATGGGGATACGTCTATGGGCTCTTTCCATAAAGCATATAAATGCCACAACAGCTATCATCATCACCAACATGAAGAGCATGAAGGCGGCATTGATTTCACCTGTCTTCATGAGCCTAAACGTATCGATAATTGCCGATGGCATCCTGGCCACGATACCTGCAAAGATTATCAGGCTGATACCGTTACCAACCCCTCTCTCCGTGATCTGCTCACCGAGCCACATCAGAAACACTGTCCCAGACATGAGTGTAAGGGCGGTGAGTATCCGAAAAGACCATCCAGGATGTGCTACAACCGGAAGACCACCAGGAGCCATCATGCTTTCAAGCCCTATGGCAATACCAAATCCCTGCAAAAGGCTTAACCCAACAGTGCCATATCTAGTGTATTGGCTTATCTTCTTCCTTCCTGCCTCCCCTTCCTTTTTCAATTGCTCCAATTGTGGTACAGCTACTTGTAAAAGTTGTATGATAATGGAGGCACTTATGTATGGCATGATCCCAAGGGCGAAGATGGAGAACTTCTTCAGTGCTCCACCAGAGAACATGTCAAACATGCCAAACAAGGTCCCTTGGGCCCTGGCAAAAAACGATGCAAGGGCTTGGGCATCAATCCCCGGCGTGGGTATCTGTACACCAACCCTGTAAACCGCCAGCATGAGAAGAGTAAATATTATTCTCTTTCTTAGTTCAGGAACATTGCCTAAACCTTCTACACCTTTGAGCACTTATGATCTCCTGATTATCAAGACAGCAATAGGATATTGCTAATCAATAATCTCTATGCTGCCACCGGCCTTTTCAATCTTTTCCCTGGCTGTGCGGCTTACAGCATGAACCCTGATCTTCACTGCCCGCGTGATGTCTCCATCACCCAGGACCTTTACGAATCTGTCTCTCTTCCTGATGAGTCCTTTGCCCTGTAAAAATCCTATATCTATGGTACCTTCATAGTCAATTGCATTCAATGTAGATACATTGAGCACGCCATAATGCTTTCTGAAGGGATTCTTAAAGCCGCGTTTGGGAAGCTGCCTATATATAGGCATTTGACCACCCTGAAAGCCAGCAGGTATCGAGGCCCCTGAGCGCGATTTCTGCCCCTTGGACCCTCGGCAAGCTGTCTTACCGTGCCCACTGCCAGGCCCCCGACCTATTCTCTTTTTTTTCTTCTTAGCACCCTCGAAAGGCACCAATGAATCTAACGTAATCATTTAGTTCTCCACTAACCACAAGCTGGTACTATCTTGTAACTTCTCGATCTAACACCCAGCCAGAACCCTATCTTTGCGATCCCACATCTTTTCTCAAGGTATCGATGGATTTTCCTCTGAGTTTTGCCCTGGCCACAGAATCTTTTATCTCATTCAGACCATTGAATGTGGCGCGTATAACATTATGGGGATTATTACTGCCAATACATTTTGTAAGCACGTCATGAATCCCGGCAGCCTCCATGATTGCCCTGACCACGGCACCAGCGATAACACCTGTACCTGGAGGCGCAGGTTTCAAAAGAACCCTACCAGCACCAAAATGGCCTATTATCTCATGGGGTATGGTTGTACCTACCATGGGTATGGTAACCATTGCTTTCCTAGCCTTCTCAGTGGCCTTTCTAAGGGCATCAGGTACTTCTTTTGCCTTTCCCATGGCGAAACCGACGCCACCCTTGCCATCGCCTACAACTGCCAAGGCGCTGAAAGAAAACCGTCTTCCTCCCTTTACCACTTTGGCAACACGGTTGATGAAAACTATTTTTTCAATCAGTTCCAGATCTTTTTGTTCGTTATATGCTTGCAAACTCAAACCCCTTATAAAATCGACTCAAAAAGAGTAGCTGGTTAAAAGACCAGCCCGCCTTCCCTGGCCCCTTCAGCCAAGGCCTTTACCCTACCGTGATATAGATAGCCTCCTCTATCGAAAACGACTTGCTCTATACCTTTCTCCCTCGCCCGGGCAGCTATCAACTTGCCTACCTCCTTGGCAGCAGCGGTTTTCCCGCCTTCTACAGTCTTATCCTTCAGATCGGAAGCCATGGATGAGGCAGCAACGATAGTCATGCCCTGTTCATCATCTATGATTTGGGCCACTATATAACGATTGCTCCTGAACACTGACAGGCGCGGACGCTCCTTGGTTCCAAATACCTTCTTGCGGATACGTAGCTTGCGCCTGAACCGAGCCTTTTGCCTTGGATTAGTTTTTCCCATATCTCAAATACCCGATTATCTACTTTGCTGCAGCCTTACCTGCTTTCCGTATTATCACCTCATCTACATAACGAATCCCCTTGCCCTTATAAGGCTCAGGAGGCCTAAAGGACCTTATCCTGGCAGCAGTAAGACCTAAGGTTTCCTTATCATAGCCCTCTAAGACTATACTGATCTCTTTTTGCCTCTCCACCTTTGCCGTTATTCCTTCTGGAAGAGGAAACTCTACAGGATGGGAAAAGCCAAGGTGAAGGACCAGTTGTCGTCCCTTTTCTTCCACCTTGTAGCCGACACCTGTCACTATCAACTCCTTCTTGAAACCGTTGCTCACACCTTCGACCATGTTGGCAACCAAGGCCCTTGTGAGGCCGTGTAGGGCACGCACTGGCCTTGAATCATCGCTACGCTTCACATGAAGTGTATCACCGTCTAATTCCAAGCTGACCTTGGGGTTTATTGCCCTTGTCAATTTACCTTTCGGCCCCTGGACCGTGATATTTTGTCCCTTGATCTCTATCTTTACACCACTTGGGACCTTAATGGGTAACTTTCCTATTCGAGACATAACTTATCTCCAGATTACCAAACAGCACATACGACCTCGCCGCCGATGCCCTGCGCTTTGGCAGTAGAATCTGTCATAACTCCCTTTGAGGTAGAAATTATAGCCACTCCAAGCCCGCCTCTAATGACTGGCAATTCATCCTTGTCTGCATAAATCCTTCTGCCAGGCCTGCTGATTCTCTGCAGATCCGTAAGGACAGGCGTACCCTTGTGATACCTCAATGTAATCCTGATGATACCCTGCTTGCCGTCCTTGATAAGCCTATGGCTATTAATAAAACCTTCTTCCTTGAGAAGATTGGCAATATTCAACTTGAGTTTCGAAGCCGGGATATCGACCTTTTCGTGACCTGCCCTGACTGCATTTCTGATTCTCGTCAGCATATCTGCTATGGGATCTGTCATTGACATAACAAAGTACCTTTTCTTCTTAAATTACCAACTGGATTTTGTAACACCTGGAAGAAGACCATGAGAGGCCATATTCCTAAAACATATCCTGCATAGCCCAAATTTCCTCAGAAAGGCACGCGGCCTACCACAAATAGGACATCTATTGTAACGTCTCACCTTGAACTTGGGTTCTCTTTTAGCCTTTTCCATTAAAGATTTTCTGGCCAATTCTCCCTCCTGTTATTACTTCCTGAATGGCATCCCTATGGCTTCCAACAGCACCAGGGCTTCCTTATCCGTTTTGGCAGTTGTAACTATGGTGACATTGAGACCTTTTATTTTGTCTATCTTATCATAGTCGATCTCAGGAAATATTATGTGTTCCCGGATACCAAGACTGTAGTTGCCCCTGCCGTCGAATGCCTTACGAGATATCCCCCTGAAATCTCGAATGCGAGGGATGGCGATATTGATAAGCTTGGTGAGGAAATCATACATACGCCTGCCCCTGAGTGTGACCATACACCCAATGGGCATGCCCGCCCGGAGCTTGAAGGCTGCTATAGATTTTCTAGCCCTTGTAATGACAGGCCTCTGTCCAGCTATCTGGGCCAATTCCTCAACAGCTGAATCAAGTATCTTGGGATTCTGTATAGCCTCGCCAAGGCCCATATTCAAAACCACTTTCCCCAGTTTGGGCACCTGCATTTTATTCTTATACCCAAACTCTTCTATGAGCTTGGGAACAGCTTCTTTTTGGTATTTCTCATCAACTTGCAACATCAGATATATGCCTCCCCAAGGCTACTTACTCTCGGTTGGAATGACTTCCCCGCATTTCTTACAAATCCTGACCTTGGTTCCATCCTCCAGGACCTTTTTTGAGATCCTGACTGGATCTGTGCACTTGGGACAGATCAGCTGGAGATTGGAGATATGTATGGAAGCCTCTTTCTCTATTATTCCACCGGAAGACTGGGGCCCGGGTTTCATATGCCTCTTGACCATCTGGGCACCCTCTACTATGGCGCGATACTTATTGGGTAACAAGAGTTTGATCTTTCCGACTTTTCCCCGGTCTCTGCCCGCCATGACCATTACCCGGTCATTTTTCTTTAGATACGTCTTAATCGTCTTCATTTCCGGTATAACTCCGATATCCTAAAGGACCTCAGGTGCCAAGGATACTATCTTCATGTATCTCTTGGCCCTCAACTCTCTTGCAACAGGTCCAAAAATTCGAGTGCCCACAGGTTCACCATACTGATTGATAAGCACTGCCGCATTTTCATCAAAGCGAATCAGGGACCCGTCTGGCCTGGGTATCTCCTTCTTGGTCCTCACCACCACAGCCCTGGTAACATCCCCCTTCTTCACCTTGGAATTTGGAATGGCCTCCTTGACCGTAACCACTATGGTGTCTCCCACTTTAGCATAACGTCGCCTGGTCCCTCCAAGGACCCTGATACACAAGACCTTTTTAGCACCTGAATTATCAGCAACATTTAGTTTGGTTTCCTGCTGGATCATTGATCAATACCTCAAACTTTATTTAGACGGCTCTCTCCACGATCTCTTTTACAATCCAGCGCTTCCTTCTGCTGAGAGGCCGGTGTTCCTCTATGGTAATGGTATCCCCTACCCGGCACTCATTCTTGGGATCGTGAGCCATGTATTTTTTTCTCTTCTGCACGAACTTGCCATAGATGGGATGTCTGAATCTCCTAAATACAACTACAGTGACTGTCTTATCATTTTTATCGCTGGACACCACTCCAGTCAGTGTCCTTCGTAATCCCTTAGCTGTTTCCATATCAATCCTCAGCACCCTGCATCTTCTTTTCTTTTATGATTGTCTTTACACGAGCAATATCACGACGCACCAACCTGAGCCTGGCTGTATTTTCCAATTGGTGGCTCGCATGCTGAAATCTGAGGTTGAACAACTCCTTTCTCAGCTCTATATCCTTCTCATGCAGTTCATGTATGCTAAGATCTCTCAATTTTTCTACAGTCTTCATACGCCTGGACTCCTGCAAACAATCTTGGTTGGGATAGGCAACTTATGAGAAGCCAACCTAAGGGCCTCCAGTGCTGCCTTTTCATCAACGCCTTCCATCTCATACAGAATTCGTCCCGGCTTGACTGGTGCCACCCAATACTCTACTCCACCCTTACCTTTTCCCATGCGGGTCTCTGCAGGTTTCTTGGTGATGGGTTTATCAGGAAAAATCCTGATCCATATCTTGCCCTTCCTCTTGACATGTCTGGTGATGGCTATACGAGCCGCTTCTATTTGCTGGGCCGTGATCCTGCCCTTACCCAAGGCCTTCAACCCATAATCACCAAAATTGAGGGTGTTGCCGCGCTGCGCTACGCCTTTGATCCTTCCTTTTTGACGTTTGCGGTATTTTACTTTCTTAGGAGCTAACATTTCTTTCTACCTGCTCAAGTCTTTTAAATATCTATGGAAAGAAGCTCTGAATCCTTGTCTGGCAAAACTTCTCCTTTAAAGATCCAAACCTTTACACCAATAACACCATAGGTAGTCAGGGCCTGTGCAAATCCGTAATCTATATCTGCCCTTAGAGTATGAAGAGGCACTCTGCCCTCGAGATACCACTCTCTTCTGGCCATCTCAGCACCACCAAGGCGTCCAGAGCAGGCTATCCTTATGCCCTGGGCCCCAAATTTAAGTGCCATCCCTACTGCACGCTTCATCGCCCTGCGGAAGGAAACCCTTCTTTCCAGCTGGGCAGCAACATTCTCAGCAACCAACTGGGCGTCGAGTTCAGGCCTCCTGACCTCTGTAATATCTATAAGCACAGGGGACTTGGTAAGCTGTTCCAAGGACTTCTTGAGGGACTCTATCTCTACCCCCTTCTTTCCAATGACGATTCCAGGCCGAGCTGTATGAATCCTCACCCGGAGTCTGTTGGCAGCCCTCTCTATCTCTATCTTTGAAATCCCCGCATGGTACATGCGTTTTTTAACGTGCTTGCGAACCTTATGATCCTCTTGCACGTATTTGGGATATTCCTTGTTGGCAAACCATTTAGAATCCCATGTCCGGGTAATCTTCAATCTAAGTCCTATTGGATTAACTTTCTGACCCAAAATCGCCTCCCCAAATAAGCTGTCTAAAATTCATCAAGCACTATGGTTATATGTGACAATTTATGGCGTATGCCATAGGCTCTACCCATCGCCCTGGGATGCCAGCGTTTGAGCTGTGGCCCCTGATCTACATAAATCTCCTTGACATAAAGACTGTCCAGATCAAGATTCATATTCTCAGATGCATTGGCCAGGGCTGATTCCAATACCTTTTTTATTATCCTTGCACCTTTTTTGGGTGAAAGGCTGACAATCTGCATGGCCTCATCAACAGGCTTATTTCTGATGAGATCCGCCACGAGCCTCGCCTTTTGCGGCGATATCCGTCTGAACTTGGCTACTGCTTTGGCCTCCATGATCAACCTTCCTATTTCTTCTTTACCTTGGATTTCTTGTCAGCTGCATGGCCATAAAATGTACGAGTCGGTGCAAACTCTCCCAATTTGTGTCCGACCATGTTCTCTGTCACAAATACAGGGATGAACTTTCTACCATTATGAACAGCGAAAGTTAAGCCCACCATTTCAGGGATAATCATTGACCGCCTTGACCATGTCTTGATCACCTTCCGGTCATTGGTATCAATGGCCCTCCTGACCTTCCTCAATAGATGTTCGTCTACAAATGGTCCTTTTTTTATTGATCTTGGCACCAGCCTGTTCTCCTTTGATTACAGCCGATTACTTCTTATGTCTACTGCGCACGATAAAGGCATCGCTAGGTTTCTTGCGCCTGGTCCTATAGCCCTTGGTTGGCCACCCCCATGGACTACAAGGATGACGTCCACCAGAGGACTTGCCCTCACCACCACCCATTGGATGATCCACCGGGTTCATGGCTACACCCCTAACCCTTGGACGCCTTCCAAGCCAACGGCTCCTTCCGGCCTTACCTATGGAGACATTCTCGTGTTCCAGATTGCCCACCTGGCCAATAGTCGCCCTACACTCCTGGAGAAACATCCTGACCTCCCCAGAAGGAAGCCTTATCTGGGCATACTTACCCTCTTTTGCCATGAGCTGGGCTGCTCCACCTGCGCTCCTGACAACTTGCCCCCCCTTGCCTGGCCTCATTTCGATATTATGAAGCAATGTACCCAAGGGGATATTCTTGAGGGGCATGTTGTTACCAGGCTTCACATCCGTGACCTCGTCCGAGATCACAATATCCCCGGTCTTGAGCCCAAGGGGCGCAAGTATATACCGTTTTTCCCCGTCTGCATAGTGTAAAAGTGCAATCCGTGCACTCCGATTAGGATCATACTCAATAGCAGCAACCTTGGCCTGTATACCAAGTTTGTTGCGTTTGAAATCGATAATACGATATTTCCTTTTATGTCCACCGCCTCTATGCCTGGCTGTTATCCTGCCCCGGGCATTCCTCCCTCCAGTCTTGCTGAGGGACTTGAGAAGACTCTTCTCCGGATCTTTTTTGCTCAATTCTTCATCGTGGAGGACACTCATAAAGCGCCGTCCAGGTGATGTTGGCTTATATTTTTTTACAGGCATTATGCTCCCTCAAAAAGATCAAATTTTTCACCAGGATACAACCTGACGATAGCCCTTTTTGTATTGGGCCTCCTGCCCACAAAGCGGCCACTTCTCTTCTTTTTACCCTTGCGGTTGAGCGTCTGTACTGCAAGGACCTTTTTGTTCAAAAGCTTTTCCACCGCTGCCTTGATCTCTATTTTGTTGGCCCTTGGGTCCACCTCCAGGAATATCTGATTGTTAACTTCATTGTGGAGTGTAGCCTTCTCAGTGATAACTGGTGACTTGATTATGGAATAAAGATCTTTCATCTCTTGAGCCTCTCTTCTACGGCCTTGACAGCTGATTCATGGATTATCAGGTATTCATGTCTCAAGAGGTCATAGACATTGAGCCCTTCGTGAGCCAGGACCTTCACACCGGGAATATTCCTTGCGGAAAGCTCTACGGTCTTATCTCGGTCCACTGTAACAATTACTGCCTTTTCAACATCGAAAAGATCCAACAGCGAGGCCATCACCTTGGTCTTGATCTCCTCGAGACCAAAATCATCCAAGACATACAACCTCTTGGAGGCAACCTTGTCACTCAAGGCCATCTTAAGGGCCAGTTTCCGCACCTTTTTAGGAAGATTGTAGCTGTAATCCCGGGGTTTGGGCCCAAAAACCGTACCACCCTTTCTCCAAAGAGGTGAACGAATACTACCCACTCGGGCACGTCCTGTCCCTTTTTGCCTCCAGGGTTTCCTGCCTCCACCCCTGACTTCTGCCCTGGTTTTGGTGGAAGCCGTTCCTGCTCTCCTTTTGGCCATTTGCCACTTTACAACCTCGTGGAGCAACCCCACCTTGGGTTCGACACCAAAAACAGAGTCGTCCACATCAATGTCGCCGACCTTTTCCTTTTTTGAATTATAGATTGCCAGGGTAGCCATAATTTTGCCCTGTCTCCTGCTTGTTATTTAAAATGTATCAATACCATCTGATTGACAGCACCTATTACTCCACCTCTAACGAGTAGGAGATTTTCTCCAGGTCTGACATCTATGATGAGTGAATTTTTCACAGTTTCCCTTTTACCCCCCATTCGACCAGGCATCTTTTTACCCTTTATCACCTTGGAGGGATAGGCACTCATACCAGTAGAACCCACAGCCCTATGATGCTTGGATCCGTGCCCCATGGGACCTCGGGAAAATCCATGGCGCTTTACCGTTCCTGCATAACCCTTACCCTTGGTTATACCTACGATATCTACGAGCTGTCCGAGCTCCACGTCTTGCAGAGACAACTCCTGCCCCAAAGTAAAATCTTCAGGATTGTCCACAGGAACTTCCCTGATATATCGAAACCCTGTATCTGCTCCAGCCTTTTCTATGTGACCTCTCATGGGCTTGTTGAACCTTTTCAATGGCCGTTTCTCAAACCCTATCTGGAGGGCATTGTAACCTTCTTTTTCCAAGGTCTTCTTTTGGAGCACCACACATGGGCCAACTTCAAGTACTGTCACAGGCAAGGATCTGCCGTCTTCTGAAAACACCCGGGTCATACCCAGCTTTTTACCCATAAGGGCCTTGACGCTACCCATCTTCTATAGTCCCCGTCTACAATTTTATTTCTACATCCACACCAGCAGACAGTTCGAGTTTCATGAGGGCATCAATAGTCTGCTGAGTAGGTTCAAGTATATCAACAAGCCTCTTGTGCGTACGCACCTCAAATTGTTCCCTGGACTTCTTGTCAATATGTGGAGACCTGAGAACAGTATAGCGGCTGATTTTGGTGGGCAGTGGGATGGGGCCAGCGATCCTTGCCCCAGTCCTCCTTGCCGTATCCACGATCTCGCTGAGAGACCTGTCAAGCTGTTTATGATCATAGGCCTTTAGGCGTATTCGTATTCTCTGTGTAGGGACCATCATCCCGTTAGCACCCCTCTTTGAAACTTATTCTATAATCTTACTTACGACACCGGCCCCCACTGTACGGCCGCCTTCCCTTATGGCAAACCTGAGACCTTCTTCCATGGCGATGGGCTGGATCAACTCTGCCTTTATCTTCACGTTGTCCCCTG
>JALSNW010000013.1 GCA_026986785.1 Deltaproteobacteria bacterium | reverse complement strand
TTTTTCAAGCATTTTGAGAAACATATTAAGGCAGGATCCCGATATAGTGATGATAGGCGAGATCCGTGACCCAGAAACTGCGAGATATGCAGTACAGGCCTCCCTCACAGGCCACCTGGTTTTTTCCACCCTACATACGAACGATGCGGCAGGTGCGGTTACACGGCTCATGGACCTGGGCTTGGAGCCCTATTTGATTTCCTCGACCCTCATAGGTGTTGTTGCCCAACGATTGGTTCGTCTCATATGTCCAAATTGCAAGGAGGAAAAGGTTGTCTCTGCCCAGGAATTGGCCGCCTTTGGCTGCAAGATAAAAACAGAGCAGGCCCATACCTGGACAGGTAGAGGGTGTAGCATGTGCAGGAACACAGGATATTACGGAAGGATCGGTATCTATGAGGTATTGTCTGTCTCTCCAGAGATCAAAAAGATGATCCACAGGGGCAGATCTGAAAACGATATCAGACAGCAGGCAGTCAAAGAGGGCATGAAGAGCCTCAAATACGATGCATGCATGAAGATGCTCTCAGGCATCACAACCATGGAGGAGATAGTAAGGGTCACATATTAGTGCTAAGCCCACAAGGGCTGCTTTTCTGCTTGTGTGCGTTTTCTGGCCAGGAAAGAGACCATCTGAAAGAAACGGTTGCCGTTCAATGTTTTTTCCATGATGCCCCCTTGACTTTTTGGGATTCCCTCCAATCTTTCTACACATCCATAGTTATCTGGATATGAGCCGGCCCATACTGGGCTGGCCTATTTTTTTGTTTAAGATGTCTTGGAAAAGGCTTTTTGCAGGCGTTTTGTTAAATACCGTATATACGAAAATGGAGAAATATGTCGATCCCTTCTGATAGAAACAGACAAAGACCAGCCGTGTCCATTGGGTTGGTTTTATATGCCAAGGAACAGGACACGGACAACTGGGCCAGGTGGCTCAAGGATGAGCTTGAACGATGCATGGGTGAGGATTTCCCTGATTTTTCTTGGGAGATTTCCGTCCTCAAAAGACATGATTTTCCAGGGCAAGTCCCCCTGGATCCATTGAGTCTCCTTGAATTTGGCTCTGACATCAAGATCGAATACGGGTTAGACTATGTACTTGTCCTGACAACCATGCCCATGAAATCACGCTTTTCCCAAGGGGTAAACGGCGTTCCCTCCAATATGTTGGAGACCGGGGCCATAACCTTGAGCAGGATCCTGGAACTCGATGACCAGGACAAAAGGCGCAGGGCATTAATGTCCCTGGTACGACACATACTGGGGCATCTGTGGGGGTTGGACCACAATGATGATAGCGTCATGCAGCCAAGGAAATTTTGGACAGGACATCCCCCCACTGACTAGAGTGATGAAGAGAAGAAAGAGATTCGTGCCCATCTGGAGAAGGTGGCAGACCCCAGAATAGAGGAAAAGACCGCTATAAAGAGCAGATGGTGCTTTTATCTCCAGGTACTAAGACAAGAGGGGCTGTCCATTGCAAAGGATATATTGTTCTTCCGTTCGGTTCTGATGTTTTTGCACCTGGGTAAATTCACTGCTGCCACTGTGGTTTCGATCATCTTCCTGTTTCTGAGTGCAGAGGCCTGGGAGATGGGGGCGGCCATGCGTTCTGGCTGGCTCGATCTCCTGCTTGCAGGTGTGATAATAGTGGCAGCCATTTCCCTTTATCTCGGCCAGAATCTCCAGGTTATTGGGCGCAGTGACAGGATGATGGAGCAAGCTGTTCGCTCCAGGATAGTCCTCTTGGGCACATTGCTGGTTGGCATGGCTGCCTTTTGGTGTAATCTCTTTATAATATCCTATATCATAATCGGTCTTTTGCCCGAAGGCGTATTGGCAGGCTGGGCAGGCCTTGGTGGAAAAAGCCTGCCTGCATTTCATTTCTCAAAACTCATGGCTACCTTTGGGGTGTTGGCTTCGGCAGTGGGTGGCAACCTCGAAGAAGAGCAGGATATAAAGGCACTACTCGTCTTTACAGAGGAGACCTGAACGGCATGAAGGTGGCAATAGCTGGATATTTCAGGGCAAAATGGCAGGGCCCTCTGCACAGGCTGGTGTCTGGGTTTCTCATTGCCCTGATATTTAGTAGCTCCATCTGCTTGGTTCTTACAACAGAGCCATCGTTTGAGCAACAGTATGGGGTCTACCTGTGGCAGTTTGAGCTGTTTGCATGTTTGGTGTTCATGTTGGAGTACTTGCTCAGGCTGTGGAGTTGTCCATACTATCAGGATGCCAAGGACAAGAACCCTTTCAAATGTAGGCTCAAGTATATGGTCTCATTCATGGGCATGGTCGATCTCCTTTCATTCCTGCCATTTTTCCTTGTCATGGGAGGCTGGATCGAGACCCCTCAACTCATGCTTGTACAACTGCTTCGCCTGCTCAAGCTCACGAGATATTCCATGGCCTTTCATCTTCTTGGCGACGTATTGAGGAATGAAGCAGATTCCCTCCTGGTCTCCGTAATGCTCATGTTCATAATACTGATCTTCGCCTCGGTAGGTATTTTCATCTTTGAGCACGACGTGCAGCCCGAGGCTTTTGGCTCCATTCCCAAGGCCATGTGGTGGGCCATAGTGACTCTAACAACTGTTGGATATGGTGATGTTACCCCAGTAACGGTTCAGGGAAAGATATTTGCCACCTTTATCACCATTGCTGGGGTGGGCTTGGTTTCTCTCCCTGCAGGTATCATTGCATCAGGATTTACAGAACAGCTTCGTCTCAGGAGGGAGAAATTTGAGCTGGAAGTCGAGCAGATGATCCATGATGATGGAACCCTCTCCAGCGAAGACATGGGTCAGCTGGAAAAGGATCGACAGAGACTTGGACTTACCAAAGACAATGCAGAGCTCATCATAGGTCAGGTGGCCCAGAGGGAGATGAAGAAAAGAGCGGGATGAACAGGCCTGGGGCTTCAACCAGTGCCTCCATCCCTTCCTCAGCCTTTTATAAAACTCTTTAGGAGCTTGCTCTTGCTTGGGTGCCTCAGTTTTTTCAGGGCCTTGGCCTCTATCTGCCTTATCCTCTCTCTGGTCACGTCGAAATCCTTGCCGACCTCCTCCAAGGTCTTGTTTGATTCTTCTCCTATGCCAAATCTCAGCCTGAGTATCTTTTCCTCTCGCGGTGTGAGGCTGGACAGGGCAAGACGGACCTGGTGAGTGAGACTGGTGAGTATGGCCTGTTCATCTGGTTGAGGGGTCTTTTTGTCTTCGATAAAGTCGACGAGTTCACAACCTTCGTCATCTCCAATGGGGGTTTCAAGGGACAGGGGCTGACTCAAGAGCTTCAGGATGTTCAGTACCTTTTTCCTGGGGATGTCAAGGATCTCTGCAAGTTGTTCTGGAGTGGGCTCCTTGCCGTTTTCCTGTACGAATTCTTTGGCTGCCTTGCACAATCTGTTCAAGGTCTCAACCATGTGCACAGGTATCCTGATGGTGCGGGATTGGTCTGCAATCGCCCTTGTGATGGCCTGCCTGATCCACCATGTGGCATAGGTGCTGAATTTATAGCCCTTTCGATATTCAAATTTTTCCACTGCCTTGATAAGGCCTATATTACCCTCTTGTATCAGGTCAGACAGGTGGAGCCCTTTGTTTACATGCCTTTTGGCAATACTGACCACGAGGCGTAGATTGGCTTTAATGAGTTGTTCCTTTGCCTGGCGGGCCTGCTGCAACTCGTTATAGTAGCCCCTTACTATTTCATGAAGGGCCTTTTCTGAAAGGCCCGTGGTCTGAAACAACTCTTCCATGCTGTCTGTGCCAGATTCATGCATGAATTGGTCGAATGCGAGCCGGACCAGATGAAGGAAGGTCTTCTCCAGTCTGCCAGTGCCCAGGAGGTTCAACATCTTTTGGGGTATGAGAAGCAGTTCCTTCTTTACCCTGCTGATTTCATCCTCGTCCATGGTTTCATTTATGGCCTGGATGAGCTTCTGGCGCCTTTTTTCTATCAGTCCTATCTTCTTGACAGTCTTGAATACTGAGCTCAATGGTGCTGGAAATGGAGTGGTTGTCTCGCGTTGGTTGTCCTTTGAAATGGAGGCATGAGAAGAACTGAGCTGATCAAGTATGAGTTGCACCACTTTAGGTATATGAAGGGCGCAAAATACGTAGTTCCTTTCGCTTTCTTCCAGTCTTTTGGCTATCTTGGCCTCTTCTTCCCTGTCAAGTATGTCTCCACAGTTCATCTCCTTTAGATAAAGCCTGACAGGGTCGAGCCTGGCCGACTTGTTTCTTGTCTCACGAGGCTTGTTGCCCTGAAATGCAGCATCCACAGGCACTACAGCATCTCTTGCGTCATCGGAAATCAAGTCGCTAAGGATTGCAACATCGATTGGTTTATCAGATACCTCCATATCTGCTCCGAGTAATGGATTGGCAGTATGGTCCCCAATACCATCGATTTCAGAGTCTTGTGAACCCGTAATAATCTTTTTAGCCATGGATCATTCTCCCCTGCTCCCATTTCCACAAAATGAAAGGCACTTGGGCTGATTATATGAGGCCCTGCAACTTCCTGAGAATGTCTTCGCACGGTTCCATCATGCCTTTTGCCCTCATTTCCTCCAGAAGATGCATCCTGAGTGCCTTCTTTTTCCTGGTTTGACAAAAACGTTTGAGATCGTTCATCATTGCCTCCCTATCGTCGCAGGGAGGGAATTCTGCTGAAAGGCGCATTGCCAGTGCCTTGAGTCCAGCGGCATCCTCTAATCTACTGCACAGAGATGAAAGATCACATCTGCCTGCCATATTATATAGATTAACCATTGATTCCCACAGTGCCAGAAGCCCCCTGTCCGAAAGCCATAGGTCCAATCCTTCCTCCAGGAATTCCACAATAAACTGGGGATAGCACAGGAGAAAACCCAATAGTTTTTCCTCTGCCTTGTTAGATACCTTTGAGATGGTTTTCATGGGTCTATGGCCATGTCTGTTTTTGGAGGCCATAGTCCCCCCATTGGCCCCTACCATGCGTGAGGATACCTTATTCATGGATTGGAGTTTTTGCCATAGACTCTCTTCCCTGACCCCGACCTTTTGAGCAATATGGCCAATAAGGAGAGATTTTCGTACAGGATCAGCAACCTGTGATACAGACTCGAGTACACTGTCTATCAATTGGGCCTTGCCATCGGTAGTGGTGCCAAATCTCTTTTTTCCTTGTTCAAGCAGAAAATCAATGCCAGATGGGGCCTTTTCCATGAGGGCTCTCAGGCCGGCTGGCCCCTCTTCCCTGACAAAACTGTCAGGGTCTTCTCCATCTGGCAGGCAGAGTACCTTGGGGCGTATATTGAACTTGTAACAGATTGGAAGGGCCCGTGAAGCAGCCTTGAGCCCAGCCTCGTCTGCGTCGAAGAGCAGGATCCAGTCCTTGGTAATCCCCTTCAGCCTTCTGGCATGGTCCTCTGTCAAGGCAGTGCCCAAAGTACCCACAGCTTCGTGGATACCAGCCTGCCAAAGGCTCACCACATCCATGTATCCTTCCACGATTATCCCTGTCCCCGCCTTTCTTATGGGGCTCTTGTTGTGAAAGAGTCCATAGAGGACCTTGCCCTTGTGATATATCTGGGATTCAGGGGAATTTATGTATTTTGGTTGTTCTCTGTGGGGGCTTGATACTATTATGCGACCTCCAAAGGCCACTATTCTGCCCCTATGATCCCTTATGGGAAAGATTATTCTCCCCCTGAATCTGTCGTAATAGCCTGGTGCCCTGGTGCGCTTGATGATCAGACCGGCCTTTTCCGCCAATTCCAAGGGCTTGCCTTTCTTCTCCAGAAAAGAGACGAGCTTGTCCCACGAGTCCTCTGCCCAGCCTATGGAGAAATGCTCAATGGTCTTTTGAGACAAGCCTCTTTCCTCAAGGTAACTCCTGGCATCAAGGCCTGTTGAAGAATTCAGCAGGAGATCGGAGAAGAAGTCGGCTGCCAAGTGGTTGATCTCGATTATGCCATCTTGTTCTTTGATGGTCTTTTGACGTGATCTTGAAACAGGGCGTTCGGGGATCTCTATGCCAAGTCTCTGGGCAAGATGAAGAGCTGCCTCCACAAAGCTCAACCCCTGTATCTTCATGAGAAATTTGAAGACATTTCCCCCTTCTCCGCAGCCGAAACAATAGAATATCTGCTTGTCTTCGTTGACAGAGAAGGATGGATCTTTGTCTGGGTGAAAAGGACACAGGCCCACCCAATTTTTACCCCTCTTTTTCAAGGGTACATATTCCTGGACGATCTGTCTGATATCAGCAGCATCACGAATTTGCTGGAGAATGTCTTCAGGAATGTAACCCATGGGAACCCAGTCTGCCCTCCAGGCTCATCGGCCCAAGGGCCGGTAAAGGTTATTGTAACTTGGTTCAACCAAAGGATTCTATAAGCCCTTGAGGGAGTTTTGTCAATTTTCCTGTTGTGTCAGTCGATGCATGTTTTGTATAGCCGAGAACTATGGTCCTTCTCTCACAGCTGATTTTGTATGAAAAGGTGATGGAATACGGGGACGTGTCCACGAGCTCTGTCCGGATATCCAGGAGATCATCATAGGTGGCAGGGGATTTATATCTGATATGGGCCTCAACCACTGGAAACAGGTGCCCTTTCTCCTCCATACGCCTGTATGGTTGCTTGAGGATGTGCCTCATGTATTCTGTACGGCCCATCTCGAAAAGCCGTAGATATGTTGCATAGTAGACAACCCCTGCCCTGTCAGTGTCACCATAGATTACCCGATAGGAGATAGTGAGTGATTGTTCCCCATCCTTTGGGTCGATCTCCGGTATGGTGCCTTTTGGTCTCATTTCTTTTTCTTGGGGTCGAGTTCCACATATCTTGGCTCTGCCCCTATGAAATGGGGAAGCAACCTGTAGCCCTCTTCAAATATTATCCCGGTCTCTTTGGCTGACGCCTCGGTGAATGAAGCATCAGGATTGTTTTTGGGATCAAGACTGTCATAGATTACGAATGGTACAGGGCTTCTTGCATGTGTCTTGATACTGATAGGGGTGTAGTGGTCGGTCACTATCATCATCCTGAATGGGCATTCCATGTTTTTGAGGCCTTCGAATACTGGTCCAACTACCTCCTTGTCAAAACGTTCGATCGCCTTGATCTTTTCCTGGACATCCCCGAGATGTCCAGCCTCATCAGGGGCTTCCACATGGAGGAACACAAAATCCTTTTCCGCCAAGGCCTTGAGAGCAGCCCTTGCCTTGGCACTGTAATCGGTATCCAGGAATCCAGTGGCCCCCTTGACCAATGGGGCATCCAGGCCTGCCCATATGCCAAGGCCTTTGATGAGGTCCACGGCTGCAATGACACTACCTTCGAGATCGTATTGTTGGGGAATGGTGGCTACTACGGGCCTTCTACCCTGTCCCCACGGCCAAAGCGCATTGGCAGGGAGTTTTCCCTCTTTTTGCCTTTTTTCGTTGATAGGATGACGATGGAAGAAGTTTATGGCCTTTTTTAATACTTCATAGAGCAGGGGTTCATCCTCATATACCCGCCATGCCTCGGTAACGTCGTGGCCAGTATAGTCATGGGGAGGAACAGTGGCTATGCCCTCTGGCCCGCCACGCCATAGGAGCAGATGGCGGTAACTGACCCCTGGAAAGAGTTCAAAGGAACGGCTTTTGACAAGTTCTGCCAGGTCACATATTATCGCCCTGGCCTCGTCTGTGGATATATGGCCTGCGCTGTAGTCTTCCATGAAGACCCGGCCTTCTCTAAACCTGAGTGTCACCAGATTGCACCTGAAGGCAACGTCTTCTGGGTTCATTTTTACCCCCATGGCTGCTGCTTCCAGCGGTCCCCTGCCCGTGTAATATTTGCCTGGGTCATAGCCCAGCAGCGACATGTTGGCAACATCACTGCCGGGTTCTAATTCGTCTGGAATGGTCTTCACCAGCCCGAATTCCCCCATCCTGGTAATGAGGTCCATAAATGGAGTCCTGGCTGCTTCCAGGGCAGTCTTGCCACCCAATTCTTCAATAGGGAAATCCCCCATTCCATCGCCAAGGAGAATTATATATTTCTCGACAGGGTGAGATATCCTCTCTATCTCATGTTCTTCTGTATTTTGATTTTGCAGGTTTTCTCTTGCTTCATCCATCTTGAGAATCCTCCAGAGCCTTAAGATCTTCAATCCTTATTATCATGGTCTTGTCAAGTACGAATTCCTGCTTGTCGATCTGTTCCAAGGCAGTTCTCACACTTCCTTCAGTGGCCTCATGGGTGACCATCACAATGGGTACAGATGATTCTTGCCCACGGCCTTTCTGAACCACAGATGCAATGCTGATCTGCTGTTCACCAAGTATTCCAGAGATCTTCGAAAGCACACCTGGTTGGTCTTTTACAGTGAAACGGAAATAGTACTTACTGCGAACCTGATCTATGGGCCTTATATTGGCAGGCGCTATGTTATCAAAGGGTATGGAGAGTGAAGGCACCCTGCCTGGGCAGCCTTTTTCTATGTTTCTGGCAATATCTATGACGTCTGCGACAATGGCACTGCCAGTGGGCATTTGTCCTGCGCCCATTCCATATAGCATGACCTTGCCGACGCTATCGCCAATAAAATAAAACGCATTATATGCACCCCTGACCTGGGAAAGAAGATGGTCATTGGGGATCATGGTGGGATGAATCCTGAGATCTATTATACCATCTTCTTGCCGTCCTATTGCAAGGAGCTTTATACTATAGCCCAATTCAAGGGCAAAGCTGATATCCAGAGGCGTAAGTCTTGATATTCCTTCTGTGTAGATATCCGAAAGTTCTATCTTCTGGCCGAAGGCCAGGATGGCCATGATTGCAAGTTTATGGGCAGTATCGATGCCTTCGATGTCATAGGTTGGATCAGCCTCGGCATATCCAAACCTTTGTGCCTGCTCGAGTGCATGATGGAAGGAAATGCCCTTGTCAGTCATTTTGGTGATTATAAAGTTGGCGGTGCCATTCATGATACCCAGGACGGTATGCACATTGTTGGCTACTAGGCCTTCCTTGATTGCCTTGATACAGGGTATACCTCCGCCCACACTGGCTTCGAAGCCTATTTCTACTCCTGCCTTGGAGGCAGCTTCAAAGATCTCAAAGCCGTGGGTGGCCAGAAGCGCCTTGTTGGCAGTGACTACATGTTTGCCGTTTTCTATGGCCTTCAAGACAAAGGTCCTGGCAGGTTCCAGGCCTCCTATGAGTTCTATGAATATATCAAGGTCTTGATCTTGGAACAATCTGTCCACGTCGTCCGTAAGGATCTCTTGTGGTACCTCGATGCCACGATCCGTGCTGAGGTCTTTGTCACAGATCCATTTCAGATTTATCGGGCAGCCTGCCCGCTCTTCCAAGAGATCTTTCTGGGAGAGCAGTATTTTCGCCGTCCCTGTACCTACTGTTCCAAAACCAAGAAGACCCACGTTAAGCGTCTTTTCCATTCGAGACTCCAATAACCGGTATATATCCCGGGATGCATTTTTTTGTATTAATCAGGTTGTGCACTTAAAACGCCTGAAAAAAGACAATTCCTTTGACTTGTTACATGGGTGAGCATGTATCTGCTTCCATTGTATCTTCACCCAAAAGGTGAACTCCAATTCGTGATAAAGTACTCGGGCATTTGAAGCCACAAAGGACTCACTATCCTGCCAAATCTGCTTTGTTGTCTGGCACTCGAAGTACCAAAGTACTCTGACATGCCCTCCTCCTCACATCTTCGGCAAGCTTGTGAGCTGTATAATCCGGGATTAATGATGGTGAAATAAGCCCGTCTTGTCAGGCCACCGGATGGTATAAGTGCATTGTTCCCAGATCAACACACTCTAAACATTTAGGAACCAGCAAGCAACCCTTTGGTTGTTAACGTTTATGGATCTATTAATTGGAACTGTATGGATATTTGTATTTCCTTTTGGATGACTTGGGAATGACAGGGTGTCTGCTCAGCTAATCATGTATATATTCCGATAAGTAATATGTGAATCATCTCTACAGACGACATAGGATTTCAATGGAGGCGATAGTCGTGGCTGCACTGCTCCTGTGGTTGATAACCATATCGTGCCTCCATTTTTTCATCATATCCAAGGGCTACCAGGGTAGAAAGGTCAGGATAGGCTTCGTGCCCATTACATGTCATCTCCTCCTGCCAGTGGCAATGGATAGAGATGCATGGTTCCCAGGGCAGGTAGAGGCCATAAAATATTCCTCGTGGCCAGATATGATCGAGTCCATCAAGGGCGGGGAATTGGATGCTGCCTTTATCCTGGCCCCAATAGCCCTGTCGTTGATGGACCAGGACGTGCCTGTGCGTATTGCCCTCCTTGGACACAGAAATGGCACCGCCCTTGTGGTGTCTGAAAAGGAGGGGATAGTAGGGGTCAATGGCCTTAAGGGAAAGACGATTGCCATCCCTATAAGGTTCAGCACACAGAACCTGGCTCTCCAACAATATCTTGCAGGCAACTCCATCTCCATGTCCCAGATCAACCTTGTGGAGCTTCCTCCTCCAGATATGCCCTCTGCATTGGCGTCAGGGGCAATAGATGCCTACATAGTGGGTGAGCCGTATGCTGCCCAGGCGGAGATGGCAGGTACAGGGGTGATAATGCATCGCATTCAGGATCTTTGGCCTGATTTCATCTCCAGCCTCCTCATAGTCAGGGAAGATATATTGAAGGAGAAAAAGAAGACTATGGATCAGATAATACGCACCCTCTATCACCAAGGGAGATGGATAGAGGCCCACAGGGCCGAGGCAGCCCGTATGGGTGCTCGATTCTTTGGTCTGCCAGACGCCTTGTTGCTCCATGTGCTCACAGACAAGAAGGTGAGGGTCAGTTATGTGGATTTGTTGCCCAGGGCCTCGGAACTTAGAAAGATAGGCGAGCTCATGGTGAAATACGGCCTTCAGGCCAGGGTGCCAAGATGCAAGCTATATTTGAAATGGCAATGAATAGATTGAAGTCCTTTTTGGGCTTTATCATGATCATACTGTTGTGGTATGGGGCAAGGGAGATCTTTGCCATACCGTCTTATATCTTGCCAGGCCCCATGGATGTGGTAAATGCCCTGGTGGAGATGGCCCGGAGTGGTCAGCTCTTTGACAGTGCGGTAGCGAGCCTTTTCAGGGTGACTTGGGGTTTTTACCTCGCCGTGGCCACTGCTGTGCCTCTGGGGCTGGCGATGGGGCGCATCTGGAAGGTTCGCCAGGTCTTGAATCCTGTAATCCAATTTTTGCGTCCTATATCTCCCCTTGCCTGGATTCCCATGGCCTTGATGTGGTTTGGGATAGGGGACAAGCCAGCGATTTTTCTCATATATCTATCTGCATTCTTTCCAATGGTGGTCTTTACGGTCAGTGGGGTGGCTGGGATAAAAGGCACATTTTTGCGTGTGGCTGAAAATTTTGGGCTCAAAGGCTGGCAGCTCTACACGAAGGTGATACTACCAGCTGCACTGCCAGAGATAATAGTAGGGCTTAGAATAACCCTTGGTACCGCCTGGTTGGTTATTGTTGCGGCCGAAATGATAGCTGTCAAATCAGGCCTTGGTTATTTGATAATCGATGCGAGAAATTCCCTCAGGATGGACAAGGTAGTGGCAGGCATGCTGATAATTGGTGTTATAGGATTGGTGCTTGATCATCTCATTAGGCTTCTTGAACGGCTTCCGTGGGTGGAATGGAGTAGGATGAGAAGATGAAAAAGATCGAGGTAAGGGGACTGAAAAAGAAATTCATAGAGAGGAGGAACAGGATGAGATTTAGGGGGCAGTGCGAGCACAGGGAAGACTGCCTTGTATTGAACGATCTCAATTTTTCCATAGACCAAGGGAGTTTTACATGTTTTGTAGGGCCTTCTGGGTGTGGCAAATCGACCCTTCTCAAGATATTGGCTGGTTTTGAGACAGTGACCCAAGGACAGGTACTTATCGATGGTAAAGATGTGCGCTGTCCAAGTGAAAGGCATGTGTTCATTTTCCAGGAAGACGGGCTTTTCCCCTGGTTGACCGCCTGGCAGAATGTGGCAATTGGTGCCCGTCATATCCATGACCCTGAAAAGAAGAGGCATGAGATAGAAGAACACCTGGAGCTTGTAGGGCTTACCGGATTCGAGGAGCATTATCCCCACGAACTGTCCGGTGGTATGAAGAGGAGGGCAGAGGTTGCCAGGGCACTCATCATGGAACCGGAGATCCTGTTCATGGATGAACCCTTCGGTGCCTTGGACTTTGTTACCAGGCTTCAGATGAGGGAAGAGATGGTCAATGTCCATAGCATGTACGATATGACCATACTCTTTATAACCCACGATATTGACGAAGCCCTTCAATTAGGAGATCAGGTCATTGTCTTAAGCGACAGGCCAGCCAAGATAAAGGCAGATCTGAAGCTGGGGTCACCCCATCCCAGGGACCTCTCAACTGGTAGGATAGGAGAGCTCAGAAAGGAGATCTATTATCAGATGGGTCTTCATCCCGCCTTATAGAATAGGGATCCTTATATTTCTCTCTCAGGCGGCCTTGGCTGGTCTTACATAGGGTTGAACCACATAGCGAGAGCCAGGTGGTATGTAACCACGAATACGGTCTATGTCTTCTGGATTAAGCAAATGGGGCACAAAGGTCGTGCGGAATATGTGGTCGACACCATAGGCCAAGATGAGTTCCATGGATCTTTCAATCAGCTTTGTATCTATCCTCTTCCCGGCAGCAAGATGATATTTCTCCCATGGTGCCTTGATGTCCATTGCAACGAGGTCGGCCAGCCCCTTTTCAAGGAGTGATTCCAGCACCCATGGCCTACTGCCATTCGTATCCAGTTTTATCTTATAGCCCAGGGACCTGACCTTTGAGAGAAAATCTGTTAGGTCCCTCTGCAAGGTGGGTTCACCACCACTTATCACCAGGGCCTTGAGTTTCCCCTTTCTAGCAAGAAGCAGATCCATGAGTTTCGATTGGTCATCTGTTTGCCCCAGGTTGTCTGGGCAGTCCCTCCTTGGTATCAACTGCTTGTTGTGACAAAATGGACAGGAGAAGTTGCAGCCCTGGGTGAAACACACAGCGGCAATCTCTCCTGGATAGTCTGTGAGTGTGAAGGGGACGACGCCTCCTATCAGCAATGTCTTCTCTCCCCTATACCTTAAATCTCTTTCTTATGGAAAATTCAGCCTGCTTACCGTCATTCCACTGGTTTACAGGCCTGAGGTAGCCCACTACCCTGGAATAGACCTCTGTGTTCTGGCCACACTCCGGGCAGATCTGTTTTTCACCTTTTAGGTAGCCATGAAGGGGGCAGATAGAGAAAGAAGGGGTGATGGTGAAGTAGGGGAGGGAGTAGTTGTGACAGACCATTCTGACAAATTCCCTGACACTGTCTGGATCAGGGGCAGCCTCACCAAGAAACACATGCAATACAGTGCCCCCGGTATATCTGGACTGAAGGGGTTCCTGGAGATCCAGTACCTTGATGATGTCATCGGAAAAATTTACAGGCAGTTGGGTGGAGTTGGTATAGAATGGAACACCTGTATCCTCCATGTTTTTGACCCTGATGTCTGGAAAGCGTTTCTGGTCTAATCGGGCCAGGCGGTATGCGGTCCCCTCTCCAGGTGTTGCCTCAAGATTGTAAAGATTCCCCGTTTCTTCCTGGAATGTCACAAGTTTTTCACGGATGAAATCCAAAACCTTCTGGGAAAATCTGACAGACTCTGGTTCAGACAGGTCTTTGCCCAGGAAGTTGAGGCAAGCCTCGTTCATCCCTATGAGGCCGATGGTGGAGAAATGATTGCTCCAATACCGGTCAAACCGCATCTTGACGTTTCTCAGGTAAAATTTTGTATATGGATACAACCCTTGGCTGGCAAATTGTTCCAATACCTTGCGTTTGCTTTCCAGGCTCGTTCTTGCTATCTCCATGAGGCGTTCGACTTGCTCGAAAAATTCCTTTTCATTCTTGGCCCTGTAGCCTATGGCAGCCATGTTTAGAGTCACCACGCCAATTGAACCAGTCAACGGGTTGGCTCCGAAAAGTCCACCGCCGCGTCTTTCGAGGTTTCGCACGTCCAACCTGAGGCGACAGCACATGGAACGGGCATCATCTGGAGACATGTCTGAGTTTACGAAGTTTGCGAAATAAGGGATGCCATATTTCGCAGTCACCTCCCAGAGCCTGGATACACCAGGATTCTCCCAGTTGAAATCCTGGGTGATGTTGTAGGTAGGGATGGGGAAGGTGAAGACACGGCCCCTGGCGTCTCCTTCAGACATCACCTCTAAGAAGGCCTGGTTGAAGATATTCATCTCCTCTTGGAAGTCTGCATAGGTCTCGGCCATGTGCTTCCCACCGATCACCACATTTTGCTCTTTGAGGGTGGTGGGTGGTTCGAGATCCATGGTGAGATTTGTAAAGGGTGTCTGGAAGCCCACCCTCGTGGGTACATTGATATTGAAGACAAACTCCTGAAGGGCCTGTTTGACCTCCTTGTAGGAAAGTTCATCGTACCGGATGAAAGGGGCGAGCAGGGTATCGAAATTGGCAAATGCCTGGGCGCCAGCCGCCTCTCCCTGCAAGGTATAAAAAAAATTTACCACCTGGCCAAGGGCACTTCTGAAGTGCCGGGCAGGGCTACTTTCCGCCTTCCCAGGCGCTCCCCGGAAACCAGAGAGCAGAAGGTCTTGAAGGTCCCATCCTACACAATAGACTGACAAGAGGCCCAGATCATGTATATGGAGATCACCCGACAGATGTGCCTGTCTTACTTCAGGTGTATAGATCTTGTTGAGCCAATAGGTCTTGGTGATCTCACTGGAGACATAGTTGTTGAGCCCCTGGAGTGAATATGCCATGTTGCTGTTTTCTTTGACTTTCCAGTCGAGGCGTTCCAGATATTTTTCTATCAGGTCCATATCAGCCTTCTGGATCATCTCTCTGATCCTCGCATGCTGATCCCGGTAGAGTATATAGGCCTTGGCTGTGCGTTTGAATGGGGATGTAAGTAGTACCTCTTCCACAAGATCCTGGATCTCCTCTACACTGGGTAGAGAATCCTCAAAGACGTTTTGAGCCAGGGTCAACACCCTTATGGTGAGTCTTCTGGCCTCGATCTCTCCAAGTTCTCCAGTAGCCCTTCCTGCCTTGAGTATGGCATTGGTGATCTTTGAGCTTGCAAAGGTGACTATGCGACCATCTCTTTTGATGATCTTGTCAAAGAAAGTAGGTGAATTATCGGTGTTCGCAGTCTCGTGGCTGATATTCATCTATGCCCTCCAGATGCATTTTTTATGAAAATCTCCCAAAAGCTCGTAAAATCTCTGTCTACAGTATATTGATATATAAACGACCGTTGACCACTATATATCGTATGAAACGGCTATCGTCAAGGGAGAAAATAGATTTTCTCTACAGGATCACATACCCAAAGAAGGAGGGCGCATTGATGGCTGAAAGGAGGACGGGTGTAAGGCCGTTGAAGTACCTGGGTATGTCTGAAAGAGTCCTGTCTTACAGCTTTGGCAAACTTGCAGGTCGTGACATTTAGCTGTTTTGGGCAGCCTCTTTAATGGCCTGTTCGTCCACCTTATACCTTTTCATGAAATTATGGAGCTGTCCGGCAGAGGCTATGATCTCTTTTTGGGCATCTATTATTTCTGATGCCACATTTGAGAGCAATTTGGCATGTTCATAGAGTTGGTCTGCCCTGGACTGAAGTCCTGACATTGTGTGATTGGCCATCTCCATGTTGCTTGTCATCTCGTTGAAGGTGGCACTTTGTTGTTCTGTGGCACTGGCCACATTACTGGAAAGCTCATTCCCCTTTGCAATGACCTGGGCTATCTGTTCTACTGCCTCTACGGATGTGCGGGTATCTTGTTGGATATTTTCGATCATCATAGTTATCTCATCCGATGCCTTCCCCGTCTGTTTTGCAAGTTCTTTCACCTCATTTGCCACTACGGCGAACCCCTTGCCGGCCTCACCTGCCCTTGCGGCCTCTATTGTGGCATTCAAGGCGAGGAGATTGGTTTGCTCGGATATGCCTTTTATGGCCATGATGATATCATTGATCTTATCCGAACTGGCTGCCAGCCTGTGTATCACTTTCAGCGTGGACGAGGCCTTCTCATGGGCCATATTTGAAATCTTCGCTGTCTCAGAGATGTTTTCGGCTATCTCTTGAGAGGCATCGGCCAGCATCTGGGCTGCATTTTCAATGTATGAAAGTGCCTGGCGGGACTGGTTCACATTTTCAGAGACCTTTTGTGCATAATGGTCCAGGGTGGTCGATTCATCCGTGAGGGAATGGCCTGCCTTTTCCAGGTTCGTTGCCTGTTGGGAGAGTTTCTTGACATCCTCTTGGATAAACTTGCAGAGGTTGCCAGTGCTATGCATTATCGCATTTGCCATGCGATGTAGCCTCCCTATCTCGTCCTTGGAGCAATAGGTGGATGCAGATGTAAATTCCCCTTGAGAGAGCTGCTTCATGAATCCCAACAGGCTCTTGATAGGGCTTGTTATGCGTCCTGTGATGAATACTATGACAAGGGCAAAGAGGATGGCCATGCACATGAAGCCGCCAAGGAGTTTGTTTATGGCTGAATAGAGGGCATCCCATCCCTCGGTGTTGTTTATGGAGAGGACTATCACCCCCCTTTTCTCTCTCGAAAACAGGGGAAGAGGAAAGGTAGCAAGGGCCTTCTTGTCGAGGATAGTAAAGGTCTTGCCTTTGCTTTCCTTGAGCAAGACTTCTCCTATGGAGGCACTGTCGAAAATGGATTTATTGGTGGCATCTCCAAGTATGAATCTATGATTGGTTCCACCTGGGGATTGTGAATAAAACCAGGCTATATCAAGGTTGTCCGCTGTCCCTTTTAATTTTCTGAATACATTCATCAAGGGGATATTGAATTCTATCATGCCAGAAAACATGCCATTATAGATTACAGGAGAGACACTCCTGAGAAATAGTCCATCAGGGCCCGATTCCAGCCCAGATTGGTTTTTCTTTTGGCGGATCACTTCCCTCAACATGGGCCTTAAAGGGGTTACTGCCATGCCCTTTTTCACTGCTGGATTTGTGCTGTAGATCACGTTTCCATTGGTGTCGTAAAACGTGAAAAAACCAGAAAGGGACTTAGACTTGGAAATAGTGGACAGGAGGGGTTGAACGAATTTTTTCAATATCCCGGCGTCCTTCAATGCAATGGCAAACTGGACATCGTTCATCCCTGTCAGGCTATCGGCAAGGAGTTGGCATGTGGATTCCGTATCTGAAAATTCCACTGGAAACTTGTCGCTCATTACCTTGAGTTCTTGTATGAGCCTATATCGTTCAGTATCTGAAAGGGTACGATTCAATATGAAGGCCAGTGAAGCTGCGAATATTACGAGCAGGCTGAGAACAGGCAGGAGTATCTTGGTACGTACGGATTTGTCCTTAAAAGAAAATATCTCTCGCATGAGAAGCGGCCCTCTGTGGCTTTTTTAATTTTCTCCCTCAGTGTACAGGGAACGAAACACTTATTGCGCCTCGGAGATCTCCCTCCTTGTATCCCTCCTTGATGTGCCCAGAGATGTCCTTGGCCCCTTTGGGACTACCGTGGCATTTCAGACATGCCTTTTTTATGTAGATGGGCCTCATGTAACGATAACGGCCGTTGATGAATTCTCCATAACCTTTCCCCTTGGGATAATCTGGGGCTTTGAATTTTTTGAGTATCTGTTTTTCAAACGAATCTGGTTGATTATAGGCATTTCTGTACTTGAAGGTGGTCTGTTTGATGTTGATATTTGTGCGCGCCTTTAGGATCTGCCCCGTCTCCCTGCCGAAGACAGCCGGGATGTACATCTTGAAGCCAACCCCTGGTTTGTTGATCCTTTGCTGATTCATTTGCACACTCATCTTGGCGGCATTTATGACCTGTTTTAGTACCTGCTGTACAGGAGGAGATAGTTCGGAAAGGTCTTTTCCTGTAATTTTTTTGAAATCCTTGAGCATCTGGGTCTGGACGAAATCAGGAGTAAAGCCTTTGTCTCCTTTTGTAGGGTCATTGATCAGGTCCTGGTTCCTGGCCACCACTCCTCGGCCTGCTACGATCATTGCCGCTGTGTATTCACCTATGAGTTGGGCATCTTTTTTGGGTATGGGTTCGGAGAATGCCAAAGGTGTCAGGATAGAACTGAAAAAGATAGCTAAAAAGATCAATGAAATTCCTTTCATGGGTGCATTAAACATAAGATTCTCCTCAACTATGTGTTATTGTCTCTGAACGTTCGTTTGAGATCCTGGCCCGAGCCGGGATAGAACGCCCGTATTCTGGCTTCATCCTCTTAATCGTCATGGAGAAATTAAATCTTTAGTGGAGAGAGATGATGAATTTGTTACGCATAGGTTTTGACAAAGGTTATTACCCAGCCTAAATTGCCTTTTCATCACTGAAGGACAGGCAAATGAGGATACGATCTTGGATAGAGAAGGATATTCCCTGAAAAATAGGATAGTGGATCTGATCCGCCCATATGCACCGCGGGTTACGGTAGCGGTGGTCTTCAGTCTAATGGTATCGGGGCTCAATGGCGCCATAGCCTGGCTGGTAAAGCCTGCCATGGACTATATCTTCGTGGAGAAACGCTATGAATACATCGTGTTCTTGCCAGTAGGCCTGCTTCTTTTATATGTCTTTCGAGGCGGGGCCAGCTTCATCCAGTCCTATCTGATGAGGACAGCGGGCTTCAGACTGGTCAGGGACCTGAGAAACAGCTTTTTTTCCAAGATGGTCTACCTTCCAGTGGCGGCTGTCAGCCGGCAGACCAGTGGAGATATGGTCTCTCGCCTGATGAACGATATTGGTCTACTGAGCGCCATACTCTCTGACAGCTTTCGCACCTTCCTGGTACAGATCCCGTCTATAATAGTCCTGATAGGGGTGGCCCTGTATAGGAGGTGGGACTTGGCAGTCTTGAGTTTTCTCCTTCTGCCCTTTATTACCTATGGTACCAGGGTCCTCAGCAAATATGTGAGAAAGCGGAGGAAAAAGGTCCAAAGGTACCTCGCAAAGTTGACCCACAGGATGAGTGAGACAGCATCAGGGATAAAGGTGATCAAGGTCTTTGGCATGGAAGAAAGGAAGATAACCCAGTTCATCAAGGAAAATCACAACGCCTATAGGCAGTTCTCCAGGGTTGTAAAGCTCAAGGAAGGTACCAAATTTCTCATAGATCTTTGCTCAGGCCTGTCTGTGGCAATAATCTTGGGTTATGGTGCAACCTTTGTGGTCCGCGGTGAAATGACATCAGGGGATTTCTTCTCAGTGCTTACGGCTATAGTTATGGCCTTTACTCCTCTAAAGAAGCTCGGAGGGGCCTACAGTACGTTTCAGGAATCCATAGGCGTGCTGGAGAGGGTGGACAGGTTCCTGGATCTCGAACCCGAAAAAGGAGGACATATACAGGCAGATCCGCTGCAAAGCTCTATCCTTTTTGAGAACTGTTCTTTTTCGTATGATGGGAAGAATGAGATATTGAAGGCGATAGATCTGGTCATCCCTAAGGGCAAGGTTGTAGCCATTGTGGGGCCAAGTGGGGCAGGGAAGTCCACATTGGTAGACCTGATCCCTCGTTTCATATCTCCAACCACTGGAAGGATCCTTTGGGATGGGGTGGATCTCCAGGATCTGGAACTAAAGTCTCTAAGGAGACAGATAGCAGTAGTAAGCCAGGATATCGTCCTATTTTCCGATACCATAAGAGAAAACATAGCGGCAGGGTATCCTGATGCCACTGATGAACAGATTATAGAGGCTGCCAAGCTTGCCCATGCCCATGAGTTCATTATGGAGTTGCCAGATGGATATGACACCCTCCTCGATGAGAGGGGATTAAACCTTTCAGGAGGGCAGAGACAGAGAATAGCTTTTGCCAGGGCACTACTTAAGGACGCCCCAGTGCTTATCCTCGATGAGGCCACAAGTTCCTTGGATACTGTATCGGAACAGGAGGTGCAAAAGGCGTTTATCAATGTTGTCAGACAGCGTACGACCATCGTAGTAGCCCACAGATTGTCCACCATCCAAAACGCCGACAAGATAATGGTGATGGACCAAGGGCAGATAAAGGCATCTGGGACCCACGAAGAGCTCATGGAGCTATCCCCCCTATACCGGGAACTCTATCAGAGTATCCCAGGGTCGAAAGCAAGCTGAGGTGGCAATGGATATCAATCTGCTCATGAGGGATTTTGAACTCCTTTTGCTACTTGGGGTAAGTAATACCATGCCCATTGTGGCCAGGATCGTATTCAAGAGACATCTTGAAACGCCTGTTGATTTCGATAGGCTGTTTTTTTTGGACAGGCGTCCTGTCTTTGGTCCTCACAAGACATGGAGGGGTATCTGTTCGAGTATCGTCGGTACGGCCTTTCTGGCCTGGCTGTTGGGGCTTGATGTAATAACAGGTATGAAGTTGGCCTTTTTTTCAATGGCTGGGGACCTTATAGCCAGTTTCATCAAAAGGAGGATGAACCTGAGAAGTGGCGCAAAGGCCACTGGTATAGACCAAGGCATAGAGGCCTTTTTGCCTCTCGTCATCATGAAAGGTGAGCTGGGTATAACCTGGATCGAGTGTCTTGTCATAACTATTGTCTTTACATTGATGGAGATCGTATTGTCCCCGATCTTCTACAGGCTCGGCTTCAGGCGTCATCCGTATTGATGATATTGACATGGCAATCTTGAAGGCGGATTTTCACATACATACATCTGAAGATAGAAAGGATGTAATCAGATACAGTGCCATCGAGCTCATTGACATGGCAAAAGACAGGGGTTTTTCCTGTCTTGCCATAACGAATCATGATCTGTGCACCTGGAATGAATATCTCAGGGATTATGCCAAAGAAAGGGGCATATGTCTGCTTCCAGGGATGGAGGCCACAGTTGAAGGCAGACATGTACTCCTTATTAACTTCGATTTCAGCGATATCTCCATCTCCTCTTTCAGGGATCTTCATAGACTTGAGCGCGAAAACGCCCTCATCATAGCCCCACATCCTTTTTATCCAAGCCTGGTGGCCCTGAGAGGAAAATTTGTCCGTCACATCAAACTATTCGATGCTGCAGAGTGGTCACATTTCTTCTGCCGCTCCATAAATTTCAATCTCAAGATGGAGAAAATGGCCAGGCAGGCCGGTCTGCCCCTGGTAGGGACATCAGATGCCCACCAAAGAGGTCAGTTCGATACCACCTATTCCCTCGTAGAGGCAGATGAGGCAGAGCCAGAGGCAATAATACAGGCTGTAAAGAAGGGTAGGGTGGACGTGGTGACAAGGCCTCTACCTTTTTGGCAGTTACTTGAAATCAACACGAAAATGGTATTTAGAAATCGGGTCCTAAAAAGGCTGCCCAACCTGGGTGTCAGGTAGCTTTTCATTATTGTTTTTGACAAATACTTTTGAGAGGGGGAAAAGACCATGATAGACAGCAAGGTGAAAGATATCTCAGCAGTAGAGCTGAAGAAGTATATGTCAGATATGGGCGAAGAGGCATATCTTCTCGTGGATGTAAGGGAACCAAAAGAATATGGCAAGGGACATATACCCGGGGCTGTGCTATTGCCCCTCAAGGAAGTAGAGGCCGGTATTACCAGCTTCGATCTTGACAAGGATCTTGTCTTTTATTGTAGAAGTGGAAGACGTTCCAGGATAGCAGCCAACCTTGTTGCAGATATGGGTTTACCTGTAAAAGATATATTCAACCTGGCTGGCGGGATACTGTCCTGGCAAGGTAGAAAGCTCCCCGACTTTCCCAGAGTCACACTCTTCCCCTATACCAGTGATATCTCCTCCATGCTGATGCGGGCATTTGAACTCGAAAAAGGGACCCAGGAATTTTATTCAGCCTGTGTCCAGGTATTCCAGGAAGAGCCCTTTTCGCAAGACGCCTCGGTTTTAGCTGGCCTCGAGATGGAACATGCAAGGATTATATATAATTATCTCAAGGAGATCGAGCCTGAATTGGAGGACTTTGAAAAGATGTATTCCAAGGCATCTGGCGATATCATGGAAGGCGGGCTGAAGGTCTCCGAGGCTTTAAGTAGCTTGAAAGACATGGAAGGGATACCCTGTCTCAATTTTGGCGAACTGGCGTTGGACATAGAGTTCATGGCATACGACATCTACAAGAATCTTGCGGCAAGGGCTGAAAATGCAGATACAGCCAGGGCAATGCTGGCCCTGTCAGATCAGGAAAAAGGCCATGCAAGGATAGTTTCCAGGATAATTTCGAGGTGTCCTTTGGAGTGAACAGATCGCCTGTATAGACCTTCTGCTACGGCTTGGTCCAAGATGGAGTATCTTTTCATAGCCTCTAACATCTGAGTTGTTCAAGGGCCATGGCGGCTGCATCTGCCACAGAGAGTCTCTTCAACTCGTTGTTCAGATACAAGGTTATGCTATTTCTATCAGATAGCATATTTTTGATGTCTTCACAGTAATCGGTCCTTCCTGCAAAGCCCAAGGCCAAGGCTGCAAGGGCCCTGGATTCCGGGTCTGGATCCTTTAGATAATCCCTTACCAGGTCCTCGTAGTAGTCAATTGTCGTGAATACCTCGGGCCTGGTCTGTGCCAGACGCATTACACCCCACAGCGCCCCTCGTCTAAGGGGTAGATATTCAAGGAAGTTTCCATCTTGCCAGATATAGGATAGAAGTATCCTGGAGTATTCATCTGCTAGGACAGGATTGTTGGCCATTGCCTCTGCCATGGCCTCTGGTGCCCCCCATCCAATCCCGCCTGATTCGTCGTTCAGGCTCCACATGAGCCGCCGAATTATTATCCTGGCATCTTCCATGTCTTCCCTGGCAATCTTGTCAACAATCCTGCCAAATGCAGTAATAGCATGCCAGCGTTCGAGGGAGCCTGTCTTGTAAAACGACTGTATGAGGGGTTGAATGGCCTTTTTGGGGGGTATGTGTTCAAGAAAATCAAAGAGGCCCAGGAGGTCTCCATCCCTGAGGATTGTTTTGACCTCCTGTCCAATCTTTCTGTTCATATCTTTGATATTGGGCAACGGCCTTAGTCGAGGGGTTCCATTTCTTTGCCACAGCAGAATGGCACTGGTTGGCCTGCCTCACAATTCATGTATTTATTGCACACTGCACAGTAGTATGTGCACTCTGTCTCCACAGTCTTGTCCTTGGAATAGGTGGTGGTCCCACCGGGAATCCCTTCAATATGAAACCTGGCGACCTTGTCATGGCCTGGGACAAAATTACCCATTGGTACAATTTTCTTGTTGTCACCGTAACAGTCCACCACCACCTTCCAGAGGACCTCCAAGGAGGCTGCTTCCTGGGCAGATTCAGGTGTAAATTCCACAACGTTTCTGTCGACTTCTATCTTCATCGAGCTTTATGACTCCTTTAGTCTATTGGTTATCCACGGCTTCCTGTACCTTCTCACCCATAAGCCTGCCAAGTTCCCAGCATTTCTTGAGGTCGTCATGGGTTGGTACATATTTGACCTTCATCCCATCATGGATGAGTTCGAATTTCATCTCCTCCATGGCCTTGTTCATATGCTTAACCGATTCCCCACTCCAGCCAAAAGAGCCAAAGGCAGCACCAAGTTTCTTTGCAGGCCTCAACCCCTTCATATACATGAGGTAACCAGCCATGCGGGGCAGGAGTCCGTTGTTGAGGGTGGGGCAACCCAGGCAAATGCCCTTGGCATCGAGGAGTTCAGCAATAACGTCACTCCTGTGATTCACACTGAGGTCCAGGAGCTGCATGCTTGTCCCTGTTGATTCTATGCCATCTGCAATGGCCTTTGCCATCATCTCTGTGGAATGCCACATGGTGTCGTATACCACGAGGGCTTTCTTGGTGGCCTTGTGGCTGGACCAGTCCTGGTATGCCTTTAGGATCTTGTCGATGTGGCTCCTCCAGATGACACCATGGTCTGGTGCTATCATATCCACGTCCAGATTGATCTCTGCCACATGTTCCAGGAGCTTTCTCACCTGGGGTGAATAGAGATATATGATGTTTGCATAGTATTTCTTGGCCTGGTACATGAGCTCTGACAAGTCCACCTCGTCGTCATAGCGCTCACTGGTACCAAGGTGTTGGCCAAAGGCATCCTGGGAGATAAGGAGCTTTTCCTCCGGGATATAGGAGAACATGCTGTCTGGCCAGTGTAACATCCTCGTTTCCATGAACTGGATTGTGCGTCTACCAACAGAGATGGTTTCGTTGTTCTCGATCACATGGTAAGGCCAGTCCGGCCTGTGGAAATGTGCCAGGAGATTTTTGTGTCCCATCTTGGAACAGATGATCTTTTCAGGTTTCACCATGTCCACGATCTTGGGCAGGGCACCTGTATGATCCATCTCAACGTGGTTGACGACGATATAGTCTATCTTTTCCGGTTCTATTACTGTCCTGATCCTGTGTACGAGATCCGAATGGAGATTGTGTTTCACCGTGTCGAACAACACGTTTTTCTCGTCCAGCATCAGATATGCATTGTAGGTGGAGCCCCGGTATGTGGAGTAGCCGTGGAAATCGCGGACCAGCCAGTCCACAGCCCCTACCCAGAAAATGTCTTTTTTTATTTCATAAACCTGCATGTTTGTCTCTCCTTTTTACAGTGTGGGCTCTGTCTTTATTCGTGACCCTGCTGCAGGTCAGTCAGCAGGCTCGAATTGATCCTTTGTTGCCCCGCAGATGGGGCATGTCCAGTCGTCAGGGACGTTTTCGAAATCGGTACCAGGCTCTACGCCATTGTCTGGATCACCATTTTCGGGATCATAGATATAGCCGCAAACAGAACATCTGTATTTTTTCATTTTTTCCTCCTTATCTATCTCCAGCAATTTAGGCAGTGGCCTTGGCCTGGGCATTTTCTTCTGCTACAGAACCTGGGCCTGCAAGGGGTTTGAACATGGCCTTTGTTGCCCCGCAGACCGGGCACCTCCAATCATCGGGTAGGTCCTCGAATTTCGTCCCCTTCGGTATTTTGCCTTTCCTGTCGCCCTTGTCGGGATTATAGATATATCCACAATTCATTGTCTGACACTGATACATTTCTTCTGGCTTTGCCATGATTCTTAACTCCTTGCTGTTTTTTTTGGGTCCATGATGTCTTGGTTACGAGCCCCGTCCAGGAATATCTCCCGGACGAGCTCTTTTCTGGGTCCATATGATCTTTATCCGGCAGTTGGCATTGGTATGGGAAGAGGCCTCTGGCCAAGCTCCCTGTCTACCATGAAAAGCCCACCGCCCTTTGAGGCACCGGCGAGCTTCAGCTTTTGTACCACACCGCTTGCAGATGCCTCTTCCTCCACCTGTTCACTTACGAACCACTGGAGGAAGATCTGGGTTGCGTGGTCTTTTTCCTCAATAGCCAGATTCATGAGGTCATTGATGAGACTCGTGACATATTTTTCGTGTTCATAGGCATGCTCAAAGACTGCCAGGGCCGAGTCCCATTCCTGCTGCGGGGCCTGGATGGCATCGAGAAGCACCCTGCCGCCACGCTCTATGACAAAGTCATATATCTTCATGGCATGGATCATCTCTTCCTGGGTTTGTGCCTTCATCCACTTGGCACAACCTTCCAGATCCACATCTTCAAAATAGGATGCCATTGAAAGATATAGGTATGCTGAATACATCTCTGCATTGATCTGACGATTCAATGCCTTTTCCATCTTTTCACTCAACATGATGTCTTAACCCTTCCATAATCCGTGGAGATTGCAGTAGGCCCTGGCTGTCACATCTGTAGCATCTGTACAGAAAGATGCCTCGGGCTCATCTCCTGGTTTGAGGAAAACGCGCTGTGATACGTCTCCAGCGATCAGTTCGATCCACTCTATATAGTGTTTTTCTTCCATTGGATGGGCAGCACTGCCCACCTTGACCTTGTAGCCATCGCCTGTCTTTTCCACTACGGGGACATGCTTTTCCTGGGCGGCATCAGTGGTATTGGCTGTGATCAGGTTCATGTTCTGGCCACAACAGACCAGAGTCCCGCCACCTTCATGGACCATTTCCACCATGTTGCCACAGACGTCGCACTTATAGATCTCCATCTTTTGTGTCATTGTAGTTCTCCTTTCGGTTGTGGTTGATTGGACAACCGGCATAGGTATGAAATTTTCAATACATACCTGCTCCAGATTTTTGACATTGCCCACAGGGATACTCATGTGGGGTCCCTGTGGGCATCCTGGAATAGTGTTAGACAGCTACCTTGACTGGTGCACTGCGCCAGGTGCCGTGTAGATTGCAATGGGCAATTGCCTCCAGCACGGCAGGTGCCTCTATCCTGATCTTGAAGCATCCATCAGAAGAGGTAGTACCACCCGCCTTGTTTTCAATCTCACTCACCTCTTTCCCATTCACCAACAGCTTGATATCATCGATCCAGTGGCCAGGTGTTGATGGGTGGGGCAGCATATAGCCCACCTTGACTGTCACATCGAACCATTCGCCCTTTTTTACCCTCTTTGGGGCCTGGACGAGAGGAACGTGTTTTTTCTCAAGGGTTGATGGATTGTTTGGATCCTTCAACTCGTGGATTGGTTCCTCTGCCTTGGCAGTACCTGCATTTAACAGGGGTGCTGTGGACAATGCCACTGCCCCTATGATGGCTGTGTTTTTCAAAAATTCCCGTCTTTCCATAGCTGCTTACCCTTTTCCTTTTTTATTTGACCTCTATGGCCATCTCGGCACTATCCACCAAAAGAGGCTTGTATTCAGATTCTGGAAGTTTGAAGAATTTGCCTACAGAGCTCGGTATCTGGCTGTAGTACAGATTGGCCGTTATGGTAAGTTTTCCCTTTGGAAGATCAGTAGGCACGCTCCATTTGTAGTCTTCCACCTTGGTCTCCCTGGGCTTTATCCTATAGTCCACTAGGGAGTTGTCCTTGGTGTACCACTGGCATATTGTCATGCGGCCTTTTGGATCGAAGAAGGGGTGCCTGAATATCCTTGCACCGTCTGGTACATCTCCATCCCTTTTCAGCCCCTTGAAACCTTTGATCTCCATGATCTCGCCAATGGCCTGATAGGTCATGGCGCTTGAATCTGCTATTGTGTATTCCTCACCTTTGAATCCCTTTGGTGTTACAGGGATGGGATATTTTTTCCCATTTGCATCTGTTGCCCATACCTCGAGCCACAGCATCCGCTCTTCCGTAGAACCCGAGGGAATGGAATGTCCTACCTTGCCGTTGAAGAGCTTTGCCTGGAACTTGAGTGCAGAGCCTGGGCTAACGGTCTTCTCAAGCCCGGAGAGGGAGACATCTACCGCACCTGTAAGCTGTGCAATAGAGTGAGAGCCCTCGAATATGTGTTGTGCAATGTCCTTTCTTTCCTTGCCACCACTTGCAGACTTACCTGGAGCCTTGGGCATATGGCAATCTTGGCAGACCTTTCCTTCCTTGGCATAGGGACCTTCCTTCCATTCCCTGTATGTTGCCTTGACCCATGCGCCATAAGGGCTTTGTTCATCATGGCACGTGGCGCAGATCTCAGCACTCTTGTGAAATTCACTATATGCCGTTTTGTGGAATGGTGATACGGCATCCTTCCTGGGGCCGCGTTTGACATTGCCCGGCTCTATATCAAAGCTGAAGTTGAAAGGGACCTTTTCAGAGGTGCCTGTTATATTATGGCATACCTCGCATGAAACACCTTCATTGGCCCTGGTGTCCTTGTCTGCCGGTTTGGGTGGTATGTCCCCAGAAAGAAATGCCAATGGGCTATGGCAGGCAATACAGCCAGCCTTCACGCCAGAGACCTTTTCCAGTTTCTTCGAGTGGGGCAGGGCGAGCTTGAAATATTCTACCTGGTCCCACGCGTGGGTATAGCTCTTGGACATTAGGGTCTTCTTCCATTGTTTGTATATGTCCCTATGACACATCCCGCAGTTGTTGGGTTTTTTGAAGTCACTGTATTTGAAAGTACCCATCTTGGCTCCAAAAGCGGTGACAGGCAGGGCAAGAAAGAGCCCGAGTACAATAGAGATTATTCCTCGCATTTTCCTTCCTCCATAGATTTTTGTTACAGGGCCATTTTGCGGCCCAGACCAATGAAAAAGTTTTCAGAATGGCCAGATAGGCCTGGTTATTTCGCGTGTTTTGCCAGGTATTCAGCCACACCTTCGGCAGTTGGCTTCATCGCCTCCTCACCAGGTTTCCAGTTGGCTGGGCACACCTCTCCTACTGATTCGTGATACTGAAGTGCCTCGAGGATCCTCAATGCCTCGTCGAAATTTCTTCCAAGTGGCAGATCATTTACCAGGTTGTGTCTGATGATTCCCTCCTTGTCTATTAGGAACAGTCCCCTCAGGGCAATACCAGCATCTTCAAGCAGCACTCCATACGACAGGGAGATCTTCTTGTTGAGATCGGACACGAGGGGATATCTAATGCGTCCAATACCACCCTTTTCTACGGGTGTCTGCCTCCATGCATAATGGCTGTAGGGAGAGTCCACGGAGATCCCCAATACCTCGCAATTCTTTTCCTTGAATTTGTCCATCGCCTTGTCCAAGGCAATTATCTCCGTGGGTCAGACAAAGGTAAAATCCAAGGGGTAAAAGAACAGAAGCACATATTTCCCCCTGTAGGACGACAGCGTTACATCCTGGATGGAGTCGTCTGGCATTACTGCCTGGGCAGTAAAATCTGGGGCCTCTTTTGTTACCATGGTACACATAATTTTTCCTCCTTGTTCTCGCTAATGGTTATAATAATTATAGGCATGGTTTATATTGTTTCAATCAGGACCTCGAAGTAGCCCTTGGGGTGGGCACATGCCGGGCATTTCTCAGGTGGCTCAGTACCTTCATGGATGTAGCCGCAATTTCTACAGCGCCACTTGACTGGGGCATCCTTTTTGAAGACCTTTCCATCCTCGATGTTTTTCACCAAGGCGTTGTAACGTTCTTCATGATATCTCTCTGCCACGGCAATGGCCTCTAATACACAGGCTATCTCGTTAAAACCCTCATCCCGTGCTATCCTGGCGAATTCTGGATACATCTGGGTGTGTTCATAGTTTTCACCTTCAGCCGCGGCCTTGAGGTTTTCCAGGGTGGTACCGATCACGCCAGCTGGGAAACTACCAGTGATCTCGACTTCCCCACCTTCCAAGAACTTGAATAGCCGTTTGGCATGTTCCTTTTCCTGGTTGGCCGTCTCTTCAAAGACGGCGGCTATCTGTACATAGCCCTCCTTCTTGGCCTGGCTGGCGAAATAGGTGTACCTGTTCCTGGCCTGGGATTCGCCAGCAAAGGCAGTTAGCAGATTTTTTTCAGTCTTTGTCCCTTTAAGTGTTGCCATTGTTTTTTTCTCCTTATATCGATGTGTTGTGTTATGTTGTATGGTTTGGGATTACCCCTACTGACTGGCAAGCATCTTGCCGCTGTCTGTTACCTCATATTTGCAGCGTACAGGGCTTTCTACCAGCCCTTTTTTCTTGAGACTCTGTATCCTGCAGCTTATGGCCTTGGTATTAAGACCAGTAGCCTCTGAGATCTCCTTGCTTGTCACAGGGCCTTCCATGGCTGCAATGGCCTTGAGGACCTTTTCCTGCTCTTCTGTAAGCTTCACAGTTCCATTGTTCACCTTGGATTTAGTCTTGCAAGCCATCTGTAATCCTCCCTTTCTCTTATCCTTAAGGTATTTTTTCTTGAGAAATTTCTATCTCAATGGGAATTGCCCATATTTTCTGTTGTCAAACAATCTGGACAGATGCCGGTAAATTCTATCTGATCGTCTATGACCTGGAATCCTGCCGCATCCTTTATGATGGAATGGACACTGTTTCCAGGTCGGGTCTTCACATCGGCAATGCGGCCACACCTTATGCAGTGGATGTGGTTATGGGGGTGTGTGGCGCCATCGAATCTCTTCTGTCTTCCACTGTATTCCAGTTTCTTGATAATGCCGGCTTCGGACATCTGCTCCAGATTGCGATATACTGTGGCCAAGCTTATTCTTGGAAGCCTTTTTTTCACCACAAGATAAAGTTCATCCGCTGTGGGGTGGTTTTTGAGTTTTTTTAGTTCTTCGAGTATTATTTCTCTTTGGCTGGTCATTCTCATATGAATTGGCTTCCTATTTGATAATGATTACTATTTTTATCCTGTGAGATTACTTTTGTCAATAAAAAAAGATAAATTTTATCTTAAAAATAGCTTGGAGGAGAAATGGAAAACATTATTGTGACATCTTTGATAAAAAAGACCATGAAAATAGGTCCTGACATTCAGGACTTGACCTTGGAGGTTTCAGCCCTGTTGGAGGAATCCCGAATTAGACAGGGGGTGATCCACCTGAATGTGATCGGCTCTACCGGATCACTCACTACTATAGAGTTTGAATCAGGGGTGGTGCAGGATCTAAAAGATGCCATTGAAAGGATGGCTCCAAGGGGCTTGGAATACAAACACGAACTTGCATGGCATGATGGAAATGGCCATAGTCATGTTCAGGCTGCACTGATGGGACCAAGCATCAGTATCTGTGTAAAGGATGGCAAACTACAGTTGGGGACTTGGCAGCAGGTAGTTGTAATCAACCATGACAACAAGCCCAGGCAGAGAAAGATTGCCATAACCCTCATTGGTACGAGATAGAATTTGCCATGGAAAGGAAATAGATACTGTTATGAGCACAGGACAACACGAGGATATCGCCAAGGTCAAGTGGGCTGAAAAAGAGATAATATTGATCGGTACGGCCCATATCTCAAAGGAATCGGTAGAACTGGTTTCCAAGACTATACGTAGGGAAAGGCCTGACCATGTATGTGTAGAACTGGACCAGAGACGTTACAAGGCAATATCCCAGAAAGATCGCTTCGAACAGCTCGATATCAAGAATATCATCAAGAAAAAGCAACTTACTACCCTTATGGCCAACCTGATCCTTTCCTCATACCAGAAAAAACTGGGGGAAAAGATGGGGGTGTTGCCTGGTACTGAACTCATCGAGGCAGCAAAGGTTGCAGAGGAACAGGGTATCCCCTTGGTGCTTTGTGACAGGGATGTGAGGGTCACCCTCTTGAGGGCGTGGAGATTGACCCCTTTTTGGAGAAAGGGAAAGCTCATGGCAAGCCTTGTAATGAGCCTGTTTGATGATACCGAGATCACAGAAGAAAAACTGAGCCAACTGAAGAAGTCAGATGTCGTCTCAGAGCTCATGGCAGAACTTGGACAGGCTATGCCTGAGCTCAAGAATGTATTGATAGACGAGAGGGATACATATCTTTCGGAAAAGATAAAGCAGGTGGAAGGGAGGAAAATAGTGGCAGTTGTTGGCAAGGGCCATTTGGAAGGTATAAAGAAGGCCCTTGGAGAAGACAGGCATGAACAGATGGAAGAGATATCCAATGTCCCACCCCTTTCTCCTGCCTGGAAGGTTGCTGGCTGGGTCATCCCAGGGGTGATTGTTGGTGCGATTACTCTGATCGCCTGGAATAGGGGAATGCAGGTGGCAGGTGACAATGTGATGTACTGGATACTGGCTAATGGTGTAGCCTGTGCACTTGGCGCCATTGCTGCATTGGCGCATCCTGCAACGATTGCTACTGCCTTTTTGGCCGCGCCAATAACGAGTCTCACACCTGTGATTGGAGCAGGTTACGTTACCGCCTTTGTGCAGGCTGTCATGCAGCCACCTCTTGTAAAGGAGATCCAGAATGCATCCAAGGACATGGGTAGCTTGAAGGGTTGGTGGAAAAACAATCTGTTGAAGGTATTCTTGGCCTTTCTACTTCCTGGCATAGGCAGTATGGTTGGTACGTGGCTCGGGGGGTACAGGATAATCAGTAACTTGTTCCCAGGATAAGGAAACAAATCCATAGCAAGGCCCTTGGCAGGGGATGTGATAGATGCCAGAATGGAGACCCCGATTTTTCAAAGATGATTATATCTCCCCCATAGGTTTGTGACTGCCAAGTCTTTTCATGCCTGTAACCTCCTTCTGGCCCGAAGACTGGTAGCTGTCACCACGAGTTGGCGTACTATGGATGTCTTTTGTATCTCGCCTGGTTCAAACATGTCTCCTGAATGTTTGTCCAAGATGAGGCAACCAATATGCCTTTTTTCAATCACCAAGGGGGCCAGCAATACTGCCCTTTTGAGGAGTTTTTCCGGGATGCCATTTCGTGCCGGTAATAGGTCAGCCCAGCTGAACAATGCCTCTTTTTCCATTGAGAAGGCGGTTTTCAGCCCTTTGGGGCTGTTATTAAGGCCAAAGCATAGTTGTTTCTTCAAAAGGCTAGCCTTGTCCCCCATGCCAAAGCTGGCCGAGAACACCTCCCTTTCGGGTGATACCTTGCAAAATATTATGTTTGATATATCTATGACTCGCCGTAGTATCTCGATCGCCAAGAGGTAAACCTGCTCAAGTCCAACATCCAAGTCATTGACCATACCCATGAGATTTTGGATCAATCCAGTGAAAAGTATCTCTCTTTCCAGATGAGACCGTACCTTTTCTGGAGCCATATCCTCTTTGGGCAGGGCTGGCGTTTCTCCTTTCTGGTTTAAGCCTTGGTCTTTTTTCTCAACCACCCTGTCGAACTTTGGCAGGCTCTTTTTCGTCTCCTTTATGGCCTTCCTAAGTTTTGATTCCAGTTCATTTGGACCAAGACTATAGTTCTTCAACAATCTGTCTCGTGCCGCCGTTATATTGTCTTGAACTCCTCCCTTTTGCCACAAGTTTACAAATATAGAAATGTCTCTGGCCATGGCCCTATGGGGTGCGAACTGGCCAGGAAACTTGGAACTGTAACCCTCGAGATAAACGGAAAGGCTCTTGGGCAGGTTCCACAGGTCGGTAAGCTGGTATCCCAATGACCGTATGATACTTTTGGCCTTGAGCCTGTCTTTTTGTTTACTGCTTTTCTCGAGCCTTTCTACTTCTGACAAAAGATCAGGATCGCCTATGGCCAGGACTATCCTTGCAAGGTGTCTAAAAAGAGTAGAAATAAATATTTCCTCTGGTTCTATGTCCTTTAGTCCCAAACCTATTTCCCTGGCGAGGTGTGCGGATAGAAATGCCTTGCCGATCTCTGTGACGGCCTTCTCGCCTTGGTCGTTTTCCAAGAGTTCAAGTACGGCCATCGACAGGGCAATCTTTTTTATGGTGTTGAATCCCAGGAGTATCACTGCATGGGTTACTGTGTTGATTTCTCTGCCCACTCTGTTGTAGTAAAAGGCATTTACGGTTTGGAGCACCTTGTTGATAAGGCCATAATCGTCTAATATGATTGCTGAAAGATCGTGTGTGGATAATTCGTCATTCCCTTCGATCTCAATAAGGCGATTCAGTGAGCTTGAAAGAAGAGGGATGCCCTCTGGCATCTTGATGTTTAATTGGCTTTCTTTTTTCAATTTCTCTGGTTGTCCAGAAAAGGCTAAACTTTTGAGAATTATATCAGTATTTCAGGATCTACAGCCGAACTTAGGCCAATATTTCGATCTTGCCTTGTTATAATTATCGAACGAAATCTGTTAGACTGTAAGACATGGCCCCTGTATCAGACATAAAGATACCTGAAAACCTGCTGGAAAGCTGGAGGGAGATCCCACAGCCCTCGGTTATCCATACGGCTGATAGATGCCTCATGATCAATGAACCATTTCTTGAACTTTTTGGTCTGTTGAGGCAGGGGCGTGTGGAAGACCACTTCATGGCCGAGTTCATTTCTCCTTGGTCTTCATATCATCTTCGTGTGGGGGTTAGGCAGGCACTTGGAAGGAGGTTTGATGGCACGAGCTTTGATGCAGAGGTTATATCCTGTCCTCTATGTACCAATGACCAGGAATTGATCTATCAGACCATAATAAAGGACATATCCAGGATCAGGTCATGGGAAGACAAGATGCTTCAGTCCGAAAGGCTAACCGCCATGGGTAAGTTGTCGGGTGAGATCGCCCACGAGATAAACAACCCCCTTGGGGGTATCCTGCTATATGCCAACCTGATAAAGGAAGACCTGCCATCGGGACACGATGCCGAAAAGAACCTCAAAAAGATTATTAAATTGGCCACAAAATGCAGGATTATTGCCAAGGGCTTGCTCAATTTCGGCCGTTCCTCGTCCAGGGGATACGATCCTGTAGATCTGAATCATGTCATCCATGAGATGTTTTCTCTCATTGGAGATCACAAGCTATTTTCAGAGGTTGATACAAGACTATACCTGGAAGATGGGCTTCCACATCTGATTGGCGACAAAGGTCAGTTGGAACAAGCAGTATTGAATCTGATGATAAATGCAGCAGAGGCCATGGATGGCAAGGGAAAACTCATCATAACCACCAAAAGCACAAAAAATCCCGCCTGTGTCAAGCTCACTGTGGAAGATTCTGGGCCAGGGATAGCTGAAGATGCACGCATCAAGATATTCGAACCCTTTTATACCACCAAGCGTTCTGGCAGGGGGACGGGTTTAGGGCTTTCCATCACCCATGGTATAGTGCAGAGGCACGGAGGCCGGATCTGTGTGGCCACCAGTAGACTGGGAGGAGCCATATTCACTATTACATTGCCCCTGGATACCACGGCAGGTTAAAGATTTATGAGAGACAGGATCCTGATAATCGATGACGATGTCGCCATCAGGGATGGCTGTTCACAAGTGCTTTCCAGGAGCGGCGCTGAGGTTACCGAGAGCCCTACCGGGCGTGACGGCCTGGAAAAGATGGACAAATACGAGTTCGATCTTGTGCTTCTCGACTTGAAGCTACCCGATTTCCACGGTCTCGATCTCATCAAGAAGATAAGGGATAGGGATCAAAATGTGCCAATAGTGGTCATAACAGGCTATGGGACCATCCAGAATGCAGTGGAGGCCATGAGGCTCGGTGCCAATGATTTTTTGCCAAAACCCTTTGAACCAGACGAGTTGAGGCTGATCGTGGGAAGGAACCTCGCTGCTCACAGGCTGGCATTGGAAAACCTATATCTCAAGGAAGAACTGAAGAGAAAGGAGGGCGAGAGGAGGATAGTGGGGAAGAGCCCAATCATGGAGGCGTTGTTCGAGCAGGTCAAAAGGGTTGCCCCCACTGACAGTACCATATTGATCACAGGAGAAAGTGGTACGGGTAAAGGACTCATGGCAAAATACATCCATGATCACAGTAGTAGGCGTGATTATCCCTTTGTTGCTGTTGATTGCTCGACCTTGGTTTCCACCCTTTTTGAGAGCGAGCTTTTTGGGCATGTGAAGGGGGCTTTTACAGGGGCAGAGACCAACAAGATTGGCAAGTTTGAGCTTGCAAGCGGTGGCACATTGTTTCTGGATGAGATAGGGAATGTGAATCTTGAACTCCAGGCAAAGCTTTTGAAGGCGGTAGAAGAGAAAGAGATAAGCAGGGTTGGTAGCCACAGGATAACCAAGGTCGATGTGAGGATTATCGCCGCAACCAATAAAAACCTTAGAAGGGCCGTGGAAAAGGGCAGTTTCAGGCAGGATCTCTTTTTCAGGTTGAATGTGGTCGCCCTTAGGACACCACCTCTAAGGGAGAGAAAGGGAGATATCCCAGAACTCGTCCGCTATTTTCTCGAGGTTTTTGGGAAGAAGTACAATCGTACCAGATTGACCTTGACACCGGCCGTCCTGGCGCTTTTCGAGGAATACAAATGGCCAGGAAACGTCAGAGAGTTGGAAAATATTATGGAGAGGTTGGTAATATTTGCCAGGGGTAGCATCATCGATGTGGATGACCTCCCTCTGGCCGGTGTCAGAATAGGCCAGAGGCTTGATCGGTATGGGTCAGTACCCGTCAGGTCCACGGCTGCCTCTTCGGAAGACCTGAGCCTTGAAAAGGCGGAAAAGAGACACATACTCCAGGTCCTCGAAAAGACTGGCTGGAATAGGAGCGAGGCCTCACGGCTTCTTGGTATTGACAGAAAGACCCTGAGACACAAACTCAGAAGATGGGGGATCGATTGACCTGTGACATAGGGATCGTCAGCTTCGACTGTTTCCCAGAGCTTGAGGCCTGCCTGGAAAGCATCTTCTTGAAAGAGAAGACAGGCTTCAGGTATGTCTTTGTCGTGGAAAACAGCAACAAGGACATACCCCATGGCCTCAAGGATAGATTTCCAGGGGTCATATGGGAAAAGAGCAAGAAGAACCTGGGTTTCGCCAGGGCATGTAATCGAATAATCTCCCGGTCTCAGGCAGATTATCTCCTTCTCATCAATCCCGATACCTATATCATGGATGGTATTGTAAAAGACGGCTGTAAATGGCTTGATGAGAATAGGGACGTGGCAGTGGTTGGCCCCAGGATCTTGGATGCTGATGGGAATATCCAGGCCTCTGCAAGGCGTTTCCCCAGTCTGAGCACAGCCTTTTTTGGAAGGTCTTCCCTGCTGTCTAAGTATTTCCCGTCGAATTCCATGACACGAAAGAATCTCTTGACCTGGGAATGTCAGAAGGATCCCATCGAGGTGGATTGGGTCTCGGGTGCCTGTATCATGGTCAGACTCAAGGCTATAAGGCAGGTTGGCCCCTTGGACGAGGGTTTCTTTATGTACTGGGAAGACTGTGACTGGTGTACAAGGTTCAGAAAGGCGGGTTGGAAGGTGATCTACCATCCTGGCCTTGGTCCAATCAGACACAAGGCTGGAAGTTCCAGTGACAAGGCACCAATGTTGTGTCATTTTCACTTTCACAAGAGTGCAGTCAGGCTTTATAGTAAATACGATACCTCACTCCTTAGAACAGGGACGTTTATTGCAATAACAGGGGCCCTTTGTAGATTTTTACTCCTCTTTCCAGGAGTTTTGGTGAGACAATGCCGATAATGGTTAAAAAAGACATGAATAGAGATAATTATTCCATCAGTTTTTTAGTGTTGGCCGTGGTATTTCTTTTCAGCTCTGGTGCCTGGGGTAGTGACGAGGCCGATTGGACAGTCATGATCTATATGGCAGGTGAGAACAACCTCACCCAGAGCCTATCTGCCGATCTCGAAGAGATGAAATCTGTCGGTTCCTCAGATCGGGTAAATATAATAGTGCAGGCAGACACCGGGGCCTCGGGTCTATTCACATCCAATCCAGGAGATACCCACAGATTCAAGGTCTATAAGGGCTGGCTTCAGGACTATCCCCTGGGGTACAATGCAGATATGGCCTCTCCTGAGGAGTTGGCCTCCTTTATTTCTTGGGCTGTCTCCAATTTTCCTGCCAGACGTTATTGTCTTGTGTTGTGGGATCATGGCCTCGGATGGATAGGCGGCGAGGAGAACAGCGACATGGCCCTGGACGGAGAGGTACCTGTACGTGGGATCCTGATGGATGCAGGTTCTAATTCATTCATGTCTCTTTCCGAGTTGAATGATGCCCTTTCTTCAGCAGGTACGAGGTTCGACCTTATAGAGTTCGATGCCTGTCTCATGGGGATGTGGGAGGTAGCGGTATCTGTAAGACAATGGGCGTCATATCTGAGCTTTTCCCAGGCTACAGAACCGTCCACAGGGAATCCATACGATCTGATCTTTGCCCATCTGAATGCCCATCCCGAGATGGACGGCAGACAGCTTGCAAAGATGATAGTGGAGGATTATCTCTCGTTTTATCAGTCCGATCTCTTCGCAGATACTGCCGTGACCAAGTCGGCCGTGGATACAGACAAGATCCAGGAGCTTTCATCTGGCATCAACTACCTGGGACAACTTCTCAATCTTTCCTTCCCTCGTATAAGGGACATGTTGATGGACATGAGACAAGATATACAGGAATATATCGAGCTTCCCGGCAGTATAGATCTCGTTGATTTCTTGCAGTCTCTGGAGCAGGTGCCTGATGAAGATATACGCGCAGAGGCAGATTATCTCAAGGGACTCCTTGTGGAAGGAATAGTTATAAGAAGTGGCTTTCACAATGCAATAATCACTTCTCTACTGGCGGGCTCTCCAGATCTTTCAGGCTCAAACGGGCTGAGTATCTTTTTCCCTATTGGATCTGAATTGTTGCCTGGTGAGCTCGAACAATATGGCAAGACCCAGGCTGCGGAAGGCTCTCCTGAGTGGTTTGACTTCATAAAGAGGTTTTCTGAAGATACGGCCCTTTTCCCCAATGTTGGGGCGGCCAAGGGTGATTTTGTCTTTGGGGTCTTTTGGAATAGTTTTACAGGCGGCTATTCCAATGCCGATCTGGATCTTTATGTGATTGAGCCAGATGGAGTCTATTCTGCCGGTACTGGTCACACATCACCAAATGGTTATTTTTCCCTGGATTCTTATGTGTCCCATCTGGATATGGAGTTTTATACAGCGAAACCAGTGGTGAGAAAGGGTAGGTATGTACCTGTGATCAATTATCGCTCCGATGACTTTGGCTCTTGGTCCATGGCTCAGGTCATGGCATATTTCTACTATATCCCTGAACTTGGTTCTACCAATATCTACCAATGGGGGCCACGGTACATGAGTCTTTTGAATCCAGCCCCAGATCTTTGGGATGACGACGTGATAGAACTACTCAGCCAAAACTATTATTCGGATTGGTGGATCCCCACAGAAGTAGAGAGATCTCTTTCCAGGGCCTCTATTGAAAAAAAACGTTCGTTTTGGGACAGTGTCCTTTGGTTGAGGGATAAAAACATGGTTGAGCGGGGGGTAAAATCATTTTCTGTCACAAAGTGATTTCCAGGTTCAATGTCAATAATTGAGCTTGTGAAAATATGTTATTCCAGCATCCAACATTTTTATTATTGACACTGTTAATATGCTGGTCTAACTTCAATTTTTGGCGAATAAGGGGAGAAGAGGGCAGAATTTGCCGTCTCCTGTAGTTTCAGTTAAAGCATTGTTTTTATCATTCAATCGGATTCTTGAATTGAAGGAGGGAAAATGGCGATTATTTTTGCAATTGTGGCGATAGGGCTCAGTCTGTTCGGTATCATGGCTTATCGACAGATTGCATCTCTTCGGAAAGAGATACGTGAAATAAAAGATGCCATAGCATCTGGGGAACTCAGGGGCCCACGAGGAGAGCCTGGTCCTCCAGGCAGACAGGGACCACCAGGGCCGAGAGGTGAGAAAGGTGAACCGGGACCACAAGGTCCTCCAGGCGAACCAGGGCCCAAGGGCGAGAAGGGCGAGCCAGGGCCGCAGGGACCACCGGGGCCAGAGGGACCACAAGGTCCTCCAGGACCAGAGGGACCACAAGGACCACCGGGACCACAAGGTCCTCCAGGCGAACCAGGGCCCAAGGGCGAGAAGGGCGAGCCAGGGCCACAGGGACCACCGGGGCCAGAGGGACCACAAGGTCCTCCAGGACCAGAGGGACCACAAGGACCACCGGGACCACAAGGTCCTCCAGGCGAACCAGGGCCCAAGGGCGAGAAGGGTGAGCCAGGGCCGCAGGGACCACCGGGGCCAGAGGGACCACAAGGTCCTCCAGGACCAGAGGGACCACAAGGACCACCGGGACCAAAGGGCGATAGAGGGCCGAGGGGTCCAAGAGGAGCCAAGGGCGCCTCTGGAGGAAAGACCTCAAAAACCAAGAAAAAGGCTGAAAAATAACATAAATAAGAGGAATAAGGCCCTGGTGTAAATTGCTGGGGCCTGAATCTAATAAAAAGCCGTGTCATTTGTATGATGCGGTTTTTTTATATGAGATTATGCACTTCAACTACCTGGGATCTGAAGACTTACAAGCTGCATAATCCGGATTTAATCCAGGTGAGTTGGCAAATTGAAGCTCCTGCCTCTGAACTTGGTGCCGAGCAGTGTCGTCTTTTGGGGTAGCCTCTTGGGAGGTTTACTCCGGCCTGGTAGATAGTTCAGATCCAAGATCCACTTCTTTACACCGGCCCTTAGAAGGCCTTTTTGAAGATCCAGGGCACTGTAGGGTGTACTGGCAAATAGATGGCCAATATCTCCCCGGGTCGTCCAATGAAATTTTTCTCCCCTGGGGCTGATTACGGGAGATTTGGCATTGAAAAGTCTATGTCTAAGCCTCGATGTAAAAAGTGGAATAAAACCAAACACCGTGAAGATCACATCCATTGTGTTGGTTGCCAGGGCCTTTTCCAGATTTTCAATATCTGTCTCGATGGAGAAATGGCAACTGGAAATCCCCATTTCACCAGCGGCCATCAATGCCTGGGAGTTTAGGATGTTTAGTTGATACCCAGAAGAAAGCCTGAGCCTCTTTCTGGCCCTCTTTTTCTTGAAAAAGGCCAGATGAGAGATGTTGGAGATCTGAAAGTTTCTGAAACCAAGCCGTAAGAGCTGTTCTATCTGTCTTCCAAACATGGGAACCCGCCCTGGGAATAAAACAGGAGGGATGGTCCAGATGATATCCGTTCTTGGAAATCTTTTGGAGGAGCCATTTCTCGCTGCCCGGATATTCTTGGGTGTGATCTCCAGCAAGATCCCCTTGATATCAACTCCTCTGGCTATTTTCACATCTGAAAGCCTTGAAACCCTGAGATAGATCTCAGGCCTTGTTGATGTCTTGGGCCTTTGGCCCTTGTCTGTAGTGTGTAATATATCGGCCAGTACCCTGTTGGCCTTTTTCTCAGCCCCTTGTAACCTGGCCTTAACTCTATCAGGCCTCAAGGGGCCTTTCGATCCTGCGATCATCCCATCCGATGTACTGGTCGTATCGGTTTTGAAAAGAAGCGTGCCTGCCAGGGAAGAAGGAGGACGAGGGATATGACCTGAAAGTCTTATCTTGAAATGCCTTTCATCTATTTCCTGTACTTGGTGGCATTTTGAAGAGAATTGCCAGTCTTTCTTGGGCATGACAAGGCGTAATCTGTCACCCTTTTTGGGGGGGCTGTGGCCTGATATGTGAAACCAGTCGTCTTTTACTGCCTGGAGCTTTCCAATATAACGCCCTGTGTTTGCACTTCTCGTGGGAGAAATGGCCCCCTTGGGATTACTGGAAAGGAAAAAACCAGAAGATGTTGGCCTACCCAGTGCCTGATCGAGGATTTCCTTGGCCTGATCAACGAGATCAGGGCTGCATGTTGGGCCTTCATCCAGGACCATCTTATAGGCCTTGGTGACAGCAGAGACATAGCCTGGAGGCTTTAAACGTCCTTCTATCTTGAGAGAAGATATCCCAAGCCTTGAAAGTTCGGGTATGAACTCCAGGCCACAGAGGTCATCCATTGAAAAAAAGGTACCAGATCTCCCTTTCCATCTGTATTGCCGCCTGCAAGGCTGGACACATTTACCCCTGGTACTGGCACGGCCTCCAAAATAACTGCTGAAAAGGCAAAGGCCGGAGATGGTGAAGCACATGGCCCCATGTATGAATACCTCTAATTCGATTGCTGTATCCCTGGAAATGGCCGCTATCTCCTTGAGGGTCAGTTCTCTTGCGAGGACGACCCTGGAAAAGCCCATTTCCCGTGCCATTTCTGCCCCAGGGCTGTTGTGGATTGTCATGAGGGTACTCGCATGCAGTCTCAGCCCAGGGAAATATCTCCTTGCCAGGCGCCATATGCCCAAGTCCTGAATGATAAGGGCGTCTATTTCCATCTCTTCAAGGGATGAAAGCAGTCGTACTGCCGATGGTATCTCGTCCTCTTTCATGAGGGCATTCATGGCGACAAAGAGCTTTCGTCCCTTCTCGTGGGCTTGTTCGGTAAGGTTATAGATCTGGGGCAGGGTGAAATTTTTTCCATAGGCCCGGGCGTTTAAGATCTTGGGACTGATATATATGGCATCTGCACCAGCCTCGATAGCGGCATGGAATGCCTCCTCACTGCCGGCAGGAGCCAAGAGCTCTGGCCTATTTCCCCGTGTTGATTCGTGGTCTCGATGCAATTCTGTAAAGGGATTTATCTCTTTTTACCTGATTGTAGCCTGTAATTTTTTGAAACAAAGCCTTCTGGAGATCCGAGTAGCCTGAGCAGATTGATCTATCTCTGCAAGACCATCCTTACAACCTCCTTGAGCTGGGTGAAATCAACAGCCATTTCCTTGGCAATGTCCCTCACTTGGCCTGAGTCATATCTAAGGCCAAAAAAGAGGTCGATCTTTATACCCTTTTGCTCACAGTATTTGACCAGAGATGTCTTGGTCATGCTCCCAATCAGAAATGCCCCGTTCTCGGCCCCCCACTCAAAATGGGGACCGTCTCCTCCACTGTCTCCAATTACGATTACTCGAGTGAATGGAATATCGTGGAGTCTGGCTGCGAGGCTGGTATTTATGGCCTTGTCGCTAATCTCACGAAGTTCGTATATCTGTTTGGGATCTGTTTCAGAGTGGGGGAAGCGTATCCCTGGATGGGCCGACAGTATTGGGATTTCTGGCAATAGCCCCTTGGCGAATACCCTTTGAAAAAAACCTATGGATGCCGTGGTGTTTATCATGAAGAGAACATTTTTCTCCATACACCACTTCATGAATTCAGGTACGCCTCTATATGTCTCAAAGTGTGTCTCAAGATATGCATCCATCTGATCTGCATTGATAGGGGCCGGTAGGAGCTTTTCAAGCCCTTGGACTGCCTTGGAAAGGGAGATCTTATTGGAGGTATAAGCCTGAAAGATGGTCTTGAGATCAGGTTTGATCTCTGGATATGCAAATACAATGGGATCAAAGGGCCCCATTGGTGAAAGACACTCGTTCCAGTCCGAGGAAATCACTGCCTCATAATTCTTTTTTTCCATCTGGTTTATCATCCTTTAATGGTTGGAGACATTGTATTCCGGCAAGGTCTACTCTACGGATATTGTGGTGATAGATGTATTCAGGATTACATTTGCCATTACTGGCCTAATATCCAAAATAACATCCAAGCTCCAGGCCTAATTGGTCAATGTCCTATTCTAACAATTAATCCTGGATTGTGCACTTTCCATGAGAAGGCTTGTCAAGATGTCCGACTTGGCGGACCATCTTTTTCTCCACAAGACCTCGTTATGTTTTCCTCGATCCGAAGATAAAAAAATCTTGTATACTCTCGCCGTCGTGAGACTCCAATTCAACATTTTGAGGGCAGGCCGGTCAAGGCTGCGAAATCTGGTTGAGCGCCCTAAGGGCTTCAAATATGTACAGATTGTTGATGGTTGCTTCCTTCACGGTTAGCATCTGATCTTTTAAAAAATGCCCTTTCTCGTCATGTTTCCATTCGCACTCTTTGTTGAGCCCTTGCCTCGGCTCGGTGCATGGTAGGTTCCGTCGTGAAAGCTACAGCTTCAAATCCGGCCTCTTATTTTGTTGTCGGCATACAACAGGACCAAAGTGCACAACGTGGTCTTTCGGACGGGACGTCAAATTTTATAGGGCATTCAGGTCATTTCATATCATTTTCCCATTGATCTGAATAACATTTATGCAAAAAAATCAAACGGATTTTCTCATATGGCCGCAGCTACTATAAAAAGGTTCATATACTTTTCCAGTTATCCAAAGACAATATAGCAATACCGACAGTTTCCTGGCGACTGCTACCACTGCCTGGCGTTTAGCAATTTTTCCACCACATTCATGGCTGGTTCTCCTTTCCTTGCAGCATTATTACTGCGTTTTTTTAATTTTGAGCATAATAATAGCTCGTAGATAACCAGCCTTCTCATCCTACTTCAAATACCAACGGCCTCTTTTGTCTATTGGGTGACGCCTAAGCTTGGCACTTGCCTGATCTGGGATCAGGGGCAGCCGCCGGTGTCTTGAGGGAATCCTCTCTTTTTTTCAATGGCATAGATTATGGCTGCACCACATGAATCGCTCAAGACATTTACACTCGTCCTGCACATGTCCAGGATCCGGTCTACTACCAACAAGGCAGCTATGGCCTCTGCAGGTAGACCGATGCTACCCAGGATGACTGTTATCGCCACGAGACTCGCTGCCGGTATCCCAGCCACCCCTATGGAGGTAAGAAGGGCTATTAACACCACTGTGAATTGTTTTGTAAATGATAGCTCAAGCCCATAGGCCTGGGCGAGAAACATGGCTGCCACACATTCGTATAGGGCAGTCCCATCCATGTTGACAGTTGCCCCCAGTGGCAAGACAAAAGAGGTGATACGATTGGGGATGCCAGCTTCTTTCTCGAGACATTCCATTGTTATGGGGAGGGTTGACGATGACGACGCAGTGGAAAAGGCGGTTACAAGGGCGGGGATCATGGCCCGGCCGTGCCTCAACGGATTTGTGCCCCACATGGTCAGCAGAATGGGAAGGGTTAGACAGGCATGTATAGCAAGGGCCGCAATGACTGTAATGAAAAACCAAGCAAGAGGAGAAAAGGCAGACAAACCTGTAGAGGCAGCAACACCTGCAACCAGCCCGAATATGCCAATTGGTGACAGCTTCATGATCCATTCTGTCATTAGCATCATAACCTTGAATAGGCCATCCCAGAAATGGACAAGTGTCTTGGCTGCTGGTTCGTTTCCCAGCCTTACGAGGGCCAGGCCCATGAGTATGCCAAAGAAGATGATGCCGAGCATCTGTCCCTCAGCGGCGGCCTTTACGATGTTGGGGGGGATCATGCGCAAGAATACCGTGGCTATATCCCCTGCACCGTGTCCGCTTATCTTGGCTGCCACATCTTGAGGAAGTGAGCTCAGCCCCAGGCTATTGCCAGCTGGCAAGCCGTGCAATAGGCCCGGTTTGATCACTTGTACCAGTGCGAGTCCTGTAAGGATGGCCACAAGACTGGTGATCAGATAGTAAATGATGGTATATGTCCCCAACCTGCCAAGCCCCTGGCCGTTGTCCATCCCTGTTATGCCTGATATGATGGATGAAAGGATCAGGGGCACTATTAGCATCTTGAGGGCGTTTAGAAAGGCAGTGCCCAGAAATCCGTAGATGGAGGTCAAGCCTATCCCTGCAATGGAAGTATGGGGGCCAAAGGCAACACCGCATGCCACTGCCGCTGACATGGATATTGCTATCTGTACGTGAAGTGGGGGAGGCCAACGATTTGACGAGAGCTGTCTACCCATAGTTTACTATAGCCCTGATGAGTTCAGGATAGAACAGTGTTGTCCTCTTTGGAACCCGGATGTGCTGAACAGCACTTAACCTGACATCTGGCCTGGTTTACGTGAAGCTGTCTGTATGGTTTGATCTGCCATTTTGTTGGTTGTCTGCTTTTACGTCACTTTGTCAGAAACGCCTGAAGACATCCATGTTACCACCAGACGAGGTCAAAACGATCCAAGTTCATGACCTTATTCCACACGGCAACAAAATCGCGCACAAATTTCTCTCGATTGTCCTCCTGGGCGTAGAACTCCGCCTGGGCGCGTAGCTGCGAATTGGCTCCAAAAATCAGGTCCACTCGAGTTGCGGTCCACTTCAGTTCTCCGGTAGTGCGGTCATATCCTTCGTAAATCTGCGGGTTGCCAGCACTCGGCCGCCATTCGATCCCCATCTCCAGGAGATTGACGAAGAAATCGTTGGTCAGCGTACCAGGGTGTTCGGTGAAAACACCGTGGGAGGTACCGCCGAAGTTGGCCCCCAGCGCCCGCATTCCGCCGATGAGAACGGTCATATCCGGCACAGTGAGGGTGAGGAGCTGGGCGCGGTCGATGAGCAGTTGCTCGGTGGGCAGCGTCTCGCAACCAGGTCTCACATAGTTGCGGAAACCGTCCGCTACTGGTTCGAGATAGCCGAACGACTCCACGTCGGTCTGCTCTTGGCTGGCGTCCGTGCGACCGGGGGTAAAAGGAACCTCCACTGCAAAGCCAGCTTGTTTCGCGGCCTCTTCGACGGCGGCAACTCCACCAAGGACGATCAGGTCGGCCAGTGAGACGCGCTTGTCTCCGGCCTGCGCCCCATTGAACCTGCCCTGGATCTCTTCCAATACCCCAAGTACTTTGGCTATCTGTCTGGGCTGGTTGACTTCCCAGTCTTTCTGAGGCACCAGGCGAATGCGGGCCCCGTTGGCACCGCCCCGCTTGTCCGAGCCGCGAAAGGTTGCAGCCGAGGCCCAAGCCGTGTAGACCAGTTCGGGGATGGTAAGGCCGGATGCCAGGATCTGCTTTTTCAGTTCCGCGACGTCTTTTTCGTCGATAAGTTCATGGTCCACCAGAGGGATGGGGTCTTGCCAGATCAGGTCTTCGTCGGGGACTTCTGGTCCGAGATAACGCGACTTGGGCCCCATGTCGCGATGGGTGAGCTTGAACCAGGCCCTGGCAAAGGCGTCGGCGAACTGATCGGGGTTTTCGAGGAAACGACGGGAGATCGGTCCATAAACGGGATCCATCCGCAACACCAGATCGGTGGTGAGCATGATTGGTTTATGCTTTTGATTAGGGTGGTGGGCGTCAGGTGCAAGGTCTTCGGGGTCGGGGTTTACTGCCACCCACTGCCAGGCTCCAGCAGGACTTTTTTCCAGGTTCCATTCATATTTGAAGAGCAGCTCAAGGAAGCTGTTGTCCCATTCGATGGGCGTTGGGGTCCAGGCGCCCTCAAGGCCGCTGGTGATAGTGTCGGGGCCTTTGCCAGTGCCGAAGCTGTTCTTCCAGCCCAGGCCCTGTTCTTCGAGGGGAGCCGCCTCGGGTTCGGGACCGAGGTATTTATCTGCGCTGGCAGCCCCGTGGGTTTTCCCAAAGGTGTGCCCTCCAGCAATAAGCGCCACTGTCTCCTCATCGTTCATGCCCATGCGCTTGAAACTCTCGCGGATTTGCTTTGCGGCCGCAAGCACGTTGGGTTCCCCTCCAGGGCCTTCTGGGTTCACATAGATCAGGCCCATGTGATCAGCAGCCAAGGGCTTTTCCAATTCTCCGCCGGGATGACGCTCATCAGCCAGCCACTCGGACTCCGGACCCCAGTACACATCCTCTTCCGATTCCCAGATGTCCACGCGCCCGCCGCCAAAGCCAAAGGTCTTGAATCCCATGGACTCGAGGGCGACGTTTCCTGCCAGGATCATCAAGTCGGCCCAGGAGATTTTGTTGCCGTACTTCTTTTTAATCGGCCAGAGCAGACGTCGAGCCTTGTCGAGGTTGATGTTATCGGGCCAACTGTTCACGGGAGCGAAGCGCTGGTTGCCTGTGGAACTACCACCCCTACCGTCGAAGCTGCGATATGTGCCCGCACTGTGCCAAGCCATGCGAATGAAGAGAGGGCCATAATGACTGTAGTCAGCAGGCCACCAATCCTGGGATTCGGTCATCAGGAGGCGGAGGTCTTTTTTCAGCGCATCATAGTCGAGTTCAGCGAACGCTTCGGCATAGTTAAATTCCTCGGCCGTGGGCTTGAGTGTGGGTGGGTTTTGATAGAGGATTCTTAGGTTCAGCTGGTTAGGCCACCATTCCCGGATCATGTTTCCTCCAAGCGTGGTGTGTTTGTAGGCGTCTACCGTTACCGGGCACTTGGTTTTTTCATTCATATCTATTCTCACTTTTAGTGATTTGACTCAACTTTAAGAGTTATTTTTTTTCGTAAATTTTGAGGATAATATATTGAAATAATTTGTATATCTTACTCAAAGAGCCCTTTCATGCCGATTATAATGCTGGTTACCAAAACACCATTCATAAAGGACTCCCATAAAGGGTAATGAAATTTTCTGGGATTAACAAGCTAAAAAACAGAGGTTATATAGTAGCATTGAACACTTTTTCAGAGAATATCACATGGGCACCCTGTTGCACCGATGCGGAATACGAAAATGCAGGGGCGTATCCCCCATGATGTTCTCCATTGCCTTTTCGGTCTTTCGTTCCTGGGAGACAATATCTTCTGGCATATGGTGGTGAAGGCCCGACAGCCTTTTGGCAAAGACGTAGTGTATGATTCCCTGAGAACTGAAAGGTTCAATTGGAGAAGGCTCTTCACTGTCGGCTGGTCCGACGGGGGAAGTTTTTTCCTGGATCTTGCCATACTGTTTTTTCCAAAAGGAGAAATACTGTTTTCTGGGTATTATCAAAGAGAGGAGTCTGTCCCGCAAACCTTATTTGGGTGATATTGTATACGATATATAGACTAACAGCATTATATCTCCAACAATATATAGTGGTACTCGATCAAAATTTCATTTTTGTGGGACAGACTCAGAGGAGCAAGAGGTTGTATGGCCATAAAAAACATCAGGAATCTTTTACAAAGTCCACTGATTTTTTTGAAGTGGTACCCAATTTTCGGACAGTATTTTGTTCATTTTAAGTTCGCCTTTGCCCCTCATCTTAAGCTGCCTGACTAAAACGATAGACTTCATCAGGAGTTTTATAAGCAAGGCCCTGATGGAATCTTTCTTCATTGTACAGCCTGAGCCAGGCATACAATTCTTTTTCAAGCTGCCGGGCATCATGGACATCGTATTTTAATCTATCATTTGTCGAAGAGACCAATTTAAATATCTTATCTAGCCGGTTTATGAGATCATCCATGTCCGGTGAAAAGAACTGAAGTCTTCAATGGCCCAGGAAGAATACATGTGGTAATTTGTAACTCAGTTGTGCTCGATAGAGATAAGCGATGAGTGCGCCCAGAAAGTCCATTCAGTGCATTTTGTGGGGGGTGATCCCAATATGGACTGCGATGAGGGAATCCGAGGTCACCATCAAGATAATCTTCAAACCCGCTATCACCGACGATAACCCCGAAGTGGATGAATCCATCCCGTTTTTCTTCACTGACGCTGTTTAGTGTGATTATAGGAAACTTAGCATCCTTTATTGCTTGAATGAAAATGTTCTTTCTTCTCTCGATATCCGATGATGGTGAGCTCAGATTGAGCAATGTTACCTTCTTTACAACCCTTAATACTCGTTCATCAAAAATACTCATGCCAAACCATAGCACTCTTGAAGGTTCTATGGGTAAGGTTTTGGGACCACCTATGTGATGTTTAGACATTTTTGAGGTTATATGCCATTTTGACCTACATTTATCCAATGATGGGTGATCGAATTGAAATGGTCCTTCATATTGTTTTGTATTACAATGATATCCCTGAAGATAGGAATATTCTTCTTGGAATCCGGGAAAAAAACAGTATTCTATCGCTAGCGGTTTGTACGAATATACCCATCCAGCGCAATACCCCATCTCGCCCTTGAAAAAAACACATGTTCAACCTATGAAATGGTTTACCTTCTTCAAAAAGTTGCCAAATAGCCCTTGATAGAGGTGTATTTGTCGAAGACTCTTCGCCTTCAGCTCCATATTTCATTGTATATGTCAAAAGCAGTTCATCCATCTTGATGCTCTGGGCCAGTTCAAGTTAGCTCTTTGTCTCGGAGGTCTTCAGTCAGCAGATCCGATACAAATACCTCAAGGTGAGCCGGGGAGGCCTACTTTACCTCACCTCTTTTTTAAAGCCTTTCTTAAAGGGTGTTCGGGACTCCAGTCTCATAGATTATGTTCCTTTTCTGATGGTTTTTTCTATCTCACATAAAATGTCTTGGCCATCAAAACCATTTCTGCAAAATTCAAGATATATTGTCTTGCTATATTGTAACGCATCCCCAAGTCGTTCTTTAGCGTGCTTTCCCTTGCGGCCTGAATGGACAAGTGACGACCTGATATCATAAAAATTTAATAAAGATTTTCTGGTAACCTTGAATCCCAATTTTGTTAAAAGATAATAGCCCAACAGGGAGAATCTGAATCTGAGCTCGTCACGCTCACTGCTACACAAGATAGACTCGATAATACTGATTGCCTCGACAAATCTAATTTCATGCTTTTGAGTTAAATCTAAACAAGTATTAACTCTTGCTCTAACTACGGTGTTTTTTGACCCGTTATTCTTAACATTATTGAAATTTTTTCGAATTTTCTTTATATCTTTCCTGGGGATGGTCACAATATCAACTGTGGAGAAGAAGGTTTTTTGCGTGAAGTTGAAAGGTCGGAAAAAGAAGAATCTTTTAAAACCACTATCAGCTGCTTTGGGGCATATAACAGTTTTTTCATACAGCAATCGCAAGGTGAGGATTAGATCCTCTATATTTTTAGGATCGCCAGCTTCGATCAGGTAATACGGATAAACAACAGGGCTTGGTAACATAGGTAGTTCTTTTGGGATATCTGCCCAGAAGAAAGTGTGGTTTATGCGCTTGCTGCATATTGCTTTCTGATCTTCAAAATCCACCTCAGTCCCAAAAAGTTGCACCAATTCAACAGGCCGGATCTTCCTGATAAGCAAGGTCTTATCTATTACTATCTTGTCTGGATCATCCTCGGCAAAAAGAATGATGGGTGCAATTATTCTGGACATAGCTGGGTCTTGTTTTGGACCACCTCTCAAATGGGCACTTTCTTTTTCAAATTTTCCAGCCAAATATGGCCTGAACTACATAATTCCCACCATAACGAAGTATTTTCAATAGTCAACACAGAACGGTTAACCAGTACCAGATGTGATCATGCTATCCTTTTGTAGTGGGGAGAGAGAGGACAATAGCTGGATAGCCTGGCGCGTCTTGTGGAGTACAGGCCTGTACAACCATACAGGTGTCCTGAGCCGAGAAAACATCTCTGCGTCCACCAGAAGTCAGTAACTGGTCACGAGCAGGACACTGGGAGGCGGGGGAACAGTTCCAAATATATGAGTTTTTAAAATAGAAAAATCCTCACCTTTTGGGCGAAGGTATTTATCCGAAAATGCAGATAACTTATCTGACTTTT
>JALSNW010000012.1 GCA_026986785.1 Deltaproteobacteria bacterium | reverse complement strand
AAGGAGATGAGCAAGAAGTCTTGCGGTTACAAAAGGCGCCAAGAATCCATGACCAAGTCCACGGATCTTCTTGAACCCATGGTTAAGAGGATCCTGTCTCATGGGATCAGGGCCGGATACATCCTTCTTATGGACAGCTGGTTTGGCATGCCTGCGATAATTTCCAGGCTTCATAGGCACCTGCCAGTGATATGTATGGTCAAAAATACAACAAAAATTCATTATGGTTTTGCAGGCATGCGTCTTCCCCTAAGAGCCATCTATGGACTTGTTGGTAAACGACCTGGCAAGGCAAAGCTTCTGGCCAGTACACTTGTGACCCTGAAGGATGGCTTGCCTGTAAAATTGGTTTTTGTCAGGAACCGAAACAGCAATGATTGGCTTGCCCTTTTGTCAACAGATATTGACCTGCCTGATGAGAAGATAGTCGAACTCTATGGTAAAAGATGGGACATCGAGGTGTTTTTCAAGGTAACCAAGCAGCATCTAAACCTGGAAAACGGTATCCAGGCAAGGGATTTTGACAGTATTATAGCACACACAACCATAGTTATGATGAGACATGTTTTTCTTACGCTTCTCAAGAGACGGCATGACGATCCCAGAACCCTTGGTCTTCTCTTCCACAGGTGCTGCGAAGAGCTGGAAGATTTGACCTTTATAGAAGCACTTAGACGTGTTCAATCTCTGTTGACAGAGACTTTGAAAAAGACAGGCTGGTGGAGTAAAGAGCTATGCAGCCTGGTAACAGAGGTTGTGGTGAAATCCATCATTCATTTTCTGCATCCGGCCACTCCACTCTGGCAAACAATTCAAGAGGTTAGATGACTACCGATACAAGTCCGAAAGTTGAGGATAAATCTTGTTCAAAAATTGGGTACCACTTTTATCACGTGCGGCCATATACGTCTTCCAACCTGACGATGTCATCTTCTCCGAGGTAAGAACCACTTTGGACCTCGATTAGTTCGAGGGGGATCTTCCCGGGATTTTCAAGGCTATGAACAGTGCCGAGAGGTATAAATGTAGACTGATTCTCCGTAATGAGAATTGTCTCGTCTCCACGCCGAACCCTTGCGGTGCCCTTCACTATGATCCAGTGCTCAGCACGATGGTGATGCATCTGGACGGAAAGCTTGGCCCCTGGCTTCACCTTTATGAGCTTTACCTGGAAACGATCTCCTGAAACAAGTCCTTCATAGGAACCCCAGGGCCTATAGACCTTGGAATGAAATAGAAATTCTTCTCGACCTTGTTCTTTCAAGCGCTTAACTATCTTTTTTATCTCTTGAGACCTTTTCCTGTCTGCTATCAAGACCGCATCCGAGGTCTCAACTACCACCAGGTCTTGCAGGCCAAGCGCTGCAAGGAGACGCTTCTCGGAAAAAAGAAGGGAATTTGATACATCCTCTAAGATTATATCTCCATGGATGACGTTGCCCGAACCATCCTTTGGGCTTATCTCCCAGAGAGAATCCCAGGAACCGATGTCATTCCAGACACAATCAAGCCCGGCTACTACCCCTTTTTCGGTCTTCTCCATGACAGCATAGTCTATGGAATCGGCAGGACATGCCTCAAAGACAGCATGATCAAGGCGGAGAAAATCGAGATCCCTGATCGCCTTTTCGTATGCACTTTTGCAACAGGCATACATTTCGGGCTGGAGCCTTTCGAGCTCGGACAAGTATGTACCTGGCCTGAAGAAAAACATACCCGAATTCCAAAAATAATCTCCAGAAGAGAGATAGTTCATGGCATCTTCCCTGCATGGCTTTTCCACAAAGCTATCTATGCGGAACAAATTCTCCCCTATCGAGATACCCTTCTTTATGTATCCGTAGCCTGTTTCAGGGGAACTGGGCTCCACCCCAAAGGTCACCAGCTTTCCCCCTGTGGCAGGAGCCTGGGCCTGCCTTATTGTAGCTTGAAATTTCTCATCATTGCCCAAAAGGTGATCAGCAGGTAGAACCAGCATGATGCCACCTTGATCCTCTTCCATACATCTAAAAGCCGCCACTGCTATAGCAGGGGCTGTGTTTCTGCCAACAGGCTCCAATATTATGTCCATGGGTTCAATGCGCACTTGATTCAACTGCTCTGCCACCATGAATCTATGCTCATTGTTGCAGACTATCAGAGGAGATAATGCATTGTTCAACCGAGACACCCTTTTGGCAGTCTGCTGTATCAATGTGTCTGAACCTGTCAAGGCCAAAAGCTGTTTGGGATACGCGGCCCTGGAGAGAGGCCACAGGCGGGAACCTGTTCCACCCGACAATATCACTGGAATTATCTGCATCTTAACCTCTTTTGTTGGGCAATCGTTAATCTGCGAAGATAGAGACAGACAATGAGACGAATCTTGCTAATCAGGCATTGCCCCTCTGCCCACGCCTGCATACCTAAAACCGAGATCCCGCATGGTTCTGGGATCGTAGACGTTTCTGAGATCGATAAAGATGGGCTGCCTCAACAATTTTCTAATCTTTTCGAGATCCAGGGCACGATACTGGTTCCATTCGGTCATGAGGACGACCGCATCAGCCCCTTCACAGGTCTCATAGGCGTTGTTGCAATATTGGACCTCCTTTGGAAGGTGCTTCTTGGCCTCTTCCATGCCCTTGGGGTCGTGTGCCTTTATACTGGCACCCCTTTCCATGAGTGCTGGAATTATGGATATGGATGGCGACTCCCGCATATCGTCTGTCTCTGGTTTAAATGTGAGTCCAAGAAAGGCGATGGTGTTCCCTGCCTCAGAACCTCCAAGCATGTCACGAATCTTTTTTACCATCCTGGCCTTCTGGGCAGCGTTTACCTCCACTGCTGCCTCGACCAAGCGCACATTTTCCCCGTATTCCTGAACAATCCTCATGAGGGCCATGGTATCCTTTGGGAAACACGAACCTCCGTATCCAGGACCCGGATGCAAAAACTTGGACCCTATGCGCCCATCCATCCCAATGGCCTTTGCCAGGTCTATCACGTCTGCACCGACTGCCTCACATACGTTGGCGATCTCATTGATAAAACTGATCTTTATGGCGAGAAAGGCATTGGCCGCATACTTGGTCAATTCCGCTGTCTCTATGGTGGTGCAGACGATGGGTGTTTCTATGAGATAAAGGGGTTTGTAGATATCCCTTAGGAGCTTTTCAGCCCTTTTGGACTCCACACCGATCACTACCCGGTCTGGACGCATGAAGTCACTTATTGCAGCACCCTCCCGAAGGAATTCGGGGTTAGAGGCCACATCGAAATCCGCATCTGGATTCTTCTCCCTCACGATCCTCTCCACCTGGCGAGCAGTACCCACTGGCACAGTGCTCTTGTCAACAATCACGGTATAACCGTTGAGACATGAAGCCAGCTCCTTAGCAGCTTCGTAGATATAAGACAGATCAGCATAGCCATCGCCCCGCCTGCTGGCAGGGGTGCCAACTGCAATAAATACGGCGTCTGCACCAGGAACGGCCGAGGAAAGATCCGTTGTGAACTGAAGCCTTCCCTCATTCACGTTCTTATCCACAAGCTGTTTCAGGCCTGGCTCATAGATGGGGATCTCACCACGGTTGAGCCTGTCTATCTTTTCCCCTATCTTGTCCACACAGGTAACCCTATGGCCGAATTCTGAAAAACAGGTCCCTGTAACCAATCCCACATACCCTGTGCCTATCATGGTTATATTCATCTATATTGCTACCTCGAAACCCCTATCTTTGTCTTATATCTATTATCTATCTAAACAGTATATGAAATATACGATACAGCTCTTCATTATATCATTTCTTTTCTATTTGATAGGCCTTGACCTCTTCTTTCAGCCTCTCTATCTCTTCTTGGATCTCTTCATATTCTTGCATCTTGCGCTTTAGAAAGCCAATGGTCACCTTGGCCTTTTCTTCCAACCCTTTTGGAGTGAGGATATAGGCATAGGCCTTCTTGTTCCCGTCTCTGTAAAACTCCAGACTCTTGACCCATCCTTTAGCGATGAGTGCCTTCAGGCAATAGTTGACCTTCCCCAAACTGATACCAAGTGATCTTGCTATTGCCCTCTGACTGAGATTGGGATTTTTCTGAAGAAGAGTTAATAGCCTATAACGCAGACCATCATCAAGCATGATAGAATCTTAAAATGCGAGAAAACATGCTACCGCCATTGGGGTGAATCAACGAATGGATTCGAGATTTTTGACCTTCACACAAGCACTTGTTCAGGCATTGAACGCCATTATTAAAAAACAGGGATACTCGATTGTCAACCAAAATAGGCGGTACAATGTCTCTGGTCTATCATGTCTGATGTTTTCTAAAGTTAACCATCGACAAAAAACAAAGGGAGCATAAAACCCGGATTGTGAACTTTCCATGAAAAGGCTTGTCAAGATGTCCGACTTGGGGCGACCAGCTTTTCCACAAGAGCTCCATTATGTTTTCTTTACTCCAAGGATGGGTAAAAAAAGCCATGATAGGGGCATAGACATGTGAAATGTCATTGAGCTCGAGGAGGCATGAAAGGATTCGCATTGGCGGCAATGTTTTCCATTGCGGGGCGTGGGATTTTGTTTAAATTGATTCAAAATCACTTATTCGGGAAACAAGGAATTGAGTACAGGTAAAAAAACAGGCCAAAGGTTTAGTTTTTACAGAGAGATCGCAGTGCTGGTAACGGTGGGCTTTGATATCTTTCTCTTTGCTGCCCTTCTTAGCTATTCTCCAAGTGATCCAAGCCTAAGCCATTATACTGTTGCCCAAACAAGCAATTGGATGGGACCAGTAGGAGCCCACATTGCCGATTTTCTCTTTTCTCTCTTTGGCCAAGGGGCATGGCTTTTCATACCAATCATAACAGGGGGCCTGTTGTCCCTGCTGGTCAAGGGAATCAAGACGAAATGGAACAGATCCGCCCTCCAGGTGGTATCTGGTTGCCTATTGATATTCATAAGTACCTGCATGTTTCTCGGTTTATTGGATCTTCATGCCATCGAGGGAGGTATAACTGGTACACTCATTGCCTCGTTTTTTTCGAAGTGGTTCGGCGTTCCTGGTGCATTCTTGATATGCATCATCTCGGCATTGACCGGCATGATACTTTCCTTCCCCTTCTCCCTTACCGGTATATTTTCTTTTTTGAGACGCCAGCGCATCACCAATCAAAAAGGAGAAGAAAAGGCCCGGGTGCCCACGAACGTAAATGGCAATGGACAGGAACCAGAGATCCTGGGACACGACCTGAAGATCAATACCCCGCCAAAGAAAAAGGTGAAAGACCTGGAAAATGATGCTGGATATGAAAAAAAGGACTTTGACATCACGCCGGTAAAAGGAGAGTTCATCCGCCCCCCCCTCTCCTTTTTGCGAGTCCCCCCAGACACAGAGACAGAGATAGACAGGCAGGCCTATATCAAGAATTCAGAAGTACTTGAGCAGAAGCTCAAGGATTTTGGCGTGTCTGGGAAGGTGGTTGAGATCTGCCCTGGGCCAGTTGTCACCATGTATGAATTTGCACCTGCCCCTGGAGTAAAAATAAACAAGGTGGCCAGCCTCGCAGACGATCTTGCCCTGGCGCTGAGAACCCATAGCGTCAGGATCGTGGCCCCCATACCGGGAAAGGCAGTTATCGGGATCGAACTCGCCAATCCTTCCAGACAAATGGTTTATCTCAAGGAAATTCTTGCAAGTGACGTATTCCAAAAGGGAAAGGGAGAACTGTTACTGGCCCTTGGCCAAGACATAGTGGGACAACCCGTGGTAACAGATCTTGCAAAGATGCCCCACCTGCTGATTGCTGGGGCCACGGGAACAGGGAAAAGCGTGGGTTTGAATGCCATGATCTGCTCACTGCTGTATAAAATGGGGCCAGACAGGCTCAGGCTCCTAATGATAGATCCAAAGAGAATCGAGCTCTCCTTGTACGAGTCCATTCCCCACTTGATCCATCCAGTGGTGAGCGAACCCAAGGAGGCCACCAGAGCACTAAAATGGGCTGTAATGGAGATGGAAAGGAGATACCAGCTACTGGAAGATGCCCATGCCAGAAACCTTGCAGGCTACAACAAAAATACAGACGATCCCCTGCCCCTGCTCGTAATCATAATCGACGAGCTGGCAGATCTCATGATGGTTTCCTCCAAGGAGGTGGAGGCCTCGATTGCCAGGCTTGCTCAAATGGCAAGGGCAGCAGGAATGCATCTTCTCATTGCAACCCAGAGACCCTCTGTGGATGTGCTGACTGGGCTCATAAAGGCAAATTTCCCTGCAAGGCTTTCCTTCAAGGTCTCCTCGAAGGTGGATTCCAGGACGATCCTCGATACCATGGGCGCGGAACGGCTGCTGGGCAATGGCGACATGCTGTTCCTGCCACCTGGTTCCTCAAATCTTGAAAGGATTCATGGTGCCTATATCTCTGAATCAGAGATCCTGAAGATCGTAGAATTCTTGAAGGCCCAAGGCGAACCTGAATATGACTTCTCAGTGGTCGAACCCAGTCCCGAAGAAGTAGAGGTGGGTCGATCTGGCGAAAAGGATTTCGTGGATGAAAAATATGACGAGGCCATAGAGATAGTAACCAGCTCAGGCCAGGCATCCATCTCCGGTCTCCAAAGAAGGCTTAGAATCGGATACAACAGGGCTGCTCGCATGATAGAACAGATGGAAAAAGACGGTATAGTCACCCCCACCGACGGCATGGGCAGAAGGCAGGTTATAGCCAGGAACTATGACGACATGTGAACTCCTGGCCCCTGCGGGCAATCTCGAAAAATTGAAGATCGCCATTCGTTACGGGGCAGATGCAGTCTATTTTGGTGGCAAGGAATTTAGCCTCCGGGCAAAGGCTGGTAATCTTACCTTGGAGGAGATAGAAGAGGCCATAGTCTATTGCCGGGACCACGGAGTAAAGGCCTATGTGACCGTGAACATCTTTGCCAGAAACAGGGATCTCATGCCTGTAAGGAGATATCTATCCCTTCTGTCGAGGCTTGGACCAGATGCCATTATCGTATCCGATCCCGGTATCCTTGCCTTGTCGAGGAATCAAGCACCCAATGTACCCATCCATCTTTCCACCCAGGCCAACACCACCAATTATCTAAGTGCCCTGTTCTGGCAAGAACATGGGGTAAAAAGGATCAACCTCGCAAGAGAATTGGGCATCGAGGAGATCAGACATATCAGACAAAAGATCACTGCTGAACTGGAGGTCTTCATTCATGGTGCGCTATGCATCTCGTATTCAGGCCGATGCATGCTTAGCCTCTACCTAACCGGCAGGGATGCAAACAGGGGAACCTGTGCCCATCCATGCAGGTATTCGTACCGGCTACAGGAAGAGAAGAGACCTGGTGAATTCTTTCCAGTGGAAGAAGACGGGCGCGGCACTTACATATTCAACAGCAAGGACCTCTGCCTGATAAAGAGGCTTCGTGAACTGGTAGATGCAGGTGTAGACTCGCTGAAGATCGAAGGAAGGATGAAGGGCATATTCTATCTTGCTACAGTCGTAAGGGCATATAGGGCTACCCTTGACGCACTGTTAGATGATGATATTTACCCTTCGACACTCAAAAAGGCGGAAAGAGAGCTCTCCCTCATAAGTTCCAGGCAATATACAGAAAACTTCTTCGATCATCCCCCTGACGACAAAGACATGCTCTACAATGGCCCCAAGGTTGTCCAGCCTTATCTGCCTGTAGCCGTTGTAATCAAAGGTGGGAAAAGGCCCCAATTGAGGACCAATCATGTGATAAGACCACATGACGAGCTGGAATACATGGACACCGACCTTTCCGAAACCACTTTTTCCGTGACGGATATTCGAGATGTGAAAACTGGCAGAAGGATAGAGAAGGCGCTGTCTGGAGATATGATCTCTGTTGGCTGCCGTCCTGAGATAGATTTCGCACCCTTTTCTTTGATCAGGAAGAAAAATGTCTAACGCCATTAGATGTGAGACCCTCTTTTTGTTAGGGCCACGAAGCCCTTTCTCTCTTGAACAAATAGGCCTTGTTTGGTCACACTCGACTGTCTATGTAGGGAGAAGATGGACGGATACGACCTAAAGATCTTACAGCCAGAACATGGCTACCGGTATTCGATAGATGCCATATTGCTTGCAGAGTTTGCAAGGTTGAAAGCACGATCGAGGGTGCTCGAACTCGGGGCAGGCTGTGGTGTGATATCCTTGATAATTGCCAGGAGGGTCCCTGACTGCCGGATTCATGCCTTGGAGATACAAGAAGGGCTCTTTGGTTTTCTCACCAGAAACATTAGGGCAAATGGGATGGAAGATAGGATAATCCCCATATATGACGATATCTCAAACACGTCAAAGATATTCTCTCCAGGCTCCTTTCACCATGTGGTGACAAATCCGCCATTTCGCCACCCTGTCTCTGGAAGGCTGTGTCTCGATTCTCAGGAGGCCCTGGCACGCCATGAAATCCTCATAGACCTCGAAGGCATCCTCAAGGCAGCCTTTTTTGCATTGGTGCCAAAGGGGCGTCTTTCCATCGTCTATCCTGCCGAGAGGCTTTCGTTTCTCCTTACCACCATGACAGCCAACCGGATAGAGCCAAAACGTCTCAGGTGTATCCATCCCTCTCCGGAAAAACAGGCCAGGATGGTCTTAGTGGAAGGCATGAAGGGAGGAGGTACCGAACTAAAGATCGAGCCCCCGGTCTTCTTGAACCGGGGGTACGGCAAATAAAAATCCTGGAAGTTAAAATCTGGTTTGGCATTTACAGGATATAGATGTTATTTTAAAGACTTTGAAAAAACGCAATACTCATCAGCCATCAAATATAGGGAGGAGCTTGAATTGACCATAAGATCTTTATTGATTTCCTTTTCTTGTCTCTTAGTCCTTGCCGCCTGCGCTCCAAAGACTGGAACCATCACTGCCAGGCAGAGACACGAAAAAATCGTAGAAAACTACGTAAAACCATCCCAACAATCCCCGAAAGAAAACAGGGAGAAGATCAAACAAGACCTTCAAAATCTATTCCCTGAGGCAGGTACCTGCCCAATAGATACCTCGAAAGTTGACCCCGACTCTGACCAGGGCAAGCTGGACATGGCCCTTGAACTCTGCAAGCTCTCCCAGGACCTGTGGGCAGAGGGAGACAAGGATGGGGCCATAAAGGTCCTTGACGATGCCTACAGCCTCGTTCTAAGTGTAGAAAATTCGGATGAAGACCCTGATATCGCGCAGCAGAAGGACGACCTCAGGTTCCTAATATCCAAGAGGGTGCTCGAGATTCACGCCTCTCGTTTCAGGACAACCAAGGGCTTCAAAAATGCCATCCCGCTCACCTTGAACAAATATGTCCAAAGGGAACTCGATCTCTTCATGGGAAAGGAAAAGCCCTTTTTCCTCTCCTCCTATAAGCGTTCTGGAAGATACAGGCCCATGATCGTTAGAGAGCTAAAAAAGGCAGGCCTTCCAGAAGAACTGTCTTGGTTGCCACTCATAGAAAGTGGTTTCAAGGTCAAGGCCCTGTCCAGGGCAAGGGCCCTTGGACTGTGGCAATTCATACCATCCACTGGCTACAAATTCGGACTCACGAGAAATATCTGGGTGGATGAACGGCTGGATCCAGAAAAATCCACCAGGGCCGCCATTGCCTACCTGACTGAATTGCACGAGATATTTGGAGACTGGTCTACTGTATTGGCAGCCTACAACTGTGGGGAAAGAACCGTGCTCAAGGCTATAGACAAGCAAAAGATAAATTACCTTGACAACTTTTGGGACCTTTACCGAAGATTACCCAGGGAGACAGCCAGGTATGTCCCTCGCTTTATTGCAACCTTGCTCATAATAAAAGACCCTGAAAAATACGGATTTCACCTGACAGACCCTGACGATCCAATCCCCTATGAAACCGTTCATGTTGCCAAACAGATGCAGGTCTCCGATATAGCAAAGGCCATAGGGATCTCGGCTGACACGCTCGCACAACTCAATCCATCCCTCCGTTATCAGGTCACACCTGAGACAGGTTTCGAACTCAAGGTGCCCAAAAACTATGGGAAGATCCTCTTGGCAAAGATCAATGACATACCCAAGTGGAGACCTCCAAAACCCAAATACTACCCGCGCAAACGCCATTACTTGGTGAAACACAGGGTGAAAAAAGGCGAGACCCTCTCTCTGCTTGCCAAAAGATACCATACCAGCATGAAGGCCATAAAACGTGCCTCCAGACTTCGTAGCAACCGGATAAGGATTGGACAGCTCATCAAGATACCAGTCAGCGCGAGGAGATTTGCATCCTATAAACGGACAAAGAAGGTCAAGCATAGAACCTATGTGGTCAAGCGAGGAGATACCCTGTGGGACATTGCCAGGCGCTATAATGTCTCTGTCTCCAGGCTGCGGCGTGTGAACAAGCTGTCATCGAATTGCCTTTTCATAGGCCAGGTACTGACCATACCCAGAAGCGGCTGATTGAAGGAGTATATGGTGACGAAAAAGATTAGACGCCTTTTGGATTCTAAAGAGATAGATCGAAGTCTTTCTCGAATGGCCCACGAGGTTCTCGAGAAGAACAAGGGGACCAAGGGACTTTGCCTTGTTGGTATCAGGACCGGGGGGGTCCCCTTGGCCTCCAGGCTTCAAAAAAAGATCAAAGAGATAGAGGGCATTGCTCCTGATGTAGGAATACTTGATATAACCCTGTACAGAGACGACTGGAGCACCCTTAGCCAACACCCTATTGTGAGAAGCACGGACATCCCTTTCTCCATAGATGGCAGGGTGATAATACTGGTGGATGATGTAATTTACACTGGAAGAACCATCAGGGCTGCCTTGGATGCCCTTACTGACTATGGACGACCTGGCAAGATAGAACTTGCAGTACTCGTGGACAGGGGGAGAAGGGAGCTTCCCATTCAGCCAGATTTTACAGGAATCAGCCTATCTACCTCCAAGGATGAGCATGTAAATGTGTATCTGGAAGAAATAGCTGGAAGGGATGAGGTATTGCTTGAAAAGACATGAGATCAATTGGGCTAAAGACGCGGATCAATGGACAAGCTAATCAAATCCCTGGCTGCCCCTATCGTGATAACCATGGGTTGTCCCTCAGGCATTGGGCCCGAAATCATACTAAAGGCACTTGGACAGCATTCGAAGAGGTTTCCACCTGCCGTGGTCATAGGAGATGTCAAGATCCTCCAAAGAGCAAGGGACTTGACAAATATCCAGCAGTTACGAATAGAGCCGTGGAACCCCGGGCAGGATATTTGGGGAGATGCACAAGAAGACGTCATATACGTATATCCTGCCACCACACTTTCCCCAGATGACATAGAGCCAGGCAGGCCTGGAGCCGAAACAGGAAGGGCATCTTTTACATATATTTCAACAGCAATCGATATGTGCCTTTCGGGAAAGGCCTCTGCCATGGTAACAGCCCCAATTAGCAAGATGGGCCTGAAATTGGCTGGCTACACCTGGCCCGGACACACGGAAATCCTTGCTGAAAAGACCAAGACAAAAGACTTTCTCATGATGATGGCAGGCCAAAGGCTAAATGTCACCTTAGTCACCATCCATGTTCCCCTTTCCCAGGTATCCGCTCTTCTTTCTAAAGATCGTGTCTTGAAAACCATAGAGATCACCCACCTGGGCCTAAAAAGGGATTTTGGGATAAAACGCCCCAGGATCGCCCTGTGTGGCCTCAACCCTCATGCAGGCGAAGAAGGCATGTTTGGCACTGAAGAGATCGATATTATCAAACCTGCCTGCCAAACCGCGAGGAAGCTAGGGATTGATATCCAGGGCCCCATGCCACCGGATACGGTATTTTACAAGGCAGCACAAGGTTACTTTGATGCAGTCGTGTGCCAGTACCACGATCAAGGCCTTATCCCCTTCAAATTACTGCACTTCAGAGATGGCGTAAATGTCACCCTGGGGTTGCCCATAGTGAGGACATCTGTGGATCATGGCACAGCCTATGACATAGCCGGCACGGGCAAGGCAGATGCCTCAAGCCTTGTATCTGCCATAGGTCTTGCCGCTAAAATTGCAGTCAATCGGGCAAAATCCCTATTGCAATGAGAAGCCAAACAGGGAACAACCTTGATGGGCCACGTCCAGTTCTTCAAATAACAGGGCTCAAAAAACGCTTTGGGAAACGCCAGGTCCTAAAAGGTCTCGACATAGCAGTATATCCTGGCCAGTGCCTGGCCCTCTTAGGCCCAAATGGTGCAGGCAAGACCACCACCATCCGGATCGTCCTTGGACTCGTCGTAGCCACGAGTGGCAAGATCTCTGTATTTGGAATGCCCCTTCCCAAATATCTCCGCAGGGTAAAGTATCAAATTGGGGTGGTGCCCCAGATGGATAATCTGGACCCAGATCTCTCTGTACTGGAAAACCTTTTGATATATGCAAGATATTTCAGAATAAAACATGCCACAGCAAGGGAGCGCGCACGGGAACTACTCTCTTTTTTTGCACTCCACAACAGGAAGGATGAAATCATCCAAAACCTTTCAGGAGGACAGAGGCGAAGACTACTTCTGGCACGGGCATTGATAAACAAACCCCGGCTGCTGATCCTGGACGAACCAACTATCGGACTGGACCCCCAGGCACGTCTGCTCATATGGGAGAGGTTGAAACACCTCAGAGAGATGGGCACCACCATGCTCCTTACCAGCCATTACATGGAGGAAGTAGCCCGCCTTGCAACAAGGGTGATAATCATAGATCATGGGAAATCCATTGCCAGGGGCGGCCCCGTGGATATCGTAGAAAAGATGCTTGGGACAGAGATAATGGAGATATATGGCCCAGAGGAAAAGCTGAGCATACTCCAACAGGCACTCAATAATTGTAATGTTACGGCAGAAAGGGTAAAAGATAGGCTCTATGTATACATAAAACAGAGCTGCCCTGAATTGGACAATGCCACAAAAGATTTCCCTACAGTGGTCAAGAGGCCGGCTACACTGGAAGATCTTTTCCTCAAACTCACGGGCAGGAAGCTCAGGGAGACATAAACAACCATGTATCAAGTCTGGTACAGGAATCTCAAGGTATGGCTAAAACACATACGTGCAAGCCTCATTGGAAACCTTGGACAACCCTTTTTGTTCCTCCTTGCAATGGGATACGGCCTGGGTAGATCGGTGCCAGAGATAGAAGGGCTCCCATACCTCCAATTCATCGCACCGGGTTTAGTCGCCTCGAGTGTAATGTATGGTGCGGCCTTCGAAGCAACTTACGGTTCCTATACCAGGCTCACCACCCAGGGTACATTCGAGGCCATATTGATGACCCCTGTCTCCATTGAAGAGCTGGCCATGGGGGAAATCCTCTGGGGTGCCACAAAAGGCTTCTTGGGTGGAGTCATAATGCTGATCACCCTTCCCCTCTTCGGAGTGATGCCGGATCTATGGTCACTTGCCTTGATCCCTATACTTTTCGCAGAAGGTATCATCTTTTCAGCCCTTGGTCTCATCATGACAGCCATTGCCACCAACTATGACTTCTTCAACTATTTCACCTCACTCGTGATCACTCCTCTGTTCTTGTTTTCAGGCATATTCTTCTCGCTAAAGGCACTTGCTGAACCCTTGAGACAACTCCTGTATCTACTTCCCCTTTCAAGCGTCGTGGAACTGTCAAGAAACCTCTGCTATGGCCGTATCCAGGACGATATCGTGCTTCAACTGACGGATGTGGCCATTTTCGCTCTGGTGTGTTCTGCCACTGCCATATATCTCCTGAGGAGACGTATGATCCAGTGATCAGGTTGGAGCTCAATACATTGGACGATACAAAGACACTGGGATTATGCCTTTCAGAGATCGTTTCCCCGGGAGACATCATACTCCTGTCGGGGGATCTTGGAGCAGGGAAGACCACTCTTACCAGATTCCTTGCCCAAGGGCTTGGCATAGATGAAAGGGAGGTCACAAGTCCCACCTTCAACATAATACATGAATATCTTCATGGAGAGATCCCTTTGATACACACCGACCTTTACAGGCTTGGTGAAAAGGCCGACATATTGGACACCGGGATGGAAGAATACCTCGATGGGGATTACTTACTCGTTGTGGAATGGGCAGACTTCCTATCCGAACCACTCTCTGACGACTATCTTGAAATACATCTCACCATCGAAGATAGTATGCGTATTGCCAAGATGGATTTCAAAGGCCAAAGCTGGATCAAGAGGGTAAAGGGGATGGAAAACTGCTTAGAAAAAACAGGGAGGGTTATCGGATGAAGGCATTGGTCCTAAGCGGAGGAAAGGGCACAAGGCTGAGACCCCTTACCCACACCATTGCCAAGCAGCTCGTACCCGTAGCCAACAGGCCTATCCTTGGCTATGTAATGCGCCATCTGAGTGAGGCAGATATCCAAGACACTGGCGTTGTAGTAGCCCCTGAGACACAAGATGAGGTCAAGAGATATCTTGGGAATGGAAACCGATGGGGACTCAACATCACTTACATCACCCAGGAACGGCCTCTTGGCCTAGCCCATGCAGTCAAAACAGCCAGGGAATTCCTGCAAGATTCACCCTTCATCATGTACCTTGGCGACAACCTCCTTGGAACAGGGATATCGAAGGCCATAAAGGAATTTCAAGAACACAGGGCAGACTGCATGATATTTCTAAAGAGGGTGGCCGACCCTAGGGCCTTTGGTGTTGCTGAGCTAGATGCCCAAGGAAACATCATATCGCTCGTGGAAAAGCCAAAGGATCCTCCTTCTGACCTTGCTCTTGTGGGCGTATATCTTTTTTCAAGGGCCATTCATCATGCCATCGATTGCATAAAGCCATCATGGAGGGGTGAACTCGAGATCACCGATGCCATCCAGATCCTCATAGATCAAGGGAAAAAGGTCCGGGGGGAGATACTTGAAACCTGGTGGCTGGACACTGGGAAAAAGGATGATTTTCTCGCAGCCAACACGACAGTCCTGGATCAATACACAATAAGGTCCATAAGGGGCAAAGTGGACAGCAGAAGCACCATAGAAGGAAGGGTAGAGATAGAAAAAGGTGCAAGGATCATAAACAGTACCATCAGGGGCCCGGTTGTCATAGGGAAAGACACCCTGATAGACAACTCCTTCATAGGACCTTATAGCAGTATTGGTCATGGCACTGTCATAAAGGATTCAGTTGTGGAACATGTTGTAATTCTTGAAAACTCTGTGGTGAGAGGCATTGTCAGGCTTGAAGACAGTCTCATCGGTAGAAATGCCCGGGTTTCCAAGAGCAGAAGGCTCAGAGGTGCCTTGAGACTCATGATAGGGGATCATAGTCACGTAGAGATTTAGGAATCCAGCCAAATTTTTCAAACAAAAAGGTTGGGGATATGATTTTTTTCTTTATTAATCATATATTGTACATTACAATACAAATTGCCATCCAGAGGTTACATTTCGGTCTCAAAAGCTCTTGGAGATGAATCCATTCATTTCAAAGGTTGCTTGGTCCGGGGTCATTTGTGCTTTTGGAAGACTATCAAGCTTTATGGAAAGGAGTATCAGGTTAAATGGCAGAAGGTAAGGTAAAATGGTTCAATGACAAGAAGGGTTATGGTTT
>JALSNW010000011.1 GCA_026986785.1 Deltaproteobacteria bacterium | reverse complement strand
AGGTTAAGCAGGAACTGGACAGGCTGTATCGATCTTGGGAACGGATAGGATCTGAAATAGAGGAGATAAGTGCCGAATTCGAGGAACTCATGAATGGTTATGATAATATGAAACAGGGCAGGGGATAGATGGAATGAATAATCGATTGGTTTTGGGCATAGAGACATCCTGTGACGAGACCGCGGCATCGGTGATCCTCGAAGGCACCACTGTATTGAGCAATATCGTTGCATCCCAGGTGGAGATACACAGTGAATATGGCGGCATAGTACCTGAAATCGCTAGTCGAAAACATGTGGAGGCCATACATGCTGTCATCAACTCCGCCCTATCCAGTGCTGGGATAGGTTTTGGTGAACTGGACGCCATTGCCGTAACCCAGGGCCCAGGCCTGGTAGGATCACTGATCGTTGGCTTTTCTTACGCCAAGGCAGCAGCCATAGCAGGCGACAAACCACTCACAGGGGTCAACCACATTCACGCCCACATGCTTTCCGTGTTTTTAGACGCCGAGAAGAGGCCAAGATTTCCATTTGTTGGCCTCGTGGTTTCAGGGGGCCATACGAGCCTTTATCTGGTAAGGGGATTCTTGAACGCCGAGCTTCTTGGGCAGACGAGGGACGACGCAGCAGGAGAGGCGTTTGACAAGGTGGCCAAGATCCTTGGCCTTCCCTACCCAGGAGGCCCTATAATAGGTCATCTTGCCCAGAAGGGAAGCAGGAATCGATTTCCATTTCCAAGGGCCTGGCTCCCCACAACTCCTTTTGATTTCAGCTTCAGTGGCCTGAAGACCTCTGTACTCCAGCAGGTCAGGAAGATCGAACACTCAGGCCAGGACATCCCTGTAGAAGATATCTGCGCATCCTTTGAAGAGGCAGTGATAGACGTATTGGTTCAAAAAACCCTGGCTGCAGCCAGGCAAAAGGGTGTACAGGACGTGGCTATCGTTGGAGGCGTAGCCTCGAATAGACATCTGAGGCAGACCATGCTGGTCAAGGCCAAGGCAGAGGGCCTGAGGTGTTTTTTCCCCAACAAGGAATTCTGCACCGACAATGCTGCAATGGTAGCCTATACAGGATACCATCAACTCAAAGCCGGGATCACTCTGGGGCCAGATGCAGATGTCTATTCGAGGCTACCCCTTTGAGGACTACAATGTCTCCAGACTTGCCCTACGAGATAATGCACTTCGACTGCCTGAGAAAATCACACAACCCAGGCTCGATAGACAAATGCACCTACTTGTAACAACCTGGTTGAAGTTCCAAATACTGTAGGATACGCTCAGCCTGGGTCGTGGCCGCTGAATCAGCAAGCCCTTCAAGGCTCTTTCTGGCAAGCTCCCCCTTCTTGCTGCAACGATCCCTGTCGCGCAAGAGCTCGTTCAGGACTGAAAAAAGGCCGTTGGCATCCTTGACCTCCATCCCTCCACCTTCTTCCAAGAGTTGGCTTGCTGCCTCTTCGAAATTGAACATATAAGGGCCAAATACCACTGGTTTTCTCCAGGCCGCAGGCTCCATGACGTTTTGTCCACCAAATGGCACGAGGGAGCCGCCCACAAAGGCACAGGTGGACAATCCGTAAAGATCGAAAAGATAACCCATCCTGTCCACAAGCAAAATGTCAGTATCATATGGATCGGGCCTGTCGCCTTCTTCGAGTATCTTGCTGAGAAGTTGGCACTTGAGACCGTTTACGCCTGCTACCCTCTCGATATCTCCTATCTTGCCCATGTGTCTTGGCGCGACCACCATGAATATGTCTCTCCTGTCTTTACAGAGCCTCTTCATGACCGGCATGATCATCTGATGCTCTCTTCCCCTGAGACTACCAAACACCACCACTTTCATATTGCCAGGAATACCCAGGCGTCTTCTCAAGATGCCTGCCTTTTCCAGGTCGGGCCTGTCCAGGAGCAATTCATATTTCGCATTCCCTGTTATCTCCAATCGGCTCTTGTCCGCCCCCAGGTTTTCGAGCCTTCTTGCGTGAATCGGGGAAATAGCACAAATCTGATCGAATTGTTTCAGAACCGGTGCAATGAATGCCCTTATCTTTCTATAGATTCTGAATGATCTTGGGGAAATCCGGGCATTCAAAAGGAGAGAACGCGCCCCGTGTTCCTTGACGCAGGCTATTAGGTTCGGCCAGAGCTCTGTTTCAACACAGGCATAGACCCGTGGTTTCAAGACCGAGACACACCTCTCGACAGCCCTTGGGAGGTCCAGGGGATAGGCAATGATCTTGCAGCTGTCCCCAAGGACCTTTTCAGCCCTTGCCACCCCGGTCTCGGTAAAAGACGAAACCACTATACTGATCTCTGGGGCCTGTTTTTTCACCCTCTCCACCACGGCCTGAACAACCGAGATCTCTCCCACCGACACGCCGTGGATCCACAAGTCGAACGGGGCGGCCCGAATTATCCAAGGAGGTAGGTTACCCATGCGTTGTTCCCATATTTCACCGGCCTTGCCACCAATAAAAGAAAGGCGTTTCAATACCGGACTTGCCATGATCTCTCCAAGAGATGAGAACATCCTGTAAAAAACGTTTGTCTTCAATTTGAAACTCCTGATCTCTGTCTATTGCATTCATATAGTGCGATAGAGACCGCGCATGAAACATTGAGTGAATCCACTTCTGGATTCATAGGGATCTTCACCAGGAGATCCAACTCTTTTTTGACCGTAGTCCTGAGTCCTTTTTGCTCAGAGCCTGCTACCAGGGCCAAGGGGATAGAGTGTAGATCCGCGTGATGAATATCAACGTCGGCCATGGCGTCAAGGCCGAAGATCCACAGACCAGCCTCTTTCATCTCCCTGAGTGCACGGGGAATATTCTGGGTCATGACCACATCCATGTGAAACACGGCTCCTGCCGAGGCCTTTATCACAGTACCTGTGATCCCTGCCGAGTGTCGTCTTGACAAGACTATGCCCGTAGCCCCGAGAGCAGCAGATGCCCTTATGATCGCACCGAGGTTTTGTGGATCGGAGATCTGGTCACAGACCAACAATGGTTTACCTGTATGAAGGACTTGTGCAATGAGTCCTTCTGGACCTGTAAACCAAAAGGGCTTCACAAGAGCCACTATCCCCTGGTGCACGACATGATCTGGAAGCCCAAGACCTTTGAAATCGGCTACCTGGGAAAACTCTACACCCGATTCCCTCATGAGACGTTTCAGGCGAGCCTGATTCTTTTTCCTTCCAAAGGATGGAAGCAACACGATGGACTGGCAGGCAGATGGCCTCACCTTGAGGCATTCTTCGACTGGATGCACCCCCCATACGGTTACAGGCTCGGTAAGGCTATAATTCTTGGTCTGACGACCTGTTCTCATTCCCTAAATCTTATACACAAGGATCTTCCCTGGGGGCCATATGGCTGCTGTTGAAAACAGGGCACCATCATATCTCTCACTTGAGAAACCAGGAATCAGGACCTGGATGAAGAGCAGTCATGTCTATCTTTGAGGCGAGGACCCTGGCTGTTCTACACCTTACAGCAACAACTATGGCCACCAGATTGTCTGTTGCCTCATTAAGCTTATCGTTCACAATGGTATAGGTATAATTTGCTACCTCTTCCATTTCTTTCAAGGCATTTCGCAACCTCACTCGAACAGAGTCCATGTCCTCGCTCCCACGCCTCAACAGTCTCTCTTCCAGCACCGTCCACGACGGAGGCAATATGAATATAGTCACAGCACCAGGAAATTTCTCCCTGACTTGTGTTGCCCCCTGCACGTCTATATCCAAGATGACATCCATACCCCTGGATAGAAACTCCATGACATGATCCCTCGAGGTTCCATAGAAATGTCCATGAACCCTGGCCCATTCCAGAAATTTACCTTTGGTTACAAGCCGTTCGAACTCCTTCTCACTGACGAAAAAATAATCCTTGCCGTCCACTTCGCCCTTTCTGGGAGGGCGTGTGGTATGAGAGACAGAGAAGACAAGACCAGGCAATCTCTCCATCAGTCTATTGCATAAAGTGCTTTTGCCTGCCCCTGAAGGCGCAGAAATGACAAAGAGATCTCCCCGATCCATGAGATGAAAGGCCTCCCTATTTTGGATCCTTTTCCTCTGCCTTGGTCAAGACATCCGCACTCAGGCGCTGGGAAATGGTCTCAGCCTGGATGGCAGACAAGATCACATGGTTACTATCTGTAATGACGATGGAACGGGTCCGACGGCCCTGGGTGGCATCTATCAACTTGCTATTGTTTTTGGCCTCTTCCCTCAACCTCTTCATAGGGGCGGAAGAAGGATTGACAATGGCTACCACCCTGTCTGCCACAACCGTGTTACCAAAACCTATATTCAACAGCTTACATCTACAGCTCATATTCGTTTACCTCATCAAGAATCTTTAGTCATTTGACACGACCGGCAATCCTTGGCTATTTCAGGGCAAAGAGCCTATCACTGGGGCATTGCCTCTTATCGAGCCAAACAGATCGAGTAATCGGCCCACCGGTCTGCCATGCCCGTGATAATAACCTGTTTTCCTAACTATACAACATTCTGAAGTTGTTCCCGTATCTTTTCCAGCTCTGCCTTGATTTCGACCACGTGGTGGGAAATAGCAGCATCTGCCGACTTAGAGGCCATGGTATTGACCTCTCGAAAAATCTCCTGGACGAGAAAATCCAACTTACGTCCTACATCCTCTTCCATTTCGAGATATTTGTAAAACTGGCTGATATGGCTTTCCAATCTTACCAATTCTTCATTTATATCCAGACGATCGGCCAGTATGGCTGCCTCCTGAGCAATCCTGATCTCATCGACAGGAACATCCTTCATAAGGGTTGCTATCCTCTCCCTCATGGCCTGTGCCTGTTTTTCAAAATTCTCCATCGTCCTCTTGGAAATCTCTGCTGCCAGTTCCTGGATCCTGGCAAGCCGTATCTTGATGTCATTCTCCGTTGCCGCCCCCTCTCTCTTGGCCATCTCAGAAGCAGAGTTCACCAATTCTTCCAATACAGGGCCTATCTTTTCCCACACCCCTGAGGTATCTACCTCCTCTTCTCTGGAGGCTATCACGTCCTTGAGCAGAAAAAGCAGATCCTTCATCCCCACATCAATCGGTTTATCACACCCATTCGAGAGCATCTCCACTGCCTCCAAATAATTCCTTGCCAGATCTATCTTGGGTATAAAGGCGACAGGCACCTCATCAAGGGATTCATATTGAAGGAAAAAATCCACACGCCCCCTGCCAAGATGCTCTTTCAGAAATTTTCGTATCCTTTCCTCCAGGCTGGCAAGCTCTCTTGGAATACGGATACGGGCATCAAAAAACCGGGAGTTTACCGATCTCAGTTCCATAGTCACAGACCAGTCCTTGCCTGCAACAGCCTTCCTTGCAAAGGTCGTCATGCTTCTAAGCATCTACTTCTCCCTGATGTTTCTCATCGTGCTGTAACTTCCGAAGTTCTAACAGATAATCCCTTCTCACCATGTCCCAAAAGGCCAAGGACCACTCCTGCCTGTAATCTGGATATGTCCATTCCAATGGCATGAAACCGCCTTTCTTGTATACCAAGGTGAGATCTGCAAAGATCCCCCTGTCCAAATAGATTCTATGGGTAAAATTCTTGGTGGTGGCCAATACGAGCCGTTCGGCAGTAAGGATGCCAGGATCTATGTTAACCTGGCGCCGACCATCCAATCTCCATTTGTCTTCCAGTGACATCGCCTTGTATTTCATGTCTGTCAGACAATCCTGGGTAACCAGGGTATCGAATGCCAAGAATATCCTTCCCAGTCCTCCACCCATTTCTCTTTGATAATATCTCGTCCACACAAAAGGCCTTGTCTCAGTCCTTGAGGTGATCTTGCCGAATACGTCTTCAAGATATCCCTGTATCCCCTCGAGGGAGACTGAAGAAGCAAGGATAAGACCTGAAATCAATTTTGCAAGGGGTGGTGGGGATGGTCTTCTGTATCTGCTGTACTGCACTGCCATTGAAAAAGATATCAAGAAGCCTTCGGGGTTCTCAGGGTCGCCTGTTGGATGGCGTCCAAAAGCTCTTCTCTGTCCACTGCAGCAGTCCCAACTTTTCCTACGACAATGCCTGCTGCTATATTGGCCAGGTATGCTGCCTCACACATACCCAGGCCTGCAGCAAGCCCAAGGGCCACTACGGATATGACCGTATCACCAGCACCTGTTACATCAAAGACCTCTTTTGCCATGGTGGGAATGGAAAACATCCTGCCGTCCGCCTGCCACAGGGCCATCCCCTTGGCCCCCCTGGTTATGAGCACACCCTTGGCCCCTGTACCAGCGGCGATCTCCTCGGCAACCCTGACAAGGTCTTCTTCCCGGCCCACCTCGAGGCCTGACATCTGTTTGGCCTCTTTTTCATTCGGGGTTATGACACTCAGCCCTCTGTATAGCTGGTAATTTTGGGGCTTGGGATCTACAAGAAGAGGCAAGCCCCCCTCTTCTGCCTTGCTGGAAAGGAAGGCCATGACCTCTTTGGAGACCACCCCCTTGTTATAGTCGGAGATGATTATGCACTGGCACCTATCCAATATCCCTTCCATATTGGATATAAGGGCATCAGAGGTGGCCTTGGAGGCCTTGTGGCTTCTTTCCCTGTCTACCCGAACCACCTGCTGCCCCCTGGCCACTATCCTGGTCTTGAGGGTGGTGGGCCTACTGGTCTCGACCATTGCCTGGGTGTCGATATGGTTGTGTTGGGCCAATGATCGAAGGATCTCACCAAAAGAATCGTCTCCTACGATACCAGAAAGACAGGCCTTGGCACCGAGTGTCCTAAGATTGTTGGCCACATTGGCTGCTCCGCCCAGGAGAAAGGTCTCATCCTGCACATTTACCACAGGAACTGGAGCCTCGGGGGAAATCCTGCATACCTCTCCCCAAACGAATTGGTCCAACATTATGTCACCCACTACCAATATGGACAACGACGAAAAGGATGCAACGGCAGCACTCAACCGCTCCTTGAGTTCTGGATCACTTGCCATCTTCATTGGCAACCAATTCTCCCAAGGCTTTTGCCTCGTCCACAAGCATGATTGGGATACCTTGTCTGATCTCGTAAACGAGTTTGCAGTGTTGACAAATAAGGCCCTGGCCTTCCTCATCCAGGTGGACTTGGCCCTTGCATTTGGGACAAGCGAGTATGTCCAGAAGTTCCCTACTGATGGTTTTGGCCATGATATACTCCCTGCTCACAAGTTTCTGTTCAAAAAGCTGAAAGGAATTATAGTTAACAGGCTCATGAAAAAACAAGTCATTAAATTTTTTAGCAACCCAGGCCCAACCGATCCCAAGGACCATTACGATGAAAGTATCTTTTCGACTCCAGCCAAGACCTCCTCGGCGGTAACGCTGGCCATACATTTGGTAGTAGGGCATCGTCTCTTGAAACAAGGGCTGCAAGACAGGCCCTTCCTTACTATGACATGGCCCTTGCCAAAAGGCCCAGTCCTCCAAGGGGCCGTAGGACCAAAGATCGCAATGACCCTCAACCCAGCTGCCGCCGCCAAGTGCATTGGTCCTGTATCGGTGGTGACAGCCGTAGCCGCAAAGCTACATAGGGATGCCAAGAGCCTCAGTGGGGTTTTTCCGGTAATATCCAGTGCCGATCCCCTGCTCCTTCGAACGATCTCTTCGGCCAGGCCGGAATCCGAATTCGAGCCCACTACAAGGGATTTTAGCCCAAAACGCTTGTCGATGAGCCTTGAGACAGATGAAAAACCCTCGAGGCTCCATCGCTTGGTCTGCCAAATGGTACCTGGGATGAGGAGGACGAATCCCCTGGGCGCGAGCCCCCTTGCCCGAATGAAATACCTTGCTTCGTCCAGGTCTTTTTCTGAGAGACCAAGATCGAATTCTACCTCCTCAACATCGACACCCAGATACGCTGCTGCCTTCAAATACCTCAGCACAGCATGCTGATCAAGGTCGTATTTCGGCAACTTCCTGTTAAGAAACAAGGAACTGGCCTCTCTACCCCCTGCAAAACCCACACGTTGCCTGGCACCAGACAAGAGGGTTATCAGACCGCTCTTGAAAAGCCCTTGCAAATCGAGGGCCATGTCGTAACAACCGGTTTTCAACCCACTGGATAGCTCGAAGATCTCTTTTGCAAGCATTGGCCACGAAAGGGGATTTACAGCCAACCTGCCAAGTCTTTTCCTCGGATAGATGATAACCCTGTCCAAGAGTGGATGGCCATTTAGAAGCCCTGCACCCACCTCTGCCGTGATCCAGTCCACCCTTGTCGTAGGCCAACATTTTTTCACTGCACTGAGCACTGGTAAGGCCTGGACCACATCGCCCAGGGCACTGAGCTTTATTATGAGGATATGTTCTGGTTTTATCGTTTCCTGCCCTGCACTATCCATCTGCTGGCGTCAAAAAGGTCATGTGCGATAAAATCAATCTGGCAAAGCTCCTCGTCTGAAAGGGAATCGAAGACAGCTTTGCCATGGCCGGTAAGCACCAAAATGCTTCCCATGCCGGCATTCCAGGCGGTTCGTATGTCTGAGAGAGAATCTCCGATGAAAAACGACCCTTCCACATCGATATCGAGCTCAGAGGCTGCCTTTTCAACCAGGCCAATGCCAGGCTTTCTGCAGCGACAAACCCTCCTGAATGGAGGGCTACCAACTTCTGGATGATGGGGACAAAACAACCACCTGTCCACAACAGCCCCCCTTTGCCCCAACATATAGGACAGCCGCCCATGAACCTGGTTGACAAACTCCTCTGAAAAAAACCCCCTTGCCACCCCTGATTGATTTGTAATCACCACCACCTTGAAGCCTGCATGGTTCAGAAGCCTTATCCCTTTGTATGCACCCTTTATGATCCTGAGATCACCAAGATCGTCCAGATATTCGACTTCCTCGTTTATCGTCCCATCCCTATCCAAGAACACGGCCTTTCTCATCCTAACCCCTCGACCTTGAAAGAGAGTTTATCCCTGCAGACCTGGAAGACCTCTTCAGCGCTTATTCCCAACATGCACTGGAACTGCCTGGTACATGTCCTGTTCTTACAAGGTGCACAATCCAGATCGTGGCTAATTATAGTAGCATTCTTGGACCAGGGTCCAGTGGCGACTGGATTGGTTGATCCAAATATTGCCACCAATGGTACAGAGCATGCCGCCCCCACGTGCATCAGACCAGAATCATTGGTTACGAGAAGATCCAGTTCCCTGATCAACGAAATCGCCTCCATGAGGGTGGTCTTCCCACAAAGATTTGTCAACCTTTCAGGGTCCTCTTGCCTTATCTGTTCAGCTATCTTCTCCTCCCTGTGAGTACCGAATATCAGGATGTGGAGCCTGGAGGAAAATTTGGCCAAAAGGAGCCTTGAAAGCTGTCTGAACCTTAAAACAGGCCAACATTTTGCAGGACCATAGGCAGCTCCTGGATTGAATCCCACAAACAGGCCGTCTTTTCCAAGGCCTTTGTCTCTTGAGAGACCTTGCAGAAAGTGCCTGGCCTTTTCCTTTTCCTCACTGGGGATGGATAGTCCCAATTCCAATACCGAGGGATCGACTCTCAACTCGTCTCTTGCCAGGTTCCTGACGAGATCCAGATAGTAAAAGACATGGTGCCTGTCTTCCTTGTCTCCAGGGACAGGCACTGCACGATCGAGTAGAATTCTTCTGAGATCAGTGCAGTAGCCGAGGATATTTGGGATACCGGCCAACTTGAAGACAAGGGCCGATTCAAATGAATTTGGTAAGACTATGCCCATTTCGTAACCCTTGCACCTTATCTTCCTTGTAGAGCTGTAAAGCGCTGACATCCTCCCTGCCAGGCCAGAACCTGGCTGGCAGACGATGACCTGCCGAATAGCCTGATGACACTTGTAGACCTGGGCGACCCACGGCCTAGCCATAATATCCAGATGGGCTGATGGGAAGAGCCCTTTGAGAAACGTAATGGCCGGGAAGGTCATTATGGCATCTCCAATCCAATTTGTCCCCCTGATCAATATGTTTTGTATCATTGATTTTCCTCAGCCGTGGCAGTAAATGATAATGGCCATCGAGATCGATACCAGTTTGCATAGACACAGGAAGACTTTTAAGAAAAATATGCAGGATTAGCAACACAAATGGCAAATCATAGCGATAAAAGATACACGGATGAAGGCGAAAAGGACTACGAGATCCTTAGTATACAGGTAAGGCCAGATCTATACAGGGCATTCAGACGATGTGTCTGGATGACTGTCCATGAAACAGGCATGTCCATCCTGGATATCCACAATGAGATGATAGAGGAACTACTCAGGCATAAACAATGCTGAAGGATACAAGGATCGTCAATTGGATAGTTCTTCTACCAACGGCAAGGAGATGAAAAAGATCGTACCCTTTCCCGGGTAACTTTTTACTGTCATCTCTCCCCCGTGTTTTTCAATAATGGCGTAAGAGATGGAAAGCCCCAAGCCAGAGCCACTGCCCTTGGTGGTAAAAAAAGGGTCAAAGATCCTGTTTATCAGTTCAGGCGCTATGCCTACCCCTGTATCCTGGATAGAACACACGACCTTGCCTCCCCTACATACGGTCTCCAGGATGAGTTGCCCCCCTGAGGGCATTGCCTCCACCGCATTGAAGATGAGGTTTGTAAAGACCTCCCTAATCTCTGACGCATTCACCTTGACATAGATATCGTTGTCGAGACGGGTAATGAGTTCGATCTCTTTTCCATACCGTCTCGGGCCGTGGTGCCATTTGGGCCTCGTCATCAAGAGTGTATCCTTGATCAGGGCGGCAAGATCTATGATCTGCAGATCGTTATGGCTCGGATTACCCAACGTATTCAATCGTTTGACTATCTCTGCCGCATCATCAATAGCAGTTTTCAAGGCCTCGATATGGCCTTTTGAGTCTGCATCTACGTGGACCTTTTTCATCAATAGATAGATATGAGTGGACATGGTATGAAGAAGATTGTTGAAGTCATGTGCCACACCTGCTGCCATCTCGGCCAGTACCCTGAACTTTTCCGAGCTCCTTAGCCTCTCCTTCAACCGCCTCTTCTCCACTGCCTTGGCTATGGAATGGATGAGGTAACTATTGTCAAAGGGCTTGGGGATGAAATCATCCACCCCTTCTTGGAGTGAACGCACAGCATTTTCCAGCTCTGTGTAGGCCGTGAGCATGATCACTGGGGTATCGGGATAGATCTTCCTGAGATCCTTCAAAAAATCAAGACCACTTCCATCCGGCAGGTTTATATCGAGTATTATGGCATCGAGGATCGTGGTCTCGAGTAATCTCTTTGCCTCGTTGATGGTGAAAGCGGTCTCCACTTGGTAGCCATTCCTTTCAAGAAGCCTCTTGATGATCCTGACAGTGTCCTCGAAATCCTCTATGAGGAGTATCCTGTCCCTGGATTCCAAGGCATTGAAAGTCCGCTTGTCCTGTTGTCCATGGTCGACTTCTTTATCCAACGAATCCATCTTGCCGTTTGCCTTTCTCCATGTTCAGATGATCGAAAAACCTCGGTATGGTTATGGTAAAGGTTGTACCCTGGCCCAGTACAGATTCAACCTCTATGGTCCCACGGTGTTTTTCCACTATGGCCTTGACTATGGCCAGGCCGAGCCCTGATCCACCTTTTTCCGTATGGGCCTGATAAAATGGTTCAAAGATGTTGGGCAGATGCTCTGGTGGTATACCTTCTCCATTGTCACTGAATGTAAGCAGGACATGATCATCGGATATCCTGGCAGTTATGGTTACAATCCCGCTTTCAGAAGTATACCTGTAGGCGTTACTCAAGATGTTGAAACATAGGTCGTGGATCTTCACACTATCACACTCTAAATAAAGATCATCAGGGATCTCTACCCTGGTCTGCCTCCCCTCTTGAAGGCCCTTGAGTTCAGAGATGGCACCTGCTACGAGCTCTCTGAGATTCACTGCCTCCAGGCTCAGAGGCATGGAATCGGCATCAATACGCACCATTGTCAACATCTGTTCCACCATTACCCTCATGTTGTTGCTATTTTTGTGGACTGCCTCGACTATCTCTCTTGCCTCTTCTCCCAATTCATCCCGCAGATACGTCCACAGGTAATCTATATTGGCCTTTATGGCAGTCAAAGGGGTACGCAGTTCGTGAGAAGCCGTTCTCAAAAATGCCGCCTTTGCAAGATACATGGCCTTCATCTCATTGTATGCCTTCTCAAGCTCATCCCGGGCAGCAGTCAACTCTTCCACTGTATTTTGCAACACCTTTGTCCTCTGGGCCACCTTTTCTTCAAGGCTTGCATTCACCCGTTCAAGCTCGACATAGGCCTTTTCCAAGGCCTCTTTACCAGACATCAATTGGCTGACCATCTTGTTGAAGGCCTCTGCAAGGTCTCTGATCTCATCCCTTGACCTTACTGTTACGAACGGGGGATTGATCCCCTCCATGACCTGTTCTGCTGCTGCCTTCAATCTGTAGATCGGACTCGTGATCACGTGGACCACAACGATGGTCAGTACCAGAGAAACAAGGGCCACCACTGATATGATAGCCAGAGACTGTTTCTTGGCAGACAAGATATCCTTGTCCACCCTTTTTAGAGACATACCGACAAAGACTGCCCCCAATCTTATCTTTCTACCTTTTTTCCCGTGAGAATCGAGTATCAAGGCCTCCCTGCTCACAGGCGCAGGCCCTATAACAGGGGCTGAGGCTATCAAGAGGCCAGGGAATCTCTTGGGCAACATGACCTGTGGGGTTTGCCAAAAACCGTCATCTATCTTCCTGTTGTTGCCACCACTATCGTGCTGATTTCTATGGAATCTCAACCGTATCTCCTCGAACAATTCCAATGGGGCCTGGCCAAAATAGGCCAAAAGTTTTCCAGACCTGTCCTCTATCCATGAAAATTTTATATCCCTGACATTGGCCAGGGACCTGAGGAGATTTTCGAGATGGTCCTTGTTCCTGGTAACGATCCCAAAGGCACTATTGGCTGCAAGATTGGTAGCAAGGGCAGTTGCGAGCTGTTCCAGGTCATGGAGCACCACGGTTCTCTGCTTGTTGACAAAGAACACCCCAAGGGTAACAAAACTCACAGCGAGAATAGCCGTTGTGAACACTGCGAACTTGAGTGCCAGCCTTGCCTTCATGTGTTTTTCAGTACTCTTCCGTCAAACCATCACAGGTCAATATGCAACAATCCTAAAGGCCTTTCGTATCTTGGGCCCTGGTGACAATCCTATCAACCTGGCAGTATGCATGTTGAGGTAACCCGTAAATTTCCTGGGGTATTGTATCTTTTTTTCAGGTCTTCGATCTGACAGTATTTCCACCCCTACGTCGGCTGCCTGAATGCCTACGTCTTTGTAATCACAGTCTAGAGAGAACAGGGCCCCGGAGAGGGTGAAGTTTTTCGATAGCCCAACGAAAGGTCTCTTGTGCCGAATGGCCTCAAAAATAATTCTCGGTGCCAGGATACTGTTATAGATGTTACTGTCGGGTATGGCAATCAGGGCATCGGCCTTGCGGAAACTCTCTTCCAGTTTCTCATGGAGTTGTTCCGGGGAATCGAGCTTGATGATAATGAATCGTATATCCATCCCATCCAGGTCATTGATTATCCGGTTGACAATCCCTCTCGATTCATCGGTATATAACATCCCTATTCTCGAGACATTTGGCACCAGCATACGAAGCCGCTTCAAGATTTGACCATAAGGTATATCGAGTACAACACCATATGAATAAGGGTCATGTCTCAGGACAGGAGCAGGGTCCAACACCATAGAAAACACCATTGGGGTCCTGGGAAACAAATTGTGGATGACAGTGGCTGCCTTGGTCCCTACAGGGAAAAAGACAGCCACTGCTGACTTGCCCAGCCTGTCCCTCAAGTCGTTTTCATGGTCCAAAAAGATCTTGTTTACAAACAGACCTGGGCACTTGTGTCTTAGCTGCTTCTCCAAGGCATTGGATGCTGTAATATAGGGTCCAAAATGGTTTGAGACAACTATGAATGCCTTTTGGCCATTGCAGGTTGCCCCTGATACATCCAAGAAAGGCTGATAGAGGAAAAAGATCACTAACAATAGGAACAATTCTCTGCAGGTGATCTTTTTCATACAGCCCCTAAAAATATACGCTGAGTCTTATGGTGAATGTTGTATCGGAATTCCACCCTCCAGGGAATTCCCTGTGGGTACTATGGAAAAGATTGTGTACAGCAGCTGCAAAATTCCACCTCTTGTCTGGGGATATAAAACCCGCAGACAGGTCAGCTATGGTGAAACCTTCTAGTTTTTGCCATTCTGATGCAGACTGCATGGGCAAAAGCGGTGATTGGCCAGAAAAACCAACAGTGCTTGATACATTTGACAACGATGTCACAACACCTGTGGAATAATCAGATCTGTCCTGCCAATGAAGCCTGAAATCCACCCAGAAACCCCGGTCAAAATCGTATCTGATCTCGCCGTTGATCTGATTAGCAGGCACAGGGCCAAAGGTTATTCCGTGTTTCTTCTGCTTCCAGACATAGCTATAATTGGCTCGAAGTAGCAGATTTCTCATATACCTGTACTGAAACCCGAGTTCGACACCGTATTGGTATATGTCATAGAGGTTTTCATAGGTCAGATAGTAGTCATCGTCTCCATTTCGGCGTTTCATATCTATTATGTCACTATAATAATTGTAAAAAACAGAGCTCGACATGGAGATACCACTCGGATTGAAAAGTTGATAGGCAAGCTCGAAACTTGTGAGCTTCTCTGGATCCAGGTCTTCGTTTCCCAGATGAACGAAATGGTCCGTTACAAGCAGGGCATAGTTTTGTAAATAAGAAGGATAATTGAATGCCCTCGAAGCAGAAAATCTCAGAGACTGATTTTCCCCAAGGGAATAGACCACACTGAGCCTTGGTGACAAGGCCTCTTGGGCCTCGGTATGGTAATCGACCCGCAGGCCCGTAAAGATATCTATCCTGGAGCTGAACCTCCAGCGGTTTTCTGCAAACAGGCTACCTATGAATTGATTGTGCCAATGATCATAGGTAGTAGCCCCAAAGCTGGCAAAACGCCCTTCAATGCCACCTATCAGAGTGTGGGGCCCAAATTTGAAACTATCCTCTAAGAGGAGATCTATATGATCGAATCTCCACTTGAGGTTGCTCGCTTCAAAAACATCGTCTCCCGTGGTGTCGAAGTGACGCCACCATATATCCAACTTCAGGTCGTCCCAGTTGAATCTGCTCCTCAAAAAACCATCGAAACCATCTTGATCGAATGGATTCAGGACAGTTGCAGATGCAACCAGCAATTTTCCCTTTGAAAACCCGAAGCTCAAGTTATAGTTATTACCAGGTCTGCCTTCATAATTGACCTCCCCGGACATCTTCCAGATACCCCTCACCTGCTCATCGTGTTCCTGAGTGGAATTTCTCTGGGTCCATGCACTGACGAGCTTGACAGACCATTTGCCAAACCGTTCTCCTGATGTCAAACTATACAGGTAGTCGCTGAAGGTCCCTCCTGAACCCGTAAGCTCCACGCCGTGAATAGCCTCGGGCGATCGAGTTATGATATTTATCACCCCTGAAAATGCATTGGAGCCGTAGAGCACGGATCCAGGACCGCGCACCACTTCTATCTTTTCTATGTCATCGGGCACTTCTGGGATAAGGGCACATTGGTTAGTATTCCTGACAGGTGAGTAAATGGGCCTTCCATCCACCAAGATGAGTACATTGTTGGCCTGTAGACCATTTACCCCCCTCATTCCTATGTTGTAGCAGGCATCGCTGGTCTGGAAAAAGTTCACACCAGCTACGTATCTTAGTAATGCACCAACACAGTTGTAACCGCTGTGGACAATATCTTGTCTTGTAATTATCGTGGCAGTAGCTGGAGACTCAAGCACGGTCAACACGTGCCTGGAGGCGGAAAACACCCGTGGAATCTCTTGAAACAAGAGGATCTCCTTACCTTGGATATCGGCTTGGCACGGCGATGACCAAAGCATCAGGGCAAAAGCCAGGATAAGGAATCTATTTCTCACCTAAATTCTCCTGGATAAAAATATTGGTATAGCATTTGTGCGATACTACACAACTATAGAAAAGAACGCCTGAGTGAGCAATATAAATATTTTTAACTTATTGATATTAAAAAGATAAATCATGAATAATAATTCATCTATCTATATCTTCCGACAGATTTCTCATTATCCAGATCCCCTGCTCGAAGAAGGGAAAGGGCTTGTGAGCCAGCTTGAAAATCATGGCTCGATTGGGAAAGAACTCCTTGAAATAACTACAAAGGTCCTGCCGCTCAGCCGATTTCTTACCTCTTCTCTTGCAAAGGAGCCTGGGCTCTTGGAGAAACTGATCCAAAGAGGACAGCTCCTATCACCAATGGGAATGAAGGACATCTACCAGGTTGCGGCCTCCACAATTAGAGAAGCCAAGGATGAGAAAGAACTCATGCGCAGGCTCAGAAGATTCCGGAATAGGCAGATGTTCAGGATTGCTTGGAGGGATCTCACAGGCATGGCCCATCTCGAAGAGACCCTTTCAGAGCTCTCGAATCTCGCCGACATCTGCATTCGCTTAAGCCTGGAATGGCTTTATCAAGATCTGGAGAAACAATTTGGGACCCCCCTTTATCCAGATGGCAGGCACCAAGACCTGATTGTCCTCGCAATGGGCAAACTGGGGGCAAGGGAGCTGAACTTTTCATCTGACATAGATCTCATCTTTGCCTATCCAGAGCCAGGGCATACCTCTGGAGGCAAGAGGGACATCTCCAATGAGGAGTTCTTTCTTCACCTTGCAAGACGTCTCATAAGGAGCCTGGCCCAACACACAGAAGACGGTTTCGTATTCAGGGTGGATACGAGATTGAGACCATTTGGAGACTCGGGGCCCCTGGTACTGTGTGCAGATGCAGCGGAAGAATATTATGAAAACTATGGCAGGCAGTGGGAACGATACGCAATGATAAAAGCACGGGCTGCGGCAGGTGACATAGAGGCGGGCAACGAGCTGATAAAACATCTCAAGCCCTTTGTCTATCGCAAATACCTCGATTACTCAACAATAGATTCCCTCAGGCAGATGAAGGCCATGATACTTGCCGAGCAGGACAGTAAGGCCCTTGAGGACGATATCAAACTGGGCCCAGGCGGGATCAGAGATATAGAGTTTATTTGCCAGACCTTTCAATTGCTCAAAGGTGGGCGCATCCCTGCCTTGCAGGAAAGATACCTGTTAAAGGCACTTGAACAGATTGAGAGATTTTCTCTCTTGGATAGCGAGACAGCGAATAGGCTGAAACAGGCCTATGTCTTTCTCAGAATAGTGGAGAACAGGCTTCAGGAATACGCAGATCAGCAAGAACACCACCTCCCTTCAAATCATGACAGGCGCTTGAGGCTCTCCGTAGCCACTGGTTTCCCCAGTTGGGCTGAATTTCGCACCTGTCTTTCCAGACACATGCGCCATGTACACACGATCTTTACCGGGCTCTTTTCCAAAGCCAAGAAGGCCATGCCCCAGACGAGGCCCCATCCACGGATCAAGCAAGGCAATTCTGGAGACCTTCCCAAGAGATACTTACTCGCATGGGAAGATCCAAGGGCTCAAGAGGGATTTTATTTCCTGAAATCCCTCGGATTCTCCTCTGGAATCTCCATCTTGGCATCCCTCAGGACATCCCCCAAAATCCAACTGCTACCTGGAAAGACAAGGGAGATCCTGGACAAGTTGATGCCAAGGATCATTGCAGCATGCACAAAGACATCAGATCCAGACAAGGCCCTTTCAGGGAGCATACGCATCATAGAGGCTGTATTACAAAGGAGTATCTATCTCATGCTTCTGGTGGAATATCCCCAGGCCCTCTTACACTTGGTACACCTTTGCTCAAAGAGTAGATGGATTGCAGACCTTCTTTCGAGACAACCTATATTGTTGGACGAACTGATAGATGCTGAAAATCTTTTCATGCCACTGTCCAGAAAGGAACTCCAGGATCAGGTCTCGGCCCTCACCCAATCCATGGACGAAAATGATCTCGAGCTTTTCATGGACGAGCTTAGAAGGCTGAAAAAGGGCAAGGTGCTCAAGGTAGCAGCCTGTGATCTCGACAACCTGGTCGATGTGATACAAACAGGGGTGATGTTGACCTCTCTGGCACGGGTCCTACTCGAAAACTGTTTTACAAACGCACTCGCATATATGACAGAAAGGGAACCTGGCTTTTATCACAAACCTGTCACAGTAAATGATTGCGGTATGGCTGTAATCGCCTATGGAAAGATGGGCGGACGAGAAATGGGCTATGCCTCGGATCTCGATCTCGTATTTTTGTACGATCCCCTGGCATCAACCATAAGGCAAGACGATGACACTGGAGGTAGTACCTACTTTTTCTCCCGGCTTGTCCAGAGGCTCATATTTCTCCTTACTACAAGGACAAGCCAGGGGGTCCTCTATGAGATAGACACACGCCTTCGCCCCAATGGCTCCCAGGGCATACTTGTCAGTAACATCAGGGGGTTCAAAGAATATCAAACAAATAAGGCATGGACATGGGAACATCAAGCCCTGATCAGGGCAAGGTTTGTAGCTGGAGACAAAAATACTGGCCTGCTTTTTGAAAGGACAAGAAAAGATGTCTTGAGGACGAAGAGAAGTAGGAGGAGATTGGCAAAAGAGGTCCTTGACATGAGGGGGAAAATAATGAGATCTGCAAGGGGCAGAGATGGACAAGCCCCTTTTTTTCATCTGAAAAAAGACCCTGGAGGCATGGTGGACATAGAATTCTTGGTACAATACCTGGTCTTGTTGCATGCAGTTAGGCACAGAGAGCTCACCTTCTTTACCGGGTGCATAGATCTATTGAAGGTTCTCGGCAGGTTACACCTATTATCCCCAGACCAGACAGATGTCCTGATCTCTTCATACAATCTCTACAGAAAAAACGTCAATCACTTGACACTCGATTTGAAGGGGCCAAAGGTTTCAGGCGATTCATTTCAGGAACAGCGACACATGGTATCTCGCATCTTCCAAGATATCCTGGAGACAAACTGAACAGGAGGCAGACATTGAAAGGGACAACAAGGTGGTGGATAGAAGGCATGCTCATCCTCGTAATCTTGGCCCTGGGACTTCTCGTCCGGGTTGAGGATCTGCATGACTGGCAACGACATCCTGACAGAAGCCTGTATCATGGAGAACCCCTGCTCACCACCTTTGATGGCTATTACTATTTGACCCTGACTCGTGACATGGCAGAAGGCACCTATATGCCCATTGATGAAAAACGCGCCGTGCCAGATTGTCCGCCGCGACCCCAACCCCCACCACTACTCTCTACGATCGGGGATCTCGTCAAGATCATGACCACCTATTCATTGAACTGGATCGGGGCCCTTACACCTGCCTTCTTGGGCATTTTGCTCTTCTTCCCCATCTATGGCATAGGCCGATTCTACGGCGGTCCTGTCATGGCATGTTCTTCAGGCCTCTTTGCCATAATGTCCTTCTATTACGTGTACAGAAGCAGCCTTGGCTGGTTCGACACAGACTGCATGAATGTCACTTTTGCCATGCTGGCGGTCTTTTTTGCCATCAAATTCGGGGAGACCGAAGGGATAAAACGATATCGGTGGTTTGGGGGGGCAATAATAAATTACCTCTTGTTCTTGTCCTGGTGGGATCAAACCCCCCAGGTCACCACTGTTATCTCTCTCCTTCCCCTGATAGTGGCTATCATCTTCTTCTATCGGCCAGCCAAGAGGGAGGGGATCATTTTCTTTGGGATTCTTGCCACAGCTATCCTGGGGATTTTTGCCATCAAGGGCATGAACCTGCCCATAAGGACGGTTCGAGGCATCATAGATTCATACAAATATATATCCAAACAGGTCCAGGGAGACTTTCCCAATATCGGTATCACCATATCAGAACAGGCCATACCATCCTTGCAGGAAATCATAAACAAGACCACGGACAACATGGAGACCTTTGTCCTCAGCTTCGTAGGCCTTGGGCTTCTGTTCTGGCGTGTAGGGACAAAGGGGGTATATCTCGCTGTACCTGGTATCCTCGCAGCTCTTTCCTTTTCCTTTGCAAAGAGGTTCATGATCTTTTTGGCCCCGACCCTTGCACTGGGTGGCGGCTTCATAATATACCAGATATGGTGTCTCAAAACACGGTACAGGGTTTGCGCCATCGCCGCACCTGTCATTGCCCTGATCTTTGTAATACCATCCTTTCAAAAAGACCTGTTCAAGACCTTCTGGCCAAAAGAACCCCCTTATGTGATAGCTGGCATGGACGAGGCATCGAGGATCACACCCAAAGATGCAGTGATATGGGCCTGGTGGGACCATGGATATCCTATGATTTACTGGTCCAGGAGGGCAACCATAAACGATGGTCAGGTTCATGGAGGAGAACGATCGGTCTTCAATGGCCTGCCCATGAGCGTAAGTAGCGAAAGACTTGCAGCAAACATGATGCGATTCTTCGTTACCAGGGGGATCAATCACGGCACCCATACCGTCTACAAGGCCTGCGGTGGTGACGTGGCAAAGGGGTTCCATCTGATCAAGAAAGTAATGGCAGCAGGACCCGATGGGGCAAAAGAGCTGATAGAAAAAGCAGGGCTGCGCCCCCAGGGCAGGCTTAGGAGCACCGAAGACTGGCTCCAGTTCTTCTTTCCCGAGAAGGCCCGTCCTGTCTACCTATTCCTGGACTGGAGACTGACGCTCACCAATTACTGGTGGTACTGGCTTGGATCATGGGACCCCAAACTCCATAATGGCATACATCCTGGATATGCATCGTTCTATGAGGTGAAGATGAAGGGAGACAAGATAACCGGTGTTACCACTGAAGGAGAAAGGATGATCGTAGACCTGAGACAGGGCATTATCCAGTTTGGAACAAAGCGGGCCCTCTTGAAAAAGGTCTTCTTGAGATACTCCACGAGGGTGGAGACCAGAGACTATCACAGGCCCAAGGGACTTCACTTCGAGGCCTTGGTGGAAAAGCAATTTGGCTCAGCAATGGACGATCATCTGGCAGAATCGGTATTCAACAAGCTCTTTCTCCGCCACATGTTTACGCCAGCCTATTTTGAGCCTGTCAGCCTGCATACCCCATTTTACCAGATATGGAAAGTAAAGGGAGAGGCCTATACCAGAAGACAAGCAGGATGAGGGCATCCTTGCATATTCACCTTGCTATTCCCTCGAATTGGCCCTGGGTAAAAAGGCCGGCCAAGGGCTGCCTATGAGAATACTTTTCCTCCAGTCCCTCCACTGCGTGTGTAAGGTTTGGTGACCTTATTCCATGGGCAAGGGAAAGGCCTGCCTCCCAAAAGGCAGCAAGCTCGTCGGCCACCTTCACGATGGCGCCATCTACTGGGGAAAAGACATCTTCGTTGTAGCCAGTGTCTATCTCCTGGACGATCTCCACCTTACCAGCCCTTGTCACACGGTTCTTGAATTGGACGTCCAGAAAATATACAAGCTCCCTATGCCAGCTCTCTGGGAGCAGGGGAAGCACCTTTTCTTCTATCTTTTTCCTCTCATACTCTTCTATCACTGCATCCAAACCAGGCACCTGTCTCTTTATAGGGGAGATGATATCTCTGGTATAGACCTCTGGAAGATCGTGGAACAATGCAGAGAAGAAATTATTGTAGATCCTTTTTCTGCAAGGATTGCTGATCAATAAACCGGTAAGGAGATAAACGAGGAAGGCCACGACCAGCATGTGGCCGAGAACGCTCGTTTGAGGAATCCTGGGTGTACGTGACCACCTTTTCTGGAATTTTAGCTGGCTGCAAAGATCGATAAAATGATGGGACTTCCCCCCAAGCAATATCTTCTGTACCCCTATGAGTTCGAAATAGTCCTCTATCTTGTCCTCTATCTCCTTTTTCGTCTCATCGATACCGTACATCTTCGGGAAGGCATGATAGACCAGCTCGAACTCCCATTTAGTAGCGAGATAATGGGCTGCATTGAGGATACGTCTTTCTGCCTTTCCATCCCAGCGCTCCTCCAAAAAATCTTCCATCTCTTTCAGAAGGGGTCTTCCACTTTCCAGACTCCTCAACCCGGCAAGATCGTTCTCCACCTGGGAGATTACATACCTATTCAGGCTGGGGCCTGCCTTTTTCATGAGATAATGGAAGACTGGGGGTTTGAGATCGGTAAGCACAACTCTTTGAAGGAATTCAAAGATGCCTCCTTCGATGAGCCTTATCCAGTTCACTTCGTGGGCCTGTTCCTGGAATCTCCCAAGGACATAGGCTATGAACATCTTGTGGGCCTGCTTGTCCAGTTCGGTAAGCTCCACTGGCCTGACATGGTCATTCCATCTCTGTATGCTTGCAGCCTCGAAAACCTTTGAAATAAGACTTGCCTTTATCATCTCTTCGTCCTCTTCTTGACAGGGACCTCAAATCCTGTTATCTGATCAAATTCGTCATCATAAATAATAATTCTACTGGTGCAGGCGCGTAGCTCAGGGGGAGAGCGCTACCTTGACGCGGTAGAAGTCGGCGGTTCGATCCCGCCCGCGCCTACCATTTTTGCTTTTTTAATTTACTTTGTCCAATATTAAATGTATGAAAGAAGGCATCTGAATGGCTGTGAGACAGGCACCAGATGCCTTTTTTATTTCTCAGGCCAAATTTGTCGTTAAGCTTTGAGAAACACATCTGGATCTTCAGGGAACTTGTTAAGACATGATAAAAATACAGATAAAAAATGGTGAAGTCTTTGAAGCAGAGCCTGGTACCGAGGTGGGAGAAATCTTGTCCCAGACATTGAGCAAAAAGCAGAGAAAGAGGCTGATACTGGCACGAGTAAACGGAGAGTTGAAAGACCTATCCAGCCCAGTGACTCGAGACAGCCAGGTAGAACCCGTATTCTTGGGAGATCCAGATGCACTCGAGATCCTTCGCCATTCTGCTGCCCATCTCATGGCACAGGCAGTCAAACAACTCTATCCTGAGGCACAGGTGGCCATAGGCCCTGCAATTGAAAATGGTTTTTACTATGACTTCGATACACCCGAGCCATTTTCTCCAGAAGATCTCGAAAGGATAGAGGCCAGGATGAAGGAACTCGCCCAAAAGGCAATCCCTATCCAGCGGCAAGAGATCCCGTTGAACGAGGCAAAGGAACTGTTCGAGTCAAAGGCGGAAAAATACAAGTTAGAACTCATTGAGGACCTGGAAGACCAGGGGGAGAAACAGGTCTCTATCTACAGACAGGATGACTTCGTTGATCTTTGCCGAGGCCCTCACCTTCCAGACACAGGAAAGATCCCTGCATTCAAACTCATAAACGTTGCAGGTGCATTCTGGAAAGGGGATGAAAACAGGCCCATGTTACAGCGGATATACGGCACGGCCTTCTTTACCAAGAAGGAACTTGCCCAATACATCCAGAGGTTGGAAGAGGCCAAGAAGAGGGATCACAGAAAGCTTGGCAAACAGCTTGATCTATTTTCCATCCAAGAAGAGATTGGCCCAGGGCTAATACTCTGGCATCCAAAAGGGGCTATGGTCAGAAAGCTTATGGAGGACTTCTGGCGAGACGAACATCTCAAAAGGGGCTATGATCTACTCTTCACCCCCCACATAGCCAAAAGGGATCTATGGAAGACCAGCGGCCACCTGGATTTCTATGCAGAAAACATGTATGCCCCAATGCAGATAGACGAGGTGAGTTACCAGATAAAGCCCATGAACTGTCCCTTTCACATTGCCATATACAATTCTCGTAAAAGGAGCTACAGAGAATTGCCACTGCGCTGGTGCGAACTCGGCACTGTCTACCGTTATGAAAGGACGGGCACCTTACATGGGCTAATGAGGGTTAGAGGCTTTACCCAAGACGACGCCCATATATTTTGTAGACCCGACCAACTCGACATGGAAATAAACGAGATCCTTGACATGACCCTGTACATGCTCAGGGTCTTTGGATTCGATCGTTACGACATATATCTATCCACCAGGCCGGACAAATATGTGGGCACCGATGAAAACTGGGAGCTTTCCACAAACGCCCTGAAAAAGGCACTGGAGGAACAAGGCCTGGAATACGAGATAGATCCGGGCGAAGGGGTTTTTTACGGGCCCAAGATAGATATCAAGATCAAGGACTGCCTCGACCGCTCATGGCAGTGCTCCACCATCCAAGTAGACTTCAACCTGCCGGAGCGATTCAATGTCAATTATACCGGTGCTGACGGCAAGCCTCATGCCCCAATCATGGTGCATAGGGCACTACTCGGTTCCCTGGAGCGTTTTTTTGGCGTCCTAATCGAGCACTATGCCGGCGCATTTCCCCTTTGGCTTGCACCAGTACAGGTCAAGGTGCTGACCATCACCGACCGGCAGGACGACTGGGCCACAGAGGTTTTCCACAGACTTTTAGAGGCGGGGATAAGGACAGAACTCGATTTGAGAAATGAAAAACTGGGCAGGAAGGTACGTGAGGCCCAGATGGAAAAAGTGCCCTACATGCTAGTCATTGGAGATCAGGAGGTTGCAGAAAGGACTGCAAGTCCAAGGACTAGAGGAGGGGAAAAGATGAACGCCATGCCAATAGAATCCTTCATAGAAAAGGTCTTGGCAGAGGCGGAGAGAGGAAGAACGGGAGGTGCAATATCGCCAGAGAGCAAAGAGTAAGGGTTAACGAGAGGATCAGGGCGCATGAAGTACGCCTTATCGCCGAAGACGGCACACAACTGGGGGTTGTTTCTCTAAAAGATGCATTGAACAGGGCAAGGGATGTGGGTCTCGACCTTGTAGAGGTGGCCCCAAACGCTGATCCGCCTGTATGCAGGCTCATGGACTATGGTAAGTATCGCTATGAGCAGAGCAAGAAGGCACAAGAGGCGAAAAAACGCCAGACCGTCATACAGGTCAAGGAGATCAAGATGCGTCCCAGGACAGATGTCCATGACCTCAATGTGAAGAGAAAAAAGATCGTCAAATTTCTGAATCAGGGCAACAAGGTCAAGGTCACTGTCACATTCAGGGGTAGAGAGATTGTTCATCCTGAGATCGGCTTTGAAATGCTCAAGAAAATCGCCAATGAAATGGCTGACATTGCGGCAGTAGAGCATATGCCGAACATGGAGGGCAGGGCAATGAGCATGATCCTGGCCCCTAAGAAGGCCTGAGACCCAGGGAAATTTTATTATTTTCTTTGTCGCAGTAATTGACCTCAAGGTCTTTTGGGGTTAATAATTCCCTTTTGTGCCTCTAAAGGATTGTTGTGAAAAACGGTGGATCTTCTCAGGTTTCAACCGCTTTGGAAAAAATTTTTATACGGGGTTAGATATCATGCCAAAATTAAAGACCAAGAGATCTGCTGCCAAGAGATTCAAAAAAACAGGCAGTGGCAAATTCGTATTCAACAAACCTGGTCACAGTCATATCCTCACCAAGAAATCAAGAAAGAGAAAGAGGAACATGAAACGGGACAAGGTTATTTCCGAGACGATGGTGACACATATTAAACGCATGCTACCATATGCATAGGGTTTAAAGGAGTAGAAGATATGCCCAGGGTAAAAAGAGGTTTCAAGGCAAGAAGGAGGAGGAAAAAGCTCCTGAAGCTTGCCAAGGGTTTCAGGGGAGCGAGAAGTCGATGCTATCGCCAGGCAAAGGATAGTGTGGAAAAGGCCCTCTGTTACGCTTATAGAGATAGAAAGGCCAAGAAACGCTCTTACAGGCGTTTGTGGATAACAAGGATAAATGCGGCCTGCCGCCTAAACGATATATCCTATAGCAAATTCATGGGCGGGCTCACCAAGGCCAAGATCGAACTCAATAGAAAGATCCTTGCAGATCTGGCAGTAACTGAGCCAGGTGTATTTTCAAATCTCGTGGAAAAGGCAAAGGCTGCCCTTTAGGATGGAAAACCAACTCAGGGATATTGAAAAAGAGGCTATGGAGGCCATAGAAAAGGCCTCTGATCCCAAGAGCCTCGAGGGGCTGAAGATCAAATTCCTGGGACGTAAAGGCAGATTGACCTCCATACTGAAATCCCTTGGAGGCCTTCCTAAGGAACAACGACCAATTGTTGGAAAGCTCTCCAACGAGATAAAGGCCAGGATCGAAAAGGCCATAGGCGAACGTATGGAGGCACTGAAGGGCCTTGCCTCTGGCCCAGAGTTGATCAAGGGCTTTGATCCATCCCTGCCAGGGCGCAGATTACACCTTGGACATCTGCATCCCATCACAAAAATATTAAACGAAGTATGCCATGTATTTGAAAAGATGGGGTTTTCAGTAGCCCAAGGGCCTGAGATAGAACTTGATTTCTATAATTTCGAGGCACTGAACATCCCTCCAGATCACCCAGCGCGGGATATGCAGGATACCTTTTACGTGGATGACAAGGTACTTTTGAGGACACATACCTCCCCCATACAGATCCGTACAATGGAGAAGATGGCTCCTCCAATAAGGATCATTGCACCAGGCAAGGTGTACAGGTGTGATTCCGATGTGACCCACACGCCGATGTTCCATCAGGTAGAGGGCTTGATGGTGGACAAGGAGGTGTCCTTTTCTCACCTGAAGGGTATCCTGACACATTTTGCCCAAGAGATCTTCGACAGGGATACTGCTGTCCGTTTCCGCCCAAGTTTTTTCCCTTTTACAGAACCAAGTGCAGAAATAGACATACAGTGCGTCATGTGCAGGGGCAAGGGATGCAGAGTGTGCTCCCAGACAGGTTGGATCGAGGTCCTTGGCGCAGGGCTGGTTCACCCGGCAGTCTTCAGATACGTTGATATCGATCCCCAACAGTACAGTGGCTTTGCCTTTGGCCTTGGCATAGAAAGAATCGCCATGCTTCGTTATGGGATAGACGACATCAGGCTATTTTATGATAACGACCTGAGATTTCTAAAGCAGTTTTGAGATAAACGTCATGTTGGTATTGGCATCCTGGCTCAGAGAGATAGCCCCTTTTGAGGCTGATTACATGGAGGTAGCAGAAAGGCTCACCTTGGCTGGACTGGAAGTCGAAGCAGTCGAACCCGCCTTTCCTTGGATGGAAAAGGCACAGGTAGCACGTATCTCCAGGGTCGAGCCTGTAAGAGAGGACAAGGACGTCACCCTTTGTACAGTGGAGACTGGCAATGGGGAGGTTAAGGTGATCTGCGGGGCCCCTGACGTGTATGAGGGGATGCTCACTATTTACGTCCCTCCGGGTACAGAGATGCCTGATGGCAAAGAGATCAAGGAAAGCCAGGTCTATGGCCATGTTTCAAAGGGGATGCTCTGCTCCCGCATGGAGGTCATGCTGGAGGGCGATGAAGGCCATCTATTTGACATATCAAAAGAATTTCCATCTGCCAAGGTAGGCCAAAGCCTATCCTTCGTGGCAGGAATGGAGGATCTGGTCTTTGAGATAGGTATAACCCCAAATCGGCCTGACTGTCTGAGTATCACTGGCGTGGCAAGGGAGGTATCGGCCCTTTTCAAATGCCCATTGAAACCGCCCCAAGTAGGGTTTGACGTTTCACAGGTCTCTCAACCAGACATATCCATCGAGATCAGAGATACCGAGTTGTGCCGCCGTTATGTGGGTGCGGTCATAGACGGTGTTAGAGTCGAACGGTCCCCTGGCTGGATGGCCAGACGTCTTGCGGCCTGTGGCGTCCGTCCAATAAACAATATAGTGGATATCACAAATTACGTGCTCATGGAGATGGGCCAACCACTTCATGCCTTTGATCTCCACACATTGGAGGGCCCAAAGATCATAGTGCGGCTCTCAGAAGAGGGGGAATGCATTGTCACTTTAGATGGCAAGGAACACAAGCTTCCCAAGGACGTGCTCCTCATCTGTGATCAGAAACGCCCAGTGGCGGTAGCTGGAGTCATGGGGGGCCTTGACACAGAGGTCACAGAGAAAACAAGCTCTATCCTGTTAGAAAGTGCCTGGTTCGCCCCCTGGAGCATACGGAGGACGGCCAAGATGCTAAAGCTCCCTTCAGAGGCCTCCTATCGCTTCGAAAGGGGTGTAGACCGTGATGGACAACTTCTTGCAGCAAAGCGGGCAGTAGATCTCTTCTTGGACCTGGCAGGAGGTATCTTCAAAGGGATAAGGGACGAGAACCCTAGGCCTTACAAGCCAGAGAGAATAACATTGAGGCCAAGTCGGACCAATATCCTTCTTGGAACGAGTCTCCAGGCCGATTCAATGGCTGAGATACTGGAGTCCATAGAGATAGAGGTAGAGAACAGATCTACTGATTCGATAGAGGTGATCGTCCCATCTTTCAGACCAGATCTCAAGGAGGAGATCGACCTGGTGGAAGAGGTGGCCAGACTCCACGGATTTGCCTCAATCCCCACCACTTCACCGGTTGGAGACCTGATAGTAAAATCTGCAGAGTCGGACAAGGCATTTACAGATATGATAAGGCATTTTCTCACAGGCCAGGGATGCAGTGAGATCATATCCTACAGCTTCATCTCACCCCAGGAACTTCAGGCCCTTGGGCTTTCAGCAGAAGATCCACGCACAATGGCAGTCAAGCTCAAGAATCCCCTTGCCGAGGACCAATCCATAATGAGGACTAACCTCGTCTGTTCAATGCTGTCGACCATTAGCAGGAACCTGAAAAAACGCAACATGGATCTGCGACTCTATGAAACAGGGGCAATATTTATTGATAGGGGGCATGGAATCCTACCGGATGAACACCAAAGGCTCTGCTGTGCCATTACAGGGAGAAGATTTCCGTTGAATTGGGCATGGCCTGAGGAAGATGTAGATTTTTTCGACATGAAGGGCCTTGCAGAGAATCTTTTTTGTCACATAGGATTGGAAGGGGCTTGTTTTAAGGTCTCTTCAAAACCAGAACCCTTCTACATACCAGGGACTGGTGTTGATATAGTATCAAAGCAGGGGATTCAACTGGGGACACTCGGTCAGATTGCCCCCGAGGTACTGACTTCATTTGATATCCTGTCCGAGGTCTTTCTCTTGGATTTCTCCCTCAATGAACTCAAAGACGAGGCATCACAGGAGACCAGGTTCAAGCCCCTGGCCCGTTTCCCTGCTGTTGACCTGGATTTGTCGATAATAGTAGACGATTCCGTAAGGGCCCAAGACATATTAGGCTTTATTGAAGATGCCAAGTCAGATCTCCTCGAAAACATCTTCATCTTTGATGTTTACAGAGGGAGGCCTGTTCCCAAGGGCAAAAAGAGCCTGGCATTCAGATTCATATACCGGGCTGGAGACCACACATTGGCAGAATCCGAAGTACTGGCAGTTCACAATCCCCTGGTAGATAGACTGCTTGAAAAATTCAATGCCGAGATGAGAAGCTGACATGGGCAGATCCACCCTTACTAAAATAAAATTGGCCGAAAAGATCAGTGAGGAGTTGGGTTTCTCTGTTCGTTCCAGCAAGAGGCTGGTGGATGCGGTCTTCGAGCATATGATAGATGTGTTGACATCGGAAGAACCGCTAAAAATTGTTCGCTTTGGTACATTCTACCCCCTTTTCAAAAATGCCAGAAAGGGTATAAATCCGTCTACAGGGGAATCAATTATCATCCCTGCAAGAAAAACTGTTTCATTTCGGCCAAGTCCTCTACTGAAAAAGATGGTCAATGCTGAAAAAGGACCGCAAATACTATCGGATAGGAGAAGTCAGCAAGATAGTGGGAGTTGAACCTCATGTCCTGAGGTTCTGGGAACGGGAGTTTCGTCAGATACAACCAAGAAGGGTATCGAGACAGCGTCTTTACCGTAAACAAGATCTTGATACCATCAAGCTCATAAAAAGGCTCCTCTATCATGAAGGCTTCACCATTGCTGGCGCCAAAAAGAGACTCCGAGCTCTCCGGCCAAGGCCAGAGGCCATTGAACCCGTTGAGCCTGTCCATGACGATCACCGCCAGATCCTCAATGACATAAAGAAGGAACTCGAAGAAATCAGAAATATCCTTTCCAGATAAAATTCATCCAGGGAATAGAAAGATGCAGAAACTTGATGAACAACAGAGAGAAAAACTCAATGAGCTTCGAACACGTATAGACAGTATAGACAGAGACCTGGTGGCCCTCCTACAGGAAAGACTATCTGTGGCAGAAGAGATAGGAAAGACCAAGGCCAAGTCCCTTGCCCAGCCCTTGGATGCAGTAAGAGAAAAAGAGGTCATAGATCATATCCTGCAATACAACCAAGACAGGTTCCCACCAGAAGGGCTCCAGGTGATATTCAGTGAGATCATCTCCGCATGCCGCAATGCCCAGAGGCCTGCCAGGGTCGGGTATTTGGGACCAGAGACCACATTCACCCATATGGCGGCTGCAGAGTTCTTTGGCCATGCCCCAGCCTTTATACCAGAAGGCAATATTACAGAGGTATTCGAGGAAGTAGAGAGGAAACGAATAGATTTTGGCGTAGTGCCAGTGGAGAATTCAGTCGAAGGTACTGTAGCCCTCACCCTCGACGGCTTGAACGACTATCAGATCAAGGTATGTGGAGAAGTCTACATGCCGATATCCCATGATCTCATCAGCAAAAGTGGAAGGATAGACAAGATAAGACGCATACTCTCCCATCCCCATGCACTGGCCCAGTGCAGGCTGTGGCTACAGAGAAACCTTCCTGCCGTGCCCACCGAAGAAGTCGTCAGCACGGCCCAGGCTGCCCGCTGGGCAGCAGTAGATGAATCAGTGGCAGCCATAGCAAGCCCTCTTGCTGCAAGGACATACAACCTCTATACGGTTGCCAAAAGGATAGAAGACTATGCCGGGAACACCACACGCTTCCTAATATTAGGCCATGAATGCCCAAGACCCAGCGGGAAGGACAAGACATCCCTGCTCCTGAGCCTGGAAGACCGTCCAGGATCGCTTTTCAGACTGCTGGAACCCTTGGCGAGCAAGGGTATCAATCTCACAAAGATCCAGTCGAGGCCAGTAAAGGACGAACCTTGGAGATATCTTTTTTATGTAGATATTGCAGGCCATATAGAGGACAGCCACGTGAAAGAAGGCATAGACTCTATAAAGGGAGGGTGCACCTTTCTAAAATGGCTTGGCTCATACCCCATGGGAGAGATGAAACAGTGATGAAACACCGAAAAGGGCTATGGGGTCGGTGGGACCATCTTGCCATCAAGGCTCAAGGCCGTATAATCCTGTACTTCCCTATTAAGCCAGTAACGATGTATTCCCTCTAAGTCGTCTGGCAGAGAAGAGAGCCTTGCCAGGAGCTCCTCTCGTGAGAGTTTTGCGGCTTCCTTCAGCCCTTCCTTGGTCCCAAACATGAGGATGTTTCCCATCAGGTAGTTGTTTTCCTCATCCTCGGAAAGCTCGCTCCATGCCTCCATCTCCATGATAATTCCTTCTACAAACCCTCCACACCATCTGGAAAGGGCCGCTATGATCTCCTCATCGGAATCTTCCTTGGCTGCAGCAAGAAACGGTTTGAAACCGCAAATACCATCTCCATCCCTCTTCTTGGCAATCTCGTTGTACATGGAAAAAAGAAGTCGATAAATCTTTTGGGCGTGTTTCTGATTGATGAAGCTCGCCTTTTCCTCTGTCTCCCCAAAAAGTACAGGGAGCCACCGAGATGGAAGCACGGGTCTTGGCCCTATCACCAAAGATGTCATTAGTCCATGGGCAGCAGTAATATCCATACAGTTCTGCGGGGTGTATTCAGAATCCAAAAACTCTGACAACACATTGAATGCCTGCTGAGACAAACCTATTTTATGTTTTTTCCTGCGTTTTTTTACCATGATTGATCCTAATAAATTCCAGATACCTTTAAGGCATATAAACTCTTGAACAAGACATGTCAACCAATACAGCAACAATCCAAGAAATGTTGACCTGATTTTTTAAAAGTTTGGTTATTGTTCCGATAGGAATTTATATATCCATGCCTTGAATAAAAAGGGATGAAAAGAACCGAGCCACTTTGTTTTATACTAAAAATCTGTGTTTTTTGACTTCCCTGAAGGTAGTATAACTGTTACCGGTATGAGAAGAAGGCATTTCCCCCATTTCTCATGGAAGGATACTCGGTTCAATGATGAAAAAGACTGTTTTGGTTGTCGAGGACAATAAAACCAACATGAAACTGGTGCGCACCCTCTTGACCCTTGGAGGCCATATGGTACTCGAGGCAGAGGATGCGGAAACAGGGATTAAATTGGCAAAAGAGGCCAGGCCCGACCTCATTCTCATGGATATCCAACTGCCAGGGATGGACGGTCTGGAAGCCACAGCAATCCTTAAACAGGATCCAGATACTATAGATATCCCCATAATAGCCATTACTTCATATGCCATGCAAGGTGATGAAAAAAAGGCCAGAGATGCGGGATGCAATGGTTATATAAGCAAACCCATCAACACCAGAACGTTCCTGGAAGATATTGCGCAGTATTTTGGTTCGTCTTAAAGGCTGAAGTAATAAAATGAGCATTAGATCTTTGTCACTCCCCCTGGGCATTACTGCTGTAGTTCTGTGCCTCTTCTTTGGTTGTTGTAGATATTGTTCAGCAGATGAAAAGAACCCTGATGAGGCCCTCACTTACCTTAAAAACCTCAGCATAGAACAGCTCGCCTCCCTTGAGATAACCACTGTTTCCAAGACTGAGGAGAGATTGTCCGATGCTGATGCGGCTGTCTTCGTAATAACCTCGGAGGATATCAGAAGGGGGGGCTTTACATCCATACCCGAGATACTGAGGATGGTCCCAGGTCTCCAGGTAGCCCAGATCGACGGTAATAAATGGGCCATCAGCTCCAGGGGGTTCAATGCCTGGTTTGCAGACAAGCTCCTGGTACTCATAGATGGAAGAAGCGTCTATTCACCGTTATTTTCAGGGGTCTATTGGGACATACAGGATACCCTCCTCGATGACATAGACCGGATAGAGATAATTCGAGGCCCAGGAGCCACCTTGTGGGGTGCAAATGCAGTAAACGGGGTTATAAATATCATAACCAAAAGGGCCAAGGATACCCAGGGTGGACTTGTAAATGCAGGTGGGGGCAATATCGAGCAGGGATTTGGTTCCATACGCTATGGCGGAAAAATAGGAGAAAATGGTTGGTACCGGGCATTTGCAAAGTATTTCAACAGAGGGCCCTTCAAGCTACGAAATGGCCATGATGCCCACGACGACTGGGACCTGGGCCATGCAGGCTTCAGGATGGATCTTGAACCCTCACCCAAAACAGACCTCACCCTTCAAGGAGATATCTATACCGGCAAGACTTATGAACTCGTACAATTCAGTCCTTTGGGCCGTTCAAATTTCTATGGCACCCAGAAAACAGACCTCGTTGGCGGCAATATAATAGGCAGGTGGTCGAAAAGGATCTCTTCATCCTCCAATATGCGCTTCCAGTGGTATTATGACAGGACAGAAAGAGATGCAAACTATGTGAAAGAAGCAGTAGATACGCTGGATCTCGACTTCCAGCACTCTTTCCAGGCCTTCAAACGTAACAACGTGATATGGGGGCTCGGCTACCGCCTTATCCATGACAATCTACCACAGACTGAGATATTTTATTTCCGGCCTAAGAGTCGTATAGACAATCTCTTTTCTGCCTTCTTCCAGGATCAGATATCCATCATACAGGACAAGTTGGATTTCACCCTTGGGACAAAAGTGGAACACAACGACTACAGTGGCTTTGAGATACAGCCGAGTACCAGGATTCGCTACAAGCCTGACCAACACCAAACCCTCTGGGCCGCGGTATCAAGGGCTGTGAGAACGCCCTCACGGGCAGACCAAGATATGAACCTCATCCTCAGCACCTTCAAGACAGGACCTACCTTGAACTCAGTGATACTAAGGGGCAACAAGGATTTCGATTCCGAGGAATTGGTTGCCTATGAAGCAGGATATCGCTATGTGCCCCAAAGACGATTTTCATGCGATATAGCTACCTTTTACAATGTTTACAGAGGGTTACGCACATCGAGACAAGGTAGCCCAGAGCCTCCCCTTTTTACGCTACCTCCACCTGCAAGACGTATCATCCCCCTGAATATACTGAATCAGTATCATGAAGATGGATATGGCCTTGAAATATCCGGTACCCTGGAACTTGCTGAATGGTGGAAGATGAGCATGGCCTATTCCTGGTTGAAGCTTCGTCTTCACACAGATCAAAAGGTCTTCGATATGGAGCTTGGAGAAGGGAACATCCCTCGAAATCAGATCTCTTTCAGAAGCTATATGGATCTACCGGCCAATTTTCAGATAGATACCTTTGTCTTCTATGTGGACGAACTTCCAGAGATGCATATCCCCGCCTATACCAGGCTGGATATACGTCTTGGCTGGAATCCCCTAAAGAATCTGTCCCTGAGCCTAAAGCTGCAAAATCTTCTCGATAACCAGCATCCAGAGTATAAAGATGTTGGTTCGTTCATTGCCTCGGAAGTTCCTCGGAGCTTTTATGGGAAGATAACGTGGAGCTTTTGAATTACAAAAAACGAAAACGCTGCAGGAGACTATCCATATTCCCCTGCTGTATATGCCTTGGTATTATTGCGTACTTCTTTTCGATACCACAGTCTTGCTGCCTGGCAGCCTCATTCAAACCAGATCAGATCAAGGCAGCCTTCATCTACAATCTCACCAACTTCATCACCCTGCCCAAGGCTGGCCATACCAAGGATACCTTTATTATTGGGGTCATTGGTAACAAGGACATAGCGAAAAACCTACGTGTGATAACAAAGGGAGAAAGGATAAGAGGCCGGCCTTTTTACATAAAGTCCATCGATTCACCGGCTGACATGATAGACTGTCATGTACTATTCGTGGACACCCAGGCACTGATCCAGCCAAGACTTCTGAAAGACCTTGCTGACAGGGGCATACTCACCATTGGAGATACAGACGACTTCTTGAAAAATGGGGGGATCATCGGCCTGCTTCCAAGGCGACACCGCATCCAGATAGTAATCAATATGCAGGCTGCCCGCAGGGCGGGCATATCGTTCAACTCTAAACTTCTCAAGGTTGCCCGGGTGCTGTGGTCCCAGGGCCATGTAGAGGCAGGACAATGGTAAGTTTCTCTGAACTCTCCCTCAAAAACAAGCTTACTATCATGATCCTGGCTACTTCAGGCCTCATGATAATCGTGATATCTGCCATATTCGTAATAAATGAGGCCTTGTCCATAAGAAGATCCGTGATAAACAATATCTCTGCCATCGCTGGCATTACCGCCATAAACAGTACCGCTGCCCTGAGTTTTCAGGACCCAGATACGGCAACAGAACTCCTCGAGGCACTGAAGGTTGAACCGCACATAGTGGCTGCGGCAATCTACAATGCCAAGGGGGAACTCTTTGCAGAATTTTCCACTGACCCCCGTGCCTCGCTACCGTCAGAGATAAAGATAAGCAATGTCCAGGAACTGACAGATAAAAATTCTCTATTCGATATAGCCCAGACCAAGAGCCTGACAGAGAATTATCTCGACATGATGAGACCTATAAAACTGAACGGCAAACTCATCGGCGTGGTCTTCATCAGGGCTGACCAACGCTGGATTTATAGCCATATCAAACTCTTTGCCCTCATTGTCTCAGGGATAATGGCCGCCCTTATAATTATTTCTTATTTCATCTCATCGAGACTACAGAGAATAATCTCTGTGCCAATAGAGAATCTTGCCCGCACCATACAGACAGTGAAAAACAGGCAGGACTTCTCTGTCAGGGTCAAGGCATCTCCAAGTGCGGATGAACTTGGCATGCTGATGGATGGGTTCAACAACATGCTCGAGCAGATTCAGGAGCGTGACCGTAGGCTGGAGATGAACAGAGAGCAACTGGAAAGACAGGTCGCCCTCAGGACCGAGGCCTTGAAGCTCAGCGAGGCCCAAAAAAAGAAGCTCTGGGTACAAAAAAAGATTCAGCAGGCCTATGGAGAACTCGTCAGCCAGATGAACTCCATCGATATAAACGAGATGTTAGAAAAGTGCCTGAATCAGATCTCTGAAGTGGCCAATGTCACCTGGGGCTCGGTATTTTTGTGGGAGAATGGCCGCCAAGGCCTATTCATTAAAAAGACATTCTGCGCCCCTTCTCTTGAAGAATGGAGACTTCACAATCCTTCTATCCTCAACCAACTCGAGGGACTTGGAAGCCAGTTGGCCCAACAGGTATTCGAACAAGGGGAAATGATATCCAAGACCTGGCCCCAAGACCCGGACAATGGCCTCTTCAGCCCGCTGGAAGTCTATGGCTATCCCCTGAGCTTCCAGTGCAAAGGTATTGGCGTGTTGGTACTTGCTGGTGTCAGGCAGCAGGACGACTATACCCTGACTTTCCTGGAAAATGCCACGCGACAACTTGGAGTGGCCGTGCACAACGCCATGACATTTGAGGATCTTAGACAAAAATCAGCCCAGTTGAAAAAGAGTATAATAGAGCTTCAGCGGGCATCCAGGATGAAAAGCGACTTCCTCGCAAACATGAGCCATGAACTTCGTACCCCCTTGAATGCCATAATTGGTTTCTCAGAACTCTTACTCGACAGGCACTTCGGCGATCTAAATGAGACACAGAGAGATTACCTATCGGATGTACTTGAAAGTGGGCGTCATCTCCTGGACCTCATAAATGATATCCTGGACCTGTCCAAAATAGAGGCGGGCAAGGTGGAACTCGCCCTTGCCGACGTATCGGTGGAGGATGTACTCCAATCCAGCCTCACCATGATCCGGCACAAGGCCATGAAACACCAAATCAGGCTCTCCATAAAAGCTGAAGATATACCAAAAACAATCAAAGCCGATGAACAAAAACTCAAACAAATACTCTATAATCTCGTATCAAACGCAGTAAAGTTCACAAAAGATGGGGGTTCCATAGAGCTCCATGCAGAGACAGTAACGAGAAACTGGATCGAACAAAACCTACCAGGGCCTTTCAAGGAAAATATCTCCAATCTTTCGCATAGTACCTCAGAATCATTCTTGAAGATATCCGTAAGGGATACGGGCATAGGTATCAAGCCGGAATTTCTAAGCAAGATATTCGATGCCTTTGAACAGGTTGATTCATCCAGATCCAAAAGATACAAGGGCACAGGCCTTGGACTCGCCCTGTGTAAAAACTTTGTGGAACTTCATGAGGGAATAATATGGGTAGAGAGCAAGGCGGGCAAGGGAAGTACTTTCAGCTTCGTGTTACCCATAAGTGGCCCCAGCCACATGGAAAAGGATGAAAAGAAATAATACCTTGCCCATGCAAATGAGGTTCCACTGTTTCCACAACAAAAAATAGCCATTCCCTGCTCTTCACTATTTCCATCTGACCATTGCCCCTGATATAATATTAACATTTGTTAAATCTTGAACTATTGAATAGCATACCTGTTTCTTGAGAGGTTTCCATTCCGCTGTCCTGTTATTGAAATAGCGAACCGTCTTGACCGAGAATAGAGAGGCTTTTTGAAGAAGGGTTCTGAGAAATCCAATAATATCCTTACGATAAATGCCATCTTTGTGGGTGGTGGAAAGGGCTGTAGAGACGTTTTGAGGCTTCTGACGACCTATCCTCTCAGAAGGCTCAAAATCCATATCATCGGGGTTGCTGATCCCCGCCCCGACGCCCCTGGCAGGGTACTTGCGGAGGAAATAGGGATCAAGACGGCAGACAATTACAGGGAATTTTTCAAATATCCTGAGTTGGATCTCGTGATAGAGCTTACAGGCAATGATCAGGTACTTGAGGAGATCATTGCATCAAAACCCAGGAAGGTAAAGGTACTGGATCACCTCGGAGCCAGGCTCCTCTGGGAGATAATCGAGATCCAGGAAGACAGGCTCATTCTCGAAGAACGGTTGAATGCTGCGGAAAAGATAATCGCGGTAGGGCAGTTGGTATATCGGGTAACCCACGAATTGAGAAACCCCCTCATGACCATAGGTGGCCTCACAAGACGCATAATACTGGATCCAGAAACCCCTTACGGCATAAGAAAACAGATGGAGCAGATCATCGCCTCGGTAGAAGATATGGAGAAGGCAATAACCAACATATGTGACGAGGTGCAGCCCATCAAACCCCATTTCGCCCCTACTGATATCGTAAGGGCAATGAAGAGCTGGTGTAAGGGTCTCAGATACGAGGGCAGACGTCACAATATAGAGATAAGGTGCGTCATTGAGGAAGACCTGCCCGTAATTGTCATGGACAAGGCACTCATTGCCCAGGTCTTATGGCATGTAGTCGAATTCGTCATGGAAAATATGGACAAGGACTGCCGTAAGCTCTTGATCCAGGCCCGACTTTGTCTCGACGAGATATTGATCGTAATAGAACAAGATGACGACATCCCGGTAAAACCTCCCTATAAAGGCAAAAAACAGCAAGTTCAGGAAACCGACTATACCTTTCTTCCATCCAAACACTCGCATCTGTGGATGGCCCTTTGCCGAAAGATCATGTTCGACCATGGGGGTGATATCAGGATAGGAACAAGAGGTGGCAAGCTCTTGGTAATACTTGAGCTACCTTCTAAGCCCGCAGCATCTGAACCAGTTGCCAGGCAGGTTGAACAAAAGAGAGGACACAAGCTCTCAAATCAACCAACACATCGCAGGATTTGAGGCCCTACATTGAACCCGGATCATGCAGTTCCCAGCTTGCCGAGGATGTAAAGAGGTGTCACGAATTGGCTTCACCCTTTAGGTGAAAATACAATGGGGCAGTTGACCGGCCAGATGACAATCTTACAGAAGATAGAGCCAGCTGGCCAGTCGGTTTCTTTAATGCCATATATATTAACCCGGAGTATGGACCTCTTCGTATCCAAATATCATTGCCTTGAAATGGGCCCAGAAGGTGTGTCCCAAGGTACACAGGTACAAATGCACAAACAGAAAAGATACAAAACAATAGGACGTGATGAGATGTACTGCATCGACTACCTGCACACCTCCAAAAACATCCATCACAGGCTTGAAGAAACGAATATTGTAAAGCATCACCCCTGTTGCTATCTGGAGAGGAACCAATACAAACATGATGAAACAATAGGCACATTTCTGAAGAGAGTTGAACTTTTCGTCTGCACACGGCTGGAAGGGAGGCTCTTCCCCCTTGAAATACTTGTATAGATAAAAGGCTGCCTGCTGGGGCAAACCCTTTGTGATATCTGTCTTAGGAGGCACATAAAGCTTGATAAGTTTCCCGGTTATCACATAATACCCAAGCCATAGACAATAGTCCCCAAGCACAAGGAAACCACAAAAATTGTGTATGGCAACTGCGGTCTTGAAGCTACCGAACACACTTATTACACCAGGGACATGGAGCTGTATCCCCGTCAGAACGAGCAGTACGATTCCTATGGCATGAATCCAGTGCCAGATCCTCACAGGTAGTGGATGAAGAAATATTCTTTCCTTAGTCATATATCCCCCCGAATTTTCTGTCATTGCTTTATGTCAGATACCTTTTATTTGTCATATTTCCTGCTCTTACGACGGTTTTTGATGGTGAGTATCCTGAACAAGGAGTGAAGCCCAACGAAACCCAAACCGCCAAGGATTATCATTACACCGATTATGTCGATCCATCTGTAACCAATGGATTTGATGGTATACCAAAGATCTTCGATATCCTTTTTGGTCAATCTGTGTTCGCCGAGCAGATAGAAATCACTCACGCCGCTTATGCCATGGGCCCCTGTGAGCACACTCTTGTCCAAAGGCAATGTCTGTATTCCACCATCACGCTGGGGTATCTCGAGAAGCACCTTGGAATAAAAAGATGCATTGGCTGAATGGCAAACAATGCAGTCTTTGGCCTTTAGGCCCTTGTCTGTGAAGTTATGTACTGGCTTTAACACTATAAGGTGCACGCCTACATCTATGTATTTTAGATCCTTTGTCTTTTTTACATTTTTATTGAGGTCTTTGAGAAATGCTGCAAGCTCGAATGCACTCACTCTGCCAGACTGCGCCTTGTTGATATACTCTGCAATATCCACCTTGGGTTTGCCGAGGATAGTGGCGAGGTCCTTGTAGGCGAGGCGGACTGCCCTGCCATCAGAAGTGATTCCACGGAAATAATACACGATCCCCTTGCTGGCCTTGGGGCTATGGCACATGGTGCACTCCAGATATCTGAAATGGACGTTTGGCTGGGACAGCCATTTGTGTTGCTGTAGTGCATCGGTATGACATTTCTGGCATATCGCTTTTCTCTGTTGGGCTGTCAATTGGCTAAAGGGCTTTACAGAGTGTGGATTATGGCAGTTGTAGCATATCTTTTTACTAACCCTGTAGTGAAGGCTCTTCTTGTACTTGTCCATTATATCCGAGTGACAATTTGCGCATACCACAATACCTGGGGACTTTACCACCATCTTGCCATTCTTCTTGAGCACCTTGAACTCGGAATGACAATCCAGACAGGTGACCCCATTTTCAGCGTGCACAGATTTGAGATAGGCGTGTTGATTGGGAATGGGAGGCATCTTTGCCAGATAAGCCCTACTGACAGGATACTTCTTGAAGCTGCCATCCTTATCCGGTATTTCTGCCTCTACAGTCTTGTAGAATGGGGACATGGAGGTATGACACATGGCACAATCTTTGATGTTTTTCACCTTGTAGGTAAAGTTGTGATAGAGATTTGTGACAAGTATCTGTTCTCTTAGACCACAATCCTTCAACCCCGCGGCTTTCAGTTGTTTCAACACCGCCTTTATCTCAAAAGGTTCGAGTTGCCCATCTTTGTTGAGATCGATCTTTACATACAAATCTTTTCCCTGGGCCCCCAAGGCCTTTGTGAATTCTGAATAAGTAATAGGGGCCTGTTTGCCATCCTTTTTGGAATAGAACTGCAAAAACATCCCCTTTGTTGCCTTTGGAGAGTGGCAAACAGTGCACTCCAGGTATTTGAAATGGGTCTCAGGTTGTGGTAGCCAATCATGTGAGGTCTTCTTATGACACCTGAGACATATGGATATACGCTGCTTTTGATTCAATTGTTCAACAGGTACCTCTTCATGAGGGTTGTGACATGCCCAGCATGGCTTATGGCTGACCTTGAAGTGACGGCTTTTCTTGTATTGTTCTGCAATATCCGAATGACACATGCTGCAATCTACTGGTGCCAGATATTGCTTATGAGGAAGCTGAGTTATGTCCGTATGACAATCTGTACAGCTCAAGTCACCATGGACAGAAGAGGCATACTTGTCCTGATCGACATACAGGCTTGTAACTCCAGGCGATACCTTTTTAATCCCAGTTACAGGGACAACCATATCGAGCCTGTCAGCCTTGCTTATATCGAGGATATCGGACGAGCCATGGCAGCTCAAGCAGTCATCATCACTGACTGCCCACGCATCTGCCAAAAAAAACACAGGTAAGGAAAGCAAAAAAGCAAAAACAAGAACCAAAATCCCTGGGCAATAAGTCATCTGTTTGGATCTCATCAACAATACCCCTTGTTCATGAACTTCTTACCATGAGTCGACCTTCTCCATCCCATGCATGGGGAAGGCCATTCCCAACCTTTGGGCAAAAATCGATCTCTTGTATGTGACACCTTTTAAGAATCTCCTATCTGATCTCCTTTTTACCTGCCCAAATTTATCAAAAGCCAACTATAACTAAATTATATATTTGAGTCAAACTAATTTATCTATAAATATATTCATCCGCACAAAATATTTAAAGCCCCTCTACATGAATTTATTGAGGTAAGCGTGTAGGGCCTCTGAATCAAAGATCTTTATATCTGTTTTGTTGACACAAAAAATATGGCAGTTTAGTTTCCAAAGACATAAAAGGCTTTTCCCGTATTTCCACATGAAATCACCTTTATGGCAACGAATCACTGAAGAGGAGTAGACATGGGATTTCTATATAGAATATTCTTGATATCCATTGTTGTTTCATCTGGTATGGCAGGCATACCCTCTGATAGCCAGGCCGAGCTCGACATAACCCAGCTTGACCATACGAACTCGCCGAATGAATTTTTCAAGGTGGCCCTTGGTTCAGGATATGCCTTCTGGAGCCACTATTCCAAAGGCATATTTATGTGGAAGGCAACCGATCCCACCGATATCGTCCAGAGGATAGCCAATGATGACGATGTCTTGATCCTTTCTGCTTCGGGGAACAAACTGGCCTGGATTGACGACAGTAACGACATACAGCTCTGGGATGGAAATTCAACCCAAGAGGTGGAAGATGATGTGATTGACACAATATCTCTTTATGGAGACAACATCGCCTTTGTTGAAAAGGACACGGAAGATTTCTTGAGGGAGGATTCCGAGATATTTCTTCGTACCCCAGGTAAAAAGCTTCAAGTCTCCAATAACAACTATGATGACTTACAGCCATCCGTTTTCGAAAACAGGGTGGCATGGGTTGGGAAACACGATGACAACTATGATCTCTTCTATTGGGATGGCCAACACCTCAATAAGCTCACGGATTCTGATGGAGATGATCTTACCCCCAGCCTTGATCATGGTGCCATCGCATGGACCGAGTGGGACGGAGAAGACTTTGAAATCATGTATTGGGCAGGAGGGCAAAACATTTACATCACCGACGACAACGAGGACGATATAGGGCCAATACTGAAGGATGGCAGCATAGTATGGATAAAGGCAGATGGCCAGTGCGAGGACATATATCACTGGGATGGTACAAATATTACAAGGCTTACGGACAGGTGTTATGAAAATATCAATTCCCTCGATTTCAACGGTAAGGCCATTTTATGGTCTGCCAAGGACGGAAGTGGAAGAGGGGTGTATTATGCAGAGCTGTCAAACACCCCCAGGGGCTTTACCGGGTGGTGGTATGACCCCAATGAACCTGGTACTGGACTTGCCACAGAGGTAAAAGACGGCAAGATTTATCTTGCCTGGTTCGTATTCGATGGCATTGGCAGAACTACCTGGTATTCAGCAGGTGGCAAGATGACAGACAAGGACAACTTTTCAGGAGATCTATATTCTTGGACTGGATGGACATGGGGAGAGACCTATTTCCCGCCAAGCTCAAGTGTTATTGGTACCATAGTAGTACATTTCTCCAACACCCCCTCTGATACAGTTACTTTTTCTACACTACTAAATGGCCAAGTGATCACCAAGACATTTCACCCCTTTATGGCAGACTTTGCCCCAGGGCCTGAAGATCCGCGCCATATCACTGGCTGGTGGTATGATCCTTCGTATAATGGTATGGGTTTTTTTCTCGATGCCCGTGGAGGGGAAATGGCCCTGGCCTGGTACAATTACAGAGAGGACCATAGTGCAAGATGGTGGACATCTCACAATATGCTGGCAGAAGGTGCTACCGTATATCTGGGAAATCTGGACGACTGGACAGGTGGACCATGTGCCACCTGCCCTTACAATGGCCAACCAACCATATCGGCCGGGGCTGGTGGTACCATCTCCATAGAGTTTCAGGATGCAAATCATGCTGATGTCATAGCGGGTAACGTAACCATGCATCTCGAAAGATTCGAGGTACCCTGAGGCACGACCCTCACTAAACCAATCTACACAGGGTCCTCAGGAGCTTTTCTTGGGAATATGGCTTTGATAGAAAGGCATTCATACCTGCATCATAGCACTTCTGTTCTTTACTCGTACTGGCTGTCAGGGCAATGACAGGGGTAGAGCTGTTCAAAACACTTTTCCTTATATCCTTGGTCAAACTGAAGCCATCGCGATCTGGCAAACCGATGTCCATCAATACGGCATTGAATCTCTTTCTTTCAATGGCCTTAAGGGCAGCTCTACCTGTGGATGCCACTATGGATTTGACCCCCTTGGCCTTTAATATGTCCAAGAGTATCTGTTGGTTTATCCTATCGTCTTCCACAATGAGCACACTCAATCCCCTAAGTTTTTCTTCCACGATATGTTGCTCCTGACGAAAGGGGTTTTCCTGGACATCTTGACCCTTGAGACTCAGATGACCCCATCCTAGCAACCTCAATAGTTCTGCCAACACCTCTTGGCTCTTCGTTGGCTTCATCAAAAGGCCCAAAAGATCTCTGGATGTCTCAGTGGAGGCAAGAGCCATTATTGCCATGGCTGGAATCTCCACGATTACTATGGGCATTTGCTCATGGCCTGGTACTGAACGAAGGATGTCTATGGCAAGATCTTTCTCGTCCTTTACATCTTGCCAATTCAAGATACAAGCCACCGAATATTGACCACTGGATGCCTGTAAATATTCCAAGGCCCCTTCAAGGTGCGCCTCCTTCCTGACGGGAAAGCCCTCCATGTCGAGGAGACGCCCTATTAACCCAGTAGAAAAACCCTCGCTATTTACCATGAGGATCACAGGGGGTTCTTTGTCCATCTCCTGAGCCACTATCTTTCCTCCCTCGTTGGCAACCTTTTCAACCGGGAAAGGAGCCACGAAGGACATACCTTCTGCACTAGTGACAAATCGGAGCTCAGTACCCACATGGCGTAAAAGGCTATGGCAAATGGCCAATTTGTGGTGCGACCTCAAATCCTCCTCTGTCACCACACCATTACCCTGCCCCACAAGGGCCTTGGCTTGGAGAACAAGCCTTTCTTCCTTGTCCCATGACAGGGATATTAGAATCTGTCTGGCTCTGAGGTGGGACACTAAGTAGTCCAGGATTTGTATGAGAACATACCTCAGGATAGTCCTTGGACCCTTAAGGCGCCTTGGCATCTCCTCACCCAGATCAAGGGCCAGGAGGGGGATTGCCCTTGCCTGCCCTTCGATCTCTATGACCTCCCTGACCTCTTCCAGGAGCGATATCGGGCAAAAGGATGAAAAATAGGCACAACTCTCTTCTTCAGACAGGGCAATTATATCGTCGATCAGGGACAATAGGCCAGATGCAGACCTTTCAATGGTTCTAAGATGGTTCCTGAGTGGCGGATCAGGATCCTGTCTCAGGACCAGCTCCGTTGTGTTGATTATGGTATTGAGAGGGGAGCGGATCTTGTGATTCAGATCCCCCAGAAGAGATTGTATCAAAACAGGTGGTCTTGCCTTCAAGTCATGGCTCATGAGTTCAAAAGCCTCCTAATCTCTTGAAGTTTTCCCCTTGCCTCCTCAAAATCCATGTCCGCGAGCCGACTTTCAAACTCTTCAATGTCCTGTTCCCCAATCCGGCCATCAATCAAGGGCCTCAACTTCTCCCACAAGAGATCCGAATCGATATCATTCAAAGATAGCATCTCGTCAAGCTGCCCCAAGACGCTCTCCACCAGGTTGCCTGCTTCCACCTCCTTGGTTACTTCCTTGTCCTCGTTAGGGCGAAGACCAGAGCTATTGTCATTGAAGGAGCTTGATATTGCATCTATCTCTTTTTGTACTTTCAGCAGCATCAATCTTGCCTGATCAATATCCCCCGCCCGGATGGCATCCTCAAGGGCCTTACAAAGGTCTTTGAGGACCAATGCAGACAGATTGCCTGCAACACCTTTGAGGGTATGCACCTCTGCCAACACCTTTTCAATATCTTCGGGGAGATAGAGCTCTATCTCCTGGGCAAATGAGGAATATTGGGAAACAAACCTGGAAAGTACCTCCAAGAAGAGGGCACCATTCTTCCCAAACCGCTTTGAGGCATCTTCTCGATCTATGCCATAGAGGTATTGTAAAATCTCTTCCAACGAAGGCATTGATCTGCCTTCTCCATCATTGGCCCATATCTGCCCTCTTCGTTTGATCCCGTAACTGGATTTCAGCCATTTCTTCAACATGGCCGTGACAGACTCCGGGGTCACTGGCTTCATGAGAAAATCATTCATGCCAGCCTCGAAGCATCTCTGTCTGTCATCTTCAAAGACACCTGCTGTCATGGCTATTATTGGCACATGAGCCATCTCTGGCCTTGCCCTCAAGGCCATGGTTGCCTCATAACCATCCATTTCTGGCATCTGGATGTCCATCAGTATTATATCAAAACCCTGCTTGGCCAAGGATAGGGCCACTCTACCGTTTTCCGCAGTGGTTACCCGGGCACCGGTCCTGGTAATGATGTCCCTGGCTACCATCTGGTTGATCTCGTTATCTTCCACGAGAAGCACATGTGCCCCCCTGAAAGGCAAAGGCTCCCTTTCATGGCCTTCAGACATCTGCTCCATATGCCCACCCTCTGTAAAGATGGCGTTCATCATCTTGACAACAGGCCCCCTGGTAACTGGTTTCAACAGGAAAAAGATCCTTCGTGACATATCCGCAGCATGTTCCAGGGGCTGGAAATCAAAGCCGTGACAAATGGCAATAAATAGATTGGGGAATCGTTTGGTCAGACCATTCACCTTTGTCATTGGATCCTTCTCCATCCCTATATCCAGAATGAGCAGGGATATCCCCTCAAGGGTATCCATGACTGCCTCCAAGGAATCCCCCTGTACATGCTCGATATTCTTGAGCCCAACGGACTGCAATATGTTCTCGAGGGCGGTCTTGAGCCTTTTGCTATTACAGCAGAGGACAACTGGCATCTCCTCCTTGAAAGGAGGACAGATCTCTACCATGCCGCCAGGATCTTGGCCAAGTTCAAACTCCGCAGAAAAAACAAAACGGGTACCTTGCCCCGGCTGGCTACTGACGACAATATTTCCACCCATCAGGTCAGCAATCTTTTTACAGATTGCCAACCCCAGACCAGTACCACCAAACCTCCGGGTAGTGGATGTATCTGCCTGGGTGAACATATCAAAAAGTATATCCAACCGCTCTGGATCTATACCTATACCCGTATCTTCAACACAGAACTCCAACCGTGTAGAAGACTCTGACAAACTCGCGCACCTACATGCCAGCAATACCTCACCCTCGGGGGTAAACTTCAATGCGTTGGATATGAAATTGGTCAGCAACTGGCTCAGTCTCATTGGATCACCTATGAGGTGATTCGGTACTGCTGGGTGGATATCTATTATAAGCTCTGCACCCCTGGCCGATGCCTGTTCGGAGAACATCTCCGCAAGATTCTCAACGATTTCATGAAGGCTGAACTCTGTATTTTCCAGCTCCATCCTACCGGCCTCTATCTTAGAAAAATCCAAGATATCGTTTACCAATCCCAGCAAGGAATAGGCAGAGGTCTTTATGATCTTCAGATATTCTCTTAGTTTAGGAGGCAGGCCTTCCATCTCCAATGCCAGGCCTGTAACACCTGTGATGGCATTGAGAGGGGTTCTGATCTCATGACTCATATTTGCCAGGAATTCAGATTTTGCCCTGTTGGCCTTTTCAGCCTGCTCCTCGGCAATGCGCATCTCTTGGGCCTGTTTCTTCAAAAGGATATTTGATTCCTCCAGTTCCCTCGTTCGCTGGGCCACCTTTTCCTCGAGATTTCTGGTAAACTCCTCGAGTCTCAAGTTTGCTGCCTCCAGCTTACTCGTGTATTCAGACTGAATCCTCTCCTTCTCCCGGCTCAATATATTGATCCTGTCGGCCAAGGCGATGGACAGCAAGATCACCTCCCAGGCCGAACCGATCTGGATCCCCCACACGGTGAAGAAATTATTGGGGATGGTTCCAAAGGACTTCAGGGCGAAAATGGCCATGCCTGCCAAGGAAACCGTCCAGGCAAAGACATAGTATCTGGCCGGTCTATATCCCCTGAGGAGGCAGATGAAACCTGCAACTATATGGACAATCACAGTAATAATGAAGAGTGTGGCCAACCTTATGCTGATATTGTAGGGGACGAGAAGGCTCATTACGGCCCCAGCGACAGCAAGATAGAGAAATATCTTTAATAGGATATCTATCACCCATATGTTTTTTCTTGTATTCAGGATGCCCCTGGTAAATTGGGTGCCAAAGAAAAATGCAGTAAATATGAAGAAGGGTAGACTTATATTTGCCCAGTGAGGTTCATAAGGCCATAGATACTTGAAAGAGACACCTGTCAAATCAAGCTGAAATAGAAAATTAAATGTAACAAATAAGACATAATACAAATATATCGATTCCCTGATAGAAATATATAGAATCATATTATATGCAAGCATGGCGAAGAGTATGCCAAAGTACATACCCAGGGCCATCTCTTCATTTTCCACCTTGTCTATAAAGGCTGCCGGGGTGTAGAGCTTTGCAGGCAGATTAAGAGAACTGGATGTCTTCACCTTTATGTAATATGTGAGGGTTGTCTCAGCAGGTATTTCAAGAATGAATACAAAATTTCTATAGAGTACAGGTCTGTGAGAAAACTCTCTGTGATCTCCCTCTTTATAGCCCCTGTAAGTACCCACAGGCGTGGGCTCATACAGTTCCACATGGTCCAAGAGTGGATACTCTATCTCAAGATAGCGATCCACCTTTTTCTCCAATGGGTTGGTGAGAGAAAACTTGAACCAATAGGTAGAAGAGGTGAAACCAAATCCAGGAGCAGGTGCGTTGGATCTGGAAAAGTGGTGTTTGAGCTTGTTGGATGTAATCTCCGCAATGGTAAGTTGTCCTTTGGGGTCTTCCAGATAATACAGATATGGGCCAAGGGTATATTGGTCAATGCCTTCACGAAGTTCTATGGCCGCCTGTTGTGCAGCTACAGACTCCTCTGTTGCCAACGACAGAGGAAGCAACAAGATTATAACTATCCAGAATGGTCTGAGATCTCCATACGGGGAATCAAAGGGCTTTCCTTCTCCCAAGTTTCTATTTTTCCACTCTACATTCATCTACTGAACCTGACCAAAGATCCCCCAACAAGCAGAGGAATACGTATTGGAGAAACCTAACCTGTTCATTCGCCAGTTTGCTGTTCATGGCCCAGACTACTTATACCAAACCCATTGTGCAGTTGTCATTTCTAAAATTTCTCGAAAGCTTGACACCCTATTGTTATAATGTTATAGCTTACGAGCTTTTTAAGAGAGGGCGGATAGCTCAGTTGGGAGAGCACCGGCCTTACAAGCCGGGGGTCACAGGTTCAAGCCCTGTTCCGCCTACCAGCGACTTTCAAGAGAAAAAGACGGGGTCGTAGTTCAGTCCGGTTAGAACGCTGGCCTGTCACGCCAGAGGTCGCGAGTTCGAGTCTCGTCGGCCCCGCCACTAAATTTGTAAGGGGTTACATAAATCAGTGTAACCCCCTTTTTTGTCTTGGAATGGAGTATCCCCTTGTTACTTCTCGTCTTTTCAGCCTCAGGCAACTGCAAGCCCTGGCTCAGAAGGGGATGCAGGAGGTTCCACCTCTTTGAATTCCTTGCCTGACTCAAAGGCAATGACGACATTGCCCCAGCCATTGAGGATGAGATCAACGGACAAGAACAGCCCAAGGATCCACAAAGAGGAATAGGGCCAGGAAAGACCTATCAAGAAGGCAATGCCCACAGATTCCAGGCCACTTGCAAGGACTGTCTTCCAATCTGTTATGTCAGACTTGTGCACAACTGCAGCCACGGCCCGGCACAGGCCTATGGCGGCAATCATCACACAAAGCAGGAATAACAATGGCAATGAGGCAGCCACCGGATTGAGAAGGCAGAGAAAACCTCCAAATGTGTATAATACCCCTCCAATGATGTGAAGTATCTTGCTCTGTCTTTTTTCATTGGCATTGATCGCCTCCATAAACTGTAGGCTTCCACCTATTATCATGAAACACGCAAAAAGATATATGGTAGAAAGCGGCACAAAGGGTATTGCGAGAAGCCCAATGGTGCCAGCCAGGATGAAGAAGAAACCCAGGATGAAATGCCAATGCCAATCCCTTTTCACATATTCTTCAGGAATCTTATCCTGAATGAGTTCCATGACCAGCTTGATGTTGACCATCTCATTTTTCAGGAAATGTTTTATTCTCTCTAAAAAAAACATCTTTCAAGCCTCCCTGTTCAAAGAATCCAAAAATCACCCATGCATGTAAGTGATTATTTTCCTTTAATATTCAATTAGTTACCATCTTAAAGATACCCTGATCCGTCTTGTATGACAAACATTTTTCAGCCCGAGGCTCGTCCCGTTTCTCATAATCTGGATACCCTGGAACCCACCCCACCTTTCTCCAAGGAAGGGGCATCGACCTAAAACTCCACTCGGGTTCTATGAAAATGCTATGATAAACACACCTCCTGCCATGAGAGTAGCTCCAAAAAGACGGCTCGCAAGGTCCCTTTCTTTGAAAAAGAGATATCCAAACACCACACCGAAAAGCACACTCAATCTCTTTACGGCTATCATGTAGGCTGCTGGGGCAAGACTAATAGCCCACATGTGAAAAATGACCATCATCGCCTGGGAAAGGCCTACCCAGAAAATCCCCTTTGGGCATTCATAAACCAACACCCAGGGACGAATACGAAAAAAAATGGCCAAAAAGAGGCCTGCAAAGACCCCATGGGCAACAAAATAGAAGCTTGCAAAAAACAATGGGCTGGAGTGCCTTATGGCCAGCTTGCCCAAGACCGAAGTGATTGCATACAAGAAGGCCACGCCCAGCATCAAAATCGATCCTCTCTCTCGGATTATAGCAGAGATAGGGGCAAACCAACCAGCACCAACACTTTTTATATGAAGCATGTAACTACCTATGACTATGAAAAAAATCCCCAGAATACCTTGAACGCTCAACCTTTCACCGAGGATGGCGGCACCAGTCAAGATCATGAACGCTGGGCTGAAGGACAAAAAAGGCACAGTAAGAGACAAAGGGGATACCCGAATAGCCTCCATATAGAGAATGAGAGCTGCTGTCTCCAAGGGGAGTAGGGCAGAAAGGGCCTCCCAAAACACCTTGTCCAAAGACGGCCAGTGCTGGAACAGGAGTAGGGGGAAGAGAAAGGGGATCGGCCCAAGTACCCTGCCAGCAGCCATTTTGAATGTACCCAGAGGGCGAAGAAATGCCTTTGTAAGCGCATCACTTGCCGCTGCGAGCAATGCCGTCAACAGGGCCAAGGGTAACCAAGGCATGACAATCACAGCCCCGCCAATTCTTTCGTATAGGTGGCTCTGCACGTTAGGAAGGATAGCATCTCAAAACAGAAAAGATAGGGGGAGATCACCTCGACCTACCCGAGATGTATAACATGATCTCTGCACAGGCTTTGGCATCTGACAGGGCATCGTGGTGGTTGTCCAGCTTGATGCCGAGCCTTTTACATACATCTGGAAGCCTTGCGGGATAGATCCCCAGCACCTTCCTCGACATTTGCAAAGTGCACTGAAATCCAGTCACAGGGGCCTTTATACCATAATAGGCACATGTTCCATTTAGGACAGACCTATCAAAGGCCGCATTGTGGGCAACAATGAAATCTATGCCGGAAAAATAGGGTTCTATCTCCGGCCAAAGCTCCAAAAAAGAAGGGGCATGCCGCACATCGTCCCATACCAATCCATGGATGTATGAAAAGCTGAACCACTTCTCCGGCGGCCTGATAAGACTGGATCTGGCACTAGTAATCTCTCCTTTCTCCACCCGTACAAGACCAATAGCACAGGCACTGTGCCTGTGGTAGTTGGCAGTTTCAAAATCTATAGCCAAAAAATCCATCAGTTTTCACAAACCTGGTTGCTGGCATTTTTTCACCATGTCCAGGTACCAAGCCAATCATTGAATTAGGATCAAAGAACACCTGCCCAGACAATAATACAACCTGCATGAAGACATGAGCCCAGGTCAAAAAGTAGTTTTTTACCCTTATGGGGCTCTCAAGTCTGACGAAAATACGAGGCAAAGAGCACACAGGGGTTTAATT
>JALSNW010000010.1 GCA_026986785.1 Deltaproteobacteria bacterium | reverse complement strand
TCTTTCAGACGAAGACCCATTGGGAAGAAATAGACGAACCACAAAAAATTAATAGGAATTACTTTCTTAAGGCATTTTAAGTGCATAATTTGGAATAATGGAACGTCGATCAGGGCTTTACCAAAAATTCTTTGAAAAAACAGGTAATACATTTTGGGTTTATATTCGACCTAAGGCCTTACGGTTGTCATCATTTGTATAGCTTTATAATTTTATACACATGGAGATCAGAAGGAGGACAAACATAGATATAGATGATAAGTTTTGATGTCCACTGCCTTGGGGCTGACAGGTCTTAAAACCAAAAGAGACAGTGAAACTCGCACTAAAGACCTTGGTCTGCCTGAAGAAGCAGGAAAGGATAAAGAAATTCAGGGGCAAGTTGAGATGGGTAGGAAATGGGTTGAGGTGCACAGGAGATGAGACCATGGTCTAAAGGTTGTATAGGGCTTGCAACCCTTTCAGCGAGTCAACCACAAGACGCCCCTTTGCATCTATGGACTCAAAGAGCCTGGCGTGCTTAGGGGTGAGCTTCTGTCCGTATTTTGCCTCAATCAGCCATTTGTCCTCGGTAAAAAAGTCTATCTCGACCCCGTTTTTCAAAAGATAGCACGGCCTTTTGTGCTTTATGGCAAAAAAGACCAGGTTCTCGAAGATGGCACCAAGGTCTCTCATGCCTGTTACTGCATTGCGGATGCCAATGTCGCCTGCATAGACCTTCTTGGGGGATTTTAGCCGCTCGTTCAGCTTACCGCATCTTTCCACGGTATAAATAATGTAGGTGCTTGAGAAATAGTTTAGAAATCTCCTGGCCGTATCAACGCTCATTCCCAGGATCTTGGAAATCTTGTTGAGGGTCAATTGCTTTCCTGCCCTTTCCATGAGAAGGCGGAAAAAGTCCCTTACAGCAACCTCATCCTTGATGTTGTGGCGGCTGATTATGTCCTTATAGATTACGTCATCAATCAACTGCTTTATGTATTCAGGGTCACCTGTAAGGACATATTCCGGCATCCCGCCTGTCTCCAGGTATTTCAGAAATGCCGATTCAAGAAGGTGACTGTCTGCCTTTTTGATGGAAAGACCTTTGAATTTCAGGAATTCCTGGAAGTCAAGGGGCAGGACTTCGATCACCCTCTCTCTTCCTGTAAGTAGCGCCTTATTATCCCTGAAAACAGAGGCGGAAGACGAGGAGGCGTAAACCTTGACGTTGAACGTATCGTAGAGGTTCTTGAGCTGCAGGCTGAAGCCTTCCTTGTAGGCCACTTCATCCAGAAAAAGGAAGGCCTTTTCAGAAAAAGACAGCTCCTGGAGCTTGAAGAATTCCTCCACGATTTCAAGGATAGAATGGTGTTCCAAGCCGTAAAAATCCAGGGACACATAAAATATGCGGTCAGGTCTTATGCCATGAGCACTTATGAGGGCCTGAATCACCATCTTCATCAGGGTGGTCTTGCCTGTTCTGCGCAGTCCTGTAAGAAGGACTATGTCTCTTGTATCTTTGAGGGACAAAAGACCCTGAAGATAGCCTTCTCTTGTGATAAAATCGGGCCAGATATATGATTCCCACCAGGGGTTGAAACGGTATAGAATGGTATCTGTCATCTTTACGCTTCTGTCGAATAGATTTTTCTAAATTTATATGATACTATCGTAAAGTCAATGCCCTTGGCCTGAATGCTGGAACGCATCAACCCATTTCAGACTCTGTCCAGGATGCGGCCCACAGGGCAGGCTTCTTTCACTACTACAGGGACAGGCAACTTTTGAGGCTCGGAGTGCCTGAAGATCAGCTATGTCTGGTAAGGGAGATAAGAGATGAAAGGGATCTCGATAAAAGGGAGCATCTTTTTCCCCAGGAGGCAGCAGAGGCACTCTACATGCTGGCCAGCGGCTATTCCTATGAAGAGGCCCTTAGGGAATTACAACGTGGGGAAGAAGAAAAGGCAAGGGGTGTCATCGACACAACAGATTTTCTTTCTGCCCTTTCCAATCCTGTTCGAGCGGATCATCATAGCAGGTGCAAACAACGGGATTCTTCCCCTTTCAAACGCCGTCAATGCAGCAAGCCATGACCTTGCAGAGAAAAAGGAGGCGGAACAGCGCGAAAGGGCGCTTTTATATGTGGCCGCCACCAGGGCCAAGAAAGAGGTGCTGGTCACCTGGTTTGGCAGAAAGAGCAAGTATCTGTAAATGTGAACAGGACACAAATCCCGAACATGGACAGATGTCGCAAGGGTGCAGGCATAGTTTGTGAGGAACCAGAGGCTTGGATAATCAAATGGATATGCCAACATGACGATAACTTGCAAGTTTTCCAAGCATGGCCTCAAAAGGATGGAAGAGCGAAATATAAAGAGGGAATGGGTGGAAATGAAAATCGATTATGATAAAAAGGTTGATGCACTCTATATCCAGCTTCTTGATGATCCGGTTTCTGATATAGAAGAAATAAACAATGGAGACATAAGATGATGTATGCTGACCATGCAATAATTCAAAGAGATTATTTTCCCCAGGCGTTTGAAGTGCATAAAATGGGTTGATAAAGATGTCAAGAGCCTCTTGGTTTAGAAAATATAATATCCTGGCCTTCTACTTTCTGATTGTGCAAGGGCTTGTATTTGCCAGAAATCAGCTACTTGGAGAACATATATTGTTCTTCTACTATTGTGACAATATAGCCCTGTTTTTCGCTATTGGTTTTTTCACGAAAAATATACCTCTCATCAAGGGTCTCATAAGCAGTGGGTTCCTACTCCAGGTAGTCTACCTGATAGACCTAATGTCAATTCTCTTGTTTAATAAAGAAGTTACAGGGACTACTATTTATCTTTTTGGTCAAACTCCATTTTTGTTGTTTGTCACACTGTTGATGCATTTTGGTACTGCCTTTGTTGCCCTTGCCTTTACTTTTAGAGAAAAGAATAACTGGACTTCATTGCTATATGCCTTTTTTTACCTCTGTTTTCTATATTTTACTACTATATGGTTTACCCCAAAAGGATATGATATGAATTGCATCTTCAATGCATGTGACGTATCGGTAGTCTATTTTCATGGATTTACCAACTGGTGGATATTGATTGCTTTTTTCTTCTTGGCTCTACCAACGCATCTCTTCCAAGAATTTCTTTATCGTCTCTGTATGAGATATAGGACATTGGAAAACAGGCCTTACTCTGGATAATGGGAGATCTTCCAATCCAAACAGAGTATGAAATCAGATTCCCATTTCAAGACGGCAGAGATAATCATCCTGTCTTTCGCACATTTTGTCCATGACATCTATTCCTCCTTCCTCTCCCCTCTGCTCCCTCTTCTCATCAAAAAACTCTCTCTTTCCCTGGCTGAAGCCGGGAGCCTTGCTGCAATAATCCAGATCCCAGCATTACTCAATCCACTAATTGGCATGATTGCTGACCGTATGAGCCTGCGTCTCTTTGTGATAATGGCGCCCACACTTACTGCAGTCCCAATGAGTCTCATAGGCCTCGCCCCTTCTTATGGTGTCTTGGCCCTACTGCTCTTTACGACTGGCATAAGTGTGGCACTTTTTCATGTACCAGCCCCTGTGATTATTGCACGCCTTTCTGGTAATAGGACGGGTACAGGAATGAGCCTTTTCATGACTGGTGGAGAGCTTGCGCGAACCCTGGGACCGGTGATAGCAGTAGGGGCTGTTTCTCTCATGGGCCTTGAAGGATTTTGGCCGGTTATGGTAGCTGGTATTGCTGCCTCCCTGATGCTCTATTTCCTTTTCGGAAAGGCAGATATCGATTTTCATCAGGATGAATCCGCCACGTCTCTGGCTGCAACTGCCAGGGACATGAGGCATGTGCTCGTTCCTCTGGCACTGATCCTCATTGCAAGAAGCTTCATGCAGGCATCCATGACCGCTTTTCTTCCGACATTCATCAACGAACAGGGTGGAAGTCTGTGGCTTGGGGGTATAGGCCTTGCCATGTTCGAGGCCGCAGGGGTTGCTGGGGTCCTTACAGCAGGCTGGCTTAGCGACTGGATCGGCAGGCGCCGTATGCTATTGATTTCTCTTGCCACGTCCCCTCCAGGGGTCTTGGCCTTTGTGATGAGTGCCTCATCTGATCCTGGGACGACGGCTTCACACATCCAGGCATCTGTGGCCCTGCTGGTTACGGGCTTCATGCTCCTTTCCACCACGCCCGTCATGCTTGCCATGGTGCAGGAACACGCGAAGAAAAGCCCTGCTGCGGCTAATGGTATCTACATGATGACAGCCTTCCTGGCCCGTTCTTCAGTAGTGGTACTGATTGGATTCATTGGAGATCATCTCGGCCTTGAAAGCGTTTATTTCTTGAGTTCGGCTCTGGGGGTTTTGGCAGTCCCTCTGGTGGCCAGATTGCCTGGCAGCATGTCGAGAAAAAGTGGCCATTGATCCTGATTGATACCCTCGATATCCAAATTGTGCTCCTGCCTTTTGGGCAGGGGGGGCAAAACGGAGGGTCAGCCAAGATCTCCTATCCCGTGGCCACGGACACTCTTTCGCATCTTTTCACTTCGGTCTATGAGATCCTTTTCCTCTGAAGCACTCACCTTGTAGATACAAAATTCGTCTCGGTTCAAGAGCTCATGGAGCCCAGATGAGATATCTGTCGATATCCCGAGTGCCTTGATCTCTTGTCCCAATGCCTCTTTGTCAATCCGGCCTGCCTCGTCAAGGGGCAATCTTTCCAAGATGTCCTTTCCTTTTTCGATAAACAGTTTACACAGACCAGCCACCACCAAGGTATTTGGTGATAGTACTGCCCATCTTGCAGCCTTTATGGCATAACGGTTGCCATTGAAGGAGATGGCAATGCCGCCTCCCTTGTCTACCAACTCAAGGGCCTGGACATCAGTGATGCTATCCCCTGCATAAGCTACGTCTTCAATGCCAAGGCCTGTGCGGGTTAGGCTCTCCTTTACTGCCTTTGCCTTTTCTTTCCCTCCTATTGGATTGACCTCTTCAAGGATCCTACCTATTTTCATGCCAGAGATCTCATGCCAGAATATCTGATCCAAGCGCTCTATGGTGGCTTTGTGTTCGGGGGGCAATTCTTCTCTGCCTTTGACATCTTCCGGCCAGTAGAGCATTTGCATGGAGGTGATTTCCTTTGCGATCTTTCTCAGATGGGGCCCTTCCTGGGGGGTGAGTTCGTAACTGTCAAGGCTTACTTCAGTGCAATATACATTCTCAAGTGGGAAACCCGTGGCCTCACACAATGCCTCCAGATAGGGTTTATAACTTGTGCTGATTATAAAGCTTGGCAGCATCTTGTTGATCTCAGACAACATGATTTCAGTACCAGGAAGCATCAAAAGGGTCTCGTGGGCAAATTCTTCCATGATATGGTCTGTGACCCCATAGGCCTTCAAGAATGGAAGCACCAATTTCAATGTATCTCCGGCCTTGTATCCCTTGCGCCTTTCCACATCAGCGAGGAAATCGTCATATTTGCTCACAATCGAGAAAAACCTGTCTCCATTGGGAATAAATTTTTCACAGAGTTCAAAGGCATTGTCATTCTGGGTGATGGGACCTTCACAATCTATGTTCAACTGAAGCATGTGTGTATCTCCCCTAAGATCCAATCTCGGTCTCTTTTACGAGTCGGTCGGCAAAATTCAATATGAATTGCCTCTGTTGTTCCGAGGCATAGGCAATACAACTGCATCTCAATTTTTGTCTGCTCCTGATGAGCATTTCAAATACCACGGAATCATCGGTTACTTCGATCCCAATACAAAAAGGCCTACAGTCTCTGTGATCAATCTGGATATCGGATAGCAGATCATCTGGAATTTCAAGCCAATAAAGCCTATCTACACCCCCCGGCTCGCATTGTTTTTCAAGATATTGTTTCACCCTGTCGAGTTCACCCTTCCTGAGCTCGTCCACAACATATTGCCTCATAGAATTATCTCCTCATGTTGTTCTCTATTCCAATTAGCTCCAAAATCCAGTCAGGTAATAGCATTTCTCACGAAAATGGGTAGACATTATATTAATCCATATTGCTTTTTGAACAATATCTGTAAAAATACACGGAAAAATTTAGAAGGGTCCATGATACCAATCGATAACCCGGTGGAAATAACTATAAATGGCATACTGGATTTGCATACCTTCAGCCCAAAGGAGATAAAATCTCTCATTCCAGAATACCTTGAGGCCTGCAGAAGAGCTGGTATCAAACATGTCAGGATAATCCATGGAAAAGGCAAGGGGATATTGAGGGATTCCGTGCACTCTATACTTCGGCGGTGTGATATAGTGGATGGATTCAAAATAGCAGGTCCTGATGCTGGACACTGGGGAGCAACCATTGTTAAATTGAAGTAAGGTGTATCAAGGATGAAAAATTACTATTCTAATAGTATTGGAGAAAAGAAAATTATGAGAAACAAAAAAAACATACGTCTTATCATCTTTTTTTGTCTATTCTTAGGCCTTTTTTTTCTTCAGGGCTGTCAAAATAAGGTCCATGAGGATAAAAAAACAGTAAAGAGCCATGAGACACAGCAAGCTACTGGTGGTGCCGAGGGGGAAGATACAGGTTACATATATGGCAAGGTGAAAGAGACCATGAATAGCGGTGGTTATACCTATATGCTTCTTGAATTCGAAGGCAAGGATTTTTGGGTGGCTGTCCCTGAAATGAAGGTCGCTGTTGGGCAAGAGGTCATGTTGCTACCAGGGGACACGATGAAAAATTTCCACAGCAACAGTCTCAACAGGACCTTCGATACCATTATATTCTCCCGTGGGCTCGCCTCTGGGCAAGGCATGGGAAGCACTGAGGCCACACAGACCTCTCAGGAGGGGCATGCAGGTGTCCCCAAGCTTGCCAAATGGGACATCCATGTGACGCCGGCCAAGGGGGAAAATGCCATCACAGTGGAAATGGCATATAAGAAGGCAAAGGAGCTGGATGGTAAGAAGGTGGTGTTAAAGGCCCAGGTGGTAAAAATATCAAAGAATATACTTGGCAAAAACTGGCTCCATGTCCAGGACGGTACTGGTTCCATGAAGGATAAGGATTTCGATCTCACAGTGACGACACACTCCGCCCCCCAGGTTGGGGCCATTGTGACTATCGAGGGCACGCTTCACAAGGACAAGGACATAGGGGCAGGCTACTTCTACCCAGTGATAATAGAAGATGCCAAAATAACGGCTACAAAATGACAACCTTGTAAGTGTTTGCCTAAAATTTGTTTAGAGTTTGATATGTGATCCTTTTCAGCCAAAAGCCATTTCTCTGGCTATCTGTTTGAAACTTTGGCTTGAAATTTACCACGTTTCTGTTATTTTTTACCATCGTCAGACCTTTATCAAAGACTGCCAGTTTTTTACCATGGCGGTCTTTTTTAATGAATTAAATCTAGGTTTAAGGGATTTAGGATGGAGAGAACACCTTTTACACCGGAAGGGTACGAACGGCTCAAAAGCGAACTTGAACATCTGGAACGCGTGGAACGTTATCAGGTAATCAAGGCTATCGAGGAAGCAAGGGCCCATGGAGATCTGTCTGAAAATGCAGAATATCATGCAGCCAAAGAAAGGCAGGGGCAACTCGAGGCCAGGATTCAATATCTCAACAGTAAGCTGGCATCGGCTGAGGTCATAGATTGCAAGACCCAGTCATGCGACAAGGTAGTCTTTGGGGTCAAGGTACGTCTTGAGAATGTAGATACTGGAGAAGAGGTGGTATATCAGCTTGTTGGCCCGGATGAATCGGATATCAAGCAGGGTAAGATATCCATAATGTCCCCTCTGGGCAAGGCGCTTCTTGGCAAGGAGGAAGGGGACGAGGTGGAATTTCAGTCTCCCTCTGGCATGAAGACCTATGAGGTGTTGGAGATCTTTACTGAATAAGACCCCTCTCTTTTTGGAGTTAAGACTCCTCTTTGTTGTCGTCGTACTCAGGAGAAACGATCTGTACGCCAGCCTCTTTTAATAGGGCCTCTGCTGTGCCTCCGTGGGTTTTGGCCACTATTACCTGATCGGGCTTGAAGGAAAGAAGCCATTTTCCCACAAGAAATCCCCTTTTCCTGTCTACATCTTTATAGGGGTTTTCTATTAGCTGGCGCTCCTGGAGCTTCCAGGTGGCAGGGTCCAGGTGTTCTACCTGGAACCAGGGGGCCTTTGCAAAGTGTTGGGCAATGGTTCCATCTGGTCCGGTTACTGGTGTAATCCTGACAAAATCTCCTGAGTCTTCGAAATGGGGTCTTATCCTGGCCATGACGACCCGGGGAAAACTCTTGACAATCTCGGCCTCGAGCCTGTCCGCAACTTTGTCTGCCACCCTGTCTGATTTTGTCTTAAGTACCACGTCCATGTCCACGATAAAACGTCCACCAGCAGTCCTGCTGAGGGTCTTTCTTACCTTGATGACTCCTGGATCTGATTCCACGAGCCTGATTATCTCCCTCTCTGTCTCTCGATCTATGGAGGCATCGAGAAGTTCTCGGATGGCATCGATCAGCAGGGCTCCTCCTGCACGGAAGACGAAAATGGCTACTGCGATGGCAGCCCATCTATCCACATTGAGGCCTATGTAATTGGCAGCAAGGCCCAACATTACGATCCCTGTTGACAGACTATCGGCCAGGTAATCCTTACCATCTGCAATCAAGGCTGGGGAGCCAAGTCTCTTGCCGGCCCTTACCTGGATGAGACCGAAGCTAAGGGAGACAGCCAGGCAAAAAAGTGTTACAGGCAGGGCGATATTCACATCTGGGGCTGTTACCGGCCCTAAAAGGGCGCGTCTTGCTATCTCATATCCGGCAAGGATGATAGCTGTGGAACTAATGAGGGTTGCAAGGGTTTCAGCCTTGTAGAGGCCGTAGGGGAAGGAAGGGTGTTTCTTGCCGGCAACCCAGATGCCTATGAGGGCAGCCAAAGAGCTGACGACATCCGTGGCAGAATGGATGGCATCACTCAATAGGGCCTGGCTTCCAGCCATGATACCATAATAGCCTTTTATTCCCGCCAAAAAGAGATTGATGGCCACAGAAATGGCAGCCTGGGTCTTGGCACGTCTCAATTCGGAGGAGGCTTGAAGGTGGCTGTTAGTCACTATTCCTTTTCCCTTTTTTGGGCAAAATCAGCCTGGACGACAACGAAAACCATAGATTATGATAACATGTTTTGGTCATATTGATATAAATTTTTTTGTCTCCATGGTCCTGATATTTTGGATTATCTTTGATTCCACCGTCAGAATCTTGAGTAAGGCCTCCTCCACCCCAGGGTATTGACGCCAATACAGGAAAAACAGCTTTTCAAGCCGTATTGGTGGCATTAATATATTCTGCCATCCCGTTAACTTCCTTCAGGATCAATCCAGGAGATTGGAGATCTGAATGCTCGGGATCGTGCCTTGAAACACTTGTGATCATTGTCAGTAAATCAATTCCTTAGATTAGATTGCGGGAAGGAATCTTAACTTTGTCTCGATTGATGGACCCGGATGATGAAAGTATTAGTTGCCACCAAAATAGAACGTTGCATAGGATGTCATATATGTTCTCTTGCCTGTTCGCGGTTGGTCTATAAAAAGACCTCCTGGGATACTGCCGGTATCAGGATTCACAGCTCAGGGGGGCTTTCCACAGGATTCGAGGCATCACATTGTCTTGCTTGTGATCCAGCTCCTTGCGCCCAAGTCTGCCCTACCGACGCCTTTGTCCCAAGAAAAGGTGGGGGTGTCAAGGTGAGGATAGAGGCCTGCATAAGGTGTGGGAAGTGTGCGGAGGCCTGTCCTGTAGATGCCATATTCGTCGATTCTTCAGGCACACCTTTTGTCTGTATCCACTGTGGCCGGTGTGTAAGGTTCTGTCCTCATAATTGTCTCGAATTGATAGAGAAAAAAATGAGCCGAGAGCAGGAATCTATGGATGAAGGAGAGGCCATGTCATGACAGATCATTTCAAGATATTGAAAGTAGACCTGGCCAAGGGCAAGTCATCGGTTATCAGACTCGAGGGCCGGAACGAAGTCGCAGGCGGGAGTGGGCTGGCAGCCCTTATTTTCAATAAATTTGGTTTCTTTGACAGCCCCTGGAATGATCCCGAACAACCCCTTATCTTTGCCATTGGCCCCCTTACTGGATATTTTCCATTGATGAGCAAGACCGTTTGTTCGTTCAAATCGCCTTATCACAACCAGTACACTGAGAGTCATGCGGGGGGACGTTCTGCTCTGGCCCTGTGTTTTGCAGGATTTGATGCCCTGGTGATAACCGGGAGGGCTGTTGAACCTTGCTGTCTTGCAGTAGGCTCAAGGAGTCTCGAGATCCGGCCAGTAAGATTTTTATGGGGAACAGATGTATTGAGGACCGGCAAGATCCTGCGCAATATGTTCAAGACAGCAAGTGGCCATAGGAGCATACTCAGAATCGGACAGGCTGGAGAGAATCAGTTGGCAATGGCTGGCATCAATGCCGATACATACCGACACTTTGGGAGGCTTGGTGGTGGGGCTGTCATGGGTGCCAAGAATCTGAAGGCCATTGTGATAAATGGAGATGAAATCCTCAAGCGTCCCGGGTCCAAGGATTATCCAGGGCTATATAAAAAGGTATTCGAACAGGTGACAGCCAAGGGGATGATGAAAAAATATCATGACCTCGGCACCCCGGCCAATATAATGAGCCTCAACAAGCTCGAGTCCTTGCCGTGGAGAAATCTCCAGGCGAGCAGTGATCCAGCAGCCGAAGGTATCTCGGGAGAGCGTTTTGCAAGGGATGCCCTACTCAGGAATATAGCCTGTGCGGGTTGTCCCGTAGGTTGTATACACGTGGGGTTTGTCCGGGAGAAATTCATGGAGGACAACCGGTATTTTTACCGCCAGGTTGCATACGATTATGAACCAATATTTGCCACAGGCAGCATGCTCGGTGTGACCAGCTGTTTTTCAGTGCTTTCCATAATGGATGTGATAGAAAAGGTGGGTCTGGACGTGATGTCTGCTGGCGTCGCCTTGGCCTGGGCTACAGAGGCTACCCAAAGGGGGTTGATAGGCCCGGACGAGACCATAGTCCCCTTGAAGTTTGGGGATGCCGAGGCCTATAAACAGGCTGCATTTTATCTTGGAACTGCAGCAAATGATTTTTATGCCCTCTTGGGACAGGGCACCCTCAGGGCTGCGGAAAGATATGGCGGAGAGGAATTTGCATGTGTACTCGGGCAGGAGATGGCAGGTTATGCAACAGGAGAGCTTTTTTTCTCTGCCCAGTCTTTAGGCTTCAGGCATTCTCATCTGGATACTGGTGCATATGCATACGAGCAGAAACATGCTGAACGAGACGTGGAAAAAATGGTCGAGTTCCTGATAGACGATGAGGCCCCCCGGACATTTCTCACCTCCATGGTGGCCTGCCTGTTTGCCAGAGGCGTCTATACCCCTCAAGTTCTGGCAGAGTGTCTCCATGCCGTAGGATACAAGGCATTGGCAGACAATGTGGATTCTGTAGCCCTCTACATCAGGAAACTTCGCTGGAAGACCCGTTTTGCCACTGGTTTCGATCCTGACTCCATCACGATACCCAAGCGTTTCTTCAAGGTGAAGTCCTGGAAAGGACCAGTCGATCCCAAGTGTCTCGAAGAGTTGAAAGAGAGATACGGCCAGAGGCTAAAAGAGATAGTCGAGGGATCCTGAAATCCACCCCCCATCATCTCGGAAGTACAGACAGGGCCTGGTGTGATTTATCAATGGCTCGATCCCCACCTGATCTTTTCTATGATTTCCGTGGTGGATATAGCTACATCGAATCTCACCCTTTTTACCTCGCCGCCTGTCGATTTTACAAAATCAGCCCCAACTATCTGGTCTTCTTCCCAGTCTTCACCCTTGACGAGCACGTCTGGTTTTAGGGCCCTTATCAATCTTTCGGGGTCGTTTTCGTGAAAGATCACTACATAATCTACGACTTCCAGGCTCGACAGCAAAGATGCCCGCTGCCACTGAGGATTTATGGGGCGCTCCTTGCCCTTGATTGCCCTTATTGATGAGTCGCTATTGAGGCCCACAACGAGGAAATCCCCCTGAAGACGCGCTTTTTTGAGATAGGAGACATGGCCTGCGTGCAGGATATCAAAGCAGCCGTTTGTAAAGACCATCTTCTGGCCAGCCTTTTTACGCCGCGTTGTAACGGTGACGAGCTCTTCAAGGGACATGATCTTTTCATCCATGTGATAGGCCCATCCCGAGGTAGGTCGTGCTGTAAAAAAGGTCTTTCTTGCCTTGGCCTTCTTTCCAAGGTCTATTTCCGTCACTGCAATACCTGGTTCTGTGGCCAGATGTGCCAATACCTCTCCGTCAGGGGCAATAACGGAGGATGACCCGGCAAATGTCACGCCAGAGACATTACCGCAGGTATTTGCCGCAATCAGGAAACATTGGTTTTCCATTGCCCTTGCCATCAATAAGGTCTCGAAGTGTTCTCGTCTTGCCTCTGGCCACAGGGCAGGGCAGATGAGTATGTCGATCCCTCTGAAGGTGAGAAGTCTCGAGAGCTCTGGAAACCTCAAGTCAAAACATATCAGGCAGCCCAGTCCCACTTCTTGGTCCTGGATGTGTATCCAGATATCCCTTGGCCTGGTCCCTGGTTCAAATATCTTTTCTTCATCGAGCAGAGGAAAGAGGTGGATCTTCCTGTATCTTCCGAGAAAACCATCAGGGCCTATAACATAGAGGGTATTGAATATAGATCCATTCTCTTCCAATTCTGGAAGGCTGCCAGCTACAAACATCCCTCTTTCATGGCACAAGGGGCTGATCTCTTTCAATAAGGCCTCTGTGGTTTGGGCCTGGGCCTGGGCCTCTTTTCTTGTCCTGAGCAGGCCACAAGACCAGAGCTCTGGTAGAAGAATGAGATTGGCCCCCATTTCTGCACCCTCCAACAGGCCATCAATGACCACCTGGAGATTTTTTTCAGGCATGAGATCCAGAGGGGTGAACTGGAAAAAGCCAACCTTCAATGTCAAACCGAAAGCCTCCATTCCAGGGTCTTTCTCAGTCCTTGTTCCAGATCGTAGTTTGCCTTCCAGCCAAGCTCTGACTCTGCTTTTTTTGTGTTGAGACAGCTTTTCTTCAGATCCCCTGGCCTGGCTTCTTGTCTTTTCATCTGGCCAAGCCCTTCTGGCAGATCGATTCTCTCTTCTATTATCTTGAATATCATGTCGAAAAGCTCCAGGGTCTTGGTTTCTATTCCGGTACCGATGTTATACGCCCCACAGCTACCCTTTTCCAAGGCCTTCACATTGGCATCTTTGATGTCCTCGACAAAACAATAGTCTCTGATCATTCCAGCCGGGTCATCGGGGAAGTGGAAGAGGGTGCACTCCTTGCCGGAAATGAGCCTGTCCATGAATATGGCAACGACTCCTGCCTCTCCATGGGGGATCTGGCGGGGGCCATATATATTTGCATATCTCAATACAGTGTAGTCGAGTCCGTACTGATGATTGTAGAAATGGAGAAAGTCCTCGGATACTGCCTTTGCTATGGCATAGGGAGACAGGGGCTGAGGGGGATAGTTTTCGGATGTGGGGTATTCTTCTGCCTCTCCATAGATAGCCCCCCCAGAAGAGATAAAGATGACCTTTCTCACTCCGGCATCCTTTGCGGCTTCTAATAGATTGACAAAGCCTTTTATATTGACATCTGCATCAAAGCGGGGATCTTCTACAGAAAAGGGGACAGAGATCTGGGCTGCATGATGGTTTATGATCTCTGGTTCTTCTATCTCTAACACCTTTTTGATCTCATCGGCCCTTATATCCATGAGATAGAACTTGGCCCGAGGATTCAGGTTCTCCATCTTACCCGAATAGAGGTTGTCCACTACCACTACCTCGTGGCCCTCTTCTATATAGGCGTCGACAACATTAGAGCCGATAAAACCAGCGCCACCAGTAACAAGTATCTTCATAAGCCCTCCATATTCTTGAGCCGTTAACCCAGATTTGCTTCACATCGAATCGGTTGCCTCACAGTAAAACCAATAAGCACGAAAAACTCAACGACTCTATCTTTAATCCAAGGGATTTATGTCTCCGTGTTGCCAGATATCCCATTTCATCCAAGATCATGCAGCTTGTGAAAAGTTTTTAGATGAGGCGAAAAGAGCTGGTCCCGGGTATATGCTTAGGTGTAGTCAGTTATAAGAAAAATTGTTTTGTTCGTCAGTTGAACCCAGATTATGCACTTTAAATGCCTGGGTAAAGGTTTTTTATAAAAAATCAAATAGTTATCTACATTTTTTTCAGATGAATACCTTCACCCAAAGGGTGAATTTTTTTGTTCTAAAAATTCAAACACTTGAAGTCGCAAGGGGGCTCGCAATTTTACCTAATCTGCTCTGTTGCTGGGTAGTTGAAGTACCAAAGTAGGTCTGCATGCCCTCAGCCGCGCATCTTTGGAAAACTTGCGAGCTGCATAATCCGGGTCGAAGTCTATAATCTGAGTTCATTGACTCACAGGCTTTATCTACTCTGGTATTCTTTCAATCTTTACCCAATAGGCGTAAACTCCAGACCTATATCCATCGGCCCAATGGTGTTATCCTTAGCCATCGGATCGAGTGAAAGGGTAAGTGGCAATGCATCGTTTGGCAGAGCGTATGACATCCTTGTTTCCTCTTTGGGCACTTTTGGGTCTTGCAGTGTCATATTTTTGGCCCCAGCCCTTTGTTGATTTACAAGGGGCAATCATTCCTCTCCTCGGCCTGATTATGCTTGGCATGGGGCTTACCCTTACCTGGGACAATTTTGTCCAGGTGCTCAAGTCCTTGAGACCAGTGGCAGGGGGGATTTTTGTCCAGTTTAGCCTTATGCCTTTTTTGGGATGGCTCATTGCAGGCCTTCTCCATCTAGATCAGGCCTTGACCACGGGGTTGGTACTCGTAGGGGCATGTCCAGGTGGGACAGCCTCGAACGTCATTTGTTATCTCGCACGCGGAGATGTTGCCCTTTCCATTACCCTTACCACATGTTCTACAGTCCTGGCCGTGGTTTTGACACCCCTTCTGACCTGGTTTTACATAGGCCAGGCAGTGCCTGTGCCGGTTTTGAAGATGCTTGTCTCCATCTTTAAGATAGTGCTTCTGCCAGTGGGCACGGGCGTATTGTTGAATACTTTTTGGGGGCGGCACTTTGAAAAGATGAGGCCTCTGTTCCCACTGGTCTCAGTGGTTTCGATCGTGTTCATAATAGCCATAGTAGTCGCCCTTAATAGGCAGAATCTTTCAGTCATTGGCTGGAGCGCAGCCTTGGCGGTAATGCTTCATAACCTGGCTGGTCTTGCCGGGGGATATTGGGTTGCAAGACTTATTGGCTGGAACGAGCGTATTTGCCGGACCATTGCAATAGAGGTGGGGATGCAGAATTCTGGTCTTGGGGTAGCCCTTGCCATCCAATATTTTTCCTCTGCAGCTGCCTTGCCAGGTGCCATTTTTTCCATATGGCACAACCTGTCGGGCTCCATCCTTGCTGCATTCTGGAGGAGGCGTTAAGGCATGGATCATGCGCCGTAGATTGCAGAACAAGAACTATTCCTTTCCCTATCCATGCATTTTTGCCAATCATCCATGTACGTGATTTACAGGAAGGGGAGAGAGTTTTTCCAAGATGGATTAAGGGCTGGACTGCAACGAAATCTCTGGATAATATCAGCGTAAATTATTTTTTTGTGTTACCACTATTAGGTAAGAGGAAACTTCGAATTTGAAGATGAGATTATTTCAGGCCCGATACTGGTCTATGGATTGAAAAAGGATCGCAGATGCCAAAGGTCACATTTCTCCCCTCGAATAAACAGATAGATTTTGAAGATCAGGAAAACCTGTTGAAGGCTGCAATGGATGCAGGAGTCCATATCAATGCCAGTTGTGGCGGCGCTGGTGTTTGCAATAAGTGTCGTATCTTCATAGAGCAGGGAGAAGTAAAGGGAGAAGAGTTGCCAGACGGGGGTTGGAAGGCCTGCAATACAGTGCCTGTCACCGATGTGGTGATCAGGGTGCCCGTGGAGTCGGAGATGGACAGGAAGGCCTTGGCTAGACCCCTTGCCAGTAAGGCCGTATCTTGGATCAAGATCCACGGAGAAAGTCTCGATCTCAAGACAGAGCCTGTCGTCACGAAAGAACTCATAGACCTGCCTGAACCAAGCTTGCACGACAATATCAGCGACCTGGGCAGGATTAGGCGCGAGGTAGGCCAGTCCTTTCATCTGGATGTTGACAGCCAGGTGCTCTACCGACTGCCCTACGCCCTCAGGGAGGGTAATTGGCAGGTTACGGCAAGCATAATGGAGACTGCAAGGTCTGATCACAAGAGACTGGTTCGCGTACAGCCTGGCAATGAGACCAGGGCGAACTATGCAGTATGTGTGGACATAGGGACCACCACTGTTTCTGCCCAGTTGGTTGATCTCAGGGACCAGAAGGTCCTTTATGAATCCTCAAATTACAATCCACAGGTGAGCTTTGGTGAAGACGTCATATCCAGGATGGAGTTCTCTCGCAAGGTGGATGGCCTTGATATCCTGAAGGATAAGATCATAGAGTGCCTCAATCAATTGATAGAGGAACTGGTCAAGGGGGCCAATGCCTCGAAACAGGATATAAGTTTTATAAGTATTGCAGCCAATACCGTCATGACACATTTTTTGTTGGGTCTCGAGACGAAATTCTTGCGTGCACAACCCTATATCCCAGTGGCGAACCAGTTTCCACCCGTTCGGGCCAGTGAGATAGGATGTGACCTGCCTGAGCATGTCCGGATCTTCCTGGCACCCTGTGTGGCCAGCTATGTTGGCGGAGACATAGTGGCAGGGGTCGTGGGTGTTGGGCTTAATCACCATCCGGAACTCACCCTTTTCATAGATATAGGGACCAATGGAGAGATAGTGCTTGGCAACCAGGACTGGATGGCATGTGCTGCCTGCTCTGCCGGCCCTGCCTTTGAGGGTGGAGGGATAAAGTTCGGCATGAGGGCCACGGTTGGGGCAGTGGAGGTCGTGCACATCCATCCTGTCACCTTTGAGCCAATGGCCCTGACGATAGGGGGGAAAAAGGCCAAGGGGATTTGTGGCTCTGGCATAATAAGCCTGTTGGCTGGTCTCTTCATGACCGGTGTCCTGGACAGGCAGGGCAAATTTCGGAGAGATCTCGACACGAAAAGGGTGAGGCAAGGCAGCGAGGGCTGGGAGTATGTAGTGGTGGAGAAGGAGGCCACATCCATCGGTCAGGATATAGTCTTCACAGAGGCTGATGTGGAGAATCTCATTCGGGCCAAAGGGGCCATGTTTGCTGGCTATCTCACCCTTTTAGAATCGGTGGGCATGGCAATAGAGGACCTGGAACGTGTCATACTGGCTGGAAATTTTGGGAGCTATCTGGACCTGGATCAGGCCATCATCATAGGCCTTCTTCCAGATATACCAAGAGACAGATTCTTTTTTGCAGGCAATTCTTCTCTGACAGGGGCTCGGGCCGCTGCCATTTCCTGGCCGAAATTTCAGGAGATGAAGCATGTTTCCCAGATGATGACCCATTTCGATCTCAGCGACAATCCAAGATTCATGGATCACTATGTTTCCTGTCTGTTCCTGCCTCATACGGACTTGAGCCTGTTTCCAACAGTGAAGGAGGCGCTGAAGGCTTGAGGAGGAGGATTATATCTGGATCTCCTCCAGGACGTCTCTACAGCACTGGGCATAATCCTCGGGGAAATGCCCAGTGATCCATCTGCCCTGCTGCTCGCTGAATGCCCCGGGTGATCTGGGGTGCTTGGGCAGAAAGCAGTACATAAGCCTCTGGTCTGAGGTGTGGTTAAATCTCTTTGACATCTCGAAACAGGTTATCATTTTGGCACCAAGCCTGGAAAGGATCTTGACAGCCACAAGGATGTGACTGTCCAGGCTTTGTCTGATGTCTTGTCCTGCCTCCAGGATATTTCCACAAGGTCTTAATGTGATGATCTGGATCTCTCCCTGGCTTCTCTGTGCCTTTGGGACAAAAAGGATGACATCTTCATCGCCCGTAATGATCAGGTCTCTGGGAAGGTACTTTTCTCCATCGAGGCGAGTGTTGTTCTTGATGGCCTGGATATATGCTTCGAAGAAGGATGTGCCATGTCTTTTTTCATAGTGATGTATGAAATGGGAGATATTGTCTCCTATGGCATATGAGAAGAAAGGGGATTGCTCCTTGCCTTCAAATAGGGCTTCCGCTTGACCTGGGATGAGGGCGAACTGCTGATGGATCTGTTGATGTGAGGCATGGAGCCTGAAGCCCGAAGGACTGAAGTCATAGCCATAGTTCCAGCCCCAAAGAGTGCCGGTGAAAAAGGGAGTAGATCCTTTTTGGCGGATCGAGTCCAGCCTTTGGAGGATGGAGAGCCTGATATCTTCCAGCTCATTTGGTGAAAAGAAGCCCTTTCCCCCCAGTTTGATATTCAGGTTGGCTGCCAGTTTGCAATAGATCCTTTGATAGTAGAGGTGTCTGAGCCCTTTGATATCCTCCATGTCCAGTTCGTCAACGCTATATCTTATGGAGTCTTGGGCCATATTGGCAGCGAAATGGCCCCAGGGGATGTAGCTATTGGCCCTGAGATATTCCCATATATGGGTCTTGCCCTTGTGGATGTACTCCCCTACAATGGGATTTGAACCCTGGATACCAGGATTGAGTAACAATAACCTCTTCAACTCGTCTGTCAGGAAGGGGTTGTTGCCAAGGGTCTCGTAAAGGTCGTGATCTTTTATTTCAGGTACGAGATTTCCATCTTTGTCCTTGTGAAATCTTATAACCCATCTTTCTTCCTTGTTGTCGTATTCCAAGCCGACACAAAGGGGAAGAAGCCTTTCCAGTAGGGAATCATTGGTGCATGTCTGGGCAATGGCCAGGAGGATAGGCCTTGGTAACATTGCCAGATCAATCTTTTCCAGCCCTGGGATCCCTGAAAAGTGGGTCTGGCCCTTGGGTTCAAATGAGAATTTCAGGCCGTCCTGGCCATTTTTTTCAGCTCCTCTTCCGAGGATATATGTCACTCCCCACATGGGGAATGCATTTGGTACTTCGTATACCCAGTCTGCTGCCTCGATCTGAAGATCTCCTTCTGGAAAGTTGGCGTCATTTCTGACCACCTTTCCATCAGTTGTCTTGCCAAGTGCTATTCTGTGGGTGGAAAGCCTATTGTTTCTAACTTCATAAGAGGGCCTATGTACACCAGCGATAAACCTGCCCGATGGATGAACACAGGTCCTTAGATAATCCCTTTCCAATTTCAGGCCTCCTCGTGTCAAATCTATCTTCTTGACCGGTCCTTACCCAACCGGCTTTTCCCCAATTGGGAATCCCCTCCCAGGCCTTGACCTACTATAACCGTTCAGAGAGCCATTTTTTGATCTGGGCAGCCGTAGGGATGGTACCAGTACTCAGGACCTCGTCCCCTACAAGAAGGGCTGGTGTCCTGATGACCCCATAGCGCCATATCTCATCCCTTTCAGTGACATGAAAGATATCTGCAGCGATATTTTGTTCAGCCAGTACCTCGAGTACTAGTTTCTCCAACTGATTGCAGCCTGGACACCCAGGTCCGAGTATCCGTATGGGTTTTGCCTGAGCCTTCTCCTCCCGGCCATCCAGAAGTTTTTCAAATGCATCAATATACTCTTTCCTTGATCCAGGGGGGATATAGTTCTTTTTCTCTATTGCCGCAAAGACCCTTTCCGCACCCTGATGTTTGTCCAGACCCTTGTCCTTCATGAGTTGTTTTGTAGTGGAAATGGCAGCTTCCAAGCCAAAAAGGCCGATGCTCTTTCCACCTACGATGATCTTATTGCCCATCTGTCCACCCTTTCCCCTTTTGTAGAAAATGCCAAGGGCAAATTACCCGAGGATATTTTCAGTACCAGGGGACATTGACAACATGCCAAAGCTGCTTAATATATCTAACCAATTCCTCTGTTCTGGTTTTATTTGGTTCTTTGCCCATGTATATCTTTTATTTTTCTCCAAATAGAGATTATTTCCAAGTCGCTTTTTTCACCAGGACGGACCCTTTTCATCTGGATCAAGGGCCACCTGTTATTGGTGAGAATTTTTCATCCACGCATCCTGATTCAATAACATAATCCTGTTTAAAATCAATTCTTGGAGGACCTGATGATAGAGGCACAGGACATTTCCATGGATTATGGTTCTGTTAGGGCTGTTACGGGCTGTTCTTTTACTGTGGCACAAGGAGAGATAGTGGGCCTCGTAGGACCAAATGGGGCAGGCAAGACCACAGTCATGAAGATCCTTTCCACCCAATTAGTACCATCAAGGGGCACTGCGAAGGTGAATGGCTTTGATATAGCTGAAGACCCCTTGGGGGTTCGAAGAAGCTTGGGGTTTCTTCCTGAACAAGCCCCCCTCTATGAGGATATGGAGGTGAGGGAATATCTTGCCTTCGTGGCTGCTGCAAGGGGACTTTCTGGAAGTGATGGAAAGAGACGCCTTGGTTGGGTGGCTGAAAACTGTGGCCTTTCCTCCATGTGGTGCAGGCCCATTGGTGAGCTCTCCAAGGGCTACAAGCAAAGGGTTGGTCTTGCCCAGGCACTTGTCCATGATCCGCACGTGCTCATACTGGATGAACCAACCTCTGGCCTGGACCCTCTGCAGATCATGGAGATAAGAAGGCTCATACGTTCCTTGGCATCAGACAAGGCAATCCTTTTCAGTACCCACATCCTGCAAGAGATTACAGCTCTGACCCACAGGGCGGTCGTGATAAATGAGGGCAGGATCATGGCAGACGGCCCATTGGAAGAACTATCCAAAAAGGCCTTTCCGCAAGACAGAGTCGTTGTTTGTTTTGAACAGGCGGATGTATCAGACCAGGAGCTAAGGGACCTGGTCAGCATCTCCAGTGTGGTGAAGGAAAAGAATCCTTGTAGGCCAATGTGGGGTTCATGCTTTCTCGTCTCTTGTAACGATGCAGGACAGGCTATGAAGGACCTGGCCAATCTTGCCAAGGATAAGGGACTGAACATAGTGGAAATATATGAGAAACGACCTGACCTCGAAGAGGTATTCTCCGCCCTCATCTATCCTGAAAGGGCCAAGATAGGGCAGGATCGTAAGCTGATAGAGGAGAGAAAGTGATGCAGGCTTCATCCCTAAATATTTCCAGACGAGAACTTTCATCCTATTTCAATTCTCCAGTGGCATATTGTTTCATAGTGGTGTTTCTGCTTGTGACAGCCGGGCTTTTCATGATGCCTTTTTTTGTCGCGGGGATATGCGACATGAGGGCCTTTTTCAACAACCTGCCTGTGATACTGGTGGTTTTCATCCCAGCTGTTACCATGCGCCTCTGGGCAGAAGAGAAAAAAACCGGCACTATAAGCCTCCTTTTAAGCCTTCCCATGAGCAGTGGCAGGCTTGTGACAGGCAAGTTCCTTTCTGCTTTTCTGTTTTGTGTCTTGGCCATAGTCAGTACCTTGACAGTCCCATTCATGCTCACGTTTCTGGGAAACCCTGATCCAGGGCCCATAATTGGAGGCTATGTGGGCACCATACTTGTCAGTGCCTTCTTGATCTCGATGGGTATGGCCATCTCGGCCTTTTTCTCAGATCAGGTGGTCGCCTTTATCCTCACCCTTGTGGCAGGTATTTTTTGTTTTCTGTCTGGAACCCAATTCTCTTCAGCCTTTTTAGACGGTTGGGTGCCTGGCCTAGGTTCTTTCCTCATAGAGGCCATAGGGATGAGCAGCCACTTTGCCTCGTTTCAAAAAGGCGTCCTCGATATGGGTGACATCCTCTTTTTTGTGTCATGGACAGCCATATTTCTCATAATCAATGGTCTGGCCATAGAGGCCAATATCAAGAGAAAGATGGCAAAGGGGTTTGTACCAGGCATTTTGCTTCTTCTTGGCATCGGTGTCTTCTTGAATGCTGCCATATCGAATATGAGGCCTTTAAGGATGGATCTTACCCAGAACAAGATCTACACCCTTTCTCCAGGGACAAAGAAGGTCCTTGAGAGGCTGGAAGTCCCTATTACGGTAACCTATTACTGCTCATCTAAAGACAAAATGCCAACCGTCATGAAGGAGATGAGAAGGGATGTCTCTGACATCTTGGAGGAGCTTTCAAGGCTTTCTCCAAGATTTTCTTTCAGGGTGGTAGATCCCGATGACCTGCCAAGGGAGAAACTGGACGAACTCAGAAAACAGGGCATAATGCCCTTCAGTACCCAGACCATTGAAAAGGATGCAGTAAATATAAAACGTATATATTCGGCCATTGCCCTTTCCTATCTGGACAAGAAGGTGGAGGTTATCCCCCAGGTTGTCCCGGATTCCATAGGCAACCTGGAGTATGAGATAGTATCGAAGATATATAGGTTGACCCTGCCTTCCCGTCCAAAAATAGTGCTGGTAGCCCCTGTGAAACAGATTTCACCCCAAATGGCCATGATATACCAGAGAATGGGCCAACCGGTTCCACCTGCCATGGACAGATATAGGATGCTCACCAGGCTTCTTGAGTCCCAGGGCTATGGGGTGGTCCGCCAGCAGATCACTAAGAATACCCCTATACCAGATGATGCCTCTGCCCTTGTCATCCTTTCACCTCAGGCCCTAAACCACAGGCAAGTTTACGAGATAAAACGATTCCTGCACCTTGGGAAGCCGGTTTTTCTGGCTGCCCAGGCCTATAGGTACAATTATCAGGAAGGGCCTGACGGCATTGAAGTGAGGGCCGATAAGGTGGAAACTCAGGCCTCCAAACTTCTCGCAGGCCTGGGGATTAGCATAGACAAGGACATGCTTTTTGACAAAAGGCATATCGTTCTATCCATCGAGAGCAATAGGCAGATGGGTTTTTTCACTGCCGTTGTCCAGACACCCGTCAATTTTCCCATGCAGATCCAGGTCTTTCCTGAACAGATGAACCAGGACATCTCCATAACAGGAAATCTACCAGGACTACTATATCTTTGGGGAAGTGGTCTGGACATTGATCAAAAGCTATTGGGGGAAAACGGGCTGAAGGCCACCACGCTTTTTACCTCGAGCCCTGGCAGTTGGACGAGGCCGTATCATTTCGGCCCATTAACCAGCAAGGATCTGAGCCCGCCGAAAGAGGGCCTAAGGAAATATCCTCTGGCATTGATGCTACAGGGAGATTTTCCAGATCCTGCAGCAGGCAAGGAGGTGCCACCCTGGCCAGAAGACAAAAAGGAGAAAGGGAAGGACGGCAAAAAGACCAAGGCCAATCCAGCCAAGGTGTCAATGAAAAAGACCAATACAGGCAGCAGCAAAGAGGCCAGGTTGGTAGTGGTGGGCTGCAGTGAGATGTTTTCAGATACAGCCCTTTCTGCCTTGAGCAATGCCACTTTCTTCCTAAATACCATGGATGCCTTGTGCCTTGGGCCAGAACTCATAAACATAAGGACGAAAATGCAGATGCAGCGCTTCATATCTCCTCTGAGCCCAAGGCAAAAACTGCTATGGAAGCTCTTTGCCATATTCGGTGCCCCAATGGCCTGGGTGCTCTTGGGGGTAGCCAGGGCAGTTCGTAGGAAGAGGAAAAGGGCCCTTTGTCAGGCCCCTACCCCTGTCTGAGATCCGCGCTTTTGAGAAATGATGCAAAAAGCCTTATTTAGGAGGGATTGATCCTATGAAAAAGAGCCACCTAACCGCTCTTGCTATTGTATTTTTGGGTCTGGTTGTCCTCTGGTATTATGAACAAATGCCTGAAAAGACCAATGTCAAGGGCCTCTATGTGAGTGTCTCAAAAGATTTTGATAGAGATAGCATTAAATCTATAGAGGCGATCGTCCTTTCCCATCCGGAAGAAAGGCTTGAACTGGTTAGGCAAAAGGGTGGCTGGAAGGTTAGGCTCACAAAGAAAGGCCAAAGATTTTGGGCCAGGGCCAAGAAGACAAAGGTAGAAAGGCTACTGTCCCTTCTGGCTGGCCTCCAGGGAGAGCCAAGGGCAAAGGGCAAAAAATACCTTTCCACCTTCGGCCTGGACAAGGGCGAGGGACTCAAGATAACCTTGAAAAATGGTTCCAAAGAGGTCCTTACTGTGACAGTTGGAAGCAAAGGACCCGACTGGGGCTCCAGTTTCCTGAGAGTTGGCTCTTCCGACACCGTCTATCTTGTCTCAAGGGATATATTGTCTGTTTTTGACATATGGTCCAAGAGGCCTGAAAAGGGGCTGGACTTGGAGCCCTGGGTGGATCTGGATGTGCTTTCTGTTTTCCCGAGTGGGATAAAGATGTGCTCTCTCGATGCGGGTGAGAAGTCCTGGAGCCTTTCCAGGATTACAAAGGACGGAAAGGCAAAGGGCAATCCCGATACTTGGCGTTTCAAGAAGGGGGGGCAGGTTACTGAGAAGACATCCAAACAGGTGATGGAATATCTATCGAAGCTAATACCTCTCAGGGCCAAGGATGTGGTACCTCCTTCAGAGGGTGAAAAATGGGGAGGCCGTGGCAGCAACAAGACTCCTGAAAGTTTTTCATGCCTGTTGAAGTCAGGTCCTTTGAGACAAGTGGAGATAGGTGGATGTCTCAAGGGTAGCAAGCGATGTCTCGTAAAGGCCAACGGTTTTGCATACGAGGTGGATTACAGCTGGGTGCAAGATGTTGAAAATCCCTTTGAAAAGGAGAAAAAGGTTGATGCCACAGGTAGCAAGAAGACAGGAAAGTCTGTTAAAAAAGATTAAGACATTGAGATATATATGGAGATGTTTTCTCATTGTCCGATGCGTTCAACCACAAAGAAAAAGTTGTGTTTTTCACAATCTCGACAATCCCTCGATTAGGGATTATCCTTCTTCAAGGCTGCCTCTAAGTTTTTTCCAAGAACAAGGCACATGGGAAAAATAAGCGGAGACATTTTGTTGATATGTCAGGGATTGTTTTTTTGAATGCAACAACAGCTCTTGGGCAAAAGGCCAACTTTTAGGGGGAGCCATAATCCGGGATAATATTAAAATGGAAAAGCTTAGGGGTTACTAAATGGCATTTGTCGACGAATTGGAAAAACAGGGCCATTGGCTTTTTAGATGGCGTAGTTATCTACCTCTAATAGTTGTTCCTATCTTGATTTGGCCTTTGCGATCTCCTGAACAATTGGAACATCTTGCTGGAGATACTGTAGAAGATATATATGAAGTTATATGCTTTCTTATTGCAATTGTTGGCTTAGGTATACGATGTTTTACTGTTGCTTTTGTGCCTAAGGGGACTTCTGGTAGAAATACCAAGAGACAAAAGGCAGACCGGTTAAATACTACAGGTATCTATTCAATTACACGTAACCCATTATATTTAGGTAATTTTTTGATTATATTAGGTATTGTGATGTTCACACAGTCGTTATGGGCAACATTGACGGTCGTGTTAATCTTTTGGATTTATTACGAGCGAATTATCTTTGCAGAAGAACAATTTTTAAAGAAGAAATTTCAGGGGGCATTTTTAGAATGGGCCCAAAATACGCCTATCTTTTTTCCTAAATTCAATAATTACATCCCACCAGATTTGCCTTTTTCTATAAAAAATGTCCTGAAGAGAGAATATACTGGATTTTTTGTTATTATTACAGCATTTACAGCAATCGAATTTTTAGAAGATTTTTTTGATGAGGGTTATTTTAAAATAGAAGCAGAATGGGCGATAATTTTTATTTTTGGTTTAATCAGTTACTTATTATTGAGATATTTAAAAAGAAACACAGATATCCTTTATGAAAAAGGGAGATAGAAGTAGCCAACAATGGGATAGGCATGGCAGGCATCTCGAGGCTTTCCCTGGGTGCTATCCTGGAAAGATTTGGAGGTGTTTTCAGGTTTGTCTGCCTTGTTATGTTGGGTATTCTTGAACCGTAGCGATATCTCCCAGATTTTTCCACCAAGGCATGGCAGTCACGCCTTGGCCCGAGATAAGAGTTTGATAAAAAATCTAAACATTCGGTAGGTCAATAAAATGGATGAGAAAACTATCAGGTCCAGGGTGATCTGGACGTCCTTTTTTTTCTTTGCGTGTCTAAATTGTGCCACAGGGGCGGTGATCTATTTCCACAGGGAATTTTGGAACGTGAATGCCTGGGAGGGCTGGGTCCTTGGGGCAGGGCCTATGGCTGTATGGATCATATTTGCATTGACCATCCCGGCCCTCGTAAGGCAAGCCCCACAGGGTGTGGAAGAGGCTGGTGAAGGAGAAGAGGCCGGAGAAGGGGAGGCCGAAGAGGCCCAAGGGCTTGAAGAAGAAGTTGCTCCAATGGAGAAGGATCTTGAGGGACTTTATCCCAAGGAGATCGCCGTGGTTCAACTCCTCGGGCTTTTGCAGAGAGAGGGCAGGTTGCTGGACTTTCTCCAAGAAGACATAGAGCCATACGACGATGCCCAGATAGGGGCTGCTGTGAGAGAGGTTCACAGGGGTTGCAAGGCCGCTCTCAACGATGCCCTTGGGCTTAGGCCAGTATTGGATGCGCCTGAGGGAAGTGAAGTTGAGATAGAAGAGGATTTTGATCCAACAAAGATCCGGCTTATTGGAAATGTCCATGGTGAACCTCCGTTCAAGGGCATCCTCCGTCACAGTGGATGGAGATTCACCAGGATCAATCTCCCAAAATGGACAGGTAAGGAAAAGACAGATGTCCTTGCGCCAGCAGAAGTGGAAATCCTGTAATAAACTATAATTTTTTGATTTAAGATATGAATGATCCAAAATCGCGTTTTGTCGTAGGAATAGATCTTGGCACAACAAACAGTGTACTCTCCTATATAGATACCCAAGCAGAGTCTGACAAGATAGAGATATTTCCATGTCCCCAGATAGAGGCACCTGGTGAGGTAAAAGAACACGCTTTGCTTCCATCTTTCATATATCTTCCAACACAACAGGAAAGGGAAGGTGGAGGTCTGGAGATGCCCTGGGACCCTTTTGGAGAGCGGGTTGTTGGCAGGTGGGCCAGGATACGGGGGGCCGAGGTCCCTGGCCGGCTGGTCTCCTCTGCCAAGAGCTGGTTGTGCCACAAAGGGGTGGATAGGCTGGCATCTATCCTGCCTCTCGATGCTGCAAAAGATTGCAAAAAGATGTCGCCGGTTGTGGCAACTGCAACATACCTCAGGCATTTCAAGGCAGCTTGGAACTATGGTATTGGCAAGAAGACAGGTGAGATGCTTGAAGACCAGGATGTCTATATTACCATCCCTGCCTCTTTCGATGCTGTGGCAAGAGACCTTACTGTCAAGGCCGCTGCCTCGGCCGGCCTTGGCGAAGTGGTCCTTCTCGAAGAGCCTCAGGCAGCCTTTTATTCCTGGCTTCATCTCCAGGCAGACGAATGGAAGAAACAGGTAACACCTGGAGATGTCATCCTTGTGGTCGATATAGGAGGTGGTACCAGCGACTTCAGCCTCATTCAGGTATCCAGCAAGGACAACCAGCTATATCTCGAAAGGCTTGCCGTAGGGGAGCATCTGCTTCTTGGCGGTGACAACATGGACCTCACCCTTACGTGGCATCTGTCCGAGCAGCTCAAGGCAAAGGGGCAGAAATTGGACCAGCACCAGTTCCAGGCCCTATGGAATAATGTCAGGCTCGCAAAGGAAAAACTACTGGAAGATCCAGAGCTCGATTCCGTTCCTGTGATCATACCTGGCAGAGGAACTGGCCTCGTAGGTGGTACCATCAGGACCGAATTGACTAGAGATCAGGTCGTGGAGATAATCCTTCAGGGATTTTTCCCAGAATGTGCCATCTCTGACATGCCAATGGAGAGGCAGAAGGCTGGTCTCCAGGAGCTTGGACTGCCCTATGCTGCAGATACGGCAATCACAAAACACCTGGCCAAGTTTTTGGGCTCAGAGGCAGCTACTGCTGCACTCCAGGAGGAAGGGCCTGTAATACCTACAGCCGTACTCTTCAACGGCGGGGTATTCAAGGCCAGGGTACTCATGGAGAGGGTGATGGCTGTGATCTCCAGCTGGGCAGAGGGCAGGGCAGAGAAACCCGTGGAGCTCCTGGGTACGGATCTCGATCTTGCCGTGTCCAGAGGTGCTGCCCATTTCGGTCTTGTGCAATTGGGCGAGGGTATCAAGATACGAGGAGGAGTACCAAAGTCCTATTATATAGGGCTTGAATCCGCAGTCCTGGCAGTCCCTGGTATGCCGCCTCAGATAAAGGCCCTGTGTGTAGTGCCCAAGGGGCTTGAAGAGGGGAGTACAGTGGACATCCCAGAAAAGGAATTCGGCCTCGTGGTTGGTCAAGAGGTTGAGTTCATGTTTCTTGGCTCCAATGAGAGACCAGAGGACAAACCAGGAGACATCATAGAACAATGGGAGGAGACCATAGAGCCTGTCAGTACCCTGAGGACCGTCTTGGAGGCCCCTGACATAGAACCGGGCACCGTTATCCCGGTAACACTGCAGGCAAAGGTTACAGAGATAGGTACACTGGCCATAAGTCTTGTATCAAAGGATAGAAATCTGAAGTTCGATCTGGAGTTTGATGTAAGAAGTTGATGCGTCCTGTCATACCTTTTGATTCCAATCAGCGCCTGCTCGAGCAGGCGAGACAATATATAGAGAATCCAGGGCGTATCTTGAAGGAGAGAGAAAAGGCAGTCTCCTTGCTTCTGCGGGCCCTTAAGGCAGGGGATCTGGAACTGAGGAAGGAGCTCATAATGCTCCTTGGAAGCGTGGCAAAGGAAGAGATATTCTGGCCACTGTACGAGATCATGAAAGACGATACAGAGCCTGAGGAGTTCAGGGACCAGGCAGCGATCCATCTTGCAGTCATAGGGCCTTTTTTGGACGATCCCCAGTCCCTTAACAGAAAACTCATTGCAGACATAGCCACCGGAGGGCCTGATCTGAAGGCCAGGGCTATCATGGCCATTGGATGGGAAGGTAATCTTACTGCAGTCTTACCCTTGATAGAGTGCATTTATGAGCCTGATATGGAGATCCAGGAGCTGGCAGTAAGTGCCCTGTGCAACCTGAAAGACAGTAGGCTCATGGGGCTTTTGTCAGACAGGATAAAGAGCTGTTCTCTAGATCAAAAAAGGGCCATATTGTTCAACTTGTGGCGTTTCAAGGATAAAGAGGACGAGGTGGCTTCCATCTATAAGGCCGAACTGGAGTCCGGTGACAGAGTGCTGCGTCTGGATATACTGATGCTCCTTGGCCAACTCGATATCAGGCCAGAGAACGAGGGGCTTTACAGGCAGCTTCTCTCAGACGATAGTGCAGAGATCAGGGCCATGGCCTTGGAGCGACTGGCCGAGCTCGATTGCCTCGATCCAGAAGATGTCCTGCCATTTTTGGATGACAGCTCCATGAAGGTGAAGCGCATGGCCCTCATGATACTTCGTTCAGGTTGAGTGTTTCAATCAAGGCCTATCTGGGACTTTATCTCTTCTATGCCTATCTTTTTTATGACTTTGTCAACGCGGCCCTTTTTGCCGATCTCACTGGCAAAAAGCTCTGACATTTTCTTGAGCACTTCTACTGCTTGATCATGGCTTGTGACCTTACCTATCTCTATGCCTGCTACCGGCCTGAATCCACCATGGCCCCCGATTATGACCCGGTAGCCACTTTTGACACCGGCAAAGCCAAGGTCCATGAGGTTCGACCATGCACAACAGGCAAGACATCCGGAGACAGCATATTTCAACTTGGGAGGGGTAGGCATCCTTGCAAGTTCATCGTATAGTCTCTGGCCAAGGATAAAGGAGTCCTGGACACCAAATTTGCAATATGGTTTACCAACACAGACCCTCGGCTGGGAGAGATCCCTCGCCTTTCGCACGCTGGCACCTGCATCCTCAAGGATCTTCAGGGCCTTGGGGCCAGTTTCTTTATCCAGGTCGAGAAACATCAGCTTTTGTGCCGTTGTAATATGAAGGCGGCAGTTGAATCTCTTACACACCTCATGGGCAGCCAGGAGGATCTGTTCGTTGATGAGACCATTTGGGCATTCAACGGTGAACCCAAAAGAGCCGTCTGCCTTTTGTACAAGCCCTGGTATAGTTTTTTGTCCACTCATTTTTTGTGTGTCCTCGCTATTTGGATCTTTTTCAATAAGAATTCCACTGCCATTGACATAAGTCAATGTTAATATTTTTTATCCTGTTAATCTTTAATGCCATAAAGGAGCTGGATGATGAGATGGAGTGACGATGCCTTGAATGAGATGGAACGCGTGCCTTTTTTCATCAGGAACATGGTGAGAAAAAAGGTGGAGGCGTTTGCTCGTCAGCAGGGATCGCACCTCGTGGTGCCGGACCATCTGGAGCAATGCAGGCAAAGATTCATGAAAGATCAACAGCCAGATGTCAAGGGGTATCGACTTGAGACCTGTTTTGGGGCCAAGGATTGTTCCAATCGGGTCTTTGGCCCTACTGAAATCGTGCAGAGACTGGATGAGTTTTTGGGTCGACAGGGTCTGAGAGATTTTTTGCAGAAAAATGTATCGGGCCCATTGAAGATGCATCACGAATTTCGGGTGTCCGTATCCTTTTGTCCCAATAGCTGTTCTCGTCCGCAGATAGTGGACATTGGCATCATAGGGGCTCTCAGGCCTGCATGGGCTGCAGACAAAGAGTGCAATAGGTGCAACGCCTGTATTGATGAATGCGAAGAGGGGGCAATCATGCTCGTCGAAGATGCAGGCCCCCTGATCGATTGCGAAAGATGTCTTTGTTGTGGCAAGTGCATAACGGTTTGTCCGTCTTCGGTCCTCATCAAGGAAAGAGAAGGGTTCAGGGTCTTGGTAGGGGGCAAGCTTGGTCGGCATCCCCAGCTTGCCCATGAGCTACCAGGGATATTTTCAGAAGATGAAGTCTTGGCCATTGTGGAAAAGATCGTTGGTTTTTACATGGGCAATTCCCAAAATGGTGAACGACTCGGTTCCTTGGTCAAGCGAAAAGGGCTGGAGTCGCTCTATCAATTCATTGGCATCCCTTCAAGGGATATTACATAAAGAAGAGGTGAAATTATGTTTTGTTTTCAGTGTGAACAGACGGCAAAGGGAACCGGCTGCACCAAGATTGGTGTATGTGGAAAAAAACCGGATGTTGCGGCATTGCAGGATCTTTTGATCTATACCCTAAAAGGGCTTTCACAGGTAGCTGTAGAAGGCAGGAAAGTAGACGTAAATGATAGAGATGTAAATGTTTTTACCTGTGAGGCAATATTTTCAACCTTGACAAACGTGGATTTTGATCCAGATAGATTCGTGGAGCTTCTAAGGCGCTGTGTGGAATTGAGAGATCAGCTAAAGGATAAAGTAAAGGCTGCTGGTGGTACAGAGGAGTATCCAGACGGACCCGCTACCTTCGATCTGGGCTCCAACAGGGAAGAGATGATAAGGCAGGGTGAAATGCATGGGGTATTGTCAAACGGAGAATTGGATGAAGACAGGCGTTCCCTCAGAGAGACCTTGATCTATGGCCTCAAGGGAGTGGCTGCCTACGCAGACCATGCACAGATACTTGGCCAGGAGGATGATGAGCTCTATGGTTTCATCCACAAGGCATTGGCCTCGAGTCTAAACAAGGACATGGCCCTTGGTGAATGGATAGAGTTGGTACTCGAGTGTGGCAAGGCGAATCTAAAGGCCATGGAGCTCCTGGATGCAGCAAATACTGGTCGTTATGGCCACCCTGTCCCTACAGAAGTGCCTCTTGGAGCAAAAAAAGGAAAGGCCATACTGGTGTCAGGCCACGATCTCAGGGACCTGGAATTGATTCTCAAGCAGACAGAAGGCAAGGGGATAAACGTATATACCCACGGTGAGATGCTTCCATGCCACGGATATCCCGAGCTCAAGAAATATCCCCATTTCTATGGTCATTATGGTACAGCGTGGCAGAATCAGATCAAGGAGTTTGCAGAGTTTCCAGGCTCCATCGTCATGACCACAAACTGTATCCAGAAGCCAAGGGAATCCTATTTCGACAGGATCTTTACCACGGGGCTAGTGGGCTGGCCAGGGGTCACCCATATAAAAGACAAGGATTTTACCCCGGCCATAGAAAAGGCCTTGGAGTCAGACGGTTTCAAAGAGGACACGGACAAGGGCACGGTCATGGTGGGCTTTGGCAGAAATGCTGTCCTCTCGGTAGCGGAAAAGATCATTGAGGCAGTCAAGACAGGAAAGATAAGGCACTTCTTTTTGGTGGCAGGTTGTGATGGGGCAAAGCCAGGAAGGAACTATTACACGGAGTTTGTGGAGAAGGTACCTGAAGATTGTATCGTACTCACCCTTGCTTGTGGCAAATTTCGCTTCTTTGACAAAAAACTCGGGGACATCGAAGGCATTCCACGGCTTATTGATATAGGCCAGTGTAATGATGCCTATTCTGCCATAATGATAGCCTCAGCCTTGGCAGATGCCTTCAATTGTAGTGTAAACGAGCTTCCCCTTTCCATGATCCTTTCCTGGTATGAACAGAAGGCGGTCGCAATACTTCTGACCCTGTTCGCCCTTGGGATAAAGGACATAAGATTGGGGCCAAGCCTGCCGGCATTCATAACCCCCAATGTGCTAGATGTGCTTGTTCAAAACTACAACATCATGCCTATCAAGACACCGGACGAGGACCTGAAGGCAATACTCGGTTGAGATATATTTGTCACGCTCTCGTGGTAAAAAAACAACCGGAGTTACAATCAATATTATCTGAAAGAGGGCTGGCACCCAGATGAGGGGTCAGCCCTTTGTCTTGTCTGTCCAACGAAAGACTGTAATGAAGATAATCCAAGATCATGCACTGCAAACGCCTGTAAAAGAGAGATTTCTCAACCTAAGCCAGCGCAGCCTTATTCTTTACGAGTTGTCTTCCACTGTCAGTCAAGAGGGTTTCGTAAAGGCTCTGCCACTGCCTGCCTGCCTTGGCCTCGAAATCGGCTATGGCCGAGGCATCCCTTATTACATTGAAATTTTTGATGTCTTTTGCATCCTCTATCTGTCCAGCCATGCCCTTTTCAACAAGTTTTATCGCATCTGTGGCCTGTGTTTCATCAGCCCCTGTCTCCAAGAGTCTTTCTTCTACCCTTTTCAATTCCTTTGGAGATAGATCCTTTGCCCCGGACTCCATTTGGCAGAACAAGGTCGCAAGGCCTGCAAGGAGTATGAGGCCAAGTTCAGCCCCTTCCTTTTTGCCGAGTTCTTCACACAGTTCGAGAAAGTTTGTGGCCTTAGCTACCTTCTTGCTCTGATCTTGATACAACTGGTGTATCTGCCTGAGCATCTTTCCCTTGAGGATTTTTATCTTGCCCTCTCCGCCAATGGTGGTTCCAAGGCCTCCGAGGCACTGTTCTGCATAAGGGCAATATGCAGCACAGCCAAAATCCATTTCTGGGTTTGGCACCTCCTGGCCGCAGCCCGGGCATTTTCTCCTGGTATCATCTTTGAAAAATTCTATTAGCTCTCCGCAGTTCGGGCATTTGACCTCGAAGATGGCGCCAGGTTTCCAGTACCTGCTGTCTTGTCCTGGACATTTCATGACATATCCCTGTTCAAAGTGCACTTTAAAATAGTTACCATCTCGCTATTTGATATTAATGCCTTTTGGCATCATGGGAAAGGGACTTTTCACCTTGTAAGTTGATGCCTGGATCAGAGGGGTTTCTTGCCAAAAGATGTAAGCCGGTATAGTCTGTTTGACCTTATATCAGATAAGTAGAGGAGTGAAATATTGGCTGAGTATAGAGCAGGTGTTGCTTCTGGGCATCCATTGGTCACTGAGGCAGCCTCTCAGGTACTTTCAACAGGGGGAAATGCCTTCGATGCAGCTGTTGCCGCAGGTTTTGCCGCAGCAGTAGTAGAACCGGCCCTTTCATCTCTTGGTGGAGGCGGATTTCTGCTGGCTAGGCCGAAAGAAGGAGAAGATGTCCTTTTTGATTTTTTTGTGGATACGCCTGGCAAGGGCCTGGAGGACAAGAATCAAGAGCCCCATTTTTTTCCCGTGACAGTGAAATTTCCAGGTTCCAGTCAGGATTTCAATATCGGCCTTGCTTCCGTGGCTGTACCAGGTAATCTCAAGGGCTTTCTCCATGTACATTCCTTGCTTGGACGCCTGCACCTGTCCAAGATCGTAGCTCCAGCAGCAACCTATGCACGGCAAGGTGTGAGGTTGAATAAACACCAGGCCTATTTCCTTTCACTTCTGCGGCCCATAATGCTCTTTTCAGATACGGGGAAAGATATCTTCTTGAAAGATGATGGTAGATATGTCTGCCAAGGCCAGACCCTCAAAAATCCATACCTGGCAGACTTTCTGGAAGAGATAGGTCGCACTGATGGAGGGATCATTGAAGACTTCTATTCAGGTTCTATCGCCAAGCAGATTGTCCAGGACATGGCCTCTGGAGGTGGCCTTTTGACCACTGAGGATCTGGCCACGTATAGGGTCAAGGAGCGTAGGCCCCTCAGGGTGGTTTTTTGTAACCATGAATTGATCACCAACCCACCACCTTCTTTTGGTGGTTTTTATGTAGCAATCACCCTTGAGCTCTTGGAAGAACTGGCCTTGGTAGGGACATGCTCCTGGGGAGACGAAAGGCATCTATGTATGCTTGCAAGAGCCATGCAAGAGGTGGAGGCCTATAGAAGACAGAGTGGGTTCAGGTTGGATTGGCCTGAGAAACAATGGTTCCATAAGGCATGTCAGGGTGTCAGGCCTTGTTTCTCCAGAGGCACTACCCATGTAAGCGTATGTGACCGAGAAGGCAATGTGGCCAGTATGACCACTTCCAATGGTGAAGGCTCTGGATATTTCGTCCCTGGAACAGGTATTATGCTCAACAATATGATGGGTGAAGATGATCTTCATCCTGGTGGCTTTCATTCTTCACCTCCTGGAATAAGGGTGGGCTCTATGATGTCCCCATCCATCATCGAGACAGGTGGCAGGCCCAGATTCGTATTGGGCAGTGGTGGTAGTAAGAGGATCAGGACTGCTCTGACTCAGGTGGTGATCAACTGCATCTGCTTTGGTCTATCCCTCAAGGAGGCGGTGGAAAGGCCGAGAATACACTGGGATGGGGAGCTGTTTCAGGTAGAGCCAGGTTTCCCAAAGGATAGCCTGGAGTCATTCACCAAGAGGTTTCCAGCCAATGTTTGGCAGGAGATAGATGTCTATTTTGGCGGTGTCCACGTAGTTGATACCTTGATTGGGGATGCTGCAGGTGACCCGAGAAGGGGTGGGGCCTCTGTGGTGTTGTGATATCAGTTTGAAAGGGGTTGTGATAAATGAAAATAGCAGTTTGTGGAAAAGGCGGAGTTGGTAAGAGCACTATAAGTGCCCTTGTCGTCCAGGCGCTCTTGGACAGGGAAAGGACAGTGCTTGCCATTGATGCCGATCCAAGCCCGCACCTGGCCAGGCTTTTGGGGATTAGTCAGGAAAACGTAACCCCCATTGCTGCCATGAAGAATCTCCTCCAGGAACGCTCTGAACGAAATGGGCCATTTTACAACATGAATCCACGGGTTGGAGATCTGCCTGAAAAGTTCATGAAAAGGCATGGCAGGCTCAGCCTCATGGTCCTCGGTGCAATCCCCCAGGGAGGAGCTGGATGTGCCTGCGCAGAAAATGCAGTGCTCAGAAATCTCCTGAACTGTCTCCTGGTTTCAAAAGGCGAGGACATAGTCTTGGATATGGAGGCAGGCGTGGAGCATCTTGGCCGGGGTACCATCGCATCGGTAGATCATATCATCATAGTTGTCCAGCCCTATAGGGGGAGCATAGAAACGGCAGGAAAGATAGAAAAACTCGCAAAGGATCTCAAGATAAAAAGCCTTCACGTAGTTGCTAACAACGTACAGGATGAGACAGACGTAGATTTTATAAGGGATATGTGCGGGGTGGAGCCTGTGGGCGTATTTCCTTTTTCGCCCCTGGCCCGAAAGGCAGAGCGGGAGGCAATGCCCATAGCGGCTGCAGACGAGGTATTACTCGATGCAGCACAGAGCATGATAGACACTCTGGGGCCTTCTTTATGAATAGGGAATACATGGGACTGGCCGATGTCCAGAGCATGGCTGACGATAGGAGAATCCCCCTTAACAGGGTGGGGATCAAAAACATACGCTATCCCATAACCGTCTTGGACAAGGCAAAGGGCAGGCAGCAGACTGTAGCCAGTATCAATATGTATGTAAACCTGCCTCACCAATTCAAGGGCACGCATATGAGCAGGTTTGTAGAGATATTGAATGAATACCGGCAGGAGATCAATGTTCGTACCTTTGAGATGATACTTTCTGCCATGAAGGAGAGGTTGGATGCCCAGGAGGCCCATCTTGAGATAGATTTCCCCTATTTCATAGAGAAAAGCGCACCTGTGACCGGGACAAAAGGTCTCATGGAATATGGTTGTGGTCTATATGGCAGCATGACCGAACAATTGGACATGATGTTGATAGCAAGGGTGCCTGTTACAACAGTGTGCCCTTGTTCAAAGGAGATATCGAACTATGGTGCCCATAATCAACGCGGCGAGGTCAGGGTCTGGGTGAGATTTGACAAATTCATCTGGCTGGAAGACGTGATACAGGTGGTGGAGCAAAGTGCTTCTTCAGAGGTCTATTCCATGCTGAAAAGACCTGATGAAAAATATGTGACGGAATATGCCTACGACCACCCCATGTTTGTAGAGGATCTGGTCAGATGCGTCTACCAGGGTCTTGAGAGAATGCCAGAAATCACATGGTTTGCCGTGGAGGCAGAAAATTTTGAATCTATCCACAACCACTCTGCATATGCATATGCAGTGATGCAAGACAGACAGGGGATATGACAAGTAGATCACGGCAGTAATAGGCCCTGCCCATTACTGCCTCAAGGTTTTAGGTTCCTCTATGGCTGGCCTTTCCCAGGATTGTCGCTACTCCTTCTGGGGATCGGCAGGAATTCCACGGTTGGTTCCCTCTTTATTGGTTGGGGAAAGAGGCTCATTAGCTCATAGAAGATTGGAGGCATGTCTGTCTTGATGGGAAGCCCCATGGCCTTTGCCTCGTTCCAGGATATGGGATGGTCATGGGTCCAGGTGCCCTGTGAAAGTAGTTGGGCCAATTTCTCTGCCTTTTCCCTTCCCATATTGTCTGCCAAGAGATCCGTGACATTGAGTTTCATCTGCCTGAGGGCCTTTTCTGCAATGTCTGCCATGACGATGGAGTGGTCTTCCACCTTTTCTATAGGCTTTTTCTCCAATACCTTGAGGAGGGAAGCGGCAGGGCTTTGGCCCATCTGGGGGTCTACTGGTCCAAGGACTGCGTGCTTGTCCATGACTATCTCATCGGCTGCAAGGGCTATGAGTGTGCCACCACTCATGGCATAGTGGGGTACAAAGGCTGTCACCTTGGCCTTGTGATCCTTTACCGCCCTTGCTATCTGCAATGCTGCAAGCACCAGGCCCCCAGGTGTGTGTAGGACGATATCTATAGGTACAGTCGAGTCTGTCATGTGAATGGCCCTGATGACCTGCTCGGAATCATTGATGTCTATGAATTTCATCACTGGAAAGCCCAAAAGGCTCATTGTCTCCTGGCGGTGTACCAAGAGTATGACCCTGGAGCCACGTTCTTTTTCTATCTTTGCAATGGTACGCTGTCTTGCAGCCTCCAGCATCTTTTGTTTAAGTACGGGCTGCAGGGCAGTCATCATAAAGAATATCCAGAAGATATCCATTGGAGTCATGGTGTCACCTCTCAATTAGTCTGTTTCAGTGAAAATCAAAAAATTATAGCCTATCCCTTGGTTCAAGCAAACCCCAGGGTATGCTCTGATCTGGGAAACGCCTTCTACAATAATGGTGGTTGAGGAAGACCTTGTATGTGAGCATACCGCATAAAAAGCCACCAATATGGGCCCACCAAGCCACTCCGCCAGTCATCTGAGGACTCAGGATGGAGAAGGTACCAGTGAAGAGTTGTTCCAGGAACCAGAAGGCCAAGAAGAATACGGCCGGGACGTCAAAGAAAAACGGGAAGAAAAAGATTGGGATCATGATAATGATCCTGGCCTTTGGAAAGAGTACATAGTAGGCGCCCATGACACCTGCAATGGCACCGGAGGCACCTATGGTGGGTATGGTCGAATCAGGGTTGGTATAGATGTGGACCATCGATGCCACGAGTCCACACATGATATAGAAAATGAGAAACCTCCAGGGGCCCATCTCGTCTTCCACATTGTCTCCAAATATCCACAGCGTCCACATATTGCCAATGATATGGATCCAGCTTCCATGGAGGAACATACAGGTGAAAAGGGGGAGGATGGGTCTGGGCGTGAGCCCCATGGCCACTGCCCAGTCAGGATGGGTATATCTTGCTGGGACCACGCCATAGAGATAAGTGAGATGCTCGAGTAGTTTTGGTGGTAGCGCTGTCTCAAAGAGAAAGATTACAATACAAATGCCCATTATGGTCCAGTTCATGAGCGCAGGGCACTTACGAGGGATGCTATCCTGGATGGGAAACATATGATGATTATAGTTTGATTTTTAGGGTGAGGTCAATAGATTTGAAGGAATGTGTCAGGGCACCACTGGATATTATATCCACCCCCGTGGCTGCAAATCTGTCTATGTTCTCAAGGGTGATGCCTCCTGAGGCCTCGATAATGAGATCTGGCTTCAATCCCTTTCCAATACCAACTGCCCGGCCTATCTCCGAAGGTGTCATGTTGTCCAGGAGCACTGCGTCTGCTCCGGCCCAGATGGCCTCTTTCATCTGATCTATGTCTGTCACCTCCACCTCTATCTTCAGCCCATGAGGGGCCTTTGCCCTGGCTGCCTTTACTGCTTGTGAAATGCCCTGGCAGGCTGCTATATGATTGTCTTTTATGAGTATTCCATCGGATAGGCTGAATCGATGGTTGAAACCCCCGCCTGCCCTTACCGCATATTTTTCCAGGATGCGAAGGTTTGGTGTGGTTTTTCTGGTGCCGACCACTCGACAGTTTGTCCCTTGGATCTTCTGGCAGTATTTCCATGAAAGTGAGGCAATCCCACATAGCCTCTGAAGAAAATTGAGGGCAGTTCGTTCTGCCATGAGTATGGAAGATGCCCTGCCACTTATGGACAAGAGTACGTCACCCTTGTGGAAGAGGGTCCCCTCTTTCATGAGATTGGAAAATTCCAGAGCCTGATCCACTTGAGAGAAGGCCTCCATGGCCACAAAGAGGCCCGCGAGTATGCCTTCTTCTTTGGCCAGGATATCTGCCAATGCGTGGGTGTTTGGGTCCACGGTACAGGAAGTGGTTATGTCGCCGTGGCCCATGTCTTCCAAGAGCGTCGACCTGACGATATCTCTATAAAGCAGCCGTGGTGGGACAAAGCCAGATGGATCCACTTGTTTGAAGGTCATCAGCCTACCTGCCTGAGCATCTCCTGATGTCTGCTGATCTTTTCAAGTCTTGCCAATAGGGTTTCCTTTTTGTCCTCTTCCTTTTTCACTATCTCGGCAGGTGCCTTTTTCAGGAAATTTTCATTGGATAGTTTTCCCTCTACCCTCTTGAGTTCTTTTTTCACCTTGGCCACCTCTTTTTCGAGTTTTTTGAGTTCTTGAGATATGTCTACCAGACCTGCCAGGGGGACAAAGATCTCGACTTCCTCTGTTATGAAGGATGCAGCCCCTTTAGGTTTCTCGACTTCAGTGGTAATCTTTTCTATCCTGGACACCCTGGCCAGCCGTGAGATTTCATCTCTATGTGCCTCTATTACTGAGTTGGAAAAAGGGCTATGGGCAAGCAATACGACATTGATCTCTGTCCCGGGATGGATGCCAACCTCTGCCCGGATGTTCCTGATGCCTGTGATTACTGTCTTCAACAGCTCTATCTCTTTTTCTGCCTCTGCAAACAGATGTTCGTCGTTGGGTCGTGGAAAGTCGCTCACCATTATGTAGCTGTCTCTTCCAGGCAGATGATGCCACAGTTCCTCGGTTACAAATGGCATGAACGGATGCAACAGGCGAAGCGTGTTGTCCAATACCCACAGTGCTACTGCCCTGGAGATATCTGCTCGCTCAGGGGTCTGGCCTGAGAGATCGTTTTTTGAAAGTTCCAGATACCAGTCACAGTACTCATGCCAGAAAAATTTATATAAGCCCTTGGCCGCAAGATCGAAGTTGAAAGCATCGAGGGCCTGTCTGGTCTGGGCAATGATCTTGTTGAGTCTCGAGAGAATCCACTTCTCCGATGTGTTCAGTTTGGCTTTCTCAAGCACAGACGTATAATCCCTGAGTTTTGCCCCATGCATTAGTACGAGCCTTGCTGCATTCCATATCTTGTTGACAAAGTGACGGTATCCTTCTATCCGTTCCTCAGACAGCTTTATGTCCCTTCCTTGTGCAGCAAAGGCAGCAAGGGTGAATCTAACCGCATCCGTGCCATATTTATCCATTATTGTCAGGGGGTCTATGACATTTCCTTTGGATTTGCTCATCTTTTGTCCCTGGGCATCCCTTACCAGGGCATGAAGATATACATAATGAAATGGCACATCCTTCATGAAATGAAGACCCATCATCATCATCCTGGCTACCCAGAAGAAGAGGATGTCGAAGCTCGTGATGAGCACTGAGGTGGGATAAAAAAATTCAAGTTCTTTGGTCTCTTCTGGCCAGCCAAGGGTGGAAAATGGCCAAAGGGCCGAGCTGAACCAGGTATCGAGCACGTCTGATTCCTGGACAAGCCTGGTGGAGCTACACTTTGGGCACCTATCGGGTGTTGTCCTGGCAACTATTACATGGCCACATTCCTGACATGTCCATGCAGGGATCCTGTGCCCCCACCATATCTGTCTGGATATGCACCAGTCCCTTATATTCGTCATCCATTCCTCGTACGTACGTATCCAGCCAGGGGGTACGATCTGGGTCCTGCCATCCCTTACGGCCTCAAGGGCCGGCTTGGCCAAAGGCTTGATCTTTACGAACCATTGCTTTGAAAGCCTGGGTTCTACTATTGTTTTGCATCTGTAACATTTGCCTGCTGCAAGGTCGTATTCTTCCTCCTTTTCCAGGAAGCCTCCTGCTTCAAGATCCTTGAGGACCTTATTCCTGGCCTCTAATCTGTCCAATCCCTCATACTGGCCTGCCTCTTTGGTCAGCCTGGCATTTTTGTCAAAGATGTTGATAAAGGCCAGGTCATGTCTCTTGGCTATTTCAAAGTCGTTGAAGTCGTGGGCTGGAGTGACTTTGACAGCGCCGGTCCCGAATTCAGGGTCTACGTGTTCGTCGGCAATCACTTCAATCTTTCGTCCAAGAAGGGGAAGAACCAGATGTTTTCCAATAAGGGCCTTGTAACGTTCGTCTTCGGGATTTACTGCTACAGCCGTATCACCCAACATGGTTTCAGGTCTGGTAGTGGCGACCACAACATAATCTGGGGTGTTTTCGTCCCTGTCTTCTTCTGCCACAGGATAACGGATATACCAAAGACTCCCTTTCCCGAGATCATGCTCCACTTCTATGTCCGCAAGTGCAGTATGGCACCTCGGGCACCAATTGATTATGTAAGCGCCCCGGTAGATAAGTCCTTCTTCATAGAGACGGACGAATACCTCCCGTACTGCCAGCGAGAGGCCTTCGTCCATGGTGAACCTTTCCCTTGTCCAATCACATGAACAACCAAGCCTCTTCAACTGTTCTATTATCCTGCCACCGCTTTTGGCCTTCCATTTCCATACCTGTTCGATAAATTTTTCTCTTCCTGTGTCATGTCTCGTAAGTCCTTGTTGCGCAAGCTGTCTTTCGACCACGTTCTGGGTAGCGATACCTGCATGGTCAGTGCCTGGCACCCACAAGGTGTTATATCCATCCATCCTTTTATATCTGACGAGTATGTCCTGAAGGGTGTTGTTGAGGGCATGGCCTATATGGAGTACCCCTGTAACATTGGGTGGAGGGATGACCATTGAAAAATTCGGTTTCCCCTCATCCATTGTGGCAATGAAGAGTCCTTCCTTGATCCACTGCTCATACCAGTGTGTTTCCACATCCTTGAAGTCGTAAGCCTTAGGTAAAAGTTGTTCCTCGGCCTTGAGAGGCATATCAGTAATCTCCTTATATACAAGGGAATTGAGATCTATGATTTCAGCAGACGCTAACATATTTCAATACTTTTTGAAATGCAAAGGCTTAAGGAAAGTAGTTGATGAGACCGATAACTTTTATAAGTATAGTATATAATGATGTTGGGGATAAAAAATGTCTGAAAACAAGATACCTAAATTACTGTTGGTAGACTTGGTACACAAAGAAGGAGGTGGCATGAATCTACTTTTCAAGGAGATAATAGAAGATAGTATTTCTCATTTCTTATTTTTGCCCAGACGAGAAATATTGGCATCCGTGGAGCCGTATTTCCAGAATGAGCACTGCTTAAGGGGTCAGGATATCGACCTTTCCAGACATGAAGGCAATTGTCTATACTATGTGAAGAAGGGCGGGGTGGAGGTCTCATACGATTCAGGTGGCACCAGGATCGTCCTGGCCTTGATTGGAGAAGACGAATTTTTTGGGGAAATCGGCTTTTTCGATGGCCTGACCAGGGTCAGGAAGATAAAGGCCTCGGAAAATTCCATGCTCTCCATAATGGATGCGGTTTCGGCCTCCCGGCTTCGCCTTGAAAACCCCAGGCTTTATGCTGATTTTCTCGCCCTTGTGGCCATGTCGATATGCAAAAAATTCAGGAAGGTCGTTGCAGATACCCAGAATCTGGCTGGTTATACAGCCAGCCTCTCTTCAGGAAGGCGGCCTCTTTTCTCAAAGCCACGGCCAGTACCAGCAAATATATTCGAGACCCATATCTGGAAAGAAGTGACTGGGCATGTAGAGCGATTCAAGGCACATATGTATGAGATAGCGTCGAGTGTCCAGGCCTCCAACAGTACAGAGATAGATGAACAATTATACCTCTATCTGAAGGAGACCATGGATGCCTTTGATGGCTATCTTGAGGTATTGGCCCAAAAACTGGATGCCCAAAAGGGTATCTCTGAATATATATGGGGCTATATCTTCAAAGAGATCTTTCCATATTTCATGAGGAGCCGTTTTGCAGAAAGGGCATATTTCAAGCCCAAAGGTTATGCTGGTGACTTTTTGATGATGGAGGCGATTTACAGAAACATCCCAGATGGGGATGGCCTCCTAGGCATCATGTTGGATAGGTACTGTCTCGATGCACCTCCGCCCAGGGCCGTCAGGGGGAGGAGACGCCTCCTTTCAGAACTCCTTGAAAAACATGTCAAACAATTCATGGATGGGAGTGATACAATAGGTATAATGAACCTGGCCTGTGGTTCGAACAGAGAACTTTTCGATTTCATAGCCAGATTTCCGCATAGTGAAAAGCTCGACTGTCTCTGTATCGATGCCGATCCCGAGGCCCTTGAATACACCTCCAAATACGTGGATGTATTCGAGCATAGGGCAAAGATAACACTAATGCAGGAAAATGTGTTAAAATGGGCCTTGGGACGAGTACGTCATAATTTTCAGATGAGGGATATTATTTATTCTGCCGGCCTCACCGATTACCTGGACGACAGGCTTTTTGCAGCCCTTGCTACACGAGCTTGGGACTATCTGAAACCAGGTGGCATATTGATATTGAGCAATTTTTCAAAGGCCAATCCCAACAAGGCCTGGATGGATCATATATTTCAGTGGAAGTTGATCCACAGGGACGAGAACGATCTAAAGTCAATATTTGACAAGACCCCTTTTGGGAGGGATATAGAGGTTCTTTCAGAACCAGAGGGCGTGAATCTGTTCGCCATTGCCAGAAAAAGGACATAGGCTCATAAAAAAAGCAGATTTTGGAAAAGGAATCTAAACTCTTAGAGGAGTTCCAAGCAGAGCTTTTTCCAGTACTGAGGTTCCGGGTGAATTTTGCCCTGTTGCTTGCCGCCTTCATGCTGCCGGCCTTGGCCTGGATTGATTACCTGTTTTACCCAGAACACTTCAGGACATTTCTTGTATACAGGCTGATAACAGCAGCTATTGCCCTGCTTTTATTCATCCTGAATCAGAAGAGTGCAGATCTGTTCACCTCCCGAGCCATTGCTATCATTGGCTTTTACGTCATCGGTCTATGCATCCTCTCGATGATCAAGGAGGTCAATGGATTTGGCACCCCCTATTATGCGGGTCTTCTACTTTTGTTCATTGCATTTCTCACTTTCATCCCCTTTGACTTCAAGAACCATCTCATCCATACTGTTATTCTCTATCTTTTGTATTTGATGGTGGTTTTTTATTCAGGCAGCGGTGGGTTTACCAATCTGTTTCTTGTGAACAACATATATCTGGTGTCCAGCTTGGGGGTTTTGCTCGTTGCCTCCTATTTCAATTACCGTAAGCGCTTTGAGGAATTTGTGGCGAGAAAGGGCCTTAAGGCTGCAGAAGAAAAGTTGAAGGAATATGCCCGTAGGCTCGAAGATTCTGTTGAGGAATCAGAGTCCAAATATGCCACAGTGGTCAACAATGCCAGGGAAGGGATAATTGTTGTAAAAGATTCTGCTGTTGTTTTTTGGAACCCTGAAGCTGAAAGGCTCTTCAACTGCTCAGGGGTTTCCTCCCTTGAAAGGGTCAACTTCTTGGAATTGATGCCTGACGATAGGGCTGAAATTATCCAAAAGGTATGTAGTGGACCCGTGGAGGGAGAGGAAAACTGTGTGTTGGATACCCTTGAGATCGAATGTGGTGCCGATGACAAAAAATGGCTCGAGGTGATGGCAGTGCCGGTGATCTGGAAGTCCGAGCCAGCAGGCCTGTTCTTCATACGGGACGTGACAGCAAAGAGGATCCTGGAACATGAACTCATACAGGCCCAGAAAATGGAGGCCATAGGGACCCTTGCCAGCGGAGTTGCCCATGATCTGAACAATATCTTTCAGATCATTGCCGGGTATGTCCAGATGAGCCTGGAAGCCTACAACAACCCTGCAAAGATAAAGTACTTCCTTGGCCAGATAGAAAAGGTCGTCGAAAGGGCCTCTCTTGTCACAAGGCAACTGTTGGTATTCAGCAGGAAGGAGGAGGGAAAGAAGGAAATAATCGATGTGAATGAACAGATAGTGTCCCTCAGCAGGTTGCTCCAAAGGCTCATCCCAAAGATGATAAGGATAGATCTCAGGCTCTCGGCAGATGCTGGCTCCATCCTTGCCGATCCTATTCAGCTTGAGCAGGTACTTATGAATCTGGCCCTAAACGCCAGGGATGCCATGCCAGAAGGTGGCGAACTGGTGATAGCAACCAACAGGATCAAGAGTGATTGGGGCCTCATCTCTATGGCAGGCCAGGAAGACAGCAAGGACAACGGGAAAGATTTTTTGAGGATCCAGGTCTCGGATACGGGAACCGGTATGCCTCCTGAGGTCCGTGAGCGGATCTTCGATCCCTTTTTCACCACTAAAGATGATGGACGGGGCACTGGCCTTGGTCTGGCAATAGTGTATGGGATTGTGAAGCGCCATGGTGGTTGGATAACCTGTGAGAGCGAACCAGGCAAAGGTACTGTTTTCTCAGTGTTTTTCCCTGCATGCACAGAAGACGAGGAAAGGGTGGATCATGTGATGGTCTCGAGGGACTACGGTGTCAGCTCTTCAGAGACGATTCTCTTGGTAGATGACGAGGAGCAGATAAGAGACATAGGGAAAAACATGCTGGAGAAGGTTGGCTTCAATGTCATCTTGGCCTCGAGTGGTGAGGAGGCCTTGCAGATATTTTCAAGGGAGCCAGATGCCATCAATCTTGTCCTTCTCGACCTCAATATGCCTGGTATGGGGGGGTTTAGGTGCCTTGAAAAGTTGAAGGAGCAAAGGCCAGATATCAAGGTCATAATCTGTACTGGTTATCTTGACGAAGAGACAATCTCAAAGATTCAACAACTCGACGTGGAGGATTTTGTACACAAGCCTTTCAGGTTTTCCGAGATCTTGCCTATTATCAGGGCAAGGCTTTCTGATTGAACCCTGACTATGCAGTTGAACCCAGATTGTGCAATTTCAAATGCCTGGGTAAAGATTTTTTATAAAAAAATCAAATTGTTATCTATGTTGTTCGGATAAATATACCTTTACCCAAAAGGTGCAAATTTTTCTGCTCTAAAAATTCAGACATTTGAAGCCGCAAGGGGGCTCGCAATCTTACCGAATCTGCTTTGTTGCCAGACAATTGAAGTATCAAAGTATTTCACAAGTCCTCTGCTTTAGATCTTTGGCAAATTTACAAGCTATAATCCAGGATAATATGCAACAAAGGCCTTCAAGCCTTTAGTAAATTTGAGAAAATATTCACTAATTGATTCTTACTCTTTACAAGATACCAGAATATCCCAATAAGTAATAGGGCCAAAATATATGAAAAAAGTATTTATCATTCTGGTAAGTTGTGTCGATTAAAAGAAGAAGATGTTTTCTTGTTTGATTATTAGTCTGTAAAAATTAAACGAATGATTATAATATAGCTCTAACTAACTAAAATATATCAAAAAAACCTTTGACACAACAAAGAAATACCGCTAAGAAAAGAATAGTGAATAAAGGTTCACTATCATGGATAGGGTTTATAATGCCTGATTATTTGTTGTTAGGGTCCAGACTTGGCAGCGCCCTGGCTGGTAATAGACGCCAGATAGATCGAGCAGGGACGTCCTCAGTCATTGCACTCGGGTTGGTAGGGTTTGCTTAGTGGATTGCTGGCATCTGTTCAACTACTTTCGGTTAAGACGTCTTGGGACAATTAGCAGATCTGCATCTGAACTGAATACACTTTCGAAAACTCTATATTTTCATCTCAACTCAGGAGTCAATACTGTTTTGTCCTCTGTGTCTTGAGGGATGTGCCATCTGGATCGAGACATTGTTTCCCCTTTTTTCTGGCCTGGGCCAGGGGAAATTGGGGAAGATGGGTGGAATGGGGAACCATGAAAAAAGACAGATGTTTCATCAACAGTTTGAGGCAGGGGCAGGGGTGTTTGTTTCTTGTGTGCCTGTTGTTGATCTTTTCAGCCTCGGCATTGGCGCAGATCAATACCCCAATAGGCGAATTACAGATCAGGACCAGAACCAAGTATAGAGTTCAGTGGTCAAATCCACCAGATAGGCAGATGGTGCCGAATGATTCCAGTGATCAGGACTTTGAGGAGCAGGTGGGACTCGACTGGAATTGGCAGGAGAAGGGGGTGAGCCTAAATTTTCTTGGCAGGTACCGTAAGGACCTGGATGGCACTCCCGAGGGGTCAGTGTTTCAGGACTATATAGACGCCTGTGGAGATGAGAGACAGGAGGTCAACGTCTATTATGGTTACCTGGACTTTCAGGAGATGATACCCAACTACGACATAAGAATAGGGCGGCAGTATGTTTATGGCGTGGAGAGTGTGCAGCTCGATGGCCTTTGGCTCAGGGGAGATCGGGTATTGGGCCTGGACTGGTTCAGTTTCGAGGCCTATGGAGGAATGCCTTCTCAGCCCTATGCAAATCTCAGAAAAGATGGCATAGGCGGATTCAACCTGGAATTCTATCCTATACGAAACCTCATACTCCATGCAGATACCTCCTTTTACAAGGAAAATTCATGGGAGGTCTACGGAGACTGGCGACCCTATCCAAATCTCAAAATGGATGCCCATGGGGCATTTATCAACAACCATGCAAGATACGCGTATTTCGATGCAGTAGGTGATATAGAAAAGACAGGAACTACCATTGGTATCAAGGTATATCGCAACTTTGAGAACGAATATCCCTCGGATTTCATATTCGACTGGCAATCTCCTGAGAAAGATCTCGGCAAGGATATAAAGGACCTGTACCTGGCCAGAGAGCAGGCATACTATCAGGTCACCCTATCCTTGAGTCAGCAGATCCCTAAGCAAGAAGGACTTGCCTTCTTCACGAGGTTCTCTTTCAGAAAGCTTGCATCTATCAGTGACGAAGACCTATACAACACGGATTTCACCAGTTGGACCGGTGGCATAACCATAGACCACTGGCTCCATCTGGAGGGATTTCACTGTTCTATAGGGGTAACGCGTTGGTGGGAAAGTAGAGATAAGTTTTACGAGGCAGATTCAATATCTTTTTTTGCAGACTTGAGTCAGCACCTCTTCAACAATTGGGAGATATCTGGTGGTTACTACTACAAGAGTGAAGATGTAAACAGCATGATAGAGAACGAGGCTGCAAACAATTACTACGCAGCGGTACGCTATTTTATGAACGAGAATAGATGGGCTGAACTCAAATATGAATACGAACGGGATGACTATTACAAGGAATTCGGCATTAGTGATCTAAATGGCCTTACCTGTACTGTCTCCATAAGATTTTGAAGGAGTTAGGGTGTGAAATCAGAGGATAAGAATATGAAAAAGAATATTTCAATATTCCTGGCACTCCTTCTTACAGCCCTGATCAGTATCCTATTCTCAGGTTGTAAGAGGGAAGAAGGTGCCCTGAAGTTCAATCATAGATTGCACGTGATGGAAAACGAGATGGCATGCAGTGATTGCCACGAGATTGCGGATGACGGGAAGATGCAAGATCCCACCATGGACAAGTGCTCAGAGTGTCACGATATCGACCTGGATCATCCATCCGAGGACTGTTTGCAGTGCCATTCTCTCAAGAGCGCACAAAATGATTATTCAGTGGAAGAGGCTATGGTTGAAAAGCCAAAGAGCTATGAAGATGTGATCTTTACCCATGATGTCCATGAGGGGGTGGAATGTGATACCTGTCACGAAGGGCTGAACGAAGATGAAAGTCTCAATGACATAAAGTGGCCCGAGATGACCACATGCAGACAATGCCACAATGGAGATGAGGCCCCAAGTGAATGTGAGACCTGTCACAGGCGTCTCAGGAAGGATGTGCCCCCTGCCAGCCATCATGGTGATTGGGCTGAACATCACGGTTTTGATAGCCGGTTCGACAAGACGTGTCTGTATTGTCATGATAGCAAGGCCTTTTGCCAAGACTGTCACCAGACCAAAAAACCCAGGGATCATATTTTCAATTGGAAGACTACCCAGCATGGGCAGGATGCCACCCATGATCGTAGGCTCTGTGCAGTGTGTCATCCAGCCTCCTATTGCTCGGATTGCCACAGGAGCCAGAAACCTGTATCCCATGCCAGGGCTGATTGGATGGCCTATACCAAGGAAAATGGTCATGCAGAAGCTGCAAGGCACAACTTCAGGAGTTGTAATGTCTGTCACTCCACATCTGACTGCAACGAGTGTCATCAGAATATAATACTCAGACACAAGAGATAGATATGAGAGGAAGTGACAAGGAAATGGGAAAGTTTATATACTTCAGGAGGTCTTAGATATGTCAAAAAAGATGAATATAATTTCCACTTTCATGTGGTCCATCCTGTTCAGTGGATTGGCATTCGCCCCCACGCTCTGGGCCCATCCAGCTATCCAGTTACTCGATAGGGATGGCCAGCCCATAGTCTCTCAGCTGGATGATACAGATCAGATCAAGGCTGCAAATGGCTCTGTATATGTGGCAGGCCCAGCCTACAGCCCCAAGGCAACCTGTGGCAAGTGTCACGATTACCAGGCTGTCACCAGGGCCTATCACTTCCGTGAAGGGGTTGGGCCAAAGGCAGAGATCATGAGTGATACCTGGAGCGATGAGAACAACGATGGTACCTTGTACAAGTACCTTGCAAACGCCTATGGACATCTTCTGTCACCGGGTCAGTACGGTGCATGGTGACCTCCTTCTTACCGCCAGTTGGCGGCCAAAAGCGTAAGGGGAAGCCAGGATAACCCGTTCTCTACAGAGGGGAAGCCTTATTTTTTCGATCAGTCCACCTATGACCAGATAGGTACTTGTTATTCCTGTCACCCAGGTGGAGGGCCTGCCGAAGGGATTGTCCAGTCGGACGGGACAGTTATCCCATATGACGATCCTTCCCTGGCCCCGGTTCATAGTTATGACCGTGATTTTTATACATACGGTCCTGATGCAATGACCCATGTGCTCAACAGTGGCAAGAGCATTGATGAGACCATCTCCCAAATAGGAGATCCAAAGCCTGTGGATTGGCACAGGTCGGGTATCATGGAGGCAGACTGCTTGTTGTGTCATCTGGACCCCCAGGGGCAGTATCAGTATAGGGCTGCCGATGGGCTAAGGGTACAGACCTTTCGGCCAAGGATGATGATATTTGCTGAGCGTCAAGACGGAGAGGTACAGAAGATCTCTCTTGGGATGGCATTGGAGCCAGGCCTCAAGAGCCAGAGCGTACTCAATTATACCAATGCTGCCCAACGTATCTCGAGACCAACTAACAAGATGGCACTCATGCAACTCCCAGCAGAAAACATAGGCGAAATGATGCAGATGTGGACCGATGGGCTGAAAGAGATGGAAGCCCAAGGTATACAGCTACCCTATGCCCTTTATGCCCCCCCAGAAGTGGTGCCGTCTATCTGGGGGCCGAATGGTATACTCGATGCGTATTGTGCAAATCCTGCTGGTCCTGAAGACGAGATGGCACGGCTTGCTGCCTCAAAACCCGCCTTGGATACGATGTTCGCTGGTTTCTTACAATATATGAAGGAACATGGGTTCTTGCCACCAGATGCAGGTATGGAGGATATGATGTCCATGTTTTTCAACGATTTCATCTATGCCTACAGGATCAAGTGGCCATCTGGACAACTCTGCCAGATACCCTTTGGACTTAGGGGATATCAGCCAGGTGCCTTCTACACGGATTGGGACAATGCCAATGGCTCGGTCAGGGATTACATGCGTGCCCCCCTTATGGAAGGGCAGGGGATTGCCTATTCAGGATATACTGGCCGTGGTGTTGGGGCCATGATGTATGCCATAGGGCAATACATGCATGGTAATCCTGCCTATATGAAGCCCGATGGCAGCCCTGATATCGCAAAGGTCTTCATAGACATGGAAAATGGTACCATCCCCATGGACCAGATATCCGTAGCCCTTCGTCAATATATTCCAGGCTTTTTTAACTACATGCCTACGGCGAATCTGATGGGGCTTGATATAAATGGAGACGGGGCACCTCTTACGTATATCCAGATAGTAAGATCTGGTGACGATTGGCAGGCAAAGGCCTATTACAATGTGGCCGATCTCGGCGACGGTGCCTTACACATAGATCTTTTCGGTGGGGTCTCAGATGTATCTTCACCTAAGTGGGTGAAGATATGTGGGCAGTGTCACGCCATGACCAAGGACCATGGCAATAGCAACTGGACCCGTGCCAGGACGTATAACCTGGGCATGGATGCAGACTGGGTCAAGAATGGCCGCTATGTAAACCTCACCGACAATCCAGAAGAACCTGGTTTTGAGGTCCACCTTTCCTCGGGGAAAATGGGGTGTGGTACCTGCCATCTGAGGGAAAAAGGCGATCTTGAGGCCAAGCACAACTTTCTGAAGGGAACGGATACTGCCCATATGGTCAGAAATGACCTGGACAACAACCCGAAGCCAAAGACATGTGAATACTGTCATCTTGCAGGGGGCCATCCAGATGCACCTGATCCCACCAATGCCCACGAGGAGAAGTTCGGAGAGACTACAGGGAGGCATCTTGCAACCATAGAGTGTGAGGCATGTCACGTACCTTATAGGAGGACATGGCGTTTTCGAACCTTTGACGACACCTTGGGCTATTACAGCAACTTCGACAACAGGTTTGGTTACAACCTGTTGCCAGGAGGTGACTGGTCTCTCATGGCATTTCCTGCAGAATATGAGCTCTCTCCAGTATATGGTGTCTCTCCTGGATATGGCATACCTCACTTCCATATGGTATCTCAACACATAGATGCAGATGGTACAGGGAATATAGTACCTATGGACTTTGTGAGCCAGATGGTGGAGTATTTCAACCTCAATGCCTCATCGGATCCTGGACGCTTGGTCAATGGTATGCCTACCAATCCAAACTTTGACTTCTGGAAGTTTCTCTACCAGTTCAATATGAAGCAATACCAGGAAGAAGGGGTGCCCATAACCTTTGATCCAGTATATGACAACGAGAACATTCCCCCTCTATATTATGCAAATGG
>JALSNW010000009.1 GCA_026986785.1 Deltaproteobacteria bacterium | reverse complement strand
TGTATACGGATTTTGATGGATCTTCCTTCTTCAGTTCTATGGCCGACTGAACCGAATGTGTACAGCAGACCCTGGAACAGTACATCCTGTCGTCTTGCCTCGAGCCCACGCATTGTATGAATACAAAGCTCTTGCCTTTCTTTATCCTGAAATCCCCAGCCCTTTTTACTGTATCGAATTCAATGGAGGTGAATACCTCTTCGTATTTGCCATATCCATATTGTCCTTCTGGCCTGAACCCCCTTCCTCCAGTGGCAATGATACCTATACCGTGATGTATTTCATCCGTTTGTCCTGCTTTTTCGATAGTAGAGGTGAAATTCCCTACAAAGCCTTTCACGTCTATCACTTGGGATTCCATGTGTATGTGTATGAGCGGATTTTCATTGACATCCTTTTCCAGTTGTTTCAGGTAGAGAGCAATATCTTCATATGTCCATGTATAGGCCAAGTGTCTTGCATTTCCGCCAAGATGCCTTCCCTTTTCCACCAGGTGGGTCTCAAAACCCTGTTTGGCAAGGCTCAAGGCACTTTCCATGCCTGCCACACCTCCGCCTATGACCAGGGCTACTGGTGTTACCGGTACGCTTTCGTTTTTCAAGGGACTCTGAAGGGCCACCTTTGATACTGCCATTCGAACCAGGTCAATGGCCTTCTCTGTGGCTTTTTCAGGCTGGCTTGAGTGGACCCATGAATCCTGGTTCCTCAGGTTTGCCATCTCGAAGAGATATTCGTTGAGTCCAGCTGCCTTGATGGTCTCTCTGAAGAGGGGTTCATGGGTCCTTGGACTGCAGGCTGCTACTACCACGCGGTTGAGTCTATGTTCTTCGATCCTCTTTCTGATGAGTTCCTGGGTATCCTGGGAGCATGTGAACAGATTGCGCTCCACATGGACTACGTAGGGCAGGTTTAGGGCATAGGCTGCCACCGATTCAACATCTACTACACCTGCTATATTTGAGCCGCAATGGCAGACAAACACACCTATCCTGGGCCCTTCTGGGTTGACATCCCGTTCTGCAGGAAAGCTCTTTTCCTTGGTGAGACTGAAACGGACAGGGGCAAGTAGATCTGCTGCACCTCCGGCTGCTGCAGAGCCTTCCATCACCGATTGCGGTATGTCCTTGGGGCCGGCAAAGGAACCACATGTGAATATGCCAGGTCTGGAGGTCAAAACTGGTGAAAAGGCACTGGTGGCGGCAAAGTCATGGGCTGTGAGTTGGATGCCTATTCTGGATGCAAGTTCTTTGACCGATTTCGGGGTCTCCAGGCCAACCGACAGGACAACAAGATCGTAGTATTCCTCGATCTGTCTGCCATCTTCGTTTATGTAATGAAGGCGCAGGTCGCCATCTTGGCCTTGGGGCTCAACGCCGTGTACCCTGCATCGGATAAATCTAATGCCATGACGTACCTTTGCATTTTCGTAATAGGTCTCGAAGTCCTTCCCAAAGGTGCGCATGTCCATGAAGAAGATAGTGGTATCAAGCCCAGGTACATGGTCTTTTGCAATTATTGCCTCCTTGATGGCATACATGCAGCAGACCGATGAACAATATTCGTTTGAGCATCGATTTTGATCCCTGCTGCCCACGCATTGTAGAAAGGCCATTTTTCGAACAGGCCTTCCATCAGAAGGGCGGATTAGATGCCCTTCGGTGGGGCCAGAGGCAGACAGATATCTTTCAAGTTGAAGGGCCGTTATGACATTGGGGTAACGGCCATAGCCCCAGACACCTGCATCCTCTGGATCAAAACATTTGAACCCTGGGGCAAGGATTATGGAACCCACGTTTATGGTGTGGGTTTGTCCCTTGTCATTGAAGTTGATGGCTCCTGCTGGGCAAAATTTTTCACAGAAGCCGCATTTACCAGGCTTCTTGAGCCTTATACAGTGTTCTGGATCTATTTGATATTTCAGTGGGACTGCCTGGGCATACTTTATATAGATGGCCTTTCTCTTGGTAGTTCCTGCATTGTATTCATCTTCGACCTTTTTAGGGCATTTTTCAGCACATATCCCGCATGCTATGCATTTGTCCACGTCGACATAGCGTGGGCCTTCTTTTATGGTTACGGTAAAGTTGCCTTCTGTGCCAGTTACGTCCTCGACTTCGCACAGTGTCATGAGTTTTATATTTAAGTGCCGACCGCACTCAACCAGCTTGGGTGCCAGTATTCACATGGCGCAGTCATTGGTTGGAAAGGTCTTGTCAAGTTGGGCCATGGCACCGCCTATGGCCCCGCTTTTCTCTACCAGGTATACAAAGTAGCCTGAGTCGGCAAGATCGAGAGCAGCCTGTATTCCTGCTACTCCTCCCCCGATAACCAGCACAGAACCGACTCTTTCCGTTTGTGTCATGATATCCTCCTTGAAGATAGATCCCAATATTGTTAAGTGCTTCATCCCAGATTATGGGGCTTGCAAGTTTGCCTAAGATGCGAGGCATCAAGGCCATAGCCATACCCGGGTATTTCAACACCTTGATAAAGCAGCAGATCGAGAGAGATTGTAAGCCTCTTATGTTTCAAGTTGCTGAACATCTCCTCGAGCCTGGGAAAACAGCTTTTGGGTGCATCAGGTGAAATGTTCACAAGTGCATAACCCTTAGTCATCATGAAATTGTTCCTTCGGCAGTTGAGGTGCATGATCAGTGTCAAAATCTTAATTTTTTACCGGTACCACAAGGGAGTCTGCAACAAGCTCCCAAAGGTACTTGCATTCGATATTCAATTGATATTCTTGGCTTAGAGATTTTTTTATTTGATCTCTGCAGTTATGGCATGGGGCAATCACCATCTGTGCACCTGTCTCCTGAATCTGTCTTGCCTTTATCCTGCCGTAGAAGACCCTTTCGATCTTGAAGGGCATGGCCCAGGCCCCGCCTCCTGCACCGCAACAGTAGTTGCCGTAACGGTTGGGTTCCATGTCGACAAAGTCTGGTGCGCAGGCCCTTGTGATGATCCTGCCCTCCTCAAAATAGCCGTGACCAAAGGTTTTGAGGGATTTTCTGCCATAGTTACAGGGATCGTGATAGGTAGTGCGTTGAGGATGGAGTTCTGGATTGACCGTGATGCGATTTTTCTCCAAGTATTCCAATAAAAGATCAAATACCGAGTAGATCTTGTACTTTTCCAGTACCTCAGGGAACCATCTTGTCAACCCGTACCGGGTTGCAAAGTATGCATGCCCTCACTCTGGCAACAGCAGGCCTTGGCAGTTTAGCCGTTTCATGTTGTCGACAATGCGCCCCACAATGGTCCTGAGTGCCTCGTCGTCTCCTGAAAAGAGCCCCCAGTTTACACCTTCCCAATTTTCGGATGAGATCGTCCAGGATTCGCCAGCGGCATAAAATATCTTCCACCACCACTTCATGTCATCTGGCTCTGCAAACGGCTCCTTGGAGTTGACAGTCACCAGTATCCTGGCACCCCTTACGTCTACAGGGGTTGAAAAACCAGGGCAGGATTCCTCGGCCAGTTCTTCTCCAAGCTCTTCCAATAGGAAGAGAAAGTCCTCTTTGGGAATGCCAAGGTTATTCCCCCTTTCAAGGCAATTGACCACCCCCTTGTGGACAGGGCCCGGGACGTTGTCCCTTGGCCGCAGCGAGCGGATCTTTCTGATGAGTTGGACGATTTTTACATCCATGGGACAGGCCTCTTCACACTTGGCGCACATGGTACATTTCCATATCCAATCTGCCTGAATAAGTTCCTCGGTCATACCAAGCATGGCCATGCGTACCACTTTTCGGGGATCGAGATCATCTATCCCTGCAATTGGGCAGGCACTGGCACACGTGCCGCATGTGAGGCATACATCAGCCCATGAGGGATCTGGATGGGGCCTTGTCTTTTTGGATTTGAGGCGCACAGGCTCTATGGATTTTTTTTGGTTCCCAGCGGGCTGTGGTCCTGTGACAGGGGAATTGGGTGTCTTCCCAAACCTTTTACAAAGCGCTTGATAGTCAGACCATTCCATGAGGTATCTGCGTCCAGGCCCTTCGGTAGCCTTGATTGTGCCAGACTTTATCCAGTTTCGTATCGTGTTGCGGTGTACCCCGAATTCCCGCGCCATGTCATTTACCCGAAATTCATAGATCATGACTCTTTACCCCTTCTCTATATTTTTTGATGGATTAAGCGGGCTATCTCTTCTTTCACCTGTTGAACAGCTGCTGCCACTGGCCCAGATAAACCAGGCTGTACTTCATGAGGGATGGTTTGGACCTGTATGGCAAAGATCTTCACCTTTGTATCCGTGGCTTCTGCCATCTCTGAGAGCATGTTC
>JALSNW010000008.1 GCA_026986785.1 Deltaproteobacteria bacterium | reverse complement strand
CCTGCGCTTCTTCCGCCTCACCTCTTTGATTGTAAAATCCCTGACAGCCGCCAGCAGAGACGCCTCGAATTTCGCATCAGCATCCTTGAATTCATGAAGAAAATCGACAAGGGCCTTATGAAAAGGATTACGTTCCAAGTTTTCAGGAACGGTATTATAGCCTTTGATCCCCTCTTCATTCCAGATATTGGCCAATTCTTGGCCGATTGTCTCTTTCATGTCCTTTGTAAGATCCGGTGATATTGCATTGCTCTTCTTGCTGCCCCTTGCAGCTACCACAGGCTGCCAGCACTCTGACAGATAGTCGGCACCGACCAACCCTGTATATTCAAACAAGGACATGTCGAGACCACACAGATCAAGATGTTCATGTTCCTTGAAATCTGAAAGAAGTGAACGAAATGAATCAATATTACCATGGTGCCTCTTGAGCATCTTTTCTTGGGCCACAGAAACCGGGATTGCCCTGGATAAATATGTATAATGTTTCAGAGGGCTGAGAAAATCCTCGATGGCCTTTTCTCCCATCTCTTTCAGGAACTCAAAATATTCCTCTCCCCATTTTTCATAGAGCCGCGAGAGCTTCTTCATGGCCTTTGCCCTTCTCTCCAACAAGGCAATGGCATCATTCAACTCCAATGGCTTTGGTATAAGGGCGGGGCGGGGCATGGAGACGAGGATCCTGCATACATTATGAAGGGCCTCAGATATTGAGCCAGCCTTAGATCCAAGCACCCTGAGCACCATCTTGAGGTGCGATTCAGGCATCTCATATATGATTGAGCGCATAAACTCTTTTACAGCATCATAATACAGGTCGTTTTCAGAGGCGATAACCTCGCTCTCAAAGGCAGTGCCAGACTCAAAGGCAAACTCCCTGAGCATTCTCTGACAAAATCCGTGGATGGTAAACACTGCCGCCTCGTCAAGACGCAGAAGGGCCTCTTTGATACGTCCAAGGATGGTGGACTCGTCAATGCCATCTGTTTTAAGACGATTAACAAGAGGGGCAAGAAAGGTGTCGTTTTCAGGCAATCTGCCGCCTTTTACATATTCAAAGGCCCCTTGCAGGCGCTCTCGTATCTTTATCTTGAGCTCCTCTGTTGCTGCCTTTGTGAAGGTGACTACCAGTATCTGGCCTGGCAGGAGACCTTCTTCCATAATGAGTCTTAGATAAAGGCTCGTTATTCCGTAGGTTTTCCCTGTTCCTGCACTTGCCTCAACAAGGGCATAGCCATCGAGTCCCATGTTGTCAGGATCAAAGGAGTTCATTTCACACACCGCTTTTTACTTTTTATGCAACCAAAAAAGTGTTCGAAGAACTCCAAGGAAACAACGATGAAATCGTCCCTCCAGAGAAATGCCTCCAGCCCTCCGGAACGCTTGATTCTAAAAGCATATTCGAACCATGGGTTGTTATAGGGACGATACCGGCTGGATTTTATAGTGTCCTCAATATATTTGCTCAATACCTTATAGCAGTCAGAGTCTGAAGATGCGCTAAAAATCTTTTTGGCCAATCCATAGGAATACTTTGGAACCAAGGGCAAAGGCTCCTCAAGCCCCTTGTAAAATAAATTGGCCAGCATAGCCACGAGTTCTTGTGCCTTTCCATGGTCAATGGCATTTATTGTCAGATTCGCCCCCTCTTTACAGACCACCATCACCTTCCTCGACCATTCCTTAGGGTCTATGAAGGAGAGGACGATATCCAGAGCCCACATCTTTGCCCTGAGATAATCTCTGTTTACTATGGCATATTCAAGAACTGTTCCTTGGTTATTCATCCTGCCTGCCTCTCCTCCCAGCACAATATCCTTGCCCTCATCACATGGAAGGTGAACTCCTACACTTAGGGGCACCTTGGGAATGCCGAACTTACTCACCTTGTTTATGAACTTCTGCAGATTAGTCTTGGCTCTCTTGGTTTTTCCGCTCCTCTGTTTCATCTTTTCAATGAAATCATGCCATGCAAGCTGTCCCAAATCCAGGGGCGGCACCTTACCCTTGGCCTTCAGAGAAAAAAACATTGGAAGCAGCAGGCCATCTATCCCGATATTATCTGGAATCTCCGTGATTTCATTGTTTATTACAAAATCTATTAGTTCCTCCAAAAGGTCTGCCTCTATGGACTCTGGTTCATGGCTGTCCAAGGCCTCTTCGGCTATATCTACATTTATTGAGAAACGCCATGAGAGGAACCTTTTGAATGGAGCAGTGAAAAACCAGGCTAAATCCATGGGCGAGACCTGGAGCAGCCCCTCTTCCTCTTCTGAAGACAACGTGACAGGTTCGGGACAAAAAACAGGTATCTCGCAACGTTGTTCAATGAAGTCCCCTTTTAGGTCAATTGGGCACCAGCTCGATTTATAGGGGGTGTAGTTTTCCTCCATACTCCCATCAAAATAGCGCCTGCTAAAGGGCTGAAGCGGATGTTGCACCACTATATGCTCTGAAGGCCTTGAAACAGACCCCTCTTCCCTACTATCAATCCTGAATCGATCATCCACATAGGCCAATAGCTCGTCCAACACCACAGATGCCGCTTGCGGGGCATCATCCCTTTCCCTGCGTCCCTGATAGAATATCCAAAGTTTTTTCCTCGCGGATATAATGGTCTCCAGGAACAAATACCTATCCTCGTCCCTGGGGATACGGTCACCTGGGCGAAAATCCCTGGCAATAAGATCGAAATCCTGGAAGGTAGGATGTCTTGGGAACTCCCCGCTGTTCATGCCCAAAAGACATATCACGTCAAAGGGGAGGGAGCGCATGGGCACCATGTTGGAAAAGGTGATGCGCCCTGTGATGAAAGACCTTGGCGGAAGGGAACGGGTAAGGGCATGGCGCACGATCGGTAACATCTCTTCATAGGAAATTGCACGAATATCTGCCTCTTTTATGGACTTCAAGATGCCTGACAGGGCCTCGGACAGCCCCTTCAGTCTTTCGTCATCATCAGGTGCCTCTGACAAAAAGACCCCAATCATCCAGCGAAAGGTCTCATGCCACCAATCAGGATCAAACCCTTCCTGATCCCCTCCAGCACTGCAGTTGAGCCTATTGTCCATGGAGTGTAGCAGGTGAACAAAGGCAGACAGGGCTGACAAATGTTTGAGCTCATCTCCTTCAAGACTAATCTCATAGGGAAGTATGCCAAGAGAGGCCAAGACTCCGTCTCCAGCTATTCCCTCAAAGGCAAAAGCTGCAAACAAACGATCGAGACCAAAGCTCCAGGTGTTTTCCCGCACATCTGCAAGGTTTGGAGAAATGCTGTCTATCCCCCTTCTAATGCCGGATTCCCTAACCCATCTCCTCACGGAAGAAAGAGCGGACTCATCCAGACCAAATCTCTCCATTATCATGGGCTGAGAAAGGAGATCCAACACCTCTGGCGCAACCAACGCCGGAGATGGAGAAGAAAAAAGCTTCAAGAAGGCCTCAGAGGCCTCGTCCTCCCATGAGACAGGGGTATCGGCCAGAAAATATGGGAGCCTTTGCCCTGCGGTGGCAGTATTGAAGACCGCCTTTATGTACGGGAAATAGGGCTCCATGTTGGGGGCCATGACCAGGACCCTGTCTGGAGTCATGTCCGTCTCTGTATCAAACAGGCGAATCAGACATGAATGAAGCACTTCCACCTCCCTTAGCGGGCTATGGCAAGAATGGATGCGAAGGGAGTCATCTTCCCTGGAGATCGATACGGGAGACTCTTGGGATGGATCCTTCAGATCGAGTATGTCATTCTGTATGGTTTGAAGTATGGTATCAGTAGGACCCTGCTGAAACAGCTCTGGCCCTTCGGTGAACTCAAGGCCATAAAGACGTGCCAGAAAGGCCCTCCCTGCCTGGCCCATTGAGGCAAGGAGGGGATTGCCGGAGGGGAAAAAACCTTCTACTTCCTGTGAATCGAGGTCATCTGACTTGCATGAGCGAATCCTTGCCATCCTCTCCTTGTCTGAGACCAGATCGAGCCAGTATGAACGGCAGGGATTCAGGATGAAGAGATGGACAGGGACCAAATGTGATATCAAATGGAGTAGCTCCAGATGAAATGGAGGCATGTGAGAGATGCCAAACACAAAGAGACGAGGAGGAAATCTCTGTGGAAGCGCCTCTTTCTCAAGCCTCTTGGCCAACCCTGACAGATATTCCACTCGGAATTTTTTCCCCTGTGTCTCAGAAACTATCTTTCTCCAAAGAGATGCCTGCCATACGTGTTCAGTAGGCCCCTGACCCTCTTCCCATGCCCGAAGCATGTCAGGCCTGTAGTTCATATAACGATCAAAGATATCTGCAAGGGTAGAGGCAAGGGGAAACCTGTCCTGAAGACGGCACCTTTCCACATAGGAGACAAGGCTATCATGCGCTAACTGCACTTCAGAAGGCTCGGCATTCCCGTTAGCAATATCCTTTATTATGCCAAGGATTATCCATGTTAAAATATCCCTGGTCACAACGTCCTCATCTGCGCTACCGGTGCCCTTACACTCGAGGGCACTTTCCCACAGGAATGAGCCAAGTAGCCTGAACTTGACATTTGCGCAGATGCCTGTCTCCTCTGCCATCTGAATGGCAAGCCACTGGGCCATCTCGTAATTGTTCACAAGAACCACATCAGGCTTGAGAGAAAAGGCCTGCTGCCTGTACCAGTTTAAAAGCCTTGCAAGCTCCCGGGCCAGCAACTCAGCCCTGTTTGATTGATGGAT
>JALSNW010000007.1 GCA_026986785.1 Deltaproteobacteria bacterium | reverse complement strand
GGCGTATTTCCACACTCTTGAAATATCCAGAATCGAGAAGCCTGGCCTTTATCTTGACAAGCCTGGCCTGGTCAAAGACTTCACCATCCTTTATCTCTGCATATCCTTTTAAAAAATCAGGGCTCAGCCCTGTACCTGCAAAGGAGACATGGCCAAAAAAATATCGGGGGCCTGTATCGAAGACGAGCTCTATACGTGCTTCATATCTCTTGAGATCGATTATTATGTTGTGTTTGACAAAATGGGCATCAACAAACCCATTGGCCTTGGCCAAGGCCAGCAGCTTCTCCTTGAACCCTTCGTATGCCTGCTGATCCAGTGGCTGGCCCCTCTTAAAAGGAAGGGGTGTGGAGAAGGCTTTCAGGCCCTTGCCAGGGCCTTTTATCTGGAAAATAACCTGAGCTATCCTTATCCTCGGCCCCGGATCTATTCTATAGGTAGCCTTCCAGGGTTGGCCCTCTCTTTCCGGGGGACTGAGGTTGCTTTGTATGCTACATCTGAAATAGCCAAATGGTTCAAGGGCATGGCTTATATCCTCACAGGCCTTCTTGTGAAGAAACCTTATCCTGCCAGGACTAAGCCCTGGCCCTGTTCTTTCCCTGTAGATTTCAAGGAGTTTTAGTACATTCTCCTTGAGTCTACCTTCTACCCCTGTAACAGTTACATCCACGTGCTGTTTGACAGAGGCGTGGAGATCATTGGGAAAGCAGACGGCAAATAAGATAAAAGGAAGTATCAGTCTGGGGCCCAATATTCTAATGGCCCGTCCATCCAATCGAGCAGATGGATGAAAGATCTTTGATAACCTCGTGGGGCTAACGGCCTTGAAAACAGGCTGTTCAGTCAAATTGAAATCCCCTTTGGGATGAGCCTATATTTTTTCATATCATGTCCAGTAACTGGCGATGATGCTCAATAACTACATCTGCCTCCTTGAGTCGCTCTGGAGACAGAGTCGTGGTGATGGCAATCGTCTTCAACCCTGCTGCCTTGGCAGATTTTATCCCAGAAGGGGCGTTTTCAACTGCAGTGGCCCCTGTCCCTCTGTCCAGGGCCAAGGCCTTCAAGGCCTGTAGATAAGGATCTGGATGAGGTTTTCTCCTTATTACCTGGTCCCCGGTGATAACCTCATCAAATAAGCAGACAAGTTTCTCTGGCAACACCGCATCCAGTATTTCCTTGTGGGAACTGGTCACAAGGGCAAGCCTCACCCCATTAGCTTTGATAGTTGAAATTACGTCCTGTATCTCTGGAAAGGGCCTTACAAACCCCTTGTATTCCGTTACAAAGATCTCTTTCTGACGTTTGAGTATTGCATGAAACCTTTGTCTATCCATTTTACAACCCTGGGAAGAGAATAGTCTCACTGCGACATCTGGTTCAAGGGCCCCCTCGTATAGGTAAAGCAATTCCTTTTTCACGTTGAAGCCCTTTTCGGCAAGGGCCTTCATCCAGGCTGCCACATGGTAATGCATGCTGTCCAAAACCACACCGTCCATATCGAGAAGTAGTGCTCGATCATTCATCCTTACTAAGCCTCTTTCATTATAAATGGATATCGAAAACAAACAGTATTATAGACAGGATCTCAAATTATAGCCCCTGGAAGTTAAACCCAGATTATGCAGCTCGCAAGGGTTGCTGATTAGGCTGAATGGGAAGCGTATGTCGAATATTTTTCTGTAGGCTTGGGTTGTTGTCTGGAGCCTTTGGGCGCAAGCCAGCCCCTCGACGAAAAGACCAATCGGATAAAATAGAAAGGGCCCTTTCAAAGGGCCCGTAGAGCGTATTATGGATGGTTCCCCTGCTATTTTGCTTATATTGATTCCAAGTCCTATCTAAAAAGCGTATTGCAGTGAGAGGACATAGGCATGATCGAATGCAGCCTGGCCACTCGAGTCACTATCCCCAGTGTAGGCCCATGAACCTACAAGTGTCAGGTGCTCATTATACATATATGCTACATGTGCCTCCCACATGGAGTGGGTAGTGTGTTTTTGCCCTTTTTCTCCCTTGAACACGTCTCCTACCTCGGCCTCTTGTTCATACTCCCAGCCAACGATGAACTTGTCGAAGAGTATTGTATCTATATTGCCAAAAAATACCCAGGCCCTGTCATCTCCAAAACCAAGAACTCCTCTTACATAACCCTTGGTGTTGAGCACACCTGCGTTGAGGATGAGTGGTACAGGCAATCCAGGAATCATCTTCGTGGCCACGAAATAAAAGTCGAAGTCCTCTGTGTCTTTGAGGGCAAAGTCATCGTCAGCATCGGTTGTCTTATAGATGCCTCCGAAAGACAATGCTGGTAGGAATTTCGTGCCAAAATCATTTTCCTTGATAAGATTCAACTTGAATGTGAAATTGTTCTTGTCAACAGTTTTTGGAACGTCTTCTATGTCGATGAATTCATGGGAATAGCCGAGTTCCAGCCTGTTGAAAAAAGAGATATTACCGCCTATGGTAAACCAGTTTACCCCGCTTTCAGACAATCTGATATTCCAGATACCAAGTTGGGGTTTTGATACGATACCAGCACCAAAAAGACCCTTTTCTCCCTCTTTGATAGGATTGGCGATATATGCCATGGGATTTAGGGCAACCCCTCCAACACCTTCCGCATTGGTCAGTGGTGCCCCTGCACGGGCATTCCCAATGGCTGTCAGTATGAATGCAGCAGCTATTACGATTGTAACGCTAATACAACTTCTCCTCATAGGTTTTTTACCTCCCTCACCCTTCGTCTATTTATTTCTGTAATCATTCCAACCCCAGGAATACCTGGTGATTGGCACATCCTTGTCTTTGGAAGCCTCAAGCATGGAACCATCAAACAATCTTACATTTTTGTAACCCAGGATCTCGTTCAGGACAAAATATCCCAGAGCAGCATCAAGACCTGTATTGCTATAGACAACAATCTCTGCATTCGGATCGGATGGGATACCGCACCCGGCTGCCATATGCCTCAATTTGTCTTTGCTCCTTAGATAAGCAGGTGAAAAATCCTGTCCTCCTATGGTCATATATGCAGATGGCATGAGAAGAGAGCCTCTAAGGTGGCCAAAACGAGATATATAGCTCTTCTTTTCATGGCCAAAGTGCTCATGGGGCTGTCTGAGATCTACAAACCAGCAATTCTTTTTGCCGAGTTTCTTCTTCACCTCGTCAAGGGTTATAAGCTTGTTGGACACAACTTTGGCCTTGAATGTTCCTGTCATGGGTACTGCTGGCTGGGTAGTGATGGGTTTTTCCCTCTGCTCCCAGGCATTGAATCCGCCATTTAAGATGGCGCATTTGGTGTGTCCAAGATAGTGCAATGTCCACAGTGCCCTTGCACTTTTCGAGGTATCACTGGAAGTCATGCCCTGATCATAGATTATGATCAGGGAGTCGTTTGATACCCCAAATCCCCTGAGCATATTTTCCAATTGTTCCACTGGCGGTGTCATGAAACCAATGAAGTCGGCATTTGTTACCTGCCAGGGCCCAAAGGCCCTGATGGCACCTGGGATATGACTCTTGATGTACTTAGGGAAAGTCCTCACATCCAGGATTATCAATCCTTTGTCATTGAGGTGCTTCGATAACCATTCGATTGTCACAAGACCATTTGCAGCTGAAGACTGCCGCGGTGCGACGAGTCCTGCACATATCAGCACCGCAGTCATCACTACTGTGGCAATAGTCAGTCGTATTTTGAGGCGCATATCGTATCCCTCCTTCTCCTGCTACAGTTTTTTGGGCGGGTTTATGCTCCAGGAAAAAATTTCCACTGGGAGTTTTCCCTTGAGCTTGCAATATTCCAGCATTGAACCGTCGTATACCTTGACATTTCTGTAACCAAGCATGTCTTTCAACACCAAATAATTCAGCCCCGCCAACTGAGCGGTGTTGCAATAAACTATTATGGTAGTGGACTTGGTGCTGGGAACACCTACACCTGTCACCATCCTTTGCAGGTCCTTTTTTTCCTTCAGGGTGGCTGGAGCCCTATTGATACCTGCGTGGGTCAGAAAATCAGCAGGTAGATTAATGGCACCGGGTATATGTCCATAACATGGCACGTCTGCCCTTTTTTCATGGCCGAAATATTGAACAGAATTTCTGGCATCCATGAGAATGGCACCACCCTTTTGAACAACCCTGGCCACCTCATGGAAATCCGCAAAGATAGACGGGTCCTTCTTGGCCACGATATTGCCTCGTTTCCTATTTGGGACCTTGTTGGTCACAACTCTGCCTTCAAAAGTCCACTTGGTGAATCCACCGTTGAGCATAGAGACCTTCTTGTGCCCCATGGCCTTGAATATCCAATAAGATGCCCCTGCCTTCGAGGCATCACTAACGGTATTTCCATGGGCATAAACGACCACATGGGAATTCTTGTTTATCCCTGCCTTTTGGAATAGTTCGGTCAATTTCTTCTCCCCAGGTACCACAAAGAGTCCAGTGGTCGATTTGGGCTCCAGTTCCGTATAGGGGATACTCACTGCATTTGGTATGTGAGCAAAGCCGTAGTTTGCATCGCTACGTACATCTACGATGACAACCGCCTTGTCCGACTTGTGCTTGTCCAGCCAATCAGTTGAAACCAGTGGGGCTGTCCCGGCCGCCGATACCCAGCCAGGGGAACTGACGGCAGAAGCTAATACCACCATCACCAGTAAACATATCATGTTGCCTTGTATTATCTTGTGCATTTGGCCACTCCTTTCCTGGTTCGTCCGCTATTTCTTTATCTTGGGTGGAACCTTTGCCACCACCTTGTAGTTAGCCTTGGGATCTTCTGGCCTTATGTCGTCCTTGGTGAGGAAAAGCTCCTTGACCCCATGACAGGAATTACACGATTGGTTCTGTCTCGTTTTTCTCTGGATGCTGTGAACAGCAGCGGAATTCCAGGTAGGAAGTGCATCCCAGTTGGCAATCAGGTCCTTGGGACCAGGCTTTCCCTTGATCACGGCCTGGAAATAGCGCAAGGATGCCAGGGAATCCTTCCTCATGGGAGAATGCCTTACAAGGTTGTACTTGTATGGATTGTTTGGACCAATATCTATATTTTTCCCGATCTTGAAGGTATAGAGTGGATCAGATGGAAATATTACCTTTATTTCCCCTTCTTTCTTTACATCGAGAGATACATGGCAGTTTTGGCAGTTGAAGTATGTAGTGGCATGGCACACCTGACAGGCCAGTACGTTTTTCCCGTGGGCATTGTGCATGGGTATCCTTGATCTGCCTGGCACTGCATCTGGGTGGCACTGTTCGCACCTTGGTGTTTCTGTGGCATAATAGCGTTTTACTCCCTTGGGTTTGGTTTCGTGAAATTGCGAGCCCTTGTGACAGTCGTAACACTCCATCTGGCCCTTGGAGTAATGAACATCTGCATTCTCCCCAAGGAAACCTACATATTCACCGGCAAAGCGGGAACCATGACAACCAAAACAGGTCTTTTCCATGGGCGGCTTCTTTTGGAACCTGTGTCGGTCGATTAGTCCACCCTTTGACACATGGGGCCAAGCCACGTGGCAGCTTCCACAGCTGGCATGACATTCAGCACAATCCAATTTCCATGCCTCTGGAAGCAGGGTGTCTTTTAGCTTATGAGGCTGGGAAATAGTCTTGACTATGTCCATTATCCCATTGAGGGTATAGTGCATGGAATCCTTATAGGTTGAAGTGATGTCCTCGTGACATTCCCTACAGACCCCCCCGCCCTGGGCATCGGATGGATCTTTTATAATGCCTTTGTGGGCCTCTTCTTCGTCGTCTACATTTTGGCCCTTGTGACAGTAACGACAGCCAAGTTCACCGTGAGGTGTATCTAAGAAATCCTTGGCTACTCCAAAGGTATCGCGCCCCCTTACCTGGGGTGCAGAGACACCTCAGCCAGCCACCGCAGCAGCAGCGCTGGCTGCCTTTGCACCATAATCATCCATCTCTTCGAGGTCTGTGTGGCAGGCTACGCACTGACTGCTGTCAGACGTATCTTCTTCTGCCGTCCACGCATTCATGCATGGGGAAATGATCAAGATTAGCGCTGTCAGTAGAAATCCTTTGGAAAGTGGACTTTTCATCCGAAATACCTCCTCTTGTCTCCCGTTTTCAGCAAACCATGGATTGCCAGAATCAATGTATTGTGGTAGTACCACATTGTGGTAGTAGTATAACTTTTCACATATCTCAGAAAACTTGAATTGTCAACTTATTTTTCAACAAAAAATTATCTTTCTAATAGAGAAAGTGTTGTCCTTTGATTTTGACATTAATTAAATTGAACGCTATGGAGAAACGAGAATTTGTAGCTGCAAGAAGGATTCTTGGAAAGACACAAAAAGAAATGGCCCAATTACTTGGGACTTCCCTCAAGGCAGTATCGAGTTATGAACAGGGTTGGCGCTCGATCCCTGTCCATATAGAAAGACAGATATATTTCTTTCTTTCAAGAATGGCTGGAGTCAATGAGGCACTTCATCCCTGTTGGGAGGTGAATCGGTGTGCTGATAAAGTAAGAGAGGGTTGTCCTGCGTGGCAGTTCAATGTTGGCAGGCTATGTTGGTTCATCAATGGTACATTTTGCGAGAAATGTCTCAGCAACAGCCCACGAAACAAGATAGAGATGTGCAAAAATTGCGAGGCCTTCAGACCGATTGCCAAGATGCTGAACGAGGAAATGATGAAAGGATGAACATCAAGGCCTTCTTTCGGCTGGTTTGATGGTGCCGGAGGCGAGAGTCGAACTCGCACGGACCAAGGTCCACTGGATTTTGAGTCCAGCGCGTCTACCAGTTCCACCACTCCGGCACTTTTTACATCCAATAAGTTTCAGCCCTTGATACCATCTTCGAAAGATGGTGTCAATTGCCTTGGAGCGTACGAAGACAATCAAGGACGAATCCCGTCATTTTCTCCGCAAAATTATCCCTTTTTCTGGAATCTTCTTCCACTTTAGCCTCACAGGAAATGGAGTAACACCCCAAATATCCCTACAATATTCACTGATGGACCTATCAGAGGAAAATTTTCCTATCCTGGCTACATTCATTATGGACATCCTGGTCCAACGGTCCTGATCCAGAAAAGCCCGGCCTACCCTGTCCTGACAGTCGATATAAGGCCTGTAATCGGCAAATAGCATGTATTCGTCGTGAAAGAGCAAGGAATCGACCAATGGCCTGAAAAGCTCCCTATCCCCATTTGAAAAGTAACCAGAACTTATGAGGTCAATGACATGTCTCAACTCTTCGTCTTCATGATAATAATCCTGGGGATTGTAGCCGGAGGCCTTTGTTTTCATGACATCATCCACAGTAAGTCCGAACAAAAAGAAGTTTTCAGGGCCTACCTCCTGCCTGATCTCAACATTTGCCCCATCAAGGGTGCCAATGGTAAGGGCGCCATTCATTGAAAATTTCATGTTGCCAGTGCCCGAGGCCTCCTTTCCTGCCAGGGAGATCTGTTCTGAAAGATCTGCCATGGGATAGACCGTGTGGCCAGTCTTTACATTATAGTTGCTTATAAAAAATACCTTCAGTCGATCATCTACATCCTTGTCGTTGTTTATCACATTGGCCACGGAATTTATCAATTTTATGATGAGTTTTGCCATGTAATAGCCTGGGGCTGCTTTGCCGCCAAAGACAAAGGATCGCGGTGCAATGTCGATACTTGGATTCGCCTTGATCCGATTGTACAGGGTTATGATATGGAGTACATTGAGGTGCTGGCGTTTATATTCATGGATGCGCTTGACCTGCACATCGAACATGGATCTTGGATCAACCTGCACGCCTTTGGCCATTGCCCTTTCGGCCACTTCCTTCTTGTTTTCTTCTTGTACCCTCTGCCATGCCTCTCGGAAGGAAGGATCGTCTACAAAACCTTCGAGCCTCTTCAACTGGTACAGGTCTGTTATCCACTTTTCACCTATTGCCTCTGTTATCAAGGAACTGAGGCGAGGATTTGCCACAAGCATCCAGCGTCTTGGAGTAACCCCATTGGTCTTGTTACTTATCTTGCCAGGCCATAATTCGTCAAAGTCCCGGAGGGTGTGTCTTTTAAGCAGGGAAGTGTGTATGGCTGCCACGCCATTTATTGCATGGGTGCCTACACAGGCCAAGTTTGCCATGCGCACAAACCTCCCTCCATCTTCATCGATTATGGACATGCGTCTTAGGCGCTGATCGTCATCAGGATATCTCTCTTTCAACATGTCGAGGAATCTCCTGTTGATCTCAAAGATGATCTCGAGATGTCTTGGCAGAAGGGAGGCAAAAAGACTTATTGGCCATTTTTCCATGGCCTCTGGCAACAAGGTATGATTGGTATAGGCCATGGTCTTCGTGGTTATCTCCCAGGCATCTTCCCATCCCATTCCATGTTCGTCCATGAGAAGCCGCATGAGCTCAGGGATGGCTACAGACGGATGGGTATCATTCAACTGGGTGGCAAAACCGTCATGGAAATTTGAAAGGAACCCATGCTTTTTCAGATGAATCCGGATCATATCCTGAAGGGAGGCAGATACGAAAAAAAACTGCTGTTCAAGGCGCAACTGTCTGCCTTGGCACTGTTCATCATTGGGATACAAGACCTTGGTTATGTTTTCAGCCTTTACCTTCTCCTCTATGGCACCAAAATAATCACCTATATTGAACTCCTCGAAATCGAAGGATTCTACCGCCTCCGCACTCCATAGACGTAGTACATTGACATTGTTCACTTTGTATCCAGGGATTGGGGTATCATAAGCCACGGCATTAACCATGCGTGCAGGCACCCAGCGCATTCGGTATTTGCCATTTTCATCCGTGTACGACTCTGTATGGCCCCCAAAACCAATCTGATAGCATATCTCTGGTTTCTTGATCTCCCAGGGATTGCCATAATGAAGCCACATATCGCTCAGTTCCTTTTGCCAGCCGTTTTCAATTGTCTGGTGAAACATCCCATGCTCGTACCGTATGCCATAACCTATAGCAGGGATGCGCAAGGAAGACATGGAGTCGAGATAGCATGCTGCAAGGCGTCCTAAGCCCCCATTTCCAAGCCCTGGCTCCACCTCGTGGTCTATGATTTCACCCAGATCGAGCCCTGTCTCTTCCAAGGCCTTTTCCACCTGCTCGTAGATTCCAAGGTTGATGAGGTTGTTGGCAAGATGGGGACCCAGCAAAAATTCAGCTGATAGATAACATACGATCTTTACAGGTCTTTCTAATATATTTTCAACAGAGTTGATAAAGAGGTGTTGCATCCTATCCCTGATGGTGTGGGAAACGGCCATAAAATAATCATTCAACACCGCGGTCTCCGGAGCTTTGCCTTGATTGTAAAATAGGTTGTAGGCAAAGGCCCTTTTCAACTCGTTTATCTCCTTTCTATCAAATTGTTTCGCCCTCTTTGCCTTTTTTGTCCTGCCCATTTCTGTGCTCCTATCAGATCATACCTCGATGCATGAAGTGTGTCGTTGATCTCTATCTATTGCTATTCATCGGATATTGTCTAAGGTTTACTATTTCAAGCCTGTGATCAGTCATGGGATGCTTTTGGGATGGCCCTTCAGTGACCAAGGCGGTATCTCCCTCAAGGCCGAATTTCTTCACGAGATCCCTCACTGTCTGACGCCATTTCATCGGCTTATCCCTTTTCAAAAAGGGCCATACCCCATATGAGAACAAGAGATCTTGGCATGTCTTCTTGCTCACACTTGGTGCCAGAATCCAACATGGCAGCCTGAATCTCGTCACATTTCTCGCAGTGCTCCCAGAATCGGTAGGACAAAAGACTGCTGCTGCATCTATCTTGTCAACGATGTTGTCCACACTCGATGCTATAAGGTCCAATATCCTCTCACCCCGATTGGATGAGAAGACCTCGTTGGCATGGCGAAAGTGAGATCGTTCAATGTAGGGTTCGGTGGCCTGAGAGATCTTTGCCAGCATTCTCACTGCCTCTACAGGAAATTCACCCATTGCGGATTCCTCGGACAGCATTACACAGTCTGTACCATCCAAGATAGCATTTGCTACATCAGTCGCCTCGGCCCTTGTGGGCCGTCTGTTATGGGTCATGGACTGTAGCATCTGAGTGGCTGTGATCACGGGTTTGGCCCTCACATTGGCCTTCTTCGTGATAAACTTTTGTGCTATTGCTATCCGTTCTATAGGTATTTCAACGCCAAGATCCCCCCTGGCCACCATTATACCATCTGACTCGTCTATTATTTCATCTATTTCTTCAAGGATACTAGAACGCTCTATCTTGGCGATAATAAAAGGAGAGTAACCAAGTCTTCTGGCTGCCTCTCTCACATCCCGTACATCCTGGGCCGAGCCGACAAAGGACTGACTCAAGGCATCTACTCCATTTTTGAGGGCGAATTCCATGCATTCATGGTCTCTTGGTGTAAAGGCACTACTGCCCAACCTTATGCCAGGGATATTCAGCCCCTTACGGGAGCGAAGCTCTCCCCCAACCAGTATCCTACAGACGATATCCTTTTCATGGATCTCTTCCACCTTGAGCTGAATCAGACCATCGTTCAGAAAGAGCAGATCTCCTTCTTTGACCAACCTGGGGAGATCTTCCATGGTGATGGAGACAGCCTCGTCATTGCCTTTAATCTTCCTTGTCGTGAGGGTGAAACGCCTGCCTTTCTTCAATAGCACTGGCTCTTTCTCAAAATCCCCTATGCGCATCTTGGGGCCTGGAAGATCTGCCATTATGGCAACAGGCATGCCAGTCTTTTCTGAAGCTCGCCTGATCTTTTCAATGGTCTTGCCATGGGTCTCGAATTTACCATGGGAGAAATTGAGCCTCGCCACACTCATGCCTGCCAAGATCATTTTTTCGAGCACCTTTGAAGAATCAGAAGCAGGCCCAATGGTACAGACCAATCTGGTCTTGTGAAGGGGGAGTCTATTCATTTGTACCCTCTTGTCTATCTGATCGGGTTAGTTGAAAAGATCTGTCTTCCCATGCCAGTGTGCCTTTCTTCAAGATCAATCTCTATCCCCTCTCTTCTTGCCAATTCTTCTCCCGACATCTTGGGCTCAAGACTACCTGAAAGGGGATGTCGAGCCTTACGATATCACCATATACACCCTTTAAAGCATACTTTCCTTAAGGGCCTTTGGGCTGAGCGGTCTCATATCAAGAGGCAGGCAGATTGTCTACCGGACCAAAAAACATGCTACCCAGGGGACAATTCAAGTAGTCGGCCACCACATTACATTTTACCTTGAATAGAAAAAATATCTCCCTGGGTTCATCACAAAGGGTCTCAAAGTTTCCTTGCCCCTTACTCAGGATCAGGGGTGCCTCCCGATAAAGCATCCTGAAGTCATGGGTAGTCTGCCCTATTATAATGCCAGGTGCCCTGCAACCAGAAGAAATGATTGTTGCTACCCTGTCGAGGCCTGCCTGTTTTGCATCTTCCATGGTGACATCGTTTATAATGGGGGCATCTCTGACGACAAAGGTCGTGGGTTTGTCCATTGTTTCAATGAGGAGACGGTCAAAGACGGTCTCTCCGCAGTTGTCTCCGAGATAGAGTACCCATTGGGCCTGGGTGAGTCTCGATCGAAAACGTTCAAATTCCCACACGAAGAAATCCTGCTCCAAAATGGTGTTGATGGCCTCTTGGATATCGAAATCTGAGCTTACCCCGTAATCGATGACATTTCCACATACAGCATAGCGGACGGCTGCTTCAAGAGGATCTCTATGTCTTTGTATAGTCTGTTTTAGTTCAGGATAGAGCGAAAGTACATGGGCTGTACTGTCTTTTTTGATCCCATTGAATGGGTCCCTCTCCCCACTCTTTTCTGAGATCATGTCATAGATTCCCAGGGCATTTTGGGGAGGTGGATTGGCAGGATCCATTGTTGAGAGCATGCATCCTGCCCTTTTCATGAGTTCCCAGATGGAGGTCTCATCCATGCCAAGGATCTTGCTGGTACGAGCAGTCTGCCTGAGAAAACAGGGGAAACAGTCAAAGTTGGTCTTCATTAAAAGGTTTGTCTACTCTTTATCTCTTTTGAATGTGATCAAATCTCTCTCTGGAGTTCTTCCAACTTGGCCTTCACCAAATCGGCATGGCGTATCTGCTCTCCCTTTCTCTTGGTCCTCACCCTGACATTCCTCCATAAAGCCGCAATGCGCTGATCTGGAGAGATTATAAAGGTGGATCTTATAACCCCTTCGTATTCCCTTCCATAATTCTTTTTCTTTCCCCAGGCCCCATAGGCCTTCAGGATCTTCTTGTCCGGATCCGAAAGGAGAATTATATCCAGATCGTGTTTTGCAATGAATTTCTCGTGAGTAGCGGGCTTGTCTGGACTTATACCTATTACGACCGCGTTCAATTGGTTGAAGGCAGGCCTTAGTTCTGTGAAATCACGGGCCTCTTTGGTGCAACCAGAGGTATTGTCCCGGGGATAGAAATATAGAACGATCCATTTCCCCTTGAAATTGGAAAGAGATACCTCTTTCCCCTCTGGGTCTTCAAGTATAAAGTCTGGCGCCCTATCTCCTGTATCAATCATGGCATGAACCTCCCCTTCAGGCCCTCGTGATAAAATCGAAAAAGGCGATTATATCCAACCCCTTCTTTTCCATGAGATCGGCAATGGTGGCATCATCCATAGGGCGAAGGATCTCCGGATTGTCCTTGTCTGGCCGGCCAAACATCATCCGCTTTATCTCACCTTTTTCAATGGTGGTTACAAAAGCAATATCCTGTTTGCCTTCATAATCGAGGCCGAACTCGAATTCATCAAAATCCTCTGGGGACTCTGGGGCATATCTAACAGAAATACCCCATTGGGCAAGCCTGTCTTTATCCACAGCCCTATGGATATCCATGGGCTTGTCCAGATATTTCCTCAACCTTTTCATCTCGTATCGTCCTCCCTGAATACCTCTTTTGTTCCCACAGCTCTTCTTGTAATAAGGTGCTTCTTTTGGCATATTTTGTCCATGGACACCATTGACAATAAGACATGTGTCAAGATTTTGCACCATGAAAGAGTACCTGTTCATGTGATCAGACACTGTGTAAAGGTCTCACAAGTAGCCTGTAAGATAGGTAGTGACCTGATTCAAAAAGGCCATGGCCTGGATATGGACCTTATCCGAGCTGGTGCCCTACTTCACGACATTGCCAAGATAAAGGCCTTGAAGCTTGGAGGCGACCATGCAGAGATTGGTGCGCGTATCCTCGAGGCCCAGGGTTATGAACGGATTGCCCGGATTGTCCGGCACCATGTATATCTGCCACGACCAGTTGAAAAACAGAGGCACCTATCTGAGGAACTTGTGGTAAACTATGCTGACAAGCGGGTCATGCACACAAAAGTAGTAGGCCTTGAGGAACGATTTGCAGATCTCGTTGCAAGATATGGAACCAATAAGGATGCTATGAGAAAAATCAATGAACTCTATCACCAGGCCAGACTAATGGAACAGATGATCTTTTCCAGGCTGGATCTAAGACCAGAAGATATATGAAACTGTCTGGCGGATACTCAAATTGGAGGAAAACATGTTGAAACAGAACCAACTGACCTTTTTCGGCCACGCAGCCTTTAAAATCGTAACAAAGGAAGGACTCAAGATCTGGATAGATCCCTGGTTGGACAACCCCTTGGCCCCGGAAAACTCCAAGGATGACATCTCTGCCGATCTTATATTGATCACCCACGGACACAGTGACCACATAGGTAACTGCATGGAGATGGTAAACTCTTCGGCCACCGAGGTCATTGCGATACACGAGGTCCAACAATATTTGCTGGCAAAGGGCTTCCCCAATGTAACTGGTATGAACATAGGAGGAAGTTATTACACCAAGGGAATAAATATAACCATGGTTGCTGCCATACACAGCTCTTCCATACAAGATGGCCAGGAACTGATATATGCAGGTGAGGCAGCAGGTTTTGTCGTCACCCTGGAAGATGGACTCAAACTTTACCATGCAGGTGATACGGCACTCTTTGGAGACATGGCCATCTTAAGCACACTCTACCATCCCTCTATTGCCATGTTGCCCATTGGAGATCACTATGTAATGGGGCCCAGGGAGGCGGCCTATGCATGTAAACTTCTTGATCCAAAGGTAATCATCCCCATGCACTATGGCACGTTTCCTGCTCTCACTGGCACGGTTGGAGAGTTCAAGCGTCAGCTCAAGGCCCATCACATCGATGCGACCTTAGAGGTCATGGAGCCTGGCCAGAGCATTGAGATCTGATACCAGGATATAGAGCGCTTACAACTGCCCCTGGTTAGATGTATTATGACTTTCAGGAGAGCTCAGCCCTTAGAAGGCCCCTGACAGAATTCCCTACAAATATACCCCGTGCCTTTTGGAGATCTTCAGGATGGAGGATCGCCTGACGGCTCTTGCCTCTTCCCAGCAGGTATTCTCTCAATACTCCTGGCAAAAGACCGCTTTCCAGGGCAGGTGTCAACAAGGGCCCATGGCCCATGTCCAGAAACAGATTGGTAATGGTGCCCTGGGTAAGCTCTCCTTTGGTGTTCAGGAAGATGGTCTCGAAAAACCCCTTCTTTTCGAGGCGGCATCTTTCCTCATCGAAGAAGCGGCGGCGGCTGGTCTTATGATACAAAAACTCATCCCGAGGATCTACTACTCTATCTGATACGTCTATCCTTACAGGGCCCTCTATCTCCTTGATTGCATCTACACTTGTAATCCGAAACCGGCCGTCTCGGTAGAGTACGCACCTTAGCCTATACCTGTGAGTGCCTCCTGCAGCCATGTTGGACAGTCTTGCGGATATCCTATCCAGTACTTCGTTTATCTGGTCTTCAGGAAAGAAAAAGCCAAAGAAATGGGCAGAACGCCCCAGTCTCTTCAGGTGTAGCTCACGAAATAGAAACCCAGAGGGACAATACTTCCCAGGCCCTTGCCCAGTAGGCGTCCATCCTATTGTCTCAATAAGGTAAAAATCCCTTCTCGGTTTCATCCTATGGCTCATAGGTAATATCTTTGGTGAAAAACCCTGCCTTTAACAGTGTCTCTTCAAATTCTTTCTCTGGATCCGAATAAATGGTTATACCAGCCCCTATACCAAGTTCACCTATCCCATCCTTGAGGACGATGGTCCTTATGGCCACATTGAAACAGGCATCCTGTTCAGGAGAGATGAAACCAATTGCCCCGGTGTATACACCCCTGGGGGCTCTCTCGAGTCCAGCTATGATCTCCATGGTCTTGAGTTTTGGGGCACCTGTTATGGAGCCACAGGGGAAAAGGGCCCTTAGGCACGAAGGCCATGAAAAATCTCTTTTTACCCTGCCTTCCACCCTGGAAATCATCTGAAAAAGGGTTTCATATCTCTCCACAGTGAAAAGTCCAGGCACATTTACACTGCCTATATGACATATCCTACCAAGATCGTTACGTATGAGATCCACTATCATGACGTTTTCCGCCCGGTTCTTTTCATCGTTTTGCAATTCTCGGTAGAGACGATGGTCTTCTGCCTCGTCACTTCCTCGATGAATGGTGCCTTTCATGGGCATGGACCATATTTTCTGCCCATGTTTCTTGAAAAAAAGCTCTGGAGACAAACACAGTATCTCCACCTGAGCTGCCCGGATAAAGGCCCCATAATTTACCGACTGCCTATTTCTGAGATTACAATAGAGATCAAAGGGGTTGTTGGCATTGATTTGGCTGAATTCGAATAGGGCCTTGATAGTAAAATTTACTTGATAAGTATCGCCCTTTTTGATGTATTCATGGATCTCTCTAATGGAATCCATGAATTGTTTTTTGGAGATATTGAGATGAAGGTGCATGTTCTCTAAGGTCTTACGCCTGGCAAGTTTCACACGGGCCTTTTCGTCAAGCCTTCTCGGTCTGGGGAAAATGCCCATCCAGACCAAGGGTACATTGGGCGTGCGCTCTTCCAGGAGGTGCGAGAGAGAAGGATGCAAAAGATATCCAAACTCGTACGAAAACCATCCGGCAGCATAATAGCCTTGTTCCAAGGCATGTTGGAGCCTTGAGAAAAAGACAGAGACATCTTGGGCGGTATATACCTCCAAGACCATTATAGGATGGGTAAAAAGATATGTTCTGTTATCCTCTCCCTCTTTTCTGATGGAATCCAGTAATACGATATCGGGGCTGTTCCAGTCGATTGTGCTCATCATATTTTTTTATAGAAGATTGGCCCAGTCCTATTATAAGGAACCGATCTTTTGCCCATTTTGTTAATCTAATCCCTTGGAATCAGCAATAGGAGTCTAAAGATTCATCCCAGATCATGCACTTAAAATGCCTGAAAAAGACGTTCATTTTGGATGATTGCATGGTTGAAATGTATCTGACCATTGTATTTTTACCTAAAAGTGTAATGAAATTTCCCTTATCCCATGCCAAGACATGGACTGGTAACTGGAGATCACGGCACTATCTTGCAATATCTTTCTTCCTGGGCTAATGTATGGGCTGCGTGGGCGGTTAACTCAGCGGGAGAGTGCCACCTTCACACGGTGGAAGTCACTGGTTCAAACCCAGTACCGCCCACCAATTTTACCTGCGGGATCACCTTTAATTCACGCAAAATATGGCCTTCTGGTTGAAACCTCGCTCTTATTAGAGTAACCTGTCATTTTAGAAAAATTCAGGCAAGATAAAATAGGTTTTAAGGCAATATGCCCTTGAAGGCGTCATCTTCTGGAAGGTCTTTATCTTGATTAAAGGCCTTTTTCCACAAAAACAGGAAAGCGTATGGCCAATGTAGTCCCATGGTCGTTTGGACGTTTTCCTGTGTTTATTGATTAAGCCGAGAAGCCCACCTATTCAAAATTTCAGTACTCATTCACGAAGAACAGGGATCAGGGATCCTGAGGCTTAAGACTGCGTACTGAACCATAAACAGATCTTAGGGGGCTGAGGTAAAAGGAGTGTGTATCATGGCAGAAAAAATCAAGCGCATGCTAATAGCCAACAGAGGGGTACCTGCAGTACGCATCATGCACACCTGCAGGGATAGAAGCATACCTACTGTGGCCATCTACAGCACACCTGACAGGCTTTCCTATCATGTAATGATGGCGGACAAGGCCGTCCATATCGGGGAAGCGCCTCCCATAGAATCCTATCTCAATATGGAGAAGATCATTGAGGCTGCCCATCAAACCGGATCCGATGCTGTAAATCCCGGATGGGGTTTCTTGGCCGAGAATGCAGACTTTGCACAGATGGTGATTGACAGCGGGCTCAAATGGATAGGCCCAAATCCCAAAGTCATCCGTATGATGGGAGACAAGATAGAGGCCAAGAGATTGGCCCAAAAGGCCAATGTACCCACCATCCCAGGCATCAGCGATGTGAAGGACGTGGATGAGATAATTCAATGGATGGAAAGGGAATCCATAGAATATCCAATCATGATCAAGGCTGCTGCTGGTGGGGGTGGCAAGGGCATGGTCAAGGTCTCGGAGGCATCTGAACTGCCAATGGCATTGGCCCAGGCTAAATCAGAGGCAAAGAAGAGCTTTGACGACGATGTCCTCTTGGCTGAAAAATATATTGAGAGAGGACGCCATATAGAGGTGCAGATAGTTTCAGACAATTTTGGCAATGTTTTCCATCTTTTTGAGAGAGAATGTACATTGCAAAGACGCAACCAGAAGATCATAGAAGAGGCGCCCTCCCCTTCCATTGACGAAAATATCCGTCATGAGATCTGTTTTACTGCTGTTCGACTCATGCGGGAAATAGCCTACAATACCGCTGGCACGGTAGAATTCATCTTTGACAGCTCAACCAAGAAATTCTATTTCCTCGAGGTCAATACCAGACTCCAGGTTGAACACGGTGTTACAGAGCTTATTACAGGCCTTGACATCGTTGGTCTAATGATGGATGTAGTTGAGGGCAAGGAACTTACCCTAAAACAGGAAAAGATCCATATGAACAGATGGGCCCTTGAAGTACGCGTGAATGCAGAAGATCCCAAAACCTTCAGCCCTTCCTTTGGAACCATTACGAGACTTCAAGTGCCCACAGGCCCAGGTGTCAGGGTAGCTACTGGTGTATACGAAGGCGCAGACATCCCCCCTTATTATGATTCATTGCTCATGCTTCTCATGACGAGTGGACGAACCAGGGATGGAGCCATCAAGGTAATGGACAGGACCCTTAGCCGGAATTTCCGGGTTGAGGGGGTAAAGACCCTGGCCCCCCTTCTCCTGAGCATCATAAGGCATGAGGCCTTCAAGAGGGGGGCATTTTCCACGAGGTTCATCGAGAACCACCTGGATGAACTGGTGTCCACCTTCAGGGAAACGGATAGTCAAGACGAGGTCTTGAAGATAGCAAAATTCGTTGCAGAAATAACGGCCCTTGGCCCACAGGAGTGGATGTAATTATGGATGCAGCCAATATTCAAAAAGAAAACTGGATCAGGCCTGGAATGACTCCAGCAGAGATCGTCAAGAAACTTAGAGAATTAGACGGAGTAGCCCTTACGTGTACAGGGATGAGGGATGCTGGGCAATCCGACTTCAAAAATCGACACCGGATCCATGATCTTACAACACTTTGTCCCTACTACGAAGACATGTTGTTATTCAGTTCAGAATGTCACGGTGGTGCCAGGTGGCACGTCGGCATAATGAATAGGAAGGAAAGTCCCTTTGAGGAGATAGATCTCTTCAGAAAACAAATGCCCAGTGTATTGCTTCAAACCCTCATCAGGGAGACGAATCTCTGGGGTTACAGGCCTTATCCTAAAAATGTTATCGAATATGTCGTTGAGCGAGTCGATATAGACGTATGGCGGTGTTTCTCATTCCTCAACGACATAAGAAACATGCGCACAGTCGCTGAGATCGTCATGAAACGTGGCAGGCTCTTTCAACCTGCCATCTCTTTCACCCAGGCAGATTGGACCACCAATGAATATTATCTGGGCCTCGTGGACGACATTGTCTCCCTTTGTGCAGGCACTGATGAAATAGTCCTGTGCATCAAGGACATGGCTGGTGTGGGCAGCCCTTCCCGCATCAAAAGCCTGGTGGATGCCATAAAACAAAAATATCCGGATCTAGTCGTCCAGTATCACAGGCATGCCACAGATGGCCTTGCTATGCCTGCACTTCTTGCAGCGGCCCAGGCTGGTGCGACAGTGCTGGATGCAGAGGAGGATTCCCTTACAAGATTCTACGGCCAGGCCCCTATTCTGGCCCTTCAAAGCTACCTTGAGGAGTCGGGTATAAAAGTGGTACTTGATAGGGATATGGCAGTCATGGCCGTACAAAAGATCAGGGAGTGGATTGGCCAATATGAGTGGGCCGAGTCCCCATTCAAGGGCTTCGACCATCAGGTCACCTTCCACAGGATGCCAGGAGGCGCCTTTCCAAGCTCCTTTGAACAGGCGGAAAAGGGTGGATTTTTACACCTCATGCCGGCAATCCTTCAGCTCATGTCTCTGTACAACAAGATAGTCAAGTACTTTGACGTTACCCCTGGATCCCAGATTACATGGGTTACTTGCAGCGGCATAATAAACAAGTACGAAAAGGAACTCGGGGCATCTGGTGTACAACATATCATTGAGCTCTTGACGAAGTTTGTCCATGAGAAGGATCAGGATTTCGATGCAATGGAACCCGAGGAGCAAAAAGAGCTGTTGCAACTTTTCAGGAACGCCCCAGGGGATTTCAAGAACCTTATCCTTGGGGGATATGGCAGACTTCCCATGGGTTGGCCAGCCGATTGGGTCTATGAGAGTACCTTTGGTGAGGAATGGAAGGAAAAGATAAAGGAAAGGGATGATTCCTCTCCCCTCGATTCTCTCAAGCATGACGACCTTGAAAGGATAAAAAACGATCTCGGTGTCACTTTGGGTAGGAAGCCCACGGATGAAGAGTTTACCCTCTATCTCATGCACCCGAAAGATACCATCAACTATATAGAATTCAGGGAGAAATACGGTGAAAGCCCCCTTGTCCTGCCAACAAATGTGTGGCGAGAGGGTCTCAAGAACCCTGGTGACAAGGTAGAATTCGAGCTCTGGGGCAAGCCCTATTGCATTGAGCTCCTATCAGTAGGGGCAGAGCACGATGGTCTTATTCATGTAGTCATGAAGATCAACAATAAGACCAATGTCTACAAGGTGGAGACACCAAGGGCACAAAAGGCAGAAATAAGGATGGCCAGCGGAGAAAAGGAAATTGGAGCCCCCATAAATGGCAATGTATGGCGCATAGGCAATCCAGACCGGGGAACCATCAAGGTTGGAGACATTGTCCACCAAGGTGAGGAGATAGCCAACCTTGAGGCAATGAAGATGGAAAACGCCATTATTGCCCCCTTTGATGCGCAGGTAGAAGAGATAGCAGTAAAACTAAATGACCAGGTCCAAGAGGGCCAACTCCTATTCGTATTGAAAAAACTCTGATCCACAGCCTCGATGATAAGATGGGAGTAGATCTATACCCGAGTACATCCTTTCTGGACATGCTTGCTCGGAGATGAGACAGATTATATCTCGAATAGAGGACTTTGATAGGAACCGGACCTATGCAGGCCGGTTCCTTTTACGTTTTGCCTCCATTGACTCCACGAACCTGTTTTGTCTGGAAAACCGCTCTGTACTTGAACGGGCTGGCCTTGTCGTCATGGCTGAGCGACAGACCAAGGGAAGAGGAAGCAAGGGCAAGCAGTGGGAAGCAGGTACAGGCAGCCATCTTTTCTGTTCTTTCGTAGTGCATCCACGTCTGGATGTAAATCTCATCCCATCCATGACGATCTTTTCAGGTCTGGCAGTCTTTAGGATACTAAAGGCCCTGGGCGCTAAAGAGCTTTCCATAAAATGGCCAAACGATATCCTGTTGGCAAATAAAAAGGTCTGTGGCATCCTGTGTGAATCCAGGCTTCATCAGGACCTCAAGGCTGTTGTCATAGGTATAGGAATCAATATATCCGGGGATTCTTCCCAATTCTCAACGGAGTTGAGGGGAAAGGCAACTACCCTTTCAGAACATGGTATAGAGACATCCCCTATGAGATTGTTAGCCCCATTGGCGAAAGAGATAGACTCCATCCTCTTGAGGGCTGAGAATGTAAGGGAAAGAAAAAAGATCTTTCAGCTCTGGGAACAGGCGTCCAATTCCATTGGGAGACAGATCAGCTTCAATGATGGACAGGACAAGGGCATCATCATAGGCCTGGATGATCTTGGGCGCCTCATGGTCCAAACCCCAGATGGACGGCTCAAAGGCATCGAATCGGCTACTGTGGAGTATCCCTGAACATATGAAAATATGTTGTGACATAGACTCTTCTCACCTTGACACATACATGGGCCGAAACTAATTTTAATCTGAAAAATATCTTCATGTGCTGAGAAAAGGCTGAAAATGCCCTATGAACAACCTTTGAAAAAGGCATATTTTCTGCCTTCTCATATCCTATTGCTTGACGATGCGGTACGGCTTGCCGAGGATATCATCAGTGATTATTTTAGTCTGACGACTGATTACTGGATCAGGAATCCCTATGAGGTCAGGACATTGAGGCAAGCCAACACAGTGGATACGCCCGAGCGGGTCTATGCCCATCTGACCAAGTATGGAAAGATACTCAGCCAGAAGGATTCGGGTACTGACGACAGATATCTCTACAGGATCCAGATCTATGACCATAGGATCCTTGAGGTAACCCAGGGACTCAAAGAGGTGTTACGTCCTTTTCTCGTATATATCATGACCCATGAGTTGGTCCACATTACAAGATTTTCCAGATTTGAATGCCTGGTGGACAAAGAAGACAAGGTCATGGAGGAAGAAAAGGTGCACAATATCACGAATAAGATACTCTCCAGGGTTCCCATTCCAAGACTTGGAGATATAATAGAATTCTTTAAACGAGAAGACCGAGTAAGATTGGCTGTCTAAAGGAGGTCGTAGGTATGCCCATATATGAATATCAATGTGAGTCGTGCGGAAATATAGTAGAAAACTGGCAGAAGATCACTGATCCCCCACTTGAGGTATGCGAGGTCTGTGGAGGCAGGATGAAAAAGCTCATTTCCCAATCCTCGTTTCACCTCAAGGGATCAGGCTGGTATGTAACTGACTATGCTGGTAGAAAAAATGGCTCTTCGAGCCCAGAAAGAAAGACAGGCTCCAAGGAGAAACACAGTCCTGCTGAGAAGAAGACCAAGAAGTCTGACAGTACTCCTTCCAGCTCTACTACATAGGAAGCATAATATCTTCATTGCCCCAAAGCTTCTTGTGGGCCTTTGAGAATCAGGGCCAGTCAAGAAGCTTTTTTGTTGGAGGACACAGTAAATGCTCATAGTAATGCATAAAGAGGCCACACAGCAAGACCTCGATGCAGTGATCAAGCGTATCGAGGATCATGGATGGGAGGCCAAGCCTATCCCTGGCGGTGAAAGAATAGCCATTGGGGTACTCAGAAACAAAGGACCTGTAGATCCTGCCTTGTTCTTGGATCTGCCAGGGGTCAGGGATGTGATACCTGTTTCCAAACCCTATAAACTGGTGAGTAGGGAGATGCATTCCAACGATACGGTCATCACCTTGGGCCAAGGAAAAGATGCTGTTGAGATCGGCTCCCAAAACCTTGTTTTGATGGCTGGTCCATGTGCAGTAGAGTCAGAAAACCAGGCCCTGGAAATAGCACATGCCGTCAAGGAGGCGGGTGCCAAGCTATTCAGAGGTGGCGCCTTCAAACCAAGGTCTTCTCCATATTCATTTCAGGGACTTGGTAAAAAGGGCCTGGAGATCCTTGCAAGGGTCAGGGAGGAGACAGGTCTTTTCATAATTACCGAGGCCACTGATCACGAGGTGTGTGACATCGTAGAGGAATATACCGATATCATCCAGATAGGCACCAGGAACATGCAGAATTACAGGCTTCTAAGGAGGGCTGGGCAGGCCAAGAAACCCGTACTCCTGAAAAGGGGGATGTGGGCCACGATGGACGAATTTTTGATGGCTGCCGAATACATCATGTCAGAAGGCAACGACAAGGTGCTTTTGTGCGAGAGGGGAATAAGGACATTCACACGCCATTCCAGAAATACCCTTGATGTAAACGCCATACCCTATATGAGAAAAGAGAGCCACCTGCCCATAGTAGTAGACCCCAGCCATGCAGCAGGCAGGCGGGATCAGGTGATCCCATTGGCAAGGGCAGTGGCTGCCATGGGGGTGGATGGCCTTCTCATAGAGGTGCATACCCAACCTGAAAAGGCATTGTCGGATGGCCCTCAATCCTTGTATCCAAGACAGTTTCATGAACTTGTTGCAGGTCTAAAGGATATGAATATCAATCTTTGAGGCTTTGGTCTTGTCAAAAAAGGCTCTATATGTTAATGAACTGAATCCGTCTGAGGCGGCGTAGCCAAGTGGCTAAGGCGACGGTCTGCAAAACCGTTATTCCCCGGTTCGAATCCGGGCGCCGCCTCCATTTTTTGTATTCAGTCCTTGAATCCAGGCCTTTTAGCTTGCTTCCTTTTTTATAGCATCCTTAATAAAATCAGTGAATGACCACATATCTAAAAAACGTATCTGTTTATCCCCAGCCTTGACAAACCTTTTTCAGGCCGCGGGAAGGCAATCTGCCATTGGCATTAGGCAATAGAGGTTGTAAAGATGGCTTTCATGGAAATATCCATCGTTCCCATAGGAACTGCTCAGACTAGCCTGTCTCAGTATGTGGCTCACCTGTTTAGGCTGGTGAAGGAGTCAGGACTAAATTTTCAACTACACGACATGGGAACAACTGTTCAAGGCGACATTGATGATCTATTCCTCCTTGCATCCAGGATGCACAAGGCCCTTTTCGACTATGGTATCCAAAGGATCTATACGGTTATCAAGATAGATGACAGAAGGGATAAAAAAAGTCTTTTGGGTGAGAAGACCGATGCAGTAATGGAAAAGCTATGAAGGAAAGACTACCCCTTTTCATATTTGTCTTTTTTCTGCTCATGTTCATAACAGGTATCTTGTTGGATGAAGCAGGCAATGTGTTTCAAAAAGGCGTCACTATCTGCCTGAGTTGCATAGGGATTGGTTAATGGAGCGCTTCAGGCGATTCATCCAGTTCACTGCTGCCTTCGTAGCAAACTGTAGGCTCTGGATTACACCATCCAGCCCTATCTATACTGGTCCCCTCAAGTTTATCTGCTTTCCTGGTCTAAATTGCTACTCGTGTCCTGCTGCCATCACCTCCTGCCCCCTGGGTGCACTACAAAACGTCTTTGCATCCCTCAAGATGAACCTACAACTCGGCAGACCTGATTTTGGTCTTTATGTCATTGGATCAATTGGTATGATCGGTGCTTTCATGGGAAGAATGCCATGTGCCTGGTTCTGTCCCTTTGGCCTATTCCAGGATATGGTCTTCAAGTTGGTAAAGGTACCCAAATTGGCTTTTTGGCGCCCGTTATCCCACTTGCGATACCTTTTCTTGTTCCTTTTTGTGATCATCCTCCCTATCTTCGTGACCGATGCAGCAGGTTTTGGCCAGACATGGTTCTGCAAATTCATATGTCCTGCAGGTACAATGGAGGCGGGTCTGCCCCTTATTGCCCTTGATCCAGGGCTAAGGAGCATAATTGGAACACTTTTTTTTAGCAAACTCACCCTACTCTTTCTATTCATCGCATGGAGTAGCATAAACTCGAGACCCTTTTGCAGGGCCATATGTCCATTGGGATTGATATTGGGTTTTTTCAACAAGGTCAGTTGGCTGAGGTTGAAATTTAACAACAACATCTGTGTCGATTGCAAGGCCTGTGAACTGATATGCCCGACCGGCGTCTCCTTTGCAGATGGACGAGACGATATCAATTCCACAAAGTGTATTCGTTGTATGAGGTGCTTCAACTTCTGTCCTGGAGGGGCAATAACAGTTGAATTTTCCAAGACCAGGAGGCAATTAAAGGATGAAGATTGTACTTGCCACACAAAATAGGGGGAAGGTCTCAGAACTTCAGGCCCTCCTTGATGATCTTGGGGTAGAGATAATAGCTATGGATGAGATAGAGCCTGTCCCTGAAATAGTAGAGGACGGTCGCACCTTCCAAGAAAATGCCATGAAAAAGGCCCTTACAGTATCCAAGGCAACTGGACTCATAGCCATAGCAGATGATTCTGGCCTGGAGGTGGATGCCCTTGGTGGTCAACCAGGGGTATATTCGGCCCGATATGCTGGAACTGGGGCGAGTGACGAAGAAAACTATCAGAAACTACTTGTTGAGATGGAAAATGTGCCCGATGGCAAACGTACAGCCAGGTTCAGGTGTGTTATGGTTGCGTGTAGGCCCGATGGGGAATACATCTCTTCACAGGGTAGTTGTAAAGGCTATATAAGCAAGGCACCAAGGGGTGGACAGGGCTTTGGCTATGATCCTGTATTCGTGCCCAAGGGAGACTCCAGGACAATGGCAGAATTGACAAAGGAAGAAAAAAACAGCATAAGCCATAGGGCCAAGGCCATCATGGCCCTCAAAGGACAATTGAAGGATTTTTTGAGTAAGAGATGTTAAAGATACGATCCCAGGAGGATAAAAAGAAATGACAGATATCTCGGATTACACACTCTACAGTGGTGGACTCAAAGGAGCAGAGGCAGAATTTGGTAGATGCGCTGAAGAATGGGGGATTCAGGAGGTTAACTTCTCATTCAAAGGCCACAAAATGGACAGGGTGAAAGACGTCCGAGTCCTTTCCGAAGAGGAACTGAAGCAGGGTGATATCAGTATGGAAATAGTTTCCAAGCGCATGCACAGGACCTACGCTGAGGCTGACAAGATAAGAAAGGTCATCCAGTCAATATTTCACGTGGTCAACAATGGATACCAGATCTTTGCCATAGGTTGGATCCAGCCTGACGATACAGTAAAGGGAGGCACTGGTTGGGCCGTAGAACTCGGAAAGCTTTTCAACAGGCCTGTGAGTGTCTATGACCAGGACAAGAACAAGTGGTTCACATGGAAAGACAATTCCTGGCAAGAAGATAGGCCAAAGATAGAGTACAAGACCTTTGCTGGTACTGGCACGAGACACCTTACAGACAAGGGCAAAAAGGCCATCAGGGAGCTTTTCGAAAGATCCTTTGGCCCAGCCCAAAAATAAAAAGGGGGGCTGCGTATCCATGTTGTTTGGCCATGGAGGCGATGTCTATTCCCTGAGCAGGGAGCTTGCAATCGATCCTACAGATGTACTCGATTTCAGTTCGAATTGTAGCCCCTTACCCTATCCACAAGGCCTAAAAAGATACCTATGCGAGAATATAGACCAGCTCCATCTGCTTCCAGAGGTGGACAGCCACTCTGTGAGGGAAAGATTATCTGATAGATATGGCCTTTCGCCAGATTGTTTTCTTCTCGGAAACGGCACCACCCAGTGGATATATTCCCTACCCCGTATCCTTGGGGCCAAGAGGGCGTTTATTCCCCTGCCAACCTACTCGGATTACAGAGATGCATGTATAGCCTCGGGCCTGGATGTTGAATATCTTGGCCCATATCCTGATGGAAGCCAGGATTCTACAGACAGAATCATGGACGAGCTGTCATCCCTCAAGGCCGACAAACTAAAGGACTCCGTGGTCTTTGTGTGTAATCCCAACAATCCTACAGGGCTATTTATCCCACCAATGTCCCTCCTGGAGATCATTGAGACACGACAAGTGGGCACATGGATCATCGATGAGGCATATGCCCCTTTCGTATCCGATGACTCGAAAAGCTCCCTTCTTTCCGTTTCCGAAAGACTACCTCCAAACATCATCATCCTTCGTTCCTTTTCGAAGATTTACGGGATACCTGGATTGAGGATCGGTTGTCTTGTAACAACAGGAAAGGTCCTTGGCAGGCTTCATAGCAGGGAACGCCCCTGGGCTGTCAATAGGATGGCCCAACTCGCAGCAGACTTCCTCCTTAGACGGCCTGATTTCGAGCTCAAGGTTAGACAGTACTGTCAAGACGAAAAACAACGAATAATTTCTGGGTTATCAAATATCAAGGCCATCGTGCCCATGAACGGGGTCACACACTTTACTTTGTTCGAGATCCACGAACCACTGAGTGCCAAGATCATTTATGAGCGCCTTAAAATACGTGGTATGCTCATAAGGAATTGTAATAATTTTTCTGGCCTTCGCGGTGAATACATACGCATAAGCCCCAGGATGACAACGGACAACATTGCCCTCATCACAGCCATGGAAGGGGTTTGTGCCCAGGACTCTTGAGGAGAGACCTGGGGGATCTCATCCCTTCAGGGGTTCTATTACCAACTCGACCCTCCTATTGAAATGCCTCCTTGAGTCATCGTTTTTTTGGAGGGGATACATTGCACCAAAGCCTTGACACGTGACCCTACCTGGAGGGATACCATCAGAGATGAGCTGGCTTGCTACAGCAGCTGCCCTGTAGAGGGATAGTTCGAAATTGTCTTCCCATTTAGAGTTGGAAGGGATTGGCATATTGTCACTATGACCCAAAACACGTATACGGTAATGGCTACCGGTCTTCAGTTTTTGGGCTATCCTTTTTATTATCCTCTTCCCTGTCGGAGAAAGTTTGGCAGAGGCCGAATCAAAGGACAGATCCTCCTCCAAGACTATTACCACGTTGCCATCGGAGGTAGTGACAGGCGAAAATTCCATCAACGTATCTTTCAACCCCTCGAGGGAATTTGGACGCGGAGAAAATGCCATTTGCACCCCGGCCTCCGAGCTGGCCTGATGTTTCTTGAGATTGGCAATCTTGACAGTTGTCCAAACAAGAAAGAATATCAAAAGTAGAGACATGAGATCACTCAGGCTCAGCACCCAAGCATCATCGTGTTGGTCTGTGAGTATATTTTCCTGAAAGGGTTGGGGCAGCCTTTGAATCAAGATATTTTTGTTGGTCATTTGAGATCTTCCTTCTCATCAACCAGCTGCTATCTGCTTTAAGACAGCCTTCTTGCCGGAAACATGACAGGGGGCCTTTTTCCCATTTATCCTACAATACAGGTCAAAGGAATTTAGGCGCTCTGCAATTCTCAAGGGATGTTCTCCTTTGTGGAGGGCCATGACTGCCTCGGTCAACATGATCCTCATGGCAGCTCTTTTCTCTGCAAGGCGTTCTATTTTTAGCATAATCGGCAGAAAAAAAAGATTGGCAAGCAAGATACCGTAAAGTGTGGAGCTAAGTGCCAGCCCCAGGGAATTACCTATGAAATCGACCTGTCCCAGATCCTGCATCACCTTCATCAGGCTTATAACCGTACCTGCCATCCCCAGGGCAGGAGAAAGCCTGGCAAGGGTCCTGAACATCCTGATCGGCCCAAGATCTATGGCACATCTGACCCTGTGTTCCCTTTCAAGGGCCGTATAAAGATCCATTCTTTCATAGCCCTCTGCGACAAGGATGACGCCGAAACGAAGAAAATCGTCCTTAACATTGGCGATAGCCTTTTCAAGGGCAACAGGGCCATGCATACGATATACCCTGGCAAGCCTCAACACATCGGACAGGAGCTCATTTTCGTCTGCAAGCTGATCTTTTCCTTTAAATATATTGCGTATTGACACCCAACTCCGCTTTATTTCATCTTGGGAAAAGCCAAACCACAAGACCAGGCATATCCCTCCGAAGACTATCATGAGTGACTGAAGATTAAGTAATTGCCCAATATCTATGCCTTTTAGAAAACCATATCCAAGAAAGATCAACATGGCCAAGACAGCTGACAATGATCTGAGATTCATGGCAACGCACCGCCTTTTACATGATTTGTTGGCAGATAAAAAGCAAGGCTGATGCCATAAGTCATATTGCTTTAATCAACTGATATAACAGTGAAAAAAATGGCATCAATAGGAGATATTTTGAAAGAAGGTATTTTAGTAGGAATATATTGCCAGGTTCAAATGGATTTGGCAGGCCTCAAGCCACCTATTCGGCAAACTTGCAAACTGCATAACAGGCTCCTAAAGGGTTGCTACTATCACCCTATCATGGCCAGAGAGATCCTTTTTGACAAAGACGGCTCCATACAGGTTTAGATCTTTGACCATGCAAAGGACCCTCTCACCCTGATTCCATCCGATTTCACATATTATAGCCCCTTTTGGAGAGAGATATCTATGGGCATTGCCAAATATCCTTTCTATCTCGAATAGTCCTCGCTTGGGGCTGAAAAGTGCCTTGTGAGGTTCATAGCCCATAATGTCCTCTGAAAGAGATGGTGCATCTTCATGGCTGACATAAGGCGGGTTGACTGTGATAAGGTCGTATTTCTCTCCAGTCGACAAGGCTTGAAACCAGTCTGTGCATACTAAATATGACCTTTCCTTGTCACCAAGGAGTTGGGATACGTTTTGTCTTGCCACCCTTAGGGCATCGGCATCCACATCGGTCAGCACCAACATGATGCCAGGCCATTCGAGGGCAAGACTAATACCTATACAACCGGTCCCAGTACCAAGATCGAGTAGCCTTTGGGGAGGTGTCTGCCTTTTGGCAAAAAATTCCAGTGCAGTTTCCACGACAAGTTCTGTCTCTGGCCTGGGGATAAGGGTGGCGGGATTACAGAGAAAGGGCTTGGACCAGAACTCTTTTTCCCCGATAATATAGGCTACAGGTTCATGTGAACATCTTCGCTCGATAAGATCCCTCAGACAAGAGGATTCCTCATCTGACAATATATATTCAGGATGAGCCAGTAGATATGCCTTTTGCCTTTTCAGGCAGTGGCCTGCAAGAAGCCAGGCATCTATATGGGCCGATTCTATCGAATGTTGTCTTAATGTTGCGACTGCCCAGGAAAGGGCCTGTTTTATGGTCTCAGCCACCTGAAGATTCTGCAGCCAGTGCCTTGGCCTGGAAATAGGTACCGAGAGGTTCTATTATTTCGTCGAGATCGCCTTGAAGTACGTCTTCCAGGCGGTAAATGGTCAATCCGATCCTATGATCTGTGATCCTACCTTGGGGAAAATTATAGGTACGGATTCGTTCACTCCTATCCCCTGTACCCACCATGGTGCGACGTTCTTCAGACTGCTGTTGCTGTTGTTCACGCTGCTTTAGCTCCAAGAGCCTTGCAGCCAATACCTTCATGGCCTTGGCCTTGTTCTTGTGCTGGCTCCTTTCGTCCTGACATTGAACCACAAGACCTGTAGGGATATGGGTGATCCTCACAGCAGATTCTGTCTTGTTGACGTGTTGGCCACCTGCGCCAGATGCCCGGTAAACATCGATCCGTAGATCCGCTGGATTTATTTCCACGTCCACATCATCTGCTTCGGGCAATACTGCCACTGTTACGGCAGAGGTATGGATTCTGCCCTGGGTCTCTGTCTCTGGCACCCTTTGGACCCTATGGGTCCCACTCTCATACTTCAATCTGCTGTAGACCTTGTCCCCAGTGATGAGGGCAATGATCTCCTTGAAGCCCCCCATGCCAGTATCGTGGGCTGAAAGGATATCGACCTTCCAGCCCTTCCTCTCGGCATAACGACTGTACATACGAAACAGATCGGCCACGAAAAGAGCGGCCTCCTCACCACCTGTACCAGCCCTTATCTCAAGGAGTATGTTTTTTTCGTCATTGGGGTCTTTGGGCAGTAGAAGGAGCTTTAATTTTTCCTTCAGTTCCTCGGATTCCTTGGCGAGCTCTTCATTCTCGGACTTGGCAAGCTGCCTTATCTCCGGATCAGGATCGACAAGCATCTGCCTGTTTTCCTCTATCTGCTTCTCCACCTCCAGAAACCTGTTATAGGTCCTGACTATCTCTCCCAGGTCGGCATGCTCCTTGGCGATCTTTTTGAAACGATTTTGATCTTTTACTATCTCAGGAGTGCTCAGCTCCTTTTCCAGCTCGTAAAAGCGTTTTTGGATTCCGTCAAGCCGTTGAAACATCTGGGTGTCACCTGGGATCTAAATCTGACCTTCGAGGCAGTAGGGATAGGGAAAGTCCTATTTGTTCTTGTCCAGGGTGTTTCCGTATTTTCTCATGAATTTTTCCACCCTACCGGCAGTGTCAACGAGCTTTTGCTTGCCAGTAAAAAACGGATGGCATTGCGAACAGATCTCTACTTTTATGGTCTTGAGGGTAGAACCTACCTGAAACTCATTGCCACATGCGCATTTCACATCTGCCACGTGATATTCCGGATGTATTCCCTTTTTCATGGTTATCTTTTGCTCCCTTTCATTAAAGTTAAAGAAAAAAATTTATCCATCTACCACAATACGCCCCTGTTGTTTCAGAGAAAGCTGTTGTCACAAGCGCCTTTTTATAAAAGGCTTATGGGGGCAAAGTCAAGCCGTTAATTTGCATCATTTGACATTGACAGGACATATAGCATCAAAGATCATCATCTGTTCATGGATGCAAGGAATTCAGCATTGCTCTCGGTATCCTTCATCTTGTCCAATAGAAACTCCATACTGTCTATAGGGTTAAGGGGTGAGAGCAATTTCCTCAATATCCATACCCTGTTTAAGACATCTGGAGGTAACAATAGCTCCTCTTTCCTGGTGCCTGAACGATTTATATCCACTGAAGGGAATATCCTTTTTTCTGTCAATTTCCTGTCCAGATGGATCTCCATATTACCGGTACCCTTAAATTCCTCAAAGATCACTTCATCCATCCTGCTCCCTGTATCTATAAGGGCTGTTGCTATTATTGTGAGGCTACCCCCCTCTTCTATGTTTCTTGCTGCACCAAAAAACCTTTTTGGCCTATGAAGTGCGTTGGAGTCTACACCACCGGAAAGTATCTTACCACTTGGAGGTACCACGGTATTGTAGGCCCTTGCAAGCCTGGTGATACTGTCAAGCAGGATTACGACATCCTTTTTGTGTTCTACCAGGCGTTTGGCCTTTTCGATCACCATCTCTGAAACCTGTACATGTCTCTGGGCAGGTTCATCAAATGTGGAACTTATCACCTCTGCCTCCACAGACCTCTGCATATCCGTGACCTCTTCTGGCCTTTCGTCGATCAAAAGCACTATGAGGAAGACCTCTGGATGGTTGTATGAAATGGAGTTGGCTATTGACTGGAGCAACATGGTCTTGCCTGTACGAGGTGGCGCTACTATCAATCCCCTCTGCCCCTTTCCAATGGGTGTCATGAGATCCATGATCCTACCGCCCAGATTGTCTGGAGTAGTCTCGAGCTTAAGCTGCTCTTCTGGATAAAGGGGTGTCAGATTGTCAAAGTGTACCCTCTCGAAGGCCTTTTCTGGAGGATCGAAGTTGAGGCTTTCCACCTTCAGGAGTGCAAAATAACGCTCCCCTTCCTTTGGAGGACGGATCTGACCAGAGATCGTATCCCCCGTGTTGAGGTTGAATCTCCTGATCTGTGAAGGAGAGACATAGATATCATCGGGGCCGGGCAGATAATTATAATCAGGGCTTCTTAGAAAGCCAAAACCGTCCTGTAGTATTTCTAAGACACCATTGCCATAGACTGTACCCTTTTGATCGGCCTGGGCCTTCAATATACTGAAGATCACATCCTGCTTCTTTCTGGTGTGGGAGACGTCTATACCCAATCCTTGGGCCACCTTGAACAGTTCGCTGACACTTTTTTTCTTCAGTTCATCAAGAAAAAGTGTTTGGGGTGGGGAAGAGTTGTTATTGCTGTTTTTCCCACGAGAATTGGAAGTAACATTTGTCTTTTGAGAAGATTTCTCCTCGGAAGTTCCTTTTTTATTGGTTTTAATTCGCCTGGCCATTCGAGTTACCTCAACCTCAAAATATGCTTTTGTAATATTAGGGGAGTTAAAAAAAACAGAAAAATCTCTTTTCGTCCTAAAAGGAAATTATTCGAAGCCCTGCTCTTTTCACTGAAGGAAAAAAGGATGCCTGATGAATATATCTAAGTCCACTATTGTTATAATGTGGAATATTTAGCCGCCTGGATTGGTAAGTCGTTCAGACTTCAATGACTGACAGTTACCTATATATCCACTTAGCATGTTGACGTCAACATCTTTTTTAAAAGAAATCCCAGGGCGTGGCTAACTATAGAGCATTGTCCGGATATTCTGGAAGTCGCTTCCTGAACTGTTGCCATTTCGTCTTGGAGTTGAAACGTATCAGATTAGTAAACATCTCATTTATAGGGGCCTCTATTCCTATCTCCCTTGCCTTGTTCAAAACTGCACCTGTCATGAAATCTATCTCTGTTTCCCTGCAGTTCAATCTGTCCTGTAACATGGATGATACATTTTCACCAGTGGCCTCACATACCTGTTTCACAAGTGCCATACAGCCATCAAGATCCATGCCAAGATCCACTCCAGAGGCGCAGAGCACTGTGAATGCCTCTTTGAGTACCATTTCCTGAAGCCTCAACGTTTGGACATGTTCCAACAGCATACCATTTTTAAGGCCTGTCAGGGCAGTCAAAGGATTTATCGCTATATTTATTAAGAGTTTTTTCCATAGATGGGGATAGATATCACATACAGCTTTGGTCTCGAATCCTGCGTCACAGAGGATTTGTACAAATCTATCTATTCTTTCGGACAATCTTTCTTGTGGCATTAACGGACCAAGTACCGTGGGACCTGCGCCAGCGTGCCTTGCCTGGTTCCAGGAGATCTTGTTGGCACCGTGGGTCGTGGTCCCAAGAAAAATATTTTTCTCATCAACTGCCTTTTTTAATATTTCTCCTGCACCGATCCCATTTTGCAAGCTGACAACCAGGGTTTGCTCTGAACAGATGGCCTTGAGTTCCCGGACAACACCTTCAGTCTGATGAGCCTTTACAAGCACCATCACAAAATCTGGAGCATCAATCTCTGTAGGATCAACAAAGACCACAGGGTTCGCCCAGACCTCTTCTTGACCCTCCAAGAGCTTGAGGCCAAATTCATTTAGATATTCAGCCCTGTCTGGCCGATAATCAAATATAGAAACCCGTTGTCCTGCCTTGGAAAGGCGAACGGAAAAAAGGATACCCAAGGCCCCTGGACCGACAACTACGATGTGAGACATGACAATCTGGCCATATTGGTTTAAGATAAAAATATTTTATTGATTACAAACTGTTATCATGCCAAGTAAATCTCGGCACAATCAGATGCCCTCTTTTGTGGCCTTTATTGCTTGGTGGTGGCCCACTATGAGATATTGTTTAACTTGACAGCACTTGCTCGGCCTATTACACAGAGCAAATCTTAATATCTTTCCAAGAAATAGAGCAAAAAATACAGGAAATCAATTATTAATCTTTTGTATAATATCTATTAATCTTTTTATGATAACGCATTAAGATACAGGTGTAAAAATCAGATTTAGGAGGGCACTCCATGCTTGTCAAGGAATGGATGGCTACCAAGCCGATAGTGGTGGACGAAAATACTTCGATTATGAAGGCCACTCAGATCATGAAGGAAAACAATATCAGGCGGATTCCAGTCGTGAGGGATGGGCGCTTGATAGGCATTATCAGTGATCGTGATATCAAGGAGGCAGCCCCATCAAAGGCCACCTCTCTGGATGTCCATGAACTCTATTATCTTCTCTCTGAGATCAAGACAAAAGATATCATGACCCCAGACCCCATAACCCTCAAGGAAAATGACTCTGTAGAAAAAGCAGCCGTAATCATGCTTGAAAATCGTATCTCTGGGATGCCAATAGTGGATGATGACAACCACGTTATAGGCATCATTACCGAGACCGATGTCTTCAAGGTCATGGTGAGCATAACTGGTGCCTACAGGAGCCCTATCCAGCTTGCCTTTGACATGGAGGACCGGCCTGGCTCCCTAAACAAGCTGCTAAATGCCATTCGTGAACAAGGAGGTAGAATCGTAAGCGTACTAACCTCCCATGAACACATGCCAGTTGGAAGAAGGGAGGTCTATATCAGGCTGAAAGACATGCCGGAGCAGGAACTTGACCAATTGGTCGAATCCCTCAAAAAGGACTTCAAGGTCCTATATGTCATAAAGGAAGACCTGTCCAATATCCCAAGAAAAAGAAATTAAGTCCTCTAAGATAAAAATAAAAATCAATGTTTCTGTTTCAGCAGGATATTCTCAAGGGCTGGGCGGATTTCGGGATATTCAAATCTGAAACCCGCCTTCAGTGCCCTTTTGGGATATACCTCCTTGCTGGCAGTCAGCACAGAAGCTGCATCTCCATAGAGCAATCTCAGCACGAACATCGGGACCGGGATAAAGGCAGGCCTATTTAAGACAGATGCCAAGGCCCTGGTAAATTCCCTGTTGGTGACAGGGATGGGGCTAACCGCATTGACTATGCCAGTGAGCTCGGATTCCAGTATGAACCGAAAAAGCCTTGCCAGATCGTGCATGGCAATCCAGCTCATGATCATGCGGCCATTTCCAATAGGACCGCCTATACCCAGCCAGAATGGCACCAGCATCTTGGAAAGTGCTCCACCGCCCTTTCCGAGGACAACGCCAAGGCGTGTAATTGTAAGCCGATTGACACAATGCGAAGCCTCCTCCTCCCACATGGCAGCCAGGTCGCCCAAAAAATCCCTTGCCCTTTCTGGACAATCTTCATCACAGACCTTGCCATCGGGATAGATGCCCACGGCTGATACAGATATCAAGTGGGCTGTCCCCGTCTCGTTCACTGCCTTGACCACCTGTCTTGTAGTCTCTATACGGCTCGTCACAAGGTCATAACGGTAGGACTCGCTCCACCTCCTTATGATGGGCATGCCTGCCAGATTTATGACTGCATCTGCACTGGCTATCTTTTTTACAAGAAGATCCGATTGAAAATCCTTTCTGGTTATAGGAATGGCATCTTCAAAGAACGAGATGAGATAAGAACCTATGAAGCCGGTACTACCTGTTACTGCTATTTTCATGATCTCATGTGTACTTGTGCTGGCCTATAATTTTATGAGAGAGATGAATCCTGTCACTTGCCCTTCAGGCAATTAAAACATATTTTTTTGTGCCTGCCACCACATGAATAAAAAATAATAACATAACTCGAATAAAAAAATAATTATTTCATTACTTGACTACTGAATATTTTTCCTTTAATTAAAAAGAGTTATTAGAGCTTGAGAAAAATTTTTTTTGGAGCACGGAGGAGCGGGGAGATCAAATGACTCTTACCAAGGCAGACTTAGTCAATAAACTTTATGAATCCGAGGTCCTGACAAAGGCCGAAGCAGTTGAGGCAGTAGAGGCCGTGTTAGAGATTGTGAAACAGACATTGGAAAATGGTGAAAATGTACTTATTAGTGGTTTTGGCAAGTTCACAGTGAAGGACAAGAGGGCAAGGAGGGGGAGGAATCCCCATACTGGAGAAGACCTGATATTATCGCCGAGACGGGTCGTGACATTCAAGCCTTCTGGCGTACTGAGAAACAAGATCAACAATCCATAGAGATTGCTTGCCCTTTGGCCAATTTGGCCTGCTTAGAGAACAGTTGCCCACACGCGGCACTTATGTCCCTGCCTTTACTCTTTCTTATTATGACAGTATGATTTAGCCCCTTTAAGACTTCTTGAAATCTGAGGACTGTCCCTTTGGAGGGTTCTTTGTATGGAAGCCCACGGCATTCATTAAAAGGTATCAGATTGATCTTGGAAGGGATCCCCCTTAACAGACCCGACAACCTGTTGGCATCTCCCTCAGAGTCATTTATGCCCCTCAAGAGCAGATATTCGAATGTGATCCTCCTTCGTGGAGAAAGCCGGAATCTCCTGCAGGCCTCCAAGAGTGCCTCCAAGGGATAGACCTTATTGATAGGCATAAGCCTGTCCCTTTGAGGATTCGTCGTGGCATGAAGGGAAATGGCAAGGCCTACATTGGTCATCTGCCCCAGCTCAACGACCCTTGGCGCTATGCCACATGTGGAGACCGTGATCCTTCGTTGTGAAAAGTTCAAACCCAGGTCATCGGTCAGGATCTCTATGGCCTTGAGGAGATTTTCAAAGTTGGATAACGGCTCTCCCATGCCCATAAACACCAAATTTCTTGGCCTCGCCTCCCCAGGCAGGTCCTTGATTGCATGCAAGGCCTGGCCTGCTATTTCCGATGGCAAGAGATTTCTGAAAAAACCCATCCTGCCTGTGAGGCAAAACCTGCACCCCATTGCGCATCCAGCCTGAGTAGAGATGCACAAGGTGGTGTGCCCCTTCTCAGGTATGAGTACAGACTCGACCACAAGGCCATCATTCAACCTCAGGCCCCACTTGATAGTACCGTCAACAGAGTGCTCCTTACGTATCTGCTCCAGGCTATAGATCTCAAATGCCCCTGAAAGCTCTCTTCTAAGTGCCAGAGAGAACTCTGTGATCTCATGGATGGATTCGATTCCCCGTTTCCAGAGCCACTTGAATAGCTGCCTTCCCCTAAAGGCAGGAAGGGATATTTCCTGCACCAGGGATTCGAGCTCAATACGGGTTAGGGACTTTATATCGGTCATGAAAGTTCCTGAAAGAGCTTCTCCGCCTCTTTTCTTTCTGGAAAAGGGCCCTTGGACTCAAGTGCCTTCTTCAGGTGCTCTATGGCCAATTTCTTTTTTCCAAGCCCCTTGAGGGCTACTGCCATGTGATAATTGATGGTGGGTTGATTTGGCCATTTCTTCAAGGCCTGGGAAAGATCGGCAACCGCGAGGTCGAAATTGCCCCTCTTTGCCAGGATCCAGCCAGAGGTATCAAGGATAGAAGGCTGTTCAGGCGCAGACTCCTTGGCCTTTTGTATATAGATGAAGGCCTCGTCAAGCTGATTCTTGTCTGTCAGGAGCCAGGCAAGATTATTTGCAGCTGGAGCAAAATTTGGCTTCACCTTCAAGGCATCTCTATAGGCAGTTTCCGCCTTGTCCACACGGCCAAGTTTTTGTTGTATGGAGCCTATTGCCATATAGGCCATTACAAGATCCGGCTTCTTCTTCAGAAGTCTTTCATATTCATGAATGGCCTTGTCGGCCTTGCCTGTGGATACGTAAATCTTTGCAAGGGCAACATAGGGTTCTACGAGGTTTTCATTTAATGAGAGGGCCTTTTTAAATACCTTTTCTGCCTCGTTGAATCTTTTCATGGCCATGAGCACCCTACCCTTCACCAACAAGATTGCTGGATCCTTGGGCACCTTTTTTTCAAGTTCCTGGCAGAGGGCCAGGGCCTGTTCAGGCCTCTTCTCTTTCATATAGATGGCAGTCAGGGTAACAACTGCCGGCAAGTAGTCGGGTTGTTGGGCTATTAGGGCCTTTAGTATCTCTTCTGCCCTGGCCTTGTCTCCCAGGCCAAGCTCCACATTGGCGAGTAGATATCTGGCTCGCAGATTTCCAGGCTCTTTCTCGATCACTTTCTTTAGGTCTGAAGCAGCAGCCTTGAAATCCCTTTTTAGCATGAGGGCAGAGGCATGAAAAATCAGGGCAAGGGGTTCATCTTTCACCCTTTTCAGTATGTATTCAGATTGATAAAGTGAATCATCGGCCCTACGTTCTCTGATATACAGATCAGCAAGGAGGAGCCTTGCCTTTAGAAAATTGGGGGCCTGGGCTGTACAACTGACAAGATCGTCTTCTGCATCCTTGATCTTGCCCTTTCCAAGATATGCCAAGGCCCTGAAATAGAGTGTCTGAGAGTCCTTGGACGCCTTCTGGAGAACCTGTTCGAAACATTTGATTGCACTGTCAAAATCTCTATCCATGAGTGCTATGCGCCCCTTGACCAAAAGGGCCAGGGGGATTGCAGGATTGTTTTTCAATACCTGTCCGGAGAGTTTCTTGGCCTCGTCTTTCTTGTTGAGATTTAGTTTTATGAGGGCGAGTTTTGCTGTGATATTTGCGTTCTTGGGAGCGATTTCATGGGCGCTTTCAAGGAGTTTTTCCGCCTCTGAAAGCCTATTGCCACGGATTGCCAAATCTGCCCTCATGGCCAGGGGCAGGGCCTTTTTTGGAAAGGCCTTTATGGCCTTATCGAGAATAGATCTAGCAGCATCTGCCTGGCCTTGCCTGAGATAGAATTTTGCCAGGGAGATCATTGGTACCAACTTGTCTGGGTTGTCCTTTATCGCCTCTGACAGAACATTCTTGGCCTCTTCAACCCTTCCATTCACCTCATACAAACTGGCCAACATTAATTCGGCCTGCATCTTTTCCCTTGGAGTCTTACTGAAAGAAATAGCCTTTTTGAGTGCATCCTCTGCCTGAGAAAATTCCTTCTTGCTGGCAAATGCATTGGCAAGGGCCAGATAGACCTTGGCATTTTGGGGATCTGCCTCGTTAGCCTTCTCCAGGGTCTTTATTGCCTGATCCATCTTGGCATTTTTCATATCGAGGGTGGATTTCAAGATGAGTGCCTCTACATCAGAGCTGTTTTTATTTAGGAGATACTCGATATGTTTTTCTGCCTCTTGGTTCTGTTTGGCAAGTATGAGAAACTGGATGAGTCTGATTCTGGCATCTCTGTTATCAGGATCAACGTCCACACTCTTTCTGAGTTCTGAAAGGGCTTCATGGAACCTGCCGAGCTTTATGTCACAAAGGGCAAGTTGATAGTGGGCAGGGCCAAATTTTGGATCTATCTGGATTGCATTTTTGAATTCTATGACAGCGGATTTCAGTTTGTTCTTTTCTACATATTCCTTCCCCCTCTTGAAAAATTCTGCCTTTCTTTCTTCAGGGGAGCTACATCCGGCTAAGAAGAGAAATGACAACACCATTACAATAGATAAGATCCTTAGATTTCGTCTGTCCATGAAAAGCTCCATTTGTCTTTGTAGTCACCTTAGTTTTTGAGGGAGGGCTGACCTGTGGCCTCAAGCACACTCATCCAAAAACGGCTGTTCAACTTGACCCTCTTTCTACGTTTTATGGCACTTACAAGGGGGATGTGCACATAGCGATCGTTCCAAAGGCTCACCATCATGGCTGTCTTACCAGCCATTGCCGCATGTACTGCATTTTGACCAAGATTGCCACAATAAAGGCTATCGTCTACGTTTGCAGGTACACTTCTGATTATATAGCTGGGATCGATGTAGCGGATATAGATCTCCTTCCCAGCTGAGGAAAAATGGGCCTGGATCCTTTCCTTGAGAAGTTTACCAATATCTCCAAGCTTGACATTGCCAGAAAGATCTGTCTCGCGTGGCTGGTCTTCAAAGAATTTCTGGCCTGCCCCCTCGGCCACCACTATCACTGCATGTCCCCTGTTATCAAGCCGTTGTTCCAGGTGTCTTAAAAGACCTTTTTCCCCATCCAAGTCAAAATCACTTTCAGGGATCAGGCAATAATTGACCTCCCTGAGGGCAATGGTAGCCGCTGCTGCTATAAAACCGGCATAGCGTCCCATGAGTTTAACAAGGCCTATGCAATTCGGCGCACCGAGGGCCTCGGTATGTGCACATCTTATGGCCTCGCAGGCCATCTGGACAGCAGTATCGAAACCAAATGTCTTGGATACCAGAAAGATATCATTGTCTATGGTCTTGGGGATTGCGATTATAGCGATCTTTCTGCCCCTTTTTTCTATTTCCTCGGCGATCTTGGCGCTTGCCTTGAATGTCCCATCTCCCCCAATGGTGAAAAGGATGGAGACATTCATCTTCTCGAGGGAATCCACAATCGCATCAGGTGGCTGAGGGCCCCTGGAAGAACCGAGTATTGTACCACCATATTCATGGATGCGATCCACCCTCTGGGGGGTCAGTTCAATCACCGGCAGGCCATAGTCAGCGATGAACCCCCTAAGCCCATATCTTATACCAAGGGTTGTCTGGATCCCATAACCATAATAGCAGGTCATCACAATGGATCTGATCACATCGTTTATGCCTGGACAAAGACCACCACATGTCACTATTGCACACTTGGTCTTGGCAGGATCGAAATAGATCTCCTTTCTTGGACCGGCCAGCTCGAAACTCAAGGGCTCCTTTCTCTTTTCATCTGCTTGGACAGAAAGGGCCGATGCCAAAACGAGTACCCTGTCCTGGTCCGACACGAAACAGGTATAATCCTTTTTGGAAAGAGGTGATAATATGGTTGACTTCCCAAGGACCTTGATACCTGTATCTATCTCTTCAGGATTGTCTATTTCGTCCACAAGGCTTTTGATGTTACAGATTTCAGTCACTGTCTTGCCTCCTATTGCCTTTTGTATTGATTGATACTAAACAGAGGGAGATCTTTGGACCTGTTCATTTTAAGAAATATTCCTGTTTTCACCCTATGATGCTGGATAAAAGATATCACAGCCTGAAGGGAAAAACCATTGAGACCATGAAAATTGGTGTATTCGATTCTGGAGTTGGTGGATTTACCGTTGTAAGGGAACTCTTCGCACTGGTTCCCCACGTACCCGTTGTATATTTTGGTGATACAGCCAGGGCCCCCTATGGCACAAAGAGCAGGCAGACCTTGATAAAATTTGCCTTGGAAGACGTGGAATTCCTGCTGGGCCATGGAGCCACGATAATAGTCATTGCCTGTCACAGTGCTGCAAGTACTGCCTCAGAGGTACTGAAGCAAAAACTCGATATACCCGTCTTCGAAGTGGTCACCCCATCTATAGAAGAGGCATGTTCCATAACGAAGACTAAAAGGATCGGCTTGATAGGCACAAGGGCAACTGTAGCCAGCAATATCTACGACAGGAAGATACCCAAAAGGCTTCCAGGTGCAAGATTGTTCCAGCAGCCTTGCCCTCTCCTCGTACCCCTTGTCGAAGAAGGCTGGCTAAGGCGCAGAGAGACCAGGATGATAGTCAAGACATATCTCAGGCCCCTCAAAGACAAACAGATAGATACCCTGATCCTTGGATGTACCCATTACCCACTTCTAAAAAAGATAATCCAGGAAAAGGCTGGCAAGAGGATCAGGATAGTGGATCCCTCGTATGAGGTGGCAAGACAGGTTGCAGGTGAAATAGCAAGGATTGGGACCAAGGTCGACAACATGGACCACGGAGAGATGGGACAAAGACACAGGTTTTTTCTATCCGATTTGACTCCTCACACAAACAAGATCGTGGCATCGTTTTTGGGGAGAAAGGTAGAGCTTGAAAGGGCTGATTTCAACCATTGCCCTGATCTGAAAATGCCCTGAACTCCTGTCTGATCCTTTCAAGGTCTTCTGGGGTATCCACGTCCATAGGGGCCTCATCCACCATGGATACCGTTATCTTATAACCATTTTCGAGCACCCTAAGTTGTTCCAGCTTTTCGATGAGCTCAAGCCTTGTGGGAGTCAGTTCCACAAATCTTTGCAAGAAATCAACCGTATAGGCATACAGGCCAAGATGCCGCAGATATGGCCTTTGTCCCGGCTTGAAGAAGCCGTCTCGGTCGAAAGGTATCAATGCCCTGGAAAAATAGAGGGCCCTGCCTGAACGATCTATCACCACCTTGACCCTGTTGGGATCCCTGGCCTCTGCTTCTGAGATGTGACAGGCTGCCGTAGCCATTTCAGCCTCTTTGTCCCTACTAAGTGCACCGAGAATGGACCTGATACAGCCTTCTTCCACAAGTGGCTGATCCCCCTGGACGTTTACGACTATATCATCCGAATCGAGCCCCAAGAGCGAGGCCGCCTGGGCTATTCGATCCGTCCCCGAAGGATGGGAACTGTCTGTCATTACAGCCTGATATCCATCTTTCTCCACACAGCTGGCAATCTGCTCACTATCAGTGGCGACTACTACACCATGGATGCAATCAAATACCTTCACCCGTTCCACAACCCTGACAATCATTGGCCTCCCACAGATGTCTGCCAGCGGCTTTCCAGGGAGCCTCGAAGAGCCGAGACGGGCTGGTATGATAGCGAAAATCCCCATATCGATTTTTATAGGTCTTTTTTGGCCTCAAGGGCCATTTCATACAGGCTGCTTCTGTTGAGACCAGTAAGACCAGACAACATTGTCACTGCCTCTTTCACAGAAACATACCTCCTTCCAAGGAGACAATCGAGGACCTTTTTGGCCAATGCTTGATCAAATGGATGATGCCCTCCAGGGCTACCTTCGACCACTAGGGTTATCTCCCCCTTGATCCCTTCTTCCCCTTCCAGGCCATTTATCAATCCCGATATGGACGAAGAGATGTAGGTCTCGTGACATTTGGTCATCTCGCGTGCCAAGAACACCTTTCTGTCTCCAAGGATGGAAAACATGTCATTAAGGCTCTTCATCAACCTGTGTGGGGCCTCGAAAAAAACCATTATCGTCTCCATCGAAGACAAACCCTGAAGATATCTCCTCCTCTGTCCTGGTTTGGGTGGAAGAAAACCTGCAAAATAAAACGTCCTGGCAACAAAACCAGAAACGCTAAGTGCTGCGGTTATTGCCGATGGACCAGGTATGGGTATGACCTCGACACCTCTTTTCCTTACCCTTTCGACAAGCCTTGCCCCTGGATCTGACAGGCCAGGGGTACCAGCATCTGAAACCAGGGCACATGAGGAGCCTTGCTCGAGATACCCAAGGATTTGGACTGCCTTCTCCAACTCGTTGTGCTCGTTACAGCTGATGATCTTCTTCTGTAGTCCAAGATGGCTCAAAAGTTTCCTGGTGCGACGAGTGTCCTCTGCTGCCACAAGGGTTACATCCTTCAGACATTCAACTGCCCTGTAGGTGATGTCTTTCAAATTGCCTATGGGTGTGGCCACGATAAAAAGGGAACCATGTGGGGAGTTCATCTGGTCTTGGCCTGCCTTGCTACAACAGCCATTCTCTGAAATGTAGTGATAAAGGTAAGAATAGATATCACCAGCAGAACCGGCTCGATCCATCCGGTTACTATGGCAAAGATAAACAAGACTATCCTCTCGAATCGGGTGAGGATACCAACACTGCATTCAAAGCCCAGGGCCTCGGCCTTGGCCCTGGTATAACTCACGAAAAAAGAACCAGAAAGGGCCGTGACGACGAGTACGGCTGCAAGGGGCCCTTGATGGAGGTGGGCGAGAAGATAATAGAGGAGCCCTACATATACAAAAAATTCCTCATATCTATCTACAGTGGCATCCAGGAATGCACCGAATTTCGATTCCAGCCCACTGTCTCTGGCAAGGGTGCCATCAAGGACATCTAAAGGGCTGAATACTATCAATATGACAGCACACCAATTGGGATGTCCCAGAGCCAAGATAAGTGCACCCGCCATATATGCAAACATTCCCAGGATAGTGAGCATATTGGGGGTTAGACCTAACCGTCCAAGGAAACGGGCGGAAGGAAGGAGAATGGGTTGAGACCACTGTCTCATCTTGTCGCTAAGGGCGCCCTCACTCAAGCTCTTTTCCTCATTTTTTTACATGCCGTGCCCTTTTGCCCGGGTATGGATATGGTTTTGGACCAAGGGAAAGATTCATCCAGGCTGATCAGTCCCTGGATCGAGCTGTCTTAGTACCCTGGCACATCTTGGGCACACGTCTGGAAACCTTTCGTCCTCTCCAATATCTTTACTCCAGGTCCAACACCTTTCACATTTTTTCCCTGATGCCGGAAGGACCAGGCAAGACAGACCTGGCAGGTCTTCACTGACCCAGATATTGGCTTCATCTTCCTCCTCGGTGCCGAAATCCTCAACAAGCTCCAGTTGTGATACAATGGTAACAAGTTTCAACGTTGGTTTCAAATCAGGTCGAGAAGAAATATCTGGATCCTCGGGGAGCTTCAACATGACCTTGGCATCCAGGGCAAGCCCTATCCTTTTTTCTTTTCTTGCAAGCTCCAAGGCCTTGGTGACCTCTCCCCTAATCTGCCATATCTTGTCCCAATAGGTAGTCTCCTCGTGGGACAAGGAGGCCTTTGGCAACTCGGGAAACTCCTGAAAAAACACTGATGAATCTTCCTGGCCAGTCAGGTGTAGCCATGCCTCCTCAGAGGTGAAGGAAAGAACTGGTGCCATGTTTATGACGAGATTCTTACATATCTCATACAAGGCGGTCTGGGCAGAACGCCTCAATCTGCCATTGGGAACCTCGCAGTATAATCTATCCTTTAATATATCAAGGTAGAGTGCACTGAGATCAACTGTACAAAATTGATACAACCTATGAAACACCACATGAAACCTATAGTCTTTGTAGGCAGTTTGTACCTTTTCCATAACCTGCCTCGTCCTGAAAAGTGCCCACCTGTCAATTGGTTCCATATCCTCCACCGAGACCATATCCTGGGATGGATCATAGTCATAGAGATTGCCAAGCAGATATCTTATGGTATTTCTAATCTTCCTGTAGGCCTCTGTCAGGCGCTGGAGGATCTCGTCCGATATCTTGATATCGTCTTGATAATCCTCTGCTGATACCCACAACCTCAGGATCTCTGCTCCAAAACGCTTGATGACCTTGTCTGGTGGAATGACATTGCCCACGGACTTGGACATCTTCTTTCCCTTGGCATCTACCACAAAGCCATGGGTCAAGACCTCTCTATAGGGAGCCTCATGCCTTGTGGCCACAGATGTCAACAGTGAGCTCTGAAACCATCCCCTGTGCTGGTCACTGCCCTCGAGATACATATTGGCAGGCCATCCAAGATCCTGTCTTTGTTCCAAGACAGCAGCATGGCTCACACCCGAATCAAACCATACATCGAGGATGTCTTCCTCCTTTTCAAAATCCCTTGCTCCGCAAGATGGACACTTGACCGACGCGGGGAGAAAGTCCTCGATGGGGTGTGAAAACCAGGAATCGGCGCCCTCTTTCTCGAAAAGCCCCACTATCCTATCTGCAATCTCTTGATCCATGTATGGCCTCTGACACCTTTTGCACACAATGACGGTTATCGGCACCCCCCAGGCCCTCTGTCTGGATATACACCAATCCGGCCTGGCCTCGACCATTCCATAGATCCGCTCCCTTCCCCAGGAGGGAATCCATCTTACTTTCATAATATTTTCCAAGGCCTCTTTCCTAAGGCCCTTTTTATCCATGGAGATGAACCACTGGGCAGTCGCCCGAAAGATCACTGGTCTTTTGCATCTCCAACAATGGGGATAGCTGTGTTCAAGTTCTTCTTCATGGACCAACATCCCTTTTTCCTTCAATAGACCCACTATCTCAGGGTTTGCCCGAAATATGTTCATGCCCTGGAACTGCTTCACCTCCCCGGTGAAACAGCCCCGGTCGTCCACAGGAGAGTAGACCTCGAGATCGTATTCTCTGCTGCTCTCATAGTCTTCCGCACCGTGGCCAGGGGCTATGTGCACACACCCTGTACCAGAATCCAAGGTGACGTATTGGGCATTTATCACCAGCCCTTTCCTGTGGATGAATGGATGAGCCACTGTCATGTTTTCGATCTCAGTACCCCTGAACTCTGCCAGGATCTCTACGTCTGCCTGTTCCAGGCCAAGGGAGTTGACAAGAGGCATGACCCTCTCTGAGGCGACGATCCAGATCTCGTATTTCACATCTGGCTCTTTTGCTGTGCCTATCTTTGCCAGCGCAGAAGAGGAGAGCTTGACTGCAGAGTATTCGAATTCCGGGTGCACTGCCACTGCCCTGTTGGCAGGCAAGGTCCAGGGGGTGGTGGTCCATATGAGGATAAAGGCATTGCCATCGAGGCCAAGGCCAATCTTTTTCTCCAGCCAGGCCCTGAAATCCTCTGAACAGGGAAACTTCACAGTTATGGAGGCAGAGCTGTGCGGGGCATATTCCACCTCTGCCTCAGCCAATGCGGTTACACAAGTGGGACACCAAAATACGGGTTTGGTGCTCTTGACCACGTGACCATCCAGAAATATCCTACAGAATTCCCTTGCAATAGAGGCCTCGTATCCATAGTTCATGGTGAGATAGGGATGGTCCCAGTCACCCAGGACCCCGAGACGCTCAAACTCCTGCCTCTGGATCTTCACGAATTTTCCAGCGTATTTTCTACATGCCTTTCTAATGGATAGCTTGGACATCTCTGACTTCTTTTTGCCCAACTGTTTTTCCACGTTGTGCTCAATTGGAAGCCCGTGGCAGTCCCAACCCGGCACAAATGGGGCATAATGCCCGGTCATGAGCCTCGATTTGACAATTATATCCTTGAGGACCTTGTTTACCGTATGTCCGAGATGAAGGTGCCCGTTGGCATATGGTGGGCCATCGTGAAGTATGAATGAGGGCTGCTGGGCCTTCATTTCCTTCAGTTTTCCATAGAGATCCATATCAGCCCAGCGTTTGAGCATCTGTGGCTCCCGCTGGTTCAGATTGGCCTTCATGGGGAATTTGGTCTTTGGCAGATTCAGTGTCTTTTTATAGTCCATTTATGCCTCGTTTTTCCAAGTAATCAGGGTTCAAATTTTATGTCCGCCTTCTCATAGCCCATTTTTATCAATCACTCAAGGAGCATTTTGTAAAAATTCATCTAATTGCTGGCTTAATGAATCAGCACTTGAAGTCGATAAGGTCTATGAATGGATGAACAGTTTTAAAAAAAACACATAGAGGACATCTTTATGAAGGCATTAGTGGTGGATGACTCCAAATCCATGCGCAATATCGTCAGATCAGGCCTTAAACAGATGGAACATTTCGACCAGATCGTAGAGGCAGAAAACGGTCTCGATGCCTTGGAGAAACTGAAAGACGAAGGACCGTTCGATATCGTACTACTCGACTGGTACATGCCCAAGATGGAGGGCTATGACTGCCTGCTTGAGATCCGAAAGAAGCCAGAATGGAATGATACCAAGGTCATGATGGTCACCACTGAAAATCAGCATCACAACGTGGTCAAGGCCGTCATGGCTGGGGCAAACGAGTATCTCATGAAGCCCTTTACACCGGAGATGTTGGAAGAAAAGGTCAGAATGGTGCTGGAATTATGACAAAGGTTCTGATCGTCGACGATTCCGTCGTTTTCAGAAAGATCCTTGGGGAGGCCTTGGGACGACATCCAGGTATCCAGGTGGCTGGCAGTGCCCGAAATGGGAAAGAGGCCATAGAAAAGGTCAGACTCCTTAAGCCGGATCTGGTAGTCCTCGATGTGGAAATGCCCGAAATGGATGGCCTTGCCACCCTGGACGAGCTTAGAAGACAACGTCTAAGACCAGGCGTGATAATGTTTTCCACCCTAACCTCCTCTGGAGCCAAAACCACCATTGAGGCCCTTTCAAAGGGCGCATTTGACTTTGTGGCCAAACCCACGGGCACAGGTGCCTTTGCCCAGAGCGTGAAATGTATTGAACAGGAACTCATACCCAGGATAGAGGCATTTGGACAAAACAAGAACGGGAGAAAAGACAGATTCACAACAAGGCGTCTTAAAAAAAGACCTGTTGTCAACAGGCAGACCACTTGTTGTTCCCATGAACAAAAGAGAGCAGAGGAGGGAATAAGGGCATCGAGGCCTTTGTCAAAGGGGGTGCATTTCAAGGCCGAAGCCGTTGCCATAGGGGTCTCTACAGGTGGCCCCAATGCCCTGAATCAGGTTATTCCCAGGTTCCCCTCCTCTTTCAGGCTTCCAATCTTCCTGGTACAGCACATGCCTCCTGTGTTCACTTCCCAGTTGGCCTCGAGACTGAACCAGAAATCAAAACTGACCGTAGTGGAGGCCCAGGATGGGATGAGAATCAGGCCTGGAACTGTCTATGTGGCCCCTGGCGATTACCACATGGTTGTATCAAGAAAGAACAAGGCCAAGATCATCCGTCTAACTCAGGACCCCCCTGTAAACAGTTGCAGGCCCGCTGTAGACGTATTGTTCAAATCGGTAGCCGAGATATACGGAGAAAGGGTTGTGGCAGTCGTGCTCACTGGCATGGGACATGATGGATTTGAAGGTGCCAAACTATTGAAGCAAAAAGGTGCCAGGATCATTGCACAAGATAGGCAGAGTAGTGTGGTTTGGGGAATGCCCAAATTGGTGGCCGAGGCAGGCATAGCAGACAGAGTAATCCCCCTTGGCAATATTACCCCGACAATCATGGAATTTTCGGGGCAGAGATATTGAAAAGATCTTCAGCGAGGTAACAGGGACAATGATTAATCCGGAACAGTTCCGGTTCTTTTCGGAAATGGTCAGACAGACAAGTGGTATCTCCCTCCAAAAAGGCAAGGAATACCTCCTTGAGAGTCGCCTGAATGAACTGGCCAGGGTCCTTGGGCTCAAAGATATTGAGGAACTGTACAGAAAGACAAAATTTCAGCCCACCCCAAAACTCAAGGAACAGATTGTTGAGGCGATGACCACCAATGAGACCTATTTTTTCAGGGATCAACACCCCTTTGATGCCTTGAAAAATCACGTGATTCCAGAACTCATAAAGGTCAAAAAGGATGTAAAGAGGCTCAAGTTCTGGAGTGCTGCCTGTTCTACAGGCCAAGAACCATACAGCATCGCCATGATCCTGAAGGAACACTTTCAGGCCCTCAACAACTGGCGGGTTGAGATTATTGCATCCGATATCTCCCAACAGGCGATCAATAAAGGCAAAGAAGGCAGATTTACCCAGGTCGAAGTGAACAGGGGTCTACCCATCCAATTGTTGATCAAATACTTCAAGCAAAACGGGGCCTTTTGGATAGTAGATGCAAGATTGAAAAACATGATCAGGTTCAAAAAGGTAAATCTCATGGGACCTTTCATAGGCATCTCAAGTATAGATGTAATCATGTGTAGATATGTCCTCATATATTTTGATCAAAAGACCAAGAAAGACATATTGGCAAAGCTGGTCAAGGCCCTCAATCCAGGAGGATATCTCTTCCTTGGAGCCACTGAGACACCCGTGGGACTTCCTCCAAACATGAAGAGAAAGACCTTTGGCAGGGCAACATGTTGGCAAAAGACTGGATAAAGCAATTTTTGATCTAAAAAAGGAGAATACGATATGGGTATGGAAGACGATATCTTGAAAGATTTTCTGGCAGAATCCAAGGAAAACCTGGAATTACTGGATCAGCAGTTTGTAGAGTTGGAACAGGAGCCAGACAATGAAGAGCTCATAAAGAGTATCTTCAGGACGATTCACACCATAAAGGGTACATCTGGTTTCTTTGGTTTCACAACCCTGGAGGGGATAGCCCATTTTGCCGAAGACATCCTCTCCAAATTGAGAGATGGAGTAGTACAGGTGAATGAGGAGATTACCACCATTCTCCTTCAATCTGTCGATTACATAAAGGCAATACTCGCGGAACTGGAGAGTTCAGGGCAGGAACCAGTCGATACTGAATACCTGGATTTCATAGTGGAGCTGCGGAATTTCTCCGAAAAGATCGCAAAAAATATCTCTGAGGCATCTGAAGGGCCTTCTGACCAAGAAACAGCGGAAGAAAAGAAAGAGGCTGGGCCTGAAAAGGCAAAAAAGGAGGAAGGTGAACCAGAAGCTGAACAGGAGCCAGATGCTGCCAAGGAAGAGGCCAAGCATACAAAGCAGGAGACCACCCCTGCCAAGCCACCAGAGAATAAAAAGGCCGACAAGCCGGCTCCAAAACAAAAGAAGAAGGTGCCCCAGCCTCCCTCTGCCCATCTTACCGAGACCCACGTAAGGATAGATGTACACCTTCTGGATCAGTTGATGACACTGGCAGGAGAGCTGGTCTTGTCCAGGAACAGAATGACCCAGCTTGCAAGCAAGTTGAACGATCCTGACTTTGTCACTGCAAACCAGCGCATGAGCCTGGTGGTGACTGAACTGCAGGAACAGATAATGAAGACCAGAATGCAGCCGATAGGCAATGTCTTCAACAAGTTTCCAAGAATCGTCAGGGACCTGGCAAAGACAGCGGAAAAAAAGGTTCAACTAAAGATCGTAGGGGCAGAGACTGAACTGGATCGATCCATTATCGAAAGCATAAAAGATCCCTTGACCCACATGGTCAGAAACTCCATAGATCATGGCATCGAGCCTCCAGATATCCGGGTCCAGAAAGAAAAACCCCCTGTTGGCAGCCTGACCATGAAGGCATATCACGAAGGTGGCCAGGTCATCATAGAGATCACGGACGACGGTGCGGGAATAGACCCAGACAAACTTCGTACAAAGGCTGTGGAAAAGGGCATCATAACCGATGAACAGGCCCGGACCCTTAGTAACCGGGAGGCCCTGATGCTCATCTTCCAACCCGGTTTTTCCACTGCAGAAAAGGTGACCAACATATCGGGCAGAGGGGTTGGAATGGACGTGGTCAAGACCAACATAGAAAAACTCGGTGGCACGGTAGAGTTGGAGAGTGAAGTTGGCACAGGCACCACTGTCAAGATAAAGATCCCCCTGACCTTGGCAATAATACCAGCGCTCATCGTTACGACTGCTGGACAACGCTATGCCATACCCCAGGTAAACCTGGTCGAGTTGGTCCATCTAAATCCCCAGGCTGCACGATCAGATGTACAGATTATCGGAAATTCCGAATTTTATCGCCTCAGAGGCGAAATCCTGCCGCTCATCAGGCTGAGAAAGGCCCTGGCAATTCCAGAAGACGACCAGAGCGAAGAAGACACCGGCATCAATATAGTCGTGTTGAACGCAGGAGGCAGGCTCTTTGGACTGGTCGTGGATGCCATCAGCGATTCGGAAGAGATCGTTGTCAAACCCCTGGGAAGCCATCTCAAGAATATCCCGGTCTTCGCCGGCACAACGCTTATGGGCGATGGTCGAGTTGCCCTTATACTGGACATAGTTGGAATAACATCGGCCATCTCCAGTTCGGGAGAAGATTCCATGAAACAGGCATCCAGTGTAACAGGGGCTGGCATGGAAGACGAGCACCAGTTCCTGCTTCTTTGCTCAGTGGATCCCCAGGAATTTTTCGCACTGCCCTTGGCCCTGGTCAACAGACTGGACAAGATCAAGGCCTCTGACCTTGAATATGTAGGAGGCAAGGAGGTCATCCAATACAGGGGCCATTCCATGCCAGTGATCCGCCTGGAGAATTATCTTTCCGTTTCCCCTCTCCCCGATCAGGAAGAATATCACCTCATAGTCTTTCATATGAACAACAAGGACATAGCTTTCTTGGTATCCCAGATCGAGGACAGTCTCGATCTTGCCATTGACGTGGAGGAAGGCATTTTCAAACAAGAGGGCATCATAGGTTCGGCAATCATCAAGAACAGAACCACCTTGTTCCTCGATGTGTATCAGATAATAAATATGCATGATCCGGAATTCTTCGTCACAGAGGAGCTTCATGCAGAAGAACCTGCAAGGATTCTACTTGCAGAGGACTCAACCTTCTACAGAAACATGCTCACCTCATACCTCACTGCTGCTGGGTATGAAGTCATAGAGGCTGAAGACGGTCTCAAGGCATGGCAGATCTTTCAGTCAGAACCGGTAGATCTCGTAATAACAGACATAGAGATGCCCCACATGGATGGCCTGGAGCTCACCAGAAAGATAAGGAGCCAGAATAACGACATCCCCATAATAGCTGTGACCTCTTTGTCAGGAGAGGAAAACAGACAGAAAGGGGCAGAGGCAGGCATAAGTGACTACCAGGCAAAACTTGACAGGGATCAGGTACTCCAGGCAGTGAGCACCTTGCTGAATAAACGTACCCTGGAAGATGCAGCATAATTCTAACAACAGGAGAAGATACCATGACTAAACCAGCAGACAAAAATCTGCCATCCATGCCAGAAAAGGCACAAGTAAAAGATCTCAGGGTGAATGAACAGCGACAGTTCGTAACCTTCTATTTTGGCAGGCATTTTTTTGGACTTCCAATAGACGAGGTCATAGAGATAAACAAGGCCCTGGACATAACACCCGTCCCTTTGGCCCCTGGTTATGTCTCAGGTGTCATCAATCTGAGGGGACAAATTCTCACTGCCATCAATCTCGCAGAGAGGATCGGGCTTGTTTCTCAGTGGGAAGGAAATGGTGAGGTACGACTTAACAACGTTATCATGGGAAACCGGGAGGAGCCAGTGAGCTTGCTGGTGGAAAAGATTGGAGATGTGATGTCCATTCCTGTTGAGAAGATAGAGTCGGTTCCAGATATGATCCAGGGGATTGACACCAAATATGTGAGCCAGGTCTGTAAACTCAAAGATCAGCTCTTGATCATCCTCAACAGTCAGGCCCTGGAAGAGGCAAGTGCAGGCACCAGTGGGGCCAATTGACAAGGGCACAAGGGAGTGCCCGGTAATGTATACCGAGCCATGAAGCCTGTTCCTTAGGTAAAATTGATCTGCTGAGTCAGCCAGAAAGGCCTCATGAACTTCCAGGAAAAGGACCCATATATCCTCCTAAACATATCACCGGATGCGGGTCCCTCCGAGATTAAAAGGGCCTATAGAAGACTTGTCCGCAGGTTCCATCCAGATGTTTGTGGCAAGAGCATGGCAAACATCAAGAGGTTTCTTGCCATAAAGGATGCCTATTCCTTTCTCCTCAAAAAACACTCACCCGCCCCCCAATCTGGGGATAGATCTTATGAGGAGCGGGCAAGGAGAGAAAAAGGCCAGGATGGCCTTTTCATCTTTGGTAAGATCTCACTCTCCCAGGCACTTCATGGAACCGAGCTGACCCTCAGGGTTACAGGGCAGGAAGACTTCTGCCCACATTGCAAAGGCCTGGGCAATATCCCATCACCTGCATCCAGGCGGGACTGTCCAGAATGCTCTGGACGTGGGGTCGTATCCATACCATGGGCTGGAGAAGATCTGAGAATCGTATGTTCCAGGTGCAGTGGCACTGGTTCGGCAAGCCTCAAGGCCTGCCACATATGCAAAGGACGCGGAAAGATCTTCACAGAGCAGCACATTACTGTTTCGGTCCCAAGGGGTGTAAGGGATGGACAGGTCATAAAGTATCCAGGCCTGGGACCAAAGGACCCGAAATCAGGCAGGCCAACCTGCCTTTTTTTGACCATAGAAGTGGAGATGCCACCTGGTTGGAAGATCAAAGGCAAGGACATTGTCTCCACTATAGAGGTGGACTGCTGGAGCAGCCTTGGTGGAGGGAAGGTTCATGTCCAGACCCTTGAAGGCCTCCGCTGCATAAAACTGAGGGCCGGCTCCCTACAATCAGACACCATCAAGGTCCCTGGATGTGGTTGGATAGACGAAGAAGGCCGCCGAGGAGATCATATCTTCTCTGTGAAGATCAAACGGCCAACAGGACCATGCCCTCCCCTTGCAAGGGCCTATCTACATATCCTGAAGACATTATGGCCAGCCAAAGGCTTTGAGCTGAGATCCTTGGAAGGAGACAGGCAGAGAAAAAAATAATTCTAATCCGTCCATATAGGAGATCAGGCTTTAGAAAAGAAAAATAGCTGCCGATAAAATGGATAATGACGGCTCTTACTCAAGACTTTAGGAACTCAAGGAGGTCAGTTAGGATGTTAAAGGGATTGGTAGATAGATATAAAAACACAACGCTTGTATTTCGCATACTCATGGGCATAGCAATCATTGTTTTCGTCCTTACAGGCATACAGATAATAATCCTCAATTCTTCAGCCTCCTCTGAAGAAAAACAGATCATTGAATCCGCCTTAAAGAACAAGGACGCCCTGATAAAGAAGGCCGATATCCTAGCTGACACCAATATGGAGCTGGCCATCCTTTTCGCCAACATGGAAAAGGTGAAAAAGGCTATAGAAGACAGGGACAGACAGCTTCTCTATGCCACGGTAAAACCCATCATCGACAGCATAAACAAGGGAAGGGACGTGAAGATAAAGGTGCATTTTCATCTGCCACCTGGCATCTCCTTTCTCAGGGTGTGGAAACCAAATAAAAATGGAGACGACATCTCAAGCTTTAGAAAGACTGTGGTGGACGTACTGACCAACGGAAAGACAGTCAAAGGTATTGAGGCAGGCAGGGTTGGACTTGCCATAAGGGGAATTGCTCCAATATTTCGTGATGGAGAAAAAACGCCAATGGCCAGTGTGGAGGTCGCTACCAGCTTGTCCGCGGTTGCCAAGGAGATGGAGAGCTCCATCAATGGAAAGATACAACTTTTCGCCCTCCAAAGGGTAAAGACCACTGCTGCAAGCTCCAAGCTGAAATACCTGGGCAAGTATGCGATCCTCACGAAAAATCCACTGGACAAGATGGAGGTGGATGAGGCCTTTCTGGATAAGGCCATCACAGATGGTCAGGCAATAAAGAACCTGGGGAATCTATTGATAGCAGCTGTCAAGATCCCGGACTACAACAACTCTCCTACAGGTGTATGTGTCCAGTATATAGACCTCAGTGCCCTTCACGGGCTTGTCCATAAACAGATGATGACCTCAAGCGGCATAGCTGTAGTAGCAGGATTTCTCGCCATAGTCTTTACTATAATAGGACTCAAGATGACCCTCCAAGAACCATTGGCAAAGACAATGGCAGTGTTGGAAAAGACAACCCATGGAGACCTCACGAAGTATGTGAGACCACACGGAGCCCTTGAGATCAGAAACATAGGCAAGATGGCAAACAATGTCATATATACCACAGGACATCTTCTCAACCTCCTAAAGAAACAGTCTCTGGGTCTCAAAGACACCACAAGGGAGCTGACAGCAGCCACTGAGATAGTCAAAGACGGATCCACAGACATAGACCAGGCAGCAAAAGAGGTGGCAGAGTCCTCTTCAGAGGCATCGGCCACCCTGGAAAATGTTGCAAATTCCACCCAAGAGCTTGCAGATGCCACCAATGAGATCGCCCATAACGTGGCGGACACTGCAAGGGCCACCAATGAAGCCAAGGAAAAGGCCCAATATACCAATAAGGTCATAAAGGAGCTTGGAGAGAACTCCGAAAAGATCGGGGGTATAATCCAGGTCATAAACTCCATAGCAGAGCAGACAAACCTTTTGGCCCTCAATGCCACCATAGAGGCAGCAAGGGCAGGCGAGGCAGGCAAGGGTTTTGCCGTCGTTGCAAACGAGGTAAAGGAATTGGCCAAGCAGACCTCAGAGGCAACCGATGAGATAACCAGGATGATACAGGTCATCCAAAAAGGTACTACAGAGGCAGTCACATCGGTCCAGGAGATCACGACAAGCGTATCCGAGGTAAATGACTTTGCCAATACCATTGCCAGCGCAGCAGAAGAACAGACGGCAACCGTGTCCGAGATAAACGAGAGCGTGTCTCAAGGGGCCAACAAGGTGAAGACCCTGGAGGCCCAGGCCCACACGCTTGCTGAACAGGCCAAAGACTTCTCCCACATAGCAAGGACCATAGAGACCGTGCAGAATATAACTGTGGCATTCTCCAATCAGCTCTCTGATGTGACCGACCTATACAGTGTAGAATATGATGTACTTCATGAGGTCTCAAGATATGCCACACCCAAGGTCCAACTTACTGGTAGCATGCTCGGACAGTTTGCCTGGCTCGAAAGCATCAGGCTTGCCATAATGGAGGACAAGGTCCCTGAGATAAAATACGATCCAGACCAGTGCTTTATAGGAAAGTGGATAGAAAGATATAAGGATGATATCAGTGTTACTGGTGCTGACATGAAAAAGCTCATCTCACTCCATGTAGAACTTCATGAATATGCAAAGGAACTCAAACAAATGACAGAAAAGGGCGCATCGAGGCAGGAAAGACTTGCCCTCTACATGGATACCATACAGCCCAAGTTCATGGAAATGCTTCATCTCGTAAGGACCATACTGAACAATCTCGAGGACAAGAAGCTGGTCGAGGTCTAAGGCAATCTCGATAGGAGACCACAACCCCTGTACTTTTCAGTCCATGAAAAGACAGGGGTTTTTTCACGAAGGGACATTATCCAAATACCAGTTCCAGCTCCTTTTGGGTAACATCGTTTACGATCACCGTATTTCCAATGCCATCAGGGAGGACGAAATGGACCTTACCATCCTGGACCTTCTTGTCCCTTTTCATATGGCGTATGATGGAATCCGGCTCCATCCCATCTGGGATCTCTATGGGTAGCTTGAACTGTTCCAGGACCCCTTGGAGCCTCGATAATTGTCCAGGTGTCAAAAGGCCCCTTGATACAGAGATCTTCGATACAGCCACCATACCTATAGAGACGGCCTCTCCGTGGGGGATGGTGTAACCTGACACGGCCTCTACTGCATGCCCTATGGTATGGCCAAAGTTCAATATCCGCCTGAGCCCACCTTCTTTTTCGTCTTTAGAGACAACCTCTGCCTTTATTTCACAGGAACGCCTGATAATAAAACTTGTGGTCTCAGGTTCAAGATTTATGATATCCCACCATTTCTTCTCGATAAAATCAAAAAGGTAACTGTCCCTTATCATGCCATATTTTACTATTTCAGCTATTCCGTTTCTGAGTTCTGATGCTGGCAAAGATGTCAGGACCCCAATATCTGCAAACACCGACACAGGCTGGGCAAATGTGCCCAATAGGTTTTTCCCCTCTGGTAGATCCACCCCTGTCTTTCCACCGACCGAGCTGTCCACCTGGGCCAGGAGTGTTGTAGGGATCTGAATAAAGGAAATCCCTCTCATGAAGATAGATGCGACAAACCCCCCGATATCACCACTAACCCCTCCTCCAAGGGCAAGGAGCATGGATCTTCTGTCTGCTCCAAGCTGGACGAGCCTCCTGGCAAGATCCACCACGGTATCCATGTTTTTCGATTCTTCCCCTGCTGGAAACGACAACAAGTGCGCATGAAAACCTGAGTCATTCAACATTGCCTGGAGATCATAGCCTATGAGATCTTCCACATTTGTATCGGTAACTATAAAAAGCCTCTTGGGTACGCCAAGTTCTCGAAGCCTGTCGGGGAGTTCTGTCAATAGGCCTGGGCCTATAAGAATCTCATAGGAACGCTCTGCCAAGGGGACCTCGACCCGTTCCCATACATGGACGATATCTTCTGGTTTGCATTTGGCCCCAGTTCCGAAACTAATCTCTTTTCCCATTTCTGAACCTTTTCGAATCTCGTTTTGGCTAATGTATCACAAAAGGATGGGATATGAAAATATAGCGCAGGGCAGGCATTCCACAGGCGAGACATCCTGACATGTCCCAGCTCGGACTGGGACTATCCTCATAGCTCGACATTCCAAGGGCCTACTTATTGCCTGCCGGGACAATGGGGCCTTTTACATGAGGGCAGCAAGCCTCTGTCTTATTTCTTGCCCGGGCACCAACCCAATGATGGAATCCTCTATCCTACCATTCTTAAAAAACAGCAGGGTTGGGATACTCTGTATCTGAAACCTCTGGGCGGTAATGGGATTTTCATCCACATTCAGCTTACCAATCAAGGCCCTGCCGCT
>JALSNW010000006.1 GCA_026986785.1 Deltaproteobacteria bacterium | reverse complement strand
ATCGGTAGAAATGCCCGGGTTTCCAAGAGCAGAAGGCTCAGAGGTGCCTTGAGACTCATGATAGGGGATCATAGTCACGTAGAGATTTAGGAATCCAGCCAAATTTTTCAAACAAAAAGGTTGGGGGATATGATTTTTTTCTTTATTAATCATATATTGTACATTACAATACAAATTGCCATCCAGAGGTTACATTTCGGTCTCAAAAGCTCTTGGAGATGAATCCATTCATTTCAAAGGTTGCTTGGTCCGGGGTCATTTGTGCTTTTGGAAGACTATCAAGCTTTATGGAAAGGAGTACCAGGTTAAATGGCAGAAGGTAAGGTAAAATGGTTCAATGACAAGAAGGGTTATGGTTTCATTGAAATTGAGGGACAGGCAGACGTCTTCGTCCACTATTCGGGTATAGTGACAGACGGCTTTAAATCACTCAGGGAGGGAGAATCGGTTACCTTCGACATTGAAGAAACAAGCAGAGGACCCCAGGCCGTAAATGTTCAAAAGGCCTAAGTTAAGCAACTGACAATCAAAAATCCAAAGGCGCCTCAAGTTGGCGCCTTTTTTGTTTTTGTTAGATTGCATCTTCGAGGTTCACCACGGTACAGGTCATGGTGTGTTTGATCGCCACTATTCCCTGAAGGCGCTTCATCACCATATGAGAAAGAGAATCGTGGGAATCGGTTTCCACTTGGGCAATGATGTCATAAGGGCCCATGATGACATCTATGTGCTTGACCTCTGGCATATCCTTGAGGGCCTTGACTACGTCGGTAGTCTTGCCAATCTGGGTATTTATCAGGATATAGGCTTTAATCGACATGTCTTTTCCTCCTTTTTTTCTCAAGTAGGATCTCGGCAAAAAGATCCATTCCAAACCTAAACAAAAAACCAGCTGCTATCCACAACGACAGCCTGGACAAGTGTCTCTTTTCCCTCGGATTACCCACTTTTGAGATACCTCAAGACGTGGAACAAGATGCGCCGGCACAGGACAGACAGCCGCCCTGAAAGAGCTTTTTCTTCACCCAACGCATACCGTATTTCAGCAACTCTTTCTCATCATTCGAGATCACTTCTATCACTTCTGGGTCTTCCATGTAGCGTTCCAGGTTGGGACCTTCCAAGAAACTCTGCCTGAAAGAATCTATATCGTAACAACCCATGTAGAATATATCTATCTGGTCAGCTGTAAGGTGTTCAACTCCTGCCTCAGTCTTTGCCTGTAGCAGTTCACCAAATATGTCATTCATCTCATTGTATTCATCAAGGCCTTCATTTTCCTTCCACTGCCTCACTGTCCAGGTTTTGCAGTCCCTGAACCCGAGACAATCCGGCTCCCTCACGATGAAGAAAAATTCCTCCACGCCTTCCATATCCTTGCTCCGCCTGGCCATACGGGCGAGCGGATAGGTTCTGCAGGCACCCGGGCGTGCATCATATACGCTACAGCCCTTTCCTTCCTCCAGAAATGGGCACTTTAGATAGGGGCCTTCCATCTTTAACATGACTACCGGCAGGCCTGATTCAAATCCAACGTGTACTGAAGTATACTTCCTGAGAAAGTCCCCTGACTTCATGCCCAGTCGATTTTTCAATACCATGATGTCGTAGGGCATGAGAACCAGGCTCAGATCGTGGCAACACTTGGTAAAACACTTCTTCTCAGGGGTGCATGAAAAACAGAAGGTATCTTCATCAGTCAATTTCTTGGATCCATCCATATATGCTTCTGGGCCATCAGACATTGCTTGTCACTCCTTTAGTATGAAAAATTTGTAGACATTAACGCTAACATACTCTGACAACAGCTCACCAATCTTCTCGATGCCATGAAGCTGTGATTAGATAACCTAACATGGAAAATAAGGAAAAGGCTAATCAGATTATTGAGATGAAAATAGCACTAAGCCTGAAAACCAGGTTTTTTTCAAGGCCGCCCCTTAGATAAATGTCGTCTTGTATTCGCGTCAACATCTGTGTCATTATAACTTCAAAACCCATATTGATGTAACCATTTTCTCCAGCCTCGTTTGTAATAAAAAGGAGTTTACCAGAACTATCCTTGTATGTCTTCATACGCCAATTGACCTGAGCCAGGTTACTGTAAAGCCTTTGGAGGCGTTCCAGCTCTATCTGGCAACCGGTGAGAAAAAGACTGCCACCTGTGTCATAGGCCTCGTCTATCCCCTTTTTCAGGCCAAGGCCCAGGAGGAAGACCCTATCCGAGATCATGGGCCTTGGAGAAAAGGCCTCCTTGAGCAATTCATGGGATGCCATCTGTTCCAGGACTGGAAACGGATTTTTGGCATGTCCAAATATGGCGGCCAGTTTCATCTCACGCCTCTTCACATCTGGCTCATAACGAGGGTTTTTGGCATATAGTCTATTGACGAGTTCTTCGATACAATGGTAATAGCTGCTGAGATGAAAAGAGATTATCTTTACATCCGGCCCACACAGGGTATCTCTACAGCCTTTCCTGAAACCTGGTGTACAGCCAGATATAAAAAGGATAGGGATCAAAAATAGCGCAATCTCTGCCCTCCCCACAATTGGACAATCACACGAAATAGCTGAGAACATAGTTTGAGATATAACGTCCAGTCCTGGTAAGTGCCAATCTGCTGCCATCTTCATGAAACTTCAATAGGCCCTTTTCAATCATGTCTGGAATCAGTCCTCCATAATATTCCAAGACATCTATCCCATATTTGTTATAGAATTCTTCCGTACTTATGCCTTGGTTCATCCTGAGAGCCATTACAACACCCTCCCTGAACCTCTCCTCTGGAGCCAGCTCCTCAGTGGCAGAAACAGGCAACTCTCCCTTGTCGAGGCTATCCATGTAGCGCTTGAGATCTGGTTCGTTTCTCATCCTTTTATCAGCCAAGAAAGAACAGGCAGAGCAACCAAGTCCAAGATATTCCACACCCATCCAATACCCACAGTTGTGCCGGCATTCAAATCCTGGCTTTGAAAAATTGGAGATCTCGTATTGTTGGTATCCGTATAGCGCCATCACATCCTCCACCGTCCTGGTAAGAGCAAGCCTTGTCTCCTGGGGTGGATATTCGATCTCTCCCCTGGCCACCCGGGCCTCTAAACTGGTACCCTTTTCCAGGCAGAGCTCATAACAGGACAGATGGGCAGGAGAAAGGGCGATCAGCCTCTCGAGTCCCTGGGCCAAGGTATTTTCATCTTGCCCTGGGATGGCATAGATGATGTCCATGCCAAAATTTTCTATGCCTGCTCTCTTGATATATTGCACAGCAGATAGGATCTGGGATGTACCATGTACCCGCCCAAGTATCTCAAGTTCCCTTTCATTCATGGACTGGGCACCAAGGCTAACCCTATTAAGACCTTTTCCCTTGAGGGCAAGAAGCATTTCGAGGTTTAGTGAATCGGGATTACACTCCATTGATACCTCGAGCCGTGGACATTTCTCCATATAGAATAGCTCAAATACCCTGTCCAACAAGGAGCACAAAAATCTGGCTGGCACCAAGGAGGGGGTACCTCCACCAATGTAGATGGAGTCAAAACGGATGTTTCGGATATGGCTCTGACCCGCCTGGATCACCATCTCCTTCTCAAGGACATTGAAATACAGATCGATCTCTTCGTCATTGACCACATAGGAGACGAAGTCACAATAATGACATCTTTTTTTACAAAAGGGTATGTGGAAATAGATACCAGGCAAACTTATCCTCACTCCCTACCCTGACAGTATAGGAACTTTTCTACACTTTCTGTCCTGGAACTCTTGGGCTTGAATAACCTCACAGACCTAAAATACGCCCCTATCTCCTTTCTGAAACCAGGTAGGTCCTCTCCCTCGAAGACCTTGCAGAAGAATATTCCACCAGGCTCAAGTACTTGTATTGCTATGTGGAGTGCAGACCTGGCAAGTTCTATGGATCGGTAGTGGTCCAAGTCCTTTCTACCACTGGTTCGGGGGGCCATATCGCTTAAAACCACCTGAAACCGGCCGAATCTTTGATAGAACTCCCCTGGTTCCACGCCAAGGACATCGGCCTTCATGTATTTTATATTTGGGGCATTCACCTTCAAACCATGAAGGTCAAGGGCTATTACCCGGCCTTGTCTACCCACCACCTTGGAGGCGTATTTGGTCCAAGAACCAGGTGCTGCCCCAAGATCAAGCACCACCATGCCAGGCCTCAAAAACCTGTATTTCTCGTTTGCCTCTTTCAATTTATAGATACTCCTGGCAGGGTATCCTTCCTTTTTCGCTTTGTAGAAATAGTGATCCTTGACCTTTTTCATCTCATCCCATTTGTACCTATATATCTGTCAATCATCCTGGCACCATTGTATCCACCAGATGAGAAATGGCAATCCGGCGTCCCATGTGATCCAGATGTCCAATGCCTATCCTGAGTCCAATGAGACAACCTGAACATGTGGTGACTATCACCTCTACATCACTGTCCAGTTGTGAAATGGTGTTTTTGAATATCTTGTCTGCAAGATCTGGTCTTGAAAGGCCAAAGAGCCCTCCCTGACCACAACAGCCGAGGTCATTCTCGTGAAAATATCTGCCCAGATTTTGGGCCAACAAGCGTTTTGGGTCATCTCCCCTTGCCAGATCATAACGGTGATGACATGGCATTTGAAAAGAGACGACTCTACCTGGGAGACCATTTACAGGTTCCAAAAACTCGTAGGCAGCCTGGGAAAATTCCATGACCTTTTCCGCCATGATAGAGCTCTTTCTCCACAGGATGGATCCTTGCGGGAAAAGTGTAGGCCATTTCTTGATCATGGAGGCACAGGATGCACATCCTGTGAGTAAGAAGTCGAATTCCACCTTTTCAAATGCCTCTAAATTCTGCTTGATAACCTTTCTGGCCCTATCCTGATCACCTGCCGAAAAGGCAGGAAGGCCACAGCAGATCTGTTCAGGTGGCAAGACCATCGCGTCCTTGAAAATGGCTGAGATCTTTCCAGCCACCTGGGGAAATAGCAAATTTTGTGAACACCCGACAAAAAACGCCATCTTGGGCAGAGGCCCTTTGTAACTCAGGTGCCCTGTCTTGACACCATATCTGCCTGTCCACTGATTCGGGGCTGTCAGAAAAGGCTTGTGAAAAGGGCCCAGGATCCTCGCTGCCCCAAGACATGCCTTGATCATGCCCCTTGATGCAGATGAAGACAGCCCAGCACTCTCATGAAAAGGGATCAGGTCTGTTGCCCTCAGAATGAACCTTGAAAGGCCCTGGCTTGAGAAAATAGTATAGACAGGATGTGGTACTATCCGAAAAGAACTGTGGAGACCTCGTTCTTTTCTGATCAGTGAACAGACATCAGCCCCGGAAGTACAAACAGCACTACAAGCACCACATTGGAGGCAGGCCTTGATGGTCTCTATGAACAGATGCCGATTCTTATTCAATCCGGTAGCCAAGAGCAGATGATCTTTCCCGCGAGGTGAAAAACGCTCATTCAAAGTGGCCTTGTAGACTGGGCATACCCCAAGACAGGCACCACACCTGACGCATTTGTCATCCAGGGTCTTGAGCTCCATTTAGCCAATGACCTTTGATGTCAAACAATCGAGCCTTAAAAAGGCGCTGCCAACATGAGGGTCCAATATTTCCTGCCCCTTTTGTCCAAGACGCAAGAAGCGCCCATCTGGCTGAAAGCTGGGAGCATGATGTTGGAACAATGGTGTGGACTTCTCAACCAGTCCCTGACCACATCACCAACATCCTTCTGTCCCCTGGCGAGATTTTCTCCAAGCACCCTCGGCCTATAACCAGCCTCATTCACCCTGTCCATCATGAAAGAATCGTCCGAACCCCTGTGGCTGAACATCCCGTGCCGTGCCATATCAATGCAGTGAGACAAGGCAGCCCGGGCAAGCCTTCTGTCCCATTCAAGCCCTTGAACCTTTCGGCAGTACCTGGTACCACAATAGCGAGACGACGCCCTGGCAGCATTCACCAATCTCAACATCTTCCTCTTCAATTCCACCTGGTCCATACAGGGCCTTGTCACTGATTGCACCCGAGATGGCTGGTGTACGGACATAGACAGATCCATTGCCCGAGAAAACCCAACTTTGCCACCCAAAATGTATATGATTACAATAATGGCAATTGAAAGCCTCATGACAGGAATTTGCCACCAAACATGCAAGAGTGCAAGGAATCATTGGCAGCTTATAGGAAACTGGTCATCCAGACCCATAGGCATGATAAGCAGGCTCATACCCATGTCTGCAGCTTGCCGGCAAAGGACCTCCCTTGCCATCAAGTCATTCATGTAGCGAAGATCGTATTCGACATCCAGAACAGGCTTGCCATTGAATAGAAATGGTTCAGCCCCCTGGCATTCGTCATATTGAAAACATTGTTCAAGGAGTAAGAAATTGCCATGTCACCCAGGTTCAGGTTGATACCATTTCGGGGTGCCTGGTGAGATTACAGCCGACCAAGGCCCATCTGGCACCTGTTCAGGATCCACGAACTGCCAATCTCCCTTGGCGCAAATGAGGTTGGCAGATAGCCTATGCGTCTTTTTGGATCGTCCACACCACCATAATGACTCAACCAGAGTTCGTCCCATGCACTTGAACCATTGGATATCCCAGCGTTTTCTTCACTTGGCTCTTCCCCTACCCAGAAGATGGTAACCGTTATGTCTCTATGCACAGGATATTGCCTGGTCATATCCTTCAGTAAGAGGGCATTTTTAGCCGGGTCCCAGACGAAATGGCCCAGATAGGTCACGCTGGGGTCATTGTCCATACTCCTGACCAGGTCAGAGACCATGATCCCATCGGGTCCGTCTGGTTTCAGGGAAGTAGTTGAGAAATCCACCTCGAACGCATACCTACAAGCCCATGTGAGAAAAGACTGTCAAAAAAATGATCATCCAAAAAGAGAAAAAGATCTCGCCATAACGCCTCCCCCATCTTCCCAGGTCTTTCCCAGGCCAACAGGATCGCGGTCTGATGGACAGCATTATGGACAACAAATACAGGGCCAGTTTTTCAACTACACATGGGATCGGAGATAGGGGGGGAACCCCCTCATTTCCCAAAGGCGAACACTTCTGGATCTATGGAAGGGAAAATAGGGTTTGTCATCTCCAGATGTTCCAGCCGACAAAGCCCTGAACGATCCTTTCTTTCCTTGGACCAGAACAGAGAGACCAAATTCCAAAACCGCTCCAGGTCTTCGAAATAATATTCCTTCATCCTGTCAACGAAATGACCATTAGAGATGACAAAAGGAATATCGCTGTTCATGGACTGGAGGAGCTCCCTGCCAGCCTGGGCAACTATCCTTCTTGCCACCTCGTCTCCCGGCTCTTTATCTCTCAAGTGGGATGACATGGCCACAAGCTCCCTTACAGCCTCATGTGTGTGACGATGCATCCATGAAACCGAACCATACATCCACTTGTCAAAAGTCCCCTTGTCACCCCAGGAAGAAGGATTGAGAAAGACCTCCTGGTTTCTTGGATACCGGTGTAAATAACTGCTTGGGGTGATGAGTTCGGTCTCGTTCTGGTTGTAGTAAAGCTTCTTGAGCAGAAAATATAGAAAATCTGTCCCTTCAAACCAATGATGGCCAAATAGCTCGGCATCGTACATTGCAACTACAAGGGGCTTTTTCCAGAACCAATTCTTTATGTAGCGAAATCTGAAATTTCTTGCCTCCATGAAGTGCTGGGCATGGCGAGCCGCTTTTTCCATGGCCCATTGCCTCACATAGGGTTCCTTGTAGTCGTTGGTCCTGCTCGTGATCCTATTGTACCGTAATGGCCCACCCTTGAAATGAAAGTCAAGGTAGTCTGGATCCCCTGGATAACCCTCCTCACCACTCCAGACCTGCTTACCAGTTTCAGGATCTCGGGCAAAGGCTGCAACGTCACTACCCTTTACGAAAACTGGTGCATGCGTGCCAAAGGCTACCGGACAATCAGCAAGGGTCACCCCATGGGTCTCTGTAAAGAAATACCTGAGACCAGCCCTCTCTACAAACTTTTCAAGACCTGGCACATAGGCACATTCTGGCAGCCATATCCCCTTGGGAGTCATGCCAAAGGTGTCTTCATAATCTAACACAGCCGTCTCTATCTGCCCTCTAATTGCCTCTGGAAACGCAGTATGAAAGGGAAGGAACGCATGGGTGGCTCCACAGGTAGATATCTCGAGATATCCCAGTTCCTGGAAGTCCTTAAAGGCCTTTGTGAGGTCACAATCATACTTTAGAAAACAGTCCCTTATTTCCAAAAAGCGATTCAAATGCATCCAGGCTGTATCGTGATACTGCATAGCCTGACGCCTGGTCCTATCTACCTCTGCCCTTGCAAGGTTTATATGAGCGTCTATATACCGGAGGAATTCCTCTTGTAGGAGTGCATCCCTCATCATATTCGTCAAGGTAGGCGAGATATCCATCGATATTCTAAAATCCACCCCTTCCGACACGAGGTTTTCGAACAAGAGTATGAGCGGAACATAGGTGTCCTTTACTGCCTCATGAAACCACTCCGGCGGAAAGCCAAGAGGCTGCCAAAAACCGGAATCCCCGTATGAAACCCTTTTTCTTATGTAAGGAAGATGGGCATGAAGGTGAAATACCAGCAGACCTATGGAATTGGCTGCCGTATCCATAACGGATTCGAGCTTCCTATTGGAGGGATGTTCGCTACCAGGCATGACCTCTCGGTACTGGATGGGATTGTTGCCATGACTGAGCCTTGGTGTCTGGATGGAATTGGAGACATCTGTCAGATCTACCACCTGTCCAGCAGAACTTGCAATAAGCTGGACCCTGAAGACCTTGTCTGGCTCGAGACCAAGATACCAATTGTCCACTAAGCCTAAATCTACTTCTATGTCCCGATGCATCTGGTGAAAAAGTTGCCCAGCCCACTCTTCATAGACCTTTATGTAGGTCTTGACATCTTCACCCGTACTCTTCGACAACTCCGCCAGCCTGCTTGACAACCTGTCCCTGTCCAGATGCCAGTAAGCATAAGCCCTTGTCTCGTCGATGGGGATGAGAACTATTTGATCTGGCCTTACAGGGACAGTACTCAAGGTGGACGAGATCAGCTCTCTATGCTCGCCCTTCGATGGGATATCGAGATATATCCTCGCCTGATAGACCCTTCCGTCATCAAGCTGTGTAAATAGCCAATCCTTGGCCCCAGGCAAGAGTTCCCCTCCTTGGCCATCCACGGCCACTGGCCCCTGTGGGCCATATTCCAATAGACTGATGGCAAGTTTGGTATCTTCCCAGCTACACCCCAGGGGCTTGAGAAATTCCCTGTAGATCCCGTCCCATTCTTCCTGAGGGATCTTCCACCAGGCCCGTAGTTGTACAGAATCCTCTTCCCATATCTCACGTTTGAGTTCAAAATATGGGGCTTCAGCAGGTATCTCTATCCTGGTGGAGAACAGCTCTGTAATAGTATCTGGTTGTTCAAAATTTAAGGAGAATATGATCTTGAGTACAGTAGGCTCTGTTAGATTGGCCTGTAACTGGCCTGAGTCGTCCCTGGAATCCCTCTTTACCACGGCAAGGTTGATCTTTCTAAGTGATCCCATTATGACAGCGTAGTCACTCATGCCTACCCTGATCCACTCCTCTTCGGGCAAATCCATGGGCTGATCCGGGTTCCTCAGGCAGTGTACAAAGAGGTCTATCTCTTTGTCCCAATCCACGCCTGCAGCACGTTCGACCTCGTTTCTCACCCGTTCCCAGTCTATGTCTGACCATGTGAGATGGTGCCGCAGTTCGTTTTCAGAAACAAGGTTCACCTTGGGCGTATAGTGGCAGTCTGTGGCCATGTAGAGTTTACAGTGTTCCCTGATGACCAACTTGAAATCAAATTCCCCGCTGTGAAGGATATAGAACTCTGTTGAATGGAGATCTGTACACTTCTTTTCAAAGACAGGATAATCTTCCCCAGGACGAACTATCTGCACCCAGAGGTCCTCCATGGCAATATTTACCTGCTGGGAGATATTCTCGTCCCAACAGACCTGTACCAGATCACCGGATACCTTGATCTGGCAATGTTCGAAATGGTAATCCCTGCAATGGACTGCAGATATTAGTGGAAGTGGAGAAGACATAAAATTTCCCTCAGGTCGAAGAGTTAAGACATATATGCTAATCGGACTCTAATATGCAAGGCAATAAAGTATAGGTCAATAGAATTTTTTAGTGAAATTGTTCTTTTGTCCACCTCTATACTCAATATTTTTCCTGCTCAAAAAGGGGATATGGAAAATATTGGGGTAAAGGTGAACGAAATTCCATGGCTTCGCCTCTTGTTGGATGAAAAAGGACCAATCTGTAGGAATGAAGTGCTATCCCTCTACCATTTAGAAAGCGTCTTCTACTGCCATATTTTTTGTCTCCGAATATAGGACAACCAAGGAAGGTCATATGCACCCGAAGTTGATGTGACCTGCCTGTAACTGGCTCGAGCAGAAACAGACAAAGGCCTTTCCTGCAAGAAATCAGTTCCCACCTGGTCAAGGCTCGCTTTGCCCTGGGTCTACCTGGAGGGACCACGGAGACCAGGTTTTTCCTCCTATCCTTGAGAAGATAACTCTCTATTATCCCAGAATGTTTATCTGGTCTGTTGGCTGATATGGCCAGATACTCCTTGCTCATCCTATGCTCCCTCAGCTGTTTGCTCAGCCTCGATGCCGCCTTTGAAGTGATGGCAAAACAGACAAGGCCCGATACCGGGCGATCAATCCTGTGTACCACTGCCAGAAATACATTGCCTGGCTTGTTCCTTGTTCGTTTCAAGTACCTCTTACCCCAATCCAACAAGGAAAAATCCCCACTGGCATCAGGTACTACGGCCATGGAGGCTGGTTTATCCACTATTAGCAGGTGGTTGTCCTCAAAAACGAGCCGGGGTGCAGCCACAATTTTTTTTATTTTCATCAATTTTTTTGATATGATAATTTTTATGTCTTCAATTTTTTAGTCAGAGAAGGAAGATGTCTGAAAGTACTTTTTCCAATAGCAGCAGAATAGATAAACTCAAAAAACAGTTGAGCCTGAATCGTGCTGCCATGGAATTTCTCCAGAAATTTTCTGAAGGGCTTTTGGCAATTTCCGACCAGCAACAACTGTTTCGATTTTGTAATATCTGCGCAGCGGAGTTCCTCAACCTTGATTTTGCCACCCTTCTCCTTTGGATTCCAGAAAAAAAGAGCCTATTGATCAAAGATACCGTGGGATTTCCAGAGGAGATAATAGATTCCTATTCTCTTAAGGAAGGAGAAGGGCTAGCGCACTATTGTTTCTCAAAGGGAAGAACGGCTGCAGTGGTGGATTTCAAGACGGAGACTCGATTCCGGGTACCTGATATCGTATACGAGTTTAACATACGCTCGGCGATTGCCGTCCCCATGCTCAGGGAAAGCGAGGTGGCTGGGGTCATGATAGGTCACACCAAGGGGAAAAGGTGTTTCGATGCCTTGGAAAAATCCGTATTTCAGGCTATTGCCTGCCAATCTGCAGTGGCAATCCATTGCCAGATCCATCAACAAAAGAGAAAAGAGACTGAGGAAAGATATTCCAGGATCTTCAACATGGTCCAGGAGGCATTGTTCATTCACGATGCCCATACCGGCCAGATCCTGGAGACAAATAATGCAGCATCAAACCTGTTTGGCATAAGTCAAGAAGAACTCCTGCAATCCACCCCGGAAGACTTCTCTAGCGGCATTCATCCCTATACCTCTGAAGAGGCATTAAAGAAGATCCACAGTGTCATGGAAAAAGGCCCCCAGACCTTCCGATGGCACTCAAAGAGATGCGATGGTTCCCTTTTTTGGTCCGAGATATCCCTGTCTCCCGTTAATATCGGTGGAAAGGATCGTGTCATAGCAGTTGTGAGAGATCTCACCCACAGGCTTGCACGGGAGAAGGATATAGCGAGAAAGGCGGCTGAATTAGAAGCCATTTTCAACTCCATACGTGATATCGTCGTCTTCATGGACACCAACAGGAGGATACTAAAGGTCAATCCTTTGGCCCTGGAGCTAACTGGATTTAGCTTGAAAGAAGTCATTGGTAGGTCTACCAAAAACTTTTATGTCAACCCTGCCGATCACTCCCGAATTCAAGAACTTTTTTTCACGCCAGATGGACCTCAGGCAACAAAGCCTTTCACCACCCTGTTAAAGAAAAAAGATGGCTCCCGACTGCCCGTTGAGGTTATGGGGGGACCGGTCAAGTCCAAGAACGGAGAACTACTTGGTTACCTTGGAGTAGCAAGGGACATATCCGAAAGGATAGCAATGGAGAGACAGATTCAGCATGTCCAAAAACTCGAAAGCCTTGGGGTGCTGGCCGGGGGCATAGCACATGACTTCAACAACATACTCTTGGCCGTGTTGGGCAATGCCGATCTCGCATTGGAAAAACTCCCCAAGGACTCGGCTGCCATAGAAAACCTAAGGGCAATAGTATCCGCCGCCCACAAGGCATCTGATCTGTGCCGTCAAATGCTGGCCTTTTCAGGAAGGGGCAAGTTTCTTACCCAAAATCTGGACCTTAACACTATGGTGAAAGAGATCCACAATATGCTCAAGATGTCAATAAACAAAAAATCATCCCTGCGTCTTGAATTGTGCGAACTGCCCACCAACGTAAAAGGTGACCCCTCCCAGCTACAGCAGGTAATCATGAACCTCATCATCAATGCCTCTGAGGCAATGGACAACAAAAGTGGCATAATAACAATCTCTACCGGGTACATGTCCCTCCATGGGGAGGAGATCCATTCCTTCACTGGCTCAGAAAAACTCTGGCCTGGGACATATTGTTTTCTCCAGGTCTCAGACACTGGTTGCGGCATGGATGAAAGGACCAGGTTAAAGGTATTTGATCCTTTTTTTACCACAAAGTTTACTGGCAGGGGCCTGGGAATGGCAGCTGTACTGGGGATCATAAAGGGCCATCACGGTGGTATAAGGATCCAGAGCGCCCGTGGCAAAGGAACCACAGTGACAATTATATTGCCCCAGGGGGACAAGGGCCTTGAAAAGGCCCCGAACAACAAATTCACCCAAGGGGATTCAGAGCTATTGAGAGGCGTTGTATTACTGGTTGATGATGAATTGACTGTCAGGGAAGTTGGTACACAGATGTTGGAATACCTGGGTTTTTCCGTGGTTACAGCTGAAAACGGCCAGGAGGCCATTGATGTATTCAAGAAAAGAAGAGAGCAACTGGACGTTATAATAATGGATCTGACCATGCCCGAGATGGATGGCTTAGAGGCAAGCAAACATATCCTCCAAATAGACGATAAGACAAAGATCTTGATCTCCAGTGGATATGACGGGGACGAAGTCAACCGTGCCAGTTCAAGCCTTGACATAAGTGGCTTTATCCATAAACCTTATAAACTCTCCAGCTTACGAAAAAAGATGATAGAGATACTTGGGAAAGGAGAGCGCTCCTCCGGATAATGCCAGAGACATGAATGAATACGAGATCTCCACCAAATCACGCCTTGTGGCTTTGTTGCTATGCCTGACATTCGGGGCACTGGGCTTTCACAGGTTCTATGTAGGCAAGGTCGGTACCGGCCTACTCATGCTTCTGACCCTTGGAGGTCTGGGTATATGGGTACTCGTAGACACGATCCTCATCCTAACTGGCTCTTTCACCGACAGTGATGGACGAAAAGTATTCAAGTGGTTTGAACCTGGATCCATTTAGTAGCCTATCCCTCAGGCCATTGAAGCAGACTTGGCAATTTAGACCTCGGTATAGACACCAGAACCATACCTTGTCTGGTTGACCTAAATACTTCCTTCAATCCTGGCTTACAAATTTTTTCACATTCCACATCCCCAAACTGGGAAAACATGCTACAATGCAAAAAAAATTATCATGGTAACAAATAATGAGCAGTGGTCTCTATAAGACTTGCAGAAAAGAAAAAAATCCAATCAAGTGTTATATGCGTTCTCTCAAGGTAAAACTGATCTATAGTTTTGCCATCGTATTCATAGTGACTGCGCTTTCGTCTTTGGCTGCTATTTATTCCATCTCCAAGGTTGAGGACAAGATGGAGCTTGCAGAGCTTCTGGATGTCCTCACTCAGGAAATATTACTTGTTAGGCAAAAGGAAAAAAACTTCCTACTCTATGGAAACATCCAAGAACTGGAAGAGGCCCAAAGCATCCTGGCTGATCTGGAATCCCAGATAGCACATCTCGACCCGCTCAGTTTGAAATATTTCAGCAACACACCCAAGGAGATAGAGACCTACAAAGCCCTGCTCAAGAAGATAACCTCCCGTGACATCCCTGATACCATGGAAAACGACCTCAAACTTGCCCTCAGGGAACAGGGGCACCAGCTAATGGGAGAGATCCTCAATACCACCAAAAAGTTGAAGGATCATCTGGATGCCCAGGTATTGAGATACAAGGAGATCTCTTTCCTTCTCCTCTGGATTGCCATTCCCATTGGGCTGTTGCTATGTCTCTTTCTTGCAGACTGGATCCTGGAACCCATAGAGTATGTCAGGGAGAAGGCCATAAAGATAATGAGTGGAGAAATAAAGGCCATTCCCCTGGAGCCGGTTGCATACAAATGCCTGGAGTGCGATGGCCTTGTCCGTTCCATCAACAAGATGTTGGACACTATCGAATCAAAACAACAACAACTCGTACAGTCTGAAAAACTTGCAGCCATTGGTAAAGTGACTGCTGGCATCGCCCATGAAATCAATAATCCCTTGAACAACATAAACCTCACTGCAGAAGTCCTGCTGGAGGACATGGACAATATGGACCCAGAGGAGAGGAAGGAATTTATAAAAGATATCCTTGTCCAGACAGAACGGGCCAGAGAGATAGTTCACAACCTACTCCAATTCTCTAGGATGAAGAAGGCTGCAATCAGAGAGAGGGTGGATCTTGCCCAATTAATCGAAAATACCTTTGCCCTGCTGAAAAATGAGCTAAAAATCACCCACACGCGGGTCCAGTCATCTTTTGAAAAGGGCGTTGCCTTCGTATTGGGTAATCCCAACCAGTTGCAACAGGTGCTTGTTAATATTATCCTAAACGCCATACAGGCCATGGGAGAAGGAGGCAGCCTAAAAGTCGACTTAACCGTTGACAAAGACAAGCACAAGGCCCTGATATCCATCGAGGACAATGGCCCAGGTATACCCAAGGAGGTCATTGAACATATCCTGGAGCCATTTTATACCACCAAAAAAGACGGTACGGGGCTTGGTCTTTCAGTAAGTTATGGAATTGTGAAAGACCATAAAGGAGATATTCGGATAGAGAGCCAGGAAGGCAAAGGCACCAAGGTTATCATAGAATTGCCGCTTATCGAGGAAGAGGGAAAAGACATTGAAGAAGGGGCGAACTGAAAAGGCAATCGAGGATTTTCGAATATATGTGATTGACGACGAAGACATCACGGTACAGCGCCTTGTCAGGGCCCTCAGGACATCCGAACAAGACGCTGAAGTAGAGGGGTTCATCTTTGCTGGAGAGGCCCTAAAAAAGATCAAGCAGGCACCACCTGATATCGTGGTCTCTGACATCCGGCTAAAAGATGCAGATGGCATCGATCTCATGAACAAGATCAAGGCCATGGCTCCCCACACTGCAATCATCCTCATTACAGGTTATCCATCCATAGATCAGGCTGTTCAAGCTACTAAGAGAGGGGCATTCTATTATCTGGCCAAGCCCTTTTCCCTCTCGGAACTCAGAAAGACCGTCTCAGATGCCAAGCAATTTCTAAAGGGCCAGAGACAGAAGGACCTACTCCTTGAAAAGATAAAAAAAGATGGGCGTCTGGGGGAAATCATAGGCACTACTCCAGAGATGATCAGGATCTTCAAGACCATAAAGCAGATTGCACCCCTCGACTGTAACGTCCTGATCAAGGGAGAAACAGGCACTGGCAAGGAACTGGTGGCCAGAGCCCTCCACACCCATAGCAAGAGGAGTAAGGGGCCATTCATGTCGTTCAATTGTGGCGCCTTCACCCAGGAGCTCATAGCGAATGAACTCTTTGGTCATGAAAAGGGTGCCTTTACCGGGGCCAGCACTACCAAATTAGGGCTTCTTGAGGCTGCCTCCGGTGGGACAATCCTGTTGGACGAAATAGGAGAGATGCCCCTATCGATGCAAGTCAAACTACTTAGGGTCCTACAAGAAAATACCATCTTCAGGGTTGGTGGAACCAGGCCAGTAGAAATCGATTGTCGTTTCGTGGCTGCCACCAATAGGGATCTGGACAAAATGGTCAAGGAGGGGGAATTTAGGCAAGACCTCTATTACAGGCTCAAGGTGGTGACCCTTGAACTCCCACCTCTCAGGAAACGGAGGGCGGACATACCTGCCCTTGCCAATCATTTTGCCAGAAAGGCTGCTAAAAAATTTGGCAAGGCAGTACCTGCGGTTGGAAATGACTTTGTAGAGGCCCTTATGACCTATCCATTTCCAGGCAATTGTCGGGAGCTGGAACACATGGTGGAAAGGGCTGTTGCACTGACACACAAAAAACAGCTCACAGCCCAAGATCTTCCTCCAGACCTCTGGTTCATCCAGGAGCCTGAGACCAAAGGGCATGCCGCAGCCCCTTTAAAAAATATGGAATTGGACTATATCTATGACGTATACAAAAAGACCGGTTTCAACCAGACAGAGACAGCCAGGATCCTGGGCATCTCCAGGACCACCCTGTGGCGGAAACTGCGGCAGATGGATATAAATTCCAGGGTGAGAGAAAAAGGAAAGAAAAGAAGATAGCGGTTCCTCCTCAAGATCTGGATTTGGCTGCCCTAAGCACGGCCTCCTTCAACTCGTCGAGACGAAACGGCTTTACCATGAAGTCGAAGACCCCATTCTTGAAGGCCTCCTTGGCAGTCTCAGGCTTTGCATAGCCAGTAATAATAATCACCCTGGCTCCTGGATTTATCTTCTTGGCCTCTCTGAGGACCTCCATGCCATCAAGCTCTTCCATCTTGAAATCAGTAACAACTATGTCAAAAGGATTCTTCTCCATAAACTGAACGGCTGCCAGGGAATTGGTAAAGATCTCCACATCAAAACCCATCTTACCAAATATCTGCTTTAATCTTCTACCAACTATTGGCTCATCATCTATTATTATCAGACGAATATGCTCGTTCTTTGCTTCAGTCATGCAATACTCCCTTGTTCACAGTATCTTGTTGATACCTCCTGTGGGCAGAGACAGATCCATGCCCTTATTGATCACGAGACCTCTTCCATCTTTACAGAAAAAAATCAAAACAGCAATAGGAGAAAAAACCTATTTCAAGGCCACATCATACTCGCCCCTCAAAAATGCCTCAAGATAGTGCTGGATCTTCGAATCATCTTCCATGTGCACATCCAGTTGCCTGGTAAATCCTATGAGCCTCCCCAAGATATCCAGTATGTATTCCATGTCTTTTCGCTGCATGTTACCCATCCTGGCTGTGACCACGTCCCCTTTTGTCTTCACGTTCAGGTCGTAGGCCTTGAGGATCTGGGCGATCAATCTGGCACGTCGGGATCTCTTTGTAATATCTGTAGCCCCTCCAAGGAACCTGAAATAGATGTGATTATCCCTGGGGTAATCACTGCAATAGGCATCTACTATGTTGAAATGATAACCAAATCTCAAACTCAAGTTCATATATTCCCTGGTGATGATAGCGATATTATGTCCAGAATATTGGCCGTCAAGGGCATCTGTCGGGGCATTTATCATGCTGTTGACCATGTCCTTGAAGCTGACCTCCATGACATCGGTATGCCATACCCCAGGGGCCGTCATCCCCTGCAGAAGGGCCTTGAAGGGGATGGATGTTATGTGCTCCAGCCTGCAATAATCCTTGGGGGCATCCTCTGAGATTCCCCCTCCCAGATCGATACAGAGTATCCCTGCAGGTATGGGCAATTCAAGGCGCTTTGTGATATTTCCCTTTATGAGTCTCTTTTCATCCTTGCCAAGTTCAATCAACTCTTGGACCGCCTTCTCATGGATAAATCTCAGGATATCGTGGTAGGTCTCGCAATTTTCCATCCTGAATTCTTCAATCAGTGGATCTACGAGGTTTAGCGGTGCAACTGCATTGAGTAATCTTCTAAGCAGCCTGAAATCCC
>JALSNW010000005.1 GCA_026986785.1 Deltaproteobacteria bacterium | reverse complement strand
ATACCAGTATGAAAAATTTGACAGAACGGATTATCAGCCAGGAGAAGAAGATATAGTCTGCCTTGAAACCCACAGGCTACCCTTGTCGGTTGGCCTATTTCTACCAATTGGTTTTGGGGCAAGGTTCAATGCTACTGCCGTATGGCAATCAGGCATTTTTGGAAATCGTCAATATGGTACCTATTATGGCAGGGATCATTTCTGGGTACTGGATCTTTCCATTCGCTACAGGCTACCCAAGAGATATGGGATGATAGAACTTGAGGGGAAAAACCTATTGGATCACCACTTCAGTTTTCAAGATACCGACCCGTCAAATCCCACAATATGCCCTAAGCGTTTCATATTTACGAGGATAACCTTCTGGTTCTGAGTCGGGATCAGAAAAAATGCACAACAAAGGAGGAGAACATGAGCGAAAAGGGACCCAAAGCGTATTTCAAGGTACTTTACGACAAGGATGGCGAGGTCATAGGCGTAGAGCCACCCAAGGGGAGGGAGGTCAAGATCCTGAACGAATGTGACCTATACAGACATCCCCTGAAAGAGATCAATGACATAAAGGCCACACTTATCATCTCCAGCCCTGGCAATACCCCATGCTGTGTAAAGGCTGGCAGATGGCTATGGTGTTGGTGTATGTAGGGGAAAAACGTTGATCCAATGGGGGTCGGGGGCTTGTTGCTGGTTTATATCTGGCAAATGCCCCTGGTCTTCTTTCATCCCAAGATCATGCAGCTTCCGATCTTACCTGGGATGACGCCCTTCTGTATTTTGATACTTCACGTGCTCCACAACAAATGATGCATGCTGACCATGCACCCATTCAAAGGAATTGTCTTTTTTCAGGTCTCTGAAGTAGATAATCCGGGTTCATGACACTGCTGGTAGAAGGGGCAGTTCTTGCATTCTTTTATCTTTTCCGCATAGGTGCCCATTACCCTGCCCTCGCACATGGTACCTGCTATGGCCCAACATATCCTGCCGAAATATGGATAGGCTGGGCAACGTCTTGTTGGATCCTTTTCAATGCCACACTTTATGTATTGCCAGCACTGGATCTTCTTGTCTTCTTCCTCGCTTTGATATGGGAAATATAGGGTAAAGGTAGTCCCTGTAAGTTCTTCACTCTCCACATCGATGTATCCCCTGTGTTCCTCCATGATCTTCTGAACGATGGCAAGTCCCAAACCAGTTCCAACCCCGATCTTCTTTGTGGAGTAAAAGGGCTGAAATATGAGATCCAGTTCCTCCTTTGGTATGGGTTTGCCACTATTGTTGATGGATACAGTTACCCACAAGACCTCATTTTGCATCCTGGTCCCGGTCCTTACAGAGATGACACCTCCCTCCTGGCTTACTGCATCAATGGCATTTGTTATCAAGTTACCCGTTGCCTGTTTGATCTGATCATAATCAAAATATATCCTTGGAAGATCGGGTTGATAGTTCTCCACCAACCTGATCTTGCCACTCTGACACATATCACAAAAAAACTTCACAGCATCCCTTACCGGCCTATTTATGTCACCTCTTTTCAGTTCGAAGCGGAATTGCTCGGAGGACAGTATCATGACGTCCTTCAATATTGCCTCCAGCCTTTCTGCCTCATTGAGTATGACCTTGAGATAGTCCTTCTCCTTTGTCCCCTCTGGTATGTATTTGTCAAGGCGCCTGGCCATACCTCCCAAGGCAGAAAGGGGGTTTCTGATCTCGTGGGCAATGTCATAAGTGAGCCTGCCCATGGCAGCCAATTTCTCTGCCTCGACCAACCTGGCCTGGGTCCTCTTCAAATAGGCGATGGATGCCTCAAGCCTCTTGTTCAGATCCTCTATCCTGTCCTTGTCTCTCCTCAGCTTCTCCGAAAGTAGGCCGAGAGGGATGGCTATCAGATATAGAAAGGCTATCCTCAAGGCCTGGTCGGTCCAGTGTATGCTACCGAGATAGGGCATAACGTTAATCAGGTACATGATGCCAGAGATGGTGGCAACAGCGGCCCCGAACTTTGGACCAAAGTAGAATGTATGAAGGGCAGTTAGGAGATAGTACCCGAGGAAAAAGCTATTATTGAGATCCCTATGAAAACTGACAAGGAAAAAGACAAAGACCATGTCAAGAAACAGGGAGGCGATATAGGCATAGCGGATCTTCTCTGGCCTTTTGAAGATATAGAGATAGAGAAGAGTGCTATAGATGGTGAAGGCGATCAGGGCCTTGGCAAGATCTTCCTTTTCATTGGCGGACAAAGGGGCAAGAAGCAGCCAAGCGATACCTCCAAAGACTGTAATACCCCTGAGGACAAGGAACCCGATGTCTATCACACCGAGGGGTCCACAAAGCCGTTTTATTCCCTCTTTCAGATGCCTACTAAGGGTCCTCGAGGTCATTATTTCGCCTGGAGACCTTGGGGCCTCCAGGCCCTCCTTGGAGTCGATCGAGCCATGTCATATCTTCATCAGGACAAGAAGATCTTCTCATCCTCTTGTGTCCCAAAAGGCAACCGGCCCTCTACAGCATAGAATCATAATAGGATTTTTCAGATATCTTGTTCCATGCTGCAAGTTGTTTTTTGAATGTCATAAAATCCTCGTTCACCTTATTTGCCTGGGGATCTTTGGATGCGGTTTCCTCAATGGTCTCTGCGGCAAGTACCTTGAGGCCCTCGAGAACCTTGTCCGGGAAACGCAAGAGCCGGATCTTATGAAAACTCTTCAATTGTGAAAGCGCCTTGGCGTTTTCGGTCTCGAACTCCGACAGCATCTGCACATTCAGCTCTGAAGCTGCCGTATCCAAGGCGGCCCTGATATCGCTGGGCAAGGCCTCGTAGGCCTTTTTGTTCATTATGAGCTCAAGGGCACTGCCCGGCTCGTGCCACCCTGGATAATAATAGTATTTGGCAACCTTGTAAAAGCCCATTCGAATATCGTGACACGGTCCTATCCACTCTGTGGCATCGATCACACCCCTTTCGAGAGATGTGTAGATCTCACCCCCTGGCAAGAGAACGACCGCACCACCGGCCTTGGCAATCACCTTGCCACCAAGACCAGGTATCCTCATCTTGAGTCCCTTGAAATCGTCCATGGATTCTATCTTCTTATTGAACCAACCACCCATCTGGACACCGGTATTGCCAGCAGGCCTGGGTATGAGATTGAACGGGGCGTAGACCTCTTCCCATAACTTGAGGCCATTGCCAAAGTAAAACCAGGCGTTCATCCCCTGGGCATCCATGCCAAAAGGGACGCAAGTAAACCACTGGGCCGCATTGCACTTTCCAGCCCAATAATAGGCAGCACTGTGACCACATTGAACAGAACCAGAAGAGACGGCATCAAAGACCCCAAGGGGCGGCACCAACTCGCCTCCTGCATAGACCTGTATGCTTAGCCTACCGCCGGTAAGTTCACCTACCCGCTTTGCAAACCTCTCCACGCCAGTCTGAAGGATGGGAAAAGCTGGGGGCCAAGATGTGACCATTCGCCATTTTATCTGCTTTCCCGTGACAACGGCCTGGGCTGAACTCGTGCCCAAGGCCGATGACGCTGCAACTGCTGCCCCTGCCAATACACCTTTTTTGAGTAAACTCCGCCTGTCCATAAGATTTCCTCCTGCTTGTTCTTGCGGATCGAAAAAACTCCAACCCTATACCTAACCCTATCTGAGGCATTAAACATACTCCACAATCAAGGTTAGAGATTTTATACGTCTGCCATATTCTAAACGCAATAGAAAAAGGAGCAAAACCCAATGAATTACAGGTGTTTCCCAAGATTTTTCTTTTTTTGAGTTGCATGCTGCTTTTTTTCACCTAAAATGTCCTGGACACTACAAGTTATCATAAAAGGTGTCGGATCTTTGGATGCCTTGAAATCCGATTGTGAAAGGATACACTAATCTAATGGATATGAGTACAAAAATCCCCCTATTGATCTTTCTCTTTCTGACTATTGTTACAGCAGATGTATTTGCATCCAGCCTTTATGTAGCACCATCCAGCGAAGTCCCCCTGAGGACAGGAAAGGGCAATACCAGAAAAATTATAGCCATCTTGGCAGATGGTACCCAGGTAGAATTGCTCAAAGAGGAGGACGCATGGGCCTTTGTAAGGACCCCTCGTGGCAAGGAAGGTTGGATCTTGCGGAGGTATCTCACCCAAAGCCCGCCTGCCAAGATGCAACTCGAGGCGTTGAGAAAGCAAAATCAAGCACTCAGACAGAGGTATCAGAAACTGAAACAAGAGATGGACCAACTCTCTGAGACAGGCTCGGACTTCAAAAAACAACTGACAAGATGCATCTCTGAGAGGGACAGCATAAAGAGCGCTTATGAAAGTCTCAAACAAGATGCGGCCAATGTGGTCCAGACAAAAAAAATGCTTTCCGAAACCCAAAAAAGATTGAGCCAGGCCAACGCACAGCTTATCTCATTGAGGCAAAGGGTGAATAATCTCGAGGCAAATTCCAATGTAAAATGGTTCCTGGCAGGGGGAGGCGTCCTTTTGATAGGCTGGCTCCTTGGCCTGTTTTCCAGCAGAAAGAGGCGCAGAAAACCCTCTCTGTTGTAACTTGTCGTATTAGTCGTTACTTGTGAATGAAGAGCATGACCATCTCATTGGATAGTATGAAAACAAGAAAAGACACGGTTAGAAGGTGTCCAAGATGTGGGCAAGAGGTAGATTTTCGTACCAATCTATACAGGCCCTTTTGTTCCAAGAGGTGCCAAATGGCAGATCTTGGTTCTTGGCTAAAGGGAGAATATCGTATCCCTTCACCACCATCATACCTGAATCTTGACACCGAGGCCGAGGAAAAGACAGTCAATTAATACCTTGAAGATACTTGACGGATATAGACAGGCAAGAAATAGGCAGGTGAACATGATACTTGAGGAATACACCGTAGGGCCATTACAGGTGAGGGCCTATATCATAGGTTGTCCCCATACCAAAGAGGCCATAATCATTGATCCAGCAGGCAGCGAGGAACTCCTATCGAGAAACATCAAGGAGTCGACCTTGAATCTCAAGGCAATAGTCAATACCCACGGGCATCCAGACCATACCTGTGGAAATGCACGCATGAAGGCCCTGACAGGTGCCCCGGTGTACATGCACAGGGATGATGATATACTCTTTCGAGAACCCCAAATCGTGGAAATGTTCAGGTCTTGGGGGTTTGAGCCAGCCCCCCCTGCTGACGGATACCTGGAAGACGGACAAGAGATCGAAGTAGGGAGGTTGCGCTTCAAGGTGATCCATACCCCAGGCCATTCACCTGGCTCTGTCTGCCTGTTTGGACATGGATATCTGGTTACTGGTGACACACTCTTCATCGATGCGGTTGGGAGAACGGATCTGCCAGGGGGGGATATGAACACCTTGATGAAATCCCTCAAGGAGAGGATCCTGCCCCTGCCTGATGAAACTATAGTCCTGCCAGGCCATGATTATGGTCCAAGGCCCACAGATACCCTGGGAAACCAAAAAAAGACTAATCCCTATCTGAATAACCTCATCTGAACCCCCTGCGAACATCTGAATTGCGCTCCAACAGGATAAAATGCCAGCCTGGACTACCGATTTGTAGATCATGGACCAGGCTGGTCCATCACATAAAGCACAACCAGGTAGTGATTGTCACGGGTGAGACCGGTTCCGGAAAGTCCACCCAACTACCCAAGATCTGTCTCGCGGCAGGGCGAGGCACAAAGGGCCGCATCGTGTGTACACAGCCCAGAAGACTGGCTGCCATATCCGTAGCCAAGCGGGTTGCCCAGGAGCTTAGAGATTCATCTTTTGGAAAAGATGTGGTGGGATACAAAATCCGCTTTCATGACAAGACCAGTAGAGCTACCAAGATAAAATTCGTAACCGATGGCATGCTCTTGGCCGAAATGCAATCTGATAGATTCCTCTATGCCTATGATACCGTGATCCTCGATGAAGCCCATGAAAGGAGCCTGAACATAGACCTGCTCGCTGGCATGTTGAAGCGGCTTCTTGCCAGGAGAAAAGACCTCAAACTCGTCATCACATCTGCCACCATGGAGGTTGAAAAATTCGAGCGTTTTTTCGACAATCCCCCGGTGGTAGAGGTCGAGGGAAGGACCTATCCTGTGGAGGTGATCCATGTAGATCCATTGACAATGGGCCGTGGGCGAAAGAATGATCTCCAGGAACAAGTGAAATGGGCCGTGAAGAAAATACGAACAACAGACCGTTCCGGTGATATCCTGGTATTTCTACCCACGGAACGGGATATCCTTGAGACCAAAAACATACTGGCAGGCTGTCTACAAGAAGAATGTTCAATACTACCTCTTTTTGCACGTCTTTCATCAAGAGATCAGGCAAGGATCTTCTCTCCATCCCCCAAGCAAAAGATCATCCTGGCCACAAATATTGCAGAAACCTCCATTACTGTCCCTGGCATCAGATATGTGGTGGATTCAGGTCTAGCTCGCATCTCAAGCTATAACGTCAATACCCATACAAAGGCCCTTCCCATAACCAAGATATCCAAAGCCAGTGCAGATCAAAGGACTGGTAGGGCAGGAAGGATAGAGTCTGGCCTTTGCTTGAGACTCTACTCCATAGAGGACTACCTTTGTCGCCCTGATTTCACCCCGCCCGAGATCCTCAGGTGCAATCTTGCAGAAGTTATCCTCAGGCTATTGTATCTTGGCCAAGGACCAGTTGACATATTTCCCTTTGTGGACAGCCCCCAGAAGAGCGCCATAAGGGAAGGCATACACACCCTGAAGGAACTTGGGGCAATGGACTCGGGGGAAAGACTTACTGGCCTTGGGAAAAAGATGGCAAGACTGCCTCTTGATCCAAGGCTTTCAAGGATGCTCATACAGGCTGTACGGCAGGGCTGTCTCAGGGAGATGCTCATTATAGCCTCTGCACTTTCCATCCAGGACCCAAGGCAAAGACCCGTTGAAAAGGAGGCAGAGGCCACGGCTGCTCATGGGATGTTTCAAGACGAATCCAGTGATTTCATCACCTGGATAAACCTCTGGGACCTATGGATATCCATGAAGAAGAGGGGTTTTGGCAACAATGCCCTAAGGCGATTCTGCCGACAACACTTCCTCTCATTCCCGAGGATGAGGGAGTGGGAAGATATCTTCGACCAGCTCCTATCAACATTAAACGACATAAAAATCTCGAAACAAAAGATAGATAAAAAACTTTTTAAAAGTATTACCGCAAAGCCTGACCAGCCCTTGAGAGATGCGATCCACAGGTGTGTACTTTCTGGATTTCTTGGAAACATCGCCTTTAAGAAGGAGACCAATATATACACGGGTGCCAAGGGTAAAGAATTGGCCATATTTCCAGGTTCCAGCCTGTTCAGAAAAGGGCCTCAATGGATCGTGTCTGCTGAACAGATCAGGACCTCGAGGCTCTATGCCAGGACTGTAGCCCCTATACAACCAGAATGGATCGAAGAGTTCGGGCGCCCCCTTTGCAAATATTCATACCTTGAACCCAGGTGGTCAAGTAGCAGGGGAGAGGCTATCTGCACTGAAAAAGTCACCCTTTATGGCCTTACCATAATATCAGGGAGGCCTGTCTCCCTGAAGAGGGTAGAGCCCGAACTGGCAAGAAGGCTCCTCATCTCGGAGGGGCTGGCCGCATGTGCCTTGAAAAACAGGTTTGGCTTCAATGAACACAACCGAGAGGTACTGAACAGGCTGAAAGACATTGAAGAAAGGACGAGAAACATTGGTTCATTGATAGACCAAGAAGCACTTGAGGAATTCTTTATGAGAGGTCTTTTCAGGCTTGAAAAAGATTCAGGGATGGAGATCAGGGACGAGACGGACCTCAGAAAGGCAATAAAGGCCATGGCAGGCCGTGATCACTACCTGAGATTGCAGGAGGACAAACTCTTTGAACATGACAGGAAGCAAACGGCCAACCTTCTCTATCCGGGACATATCGAGATATCTGGCAATGACCTCCCCCTCACCTATAGATTCTGCCCTGGTATGGAGGAAGACGGGATCAGTATAGGCATCCCCCTGGCGCTCATTGGTGAAATAGATACAACAGTGCTCGAATGGATGGTACCTGGCTTCTTGGAGGAAAAGGTAAAATTCATCCTGAGGCACCTACCCAAAAATATCAGGGCCAACATCTTCGACTATGACAAGATGGCTTCCCAAATCTGCAACAACATCACTGGCAAGACAGGCAGCTTCAGAGACATCCTCGTCGAGGAGCTTTCTACCATCCTCCACACGAAGCTGACCTACAAAGACCTGGCCCAAGTGCCAGAGCTGCCTCCTCACCTGAGGATGAGGGTGGAGATACTCGACGAGAAAAACCAGGTAATCGAGGCGTCCAGGGATATTTCATACCTCAAGGAGAAATACCTCGAACACTCCAGAGACAAACTACTCGGCCTGCCATGCTGGGAAAGGGCTTGTGCCAGTTGGGAAAAAAGGATGGATACAACTGACCTCGACAAGATTCCAAAAGTGATAGATGTGGGCATGGTTAATGGAATCAGGATCAGGGCCTATCCGGCTATCGTTCCAGGAGACGGAAAAGGCAATGAAGTGTGGCTAAGACTCTTCCCCAGCCGTGAAAAGGCCCTTGAAAAAAGCAGGTCTGGCTTACAATGCCTGTTACAGAGGGAACTCAGGCAGGAGATATCCTTTATCAACAAGGAAGTAAAAAAGATGCTCCAAGATGTCCTCTCCAGAAGGCCCCATATAAGGGCCATGTGGCCCAGATATCTCCTGGCGCCTGAACAACTCGAGGTAAATATTCTGGAGCTTGTATGCTCCAGATGTTTTGGCACATGGGACAAACTACCTTCTTGTCTTGAATTTCAAGAAAGGGCAAGGCAGATCAGACAAACTCTTGTAAGGGAGTGCCACACCATTGTCTCACATATACACAGGGTTGTTTCTACCCTTGAGAGTTATCTGGGAGAAAGGATCAAGATAGACCAGAGGCCACTGCCTGGTGGCTATGGCACAAGGGTGTTGAGCCAAATAGATCAATTGACGAAACTTCTTGTCGATGAACGCTTTCCAATGGATCGAGATCTGGAATTCATCATTCAGATGCCCAGGTTTGTCAGGGCACTGGAAACCAGGATACAGCGTGCCCTGGAAAACCCTGCCCGGGACCTGGAAAAGCAGAAAAGATTCCAACAATTTCTTCCTGTCTTGGAAAGAATTAGACAAAAAGACATCCCTCCCCATGGGGCAGACATGAAAAATCTCCAGGAACTCGAGCTCTGTATCTGGGAATTCATGGTTGTAATATTCGCTCCAGAACTTGCAGTCAGGGGTAAGGCCTCCCTTAAAAAAATCAATAATCTTCTGAATACACTCCAATACCCCCTTATCAATAATCCCCAATCTTCCGATTAGGAGAAAAGATAAACCGAGCCATCTGAACGAATAATCAAAGGGGGATTTTTATACTTTTATGGATATCGGGACTGTAATCGGCCTTGTCGCCGGCATGGTTCTAATTGTCAGTGCTATTCTCCTGGGCGGATCATTGACTGCCTTTGTAGACGTCCCCTCCATATTGATAGTGGTTGGCGGCGCTACTGCCGCAACCTTCATACGCTTCACCCTTCCAGATATCCTCAACAGCATGAGCGTTGCGATGAAGGCATTTTTTGCAAAGGCACGCCCACCTGAAGAGATAATCCAGGAACTGGTAACCCTTTCCAATATAGCCAGAAAGGAAGGGCTACTTAAGCTGGAGAAACAGCCAATCGACGACCCGTTCCTCAAAAAGGCCATAATGTATTGTGTAGATGGACACGAAGCAGAATTTATCCAGGACGTACTTGAAAAGGAGATCGACCTAACCCTGGAAAGACACGGCCTTGGCAAGGGTATTTTCGATGCCATAGGGGATGCGGCACCAGCCTTTGGGATGATCGGAACCCTTGTAGGCCTGGTGAACATGCTTGGCAACATGTCCGATCCTTCGAGCATCGGCCCTGCAATGGCCGTAGCACTTCTTACGACCCTCTATGGTGCCATCATGGCCAACCTCATTGCCCTACCCATTGCCGACAAACTAAAGAGAAGAAGCCAAGAAGAAGAATTGAACAAGAGGCTCGTTCTGGAAGGGGTATTGGGCCTTCAAAAAGGCCTCAATCCCCGGGTACTGGAAGAACTACTCAAGACCTTTCTGCCTCCCAAGGCCAGGGGATCCAGCGAGGAGGGAAGTTAAACAATGGGCAAGAAATGTGAATGCCCCAAAGGGGCCCCTATGTGGATGGTCACCTTTGGTGACCTCATGTCTCTGCTCCTGTGTTTCTTTGTCCTCCTCCTGTCATTTTCCACCACAGACCCTGCCATGTACAAGGAGGTATCAGGTTCTCTCGAAAAGGCCTTTGGGGTTCAGAAACAGGAAATCACCCTGGATATACCAAAGGGTATCGACATTGTATCCAGGGACTTTAATCCTGTTTTCTCAGTGGATGTGATACTTGAAAAGATCAAGTCTGCTATAAAACTGGAACTCATCAAGGGAGAGGTGCAGGTGGAGGCCCTCAATGATCGAGTAGTCCTTCGTATGAACGATGAAATCACCTTTGACCCAGGAAGCGACCAGTTGAAACCCGAATCCAAGCCCATCTTGGACAAGATAAGGGGAATAATAGAGACTGTCCCTGGAGATGTCATAGTTAGCGGCCACACAGACGATTCCCCTGTCACTGGTCTTTTCGAGTCAAACTGGCACCTTTCTGCAGCCAGGGCTGCAACGGTGGTAGTGTATCTCTTGAGCAGGCACTCCATTGATCCACGAAGGATGGCAGCCATCGGATATGGACCAAGTCGACCCCTGGCCCTCAATGATACACCTGAACACAGGGCCAAAAACAGGAGGGTGGAGATAGTATTCCTGCAACCAAAGAATCCAGACAACTTCGAGGTCAGACCCTTGGATGAAAAAGGCATCCTTGAACAGGAGCCACTGCCCCTGGATTAATGGTTAAAGACATGAAGAATGACCGAAACAGAGCCATGGAAAAGAGAGAAAGTATAAGGATTAAAGACAGAGTGCTAATGGGCTTCAAGGAGATATCTGAGCAGACCTACGAAGAAAAGCTCAACGAATACATGGAGGGCCTGAGGGACCCCTGGGTGGAATCATGTCATCCCACAGTGCAAAAAGGCATAAAAAAACACCTGAAACGGCTCAAGGAGAAGGATTCAGACCTTGCTGCCATACTGGAGGTACTCGACCAAAAATTGACACTCCTTTTGAACCTTGTCAACACCTGTGACTCCTCGAACCAACAGGACAGATGCACCAGGGTCTACAAAGTGGATCTAAGCGCAAAGGGTATAGGGTTCATGTCCAAGAAAGAGATGACTCCAGGCACTATCCTCGAGCTCTACATCGGTCTGTTGCCAGAACACTATTTCTTCAATTGCTTTGGGAAGGTGGTGCGAAGGGCCCAACAAAATGACAAATTCTTTACTGCCGTACAATTCATATGGATTACTGAAGACGATCAGGAAAAGCTGATAGAACATATCTTCAGCCGCCAGGTGTTGCAACTAAGGCTCAGGAGGAAAAAAAGGGAACAGGCACATAACAAAAAAAAGGACTGAAAACCTACTCATTGCCATCCTTGTCGATAAAATATGGCCCCCTTTTTGGATCGTATTTCATGACTATATGAAAATTCTTTATATTGGCATTCTTGAGAGACCACCTCTTCTCTCTTCCATCACACCTAACGATTACCTGCCCAGCAGAGGCCAGTCTCCCCTTTATATCCACACTAAGTTCAGCAATTGCAGCCTCCACCTGTTCCTTTTGCTTTGCAAGCAGATCCTTTTGCTCGGTTATCTCTGTCAAGTGTTCCTGTATATCCACCATCAACTTGAGATGCCTTACGATACTGCGAAAATCAGCCCCGTAGGACTGCTCGAAATTCAGGACCCTCTCCTTTATCTTGCCTATTGGTATCTTCCCCAGCAGTATCATGGTGGCAAACTGCTTGATGACAGGGATGAACTTCTTTTGTTCATCATCGAGTATGGAAGAGGCAAGCTTTAGCTTTCTTCCCATTACCGCACCCCTATCCCTGAGGCTTGCAGCAGTCCGCACCTCCTCCTCTTCGAGCTCACAATATTGTCTCTGGAGCTGGGCGAGGGTCTCGAACAGCCTCTTTCCGATCTCTATCTCAAAGATGTTTCTCACGTTCAAGGGACCACCCTTCACCATATCTGCCTCGGCGATGGTCCGACCAATCATGATCTCCGGATTCCCATGGGGTTGAAACAGTATATATGGGGCCTTTATCTGGCATTCTGCCAGTTCCCTTTTGATCTTTGCCGTCTGACTTGCCACAAGAGTGGCATTTCGGGCTGAGCCTATCTCCATGTCATTTCCAGACCGAAGAAAATTCCTGACGAATGCAGCCACAACTGGGCCTGTGGCATCCACGGTCGCACCCTCCACGGCCCCTTTGACATTCAACGCCCCATCTATGACCACAGAAAAATGCCCCCTGATATCCCCTTCCACCAACACATTGGCCTTGCATCTGAGCTCACCTGCCTGTCCCTTGAGACTGCCAGTGGTGAAATCGATGTCCTTGACTACTATCTCGTTCTTGATGGATATGGCACGGATGTTTTGTGGATCAGCAGGCCCCTCGAATTCACATACTATGATCCCTGCTTTCTTACAAAAATAGTCCTTGTAGTGCTCTTTCCGTTCCTCGTCATAACCATTCTCCTCTCTGAGCCCATCTCCAGGTTTCACAGGGAAGGGGCTGCCTGGCTTTGGGGCGATAGGAAGTCCATAGGCATCCGTGCCAGGTGAACCTGGGGTAGGTTGATAGACACGAAAAACGCACTCATCTTCACATGCCTGAGGAAAACGGTTGATCTCTCTAAAGTCTATACTTCCATCTGGTAGGTACTTGCCAGGCTGGATACGAAAGTCGAAAAAAACCTCTATAGAACCATCATTGCCATCTACTGGCTCTGCCCCCCTAATGGTCAATGTGGAGATCTCTGGAAACGTATTGATCTCCACATGCCTTGGCTGGAGGTGTTTTACCCTGGCAGGGACGAGAAACTCAAAGCTTTCGAATTCCCTTTGCAGAATCGCTTCCGTTATCTCGTCCGGTATCTTGTTGATGCCATACTCACTGAAGACTATATGCAAGGCCTTGATGAAATTCTCAGGTTTCACCCTGTTTACCGGGGGTAGATCCATGGTGGTGGCCAGGATATCCGAACCATGTTTCATGTCCTCGCCTGACTCTCGGATCCATTTGGCTATCTTTTCTGGAGGGGTTGTCTCTGAAAAGGTCTCCTCAGACTCCTCTTGGCCCTCATAATCTTCTACTTCGTCAATATCATCAACACTTGTGTAGGCATCCAATCCCTCCACAGATACCATGTTTTCAAGGTTTTCCGGGGCCATCAATCAGCTCCAATCCTCTGCATGCGCCACATTTCCTACACTTTTCCAGATGGCAGAAAGGTGTCTCCAGCCCCCTTTCTGCCTTTTTCCATTGAGAATATAGGAATTCCCTTTTCACCCTATGTTTAATGACCTCCCAGGGGAAAAATTCATCCTTTGCCCTTTCTTTAAGATATTTTTCGGCAATAGGAGAGATTTTCTTGACGATCTTCTTACTTCCCATGCCTTTCAATCTGTAAGGCACAAGATCGAGGCCGAGCCTTCTATCTCCCCTACTCAAGACTGCCTGGACCATGGCCTTGTCCGGAGAATCAAGCTTGAGCCTGCAATTGGCCTTGCCCCTAAGGGCCTTTTCAAGCATTTTACGCCTGTACTTCAGCGTTTCCATATCCACGAAACCGGCCCACTGAAAAGGTGTCCAGGCCTTGGGCACAAAGGTGGACACTGAAACAGTCAGGCGACCGAGGCGCCCCCGTTCTTTGCCAACAAGGACCAACATGCCGAGTATCTCCTTGCTAAGCCTTATCATGTCTTCAACGTCTTCATCCTGTTCAAAGGGAAGACCCAACATGAAATAAAGCTTGAGATTCCGTATGCCAGCACTGAGGAGTATATCGCAACATCCCAGCAATTGATTCTCTGAAAGATGTTTATTGATTGTCTTTCTGAGCCTTTCAGAACCGGCTTCGGCAGCGATGGTAGCGGTTTTCGAGCCAGAGGCTGCAAGGAGACGGGCAAAATCATCCGTTACGGCATCTGCCCTCAATGAGGAAAAGCCGATCTGAAACCCATCCTCCAAAAGACTCGATACCAGCTGACAAAGCCCCTTCTCTTCCATGAATTCAAGCCCCACAAGCCCTATCTTACTGGTCTCCTTGGACAGGGCCAGGGTCTGTCTTATACTTGTCATGGGCCAAGGCCTTGGAGGACGGTACACATAGCCAGCAGCACAGAACCTGCATCCCCTTCCACACCCCCTACTAACCTCTAAAAGAAATGTATTGGAAAAGGCTGCCCTGTCGGATAATACCACTGTGTGGGGCAATATTTCCGGGCTTCTTTCCTCTATGGCAGGCTCAACCCTGTCATCCCCATAAAACTGCTCTGGGCAAAACAAAGGCACGTATACACCCGGGCACATAGACACAAGGCGCTCCAGAAGCGTTTCTTTCTTATCTTCCACCCTGGGATAATTGTCCTGGAGAAATCTCACGAAACCTGGACAGAGGGCTTCGAAGTCACCCAGAACGAAGGCATCGATAAAGGGGGCTATTGGCTCAGGATTTATCTGGCATGCCACCCCCCCCGCAAGGACCAAGGGCGAGGAGGAATCTGTCCTGTCTTTGACGAAAAGGCCAAGGCCACCTTGCCTTAGGATTATCGGGATATTCAGATAGCTGTACTCAAAGCTTATGGAAAACAGGATGATATCGAATTCACTGAGGCCACGATTCGACTCTATGGAACGAAGTCCTACTCCATGAAAAGGGGGCCCTGGCAGGAAGAAACGCTCGGCCACCACCTGATCATATCCATTCAAGAGTTCGTATACCCGTTGATATCCCAGGTTCGACATACCCAGGCCATAGGTATCGGGAAACACCAGGGCCACTGCTATACGGTCTTTCCAGCGCTTTTTGACAGCGCCTATCTCATGGATCTTAACCCTGTAGCCCTGTCTCAATACCTTCTCTTGGCAAAGCGTGTTGTATGAACGACATCGGCCTGTCTTGTATAATTGTCAAGCCAGAGCGATGGTGGCTTATTCATTGTTATCACCATCCATCTTTGCAAGGTCCTCAAAACGTATATCTATGCCAAGGACACCGACTATCTCGTCATTTTCGTTTCTGACAGGGCCCGAGACAGTAATACAGAGCGCATTGGTAATCCTGGATGTATAAAAATCAGTGACGTGTATCTTGCCATCTTTTATGGGTGCGATGAACCATGGCCTGCCTGAAAAATCACTGTCCAATTGGAAGGATGCATATTTGCTCCTGTCCTCTATGTGCGTGATATTATGGGTGATCTTTTCCCCCTCAGCATTCACCACATATAGAAATTGGATAAATGGATTTTCATCCAACACCCTTTTCAGCAAGGGCTCCATGCGCGCTGGATCCATAGAGCGGATCTCAGGGGTCTCAACGAGTTCTTCCACGAGATGGAATGCCAATTTGTGGGCCCGCTTTTTGAGCCTGTCAAAGTCGGATGTGAACAGCTCTGGCAGATATTTCCTTGCAAGATTTTCCATCTCGGACTTTGACATGGAAGTGACCCTGCCCTCTTCGTATTGTTTCATTATCTGTTTGTATATCTTGACAATACCAGGGTGTCTCTTGTCTATCTGCTGAGAACCCTTGAGGCCAAGATGGGTATTGATCCAGTGGGCAATGCCGGCTGTACCCGACTTGTCGGATATAATAACAGATACCGGCCTTCCGAGTATCTTTGCAGTGTCGAAGATATTGTAGATCTCTTCGTTCTTTAGGAGACCGTCGGCATGCACGCCAGCGCTCGTGGCATTGAAATCTTCTCCAACAAGGGGATAGTTGGCAGGTATGTGGACATTCAATTCCTTTGCAAAATATTCGGCCATTTCCGTTATGACCCTGGTATCTATACCATCTGCATCACCTCTGAGGGCAATCCTCTCGATGAGAAGGGCCTCGAGGGGTGTGTTCCCTGTCCTTTCCCCAAAGCCCAGGAGCGTACCATTTATGACACCGCAGCCATAGAGCCAGGCGGTGGTGGCATTTATCACCACCTTGTGGAAATCATTGTGCCCGTGCCACTCGAGGAGTTCCCCTGGGACACCTGCATCGTCGATCATGGCCCTCACCACCTTGGGAACACTTCTTGGCAAGGCAGCACCAGGATAGGTTATGCCATATCCCATGGTGTCACACATCCTGATCTTTATATCTATGCCGCTTTCTTCCCTGAGCTTCATGAGTTCTATTGCAAATGGTATGCAAAAACCATAGATATCGGCCCTTGTGATGTCCTCGAAGTGACACCTGGGCCTGATACCAAGATCCAGGGCAGACCGAACTATGGAGAGATAGCCCTCCATAGCCTCCTTCCTGGTCTTTTTGAGCTTCAGGAAGATATGATAGTCAGAGGCGGAGGTGAGGATACCAGTTTCCTCAAGCTCCATCTCTTTGACCAGTTGCAGATCTTCCTTCTTGGCCCTTATCCAGCCTGTGATCTCTGGATAGGGATAGCCCTTTTCCTGGCAGACGGCCACTGCCTTCTTGTCCTTGTCGGTGTAAAGAAAGAATTCCGATTGCCTGATGATCCCCTTTGGACCAGCCATCCTGTGTAGGAAATCAAAGATCTTGCTTATCTGTTCCACTGTATAAGGTGGCCTGGCCTGCTGTCCGTCCCTGAAGGTTGTATCCGTTATGAGCATATCCCGGCAGGGCTGCGGGACCAAGTACTTGTTGTCAAAGGCTATCCGGCAGACCTCCTTATATGGGAAAAGATCCCTCATGAGATCTGGTTCCTCAACGTCTGCCAACCTGTATTCCTTTGTGTAACACAGTAACCCTTTGTCAGGATTCCATTTGATCATATCTTTCTCCTGTATTGTGCCGTATCCCTAAGAAAGGTCTTCTTCTCTTTGCCAGTCAGGCCTTAGATATAGCTCTGCAAGCTGGGCCATACTGACTTCTGCCGGTGCATGTGTCATGAGACACTGGGCCTTTTGGGTCTTTGGAAATGCAATCACGTCCCTGATGGTGTCACGGCCAGCCATGAGCATGACCAACCTATCCAAACCAAAGGCTATGCCACCATGAGGTGGGGCGCCGAGGGTAAGGGCCTCGAGTAGAAAACCAAACTTTTCTTCAGCCTCTTCATCACTGATATTCAAGGCCTTGAAGACCCTTTTTTGCACGGCCTCCTGGTGTATACGAATACTTCCACCGCCTATCTCTATGCCGTTCAAGACGAGGTCATAGGCCCTTGAACGCACCCTGGAGGGCTCTGTGTCCAAAAGGTCCAGGTCCTCCTTGCTTGGGGCAGTAAATGGATGATGAAGGGCCTTGAACCGGCCTTCATCCTCGTCGAATTCCAACAGGGGGAAATGGGTAACCCAGACGAAATTGAAACCCTTCCCAGGCAATAGATTGCGTCTTCTGGCAAGTTCGAGCCTGAGTTCTCCGAGTACCCTGTAAACGGTCTCTGCAGTATCCGCTCCGAAAAACAATATATCACCTGGGACTGCCTGAAGTCTTTCCATTATCTCCTGCTGTTCATTATGTTTGAAAAATTTCGCTATTGGAGACTGCCAACTTCCCTCTTCCTTTATCTTCACCCAGGCCAACCCTTTTGCCCCAAAGGATTGGGCAAATTCAGTTAGCACATCCAGGTCCTTTCTGGAAAGATCTGCCATGCCCTTGCCGTTTATGGCCTTTACCACTCCTCCACTTTCTACAATGGTATTGAAGACCTTGAGCCCACATCCAGATGCTATGTCAGTTATGTCCACCAGCTCCAGACCAAATCTCGTGTCAGGCCTGTCGGTTCCAAAGCGTTCCATTGCCTCTTGATAGGTCAACCGCGGAAACGGGGGATTGAGCTCCACCCCTAAGGCATTGGAAAACACATGCTGCATCAATCCCTCGATAAGGCCCATTATGTCCTCCTCGTCTATGAAGGACATCTCCATATCCAACTGGGTGAATTCGGGCTGCCTGTCAGCCCGCAGGTCTTCATCTCTGAAGCAGCGCACTATCTGAAAGTACCTCTCCATGCCAGCGATCATTAGGATCTGCTTGAAGAGCTGTGGCGACTGGGGAAGGGCATAAAACCTGCCAGGATTCACGCGGCTGGGCACGAGATAATCCCTCGCCCCCTCTGGGGTGCTCCTGGTAAGCATAGGGGTCTCTATCTCTAGAAAATCATGTCTGCTCAGATACTCCCTCATGGCCTGGCAGACCCTATGTCTCAAGGTGAGATTTGCCACCATGTGGGCCTTTCTAAGGTCGATATACCTATACTTGAGGCGCACGCTCTCTGATACCTCCCTATCCTCGTCAAGGGGAAAAGGAGGGGTCTTGGAGGTATTGAGGATCCTCAGCTCAGTACAGGCGACCTCTACCATTCCGGTCTTTATCTTGGGGTTTTCCATGCCCTCTGGACGTCTTCGCACCTTGCCCCTTACGGCTATCACATATTCGCTCCTCAAAGAATGGGCCTTCTGATGGGCCTTTTCGTCCACCTCTGGTGCGAATACTACCTGTGTAATCCCCTTCCTATCTCTAAGGTCCACGAATATAAGTCCACCGTGGTCACGGCGACGGTGTACCCATCCCATGAGTACTACTTCTGCCTCAAGACTTTCCTCAGTGATACTGTAACAGTCATGGGTGCGTTTCAGCCCTCCCATCGATTCCATAATCTTAGTCTCCTGCTTTCTTGTTCCTTATCCTTTCCACGAGTGCCTCTGGAAGGTCGTCAAGCTCTATCTCTTCTTGTTGTTTGGTCTCCATGTCCCTTAAGATGGCCACCTCTTTGTCAAGCTCCTGCTCACCTACAATGAGACAATAGCGGGCGCCTGCCTTGTCGGCCTGTTTCATCTGGGCCTTGAGACTTTTGTCCTCGAAGGAGAATTCCACACCAACTCCCTTGCGTCTCAGATATCCTATCCAGAAATAGGATTCATCCCTGGCATCCTGGCCAAGGGCAGCAATGAAAAGATCTATACCTTTTGGGGCAACAGACCCCTCCATGAGGAGAAGGAGTCTTTCCACCCCGACTGCCATACCGACCCCAGGTATGTCCGGCCCTCCCATGAGGCCTACCAGGCCATCGTACCGCCCCCCTGCTGCAACTGTGCTCTGGGCACCAAGCCTCTTGGAGGTTATCTCAAATGTTGTCCTCACATAGTAATCAAGCCCCCTTACCAAATAGGGATTCTGTACAAAGGGCACCCCGTATGCCTCAAGTATATCCAACACGGCCCCCAGGTGCTCGGAACAATCGGGACAGAGATAGTGCTTCATGACAGGGGCAAGGAGAAGATTGCGCCTGCATTCTTCGTTCTTGCAATCGAATATCCTCAAGGGATTTAGCTTCATCCTTCGCTGGCAATCCTCGCAGAGGTCTCCCTTGTTGTTCTCGAGGTAGACCTTTAAGTCTGCCCTATGAAGAGGCCTGCACTTTTCACATCCAAGGGAATTTATCTCTACCAGTAGATCCTCCGAACCAGCAAGCCTGGTAACCATCTCCCAGGCCAGCCAGACTATCTCTGCATCAGATGCCGGTTCCCTAGAACCAAGATATTCCACATTGACCTGATGAAACTGCCGAAGCCTACCCTTTTGCGGCCTTTCGTGGCGGAACATAGGGCCCATGGTGAAGAGCTTGAGAAGGGGGCTCTTGCCATAGAGTTTATGCTGGATCACCGCCCTGACGATCCCTGCGGTGGCCTCTGGACGGAGGGTCAAGGAATCACCATTCCTGTCGAGAAAGGTATACATCTCCTTCTCTACTATGTCTGTATGTTCACCTATTCCTCGCTTGAAGACCTCGGTCTTCTCTAAGATAGGGGTCCTGATCTCCTTGAGACCGCACAGATCAAAGATCTCTCTGGCAGTATCCTCTATCCTCACCCTGGCCAGCGCCTCTTCTGGAAGTATGTCCTTGAATCCTCTGACTGCCTTTATAGCCACAGATATCTCCTCGACTACTTTGATTATAGTTCCACAACAAGAAAAAGCCCTGCAAGCCCTTTGCAACCAAATCATTGTCCTGGTGTGGGTGTACCTTTGGAGATACACTTTTGCCAGGCTGCGCCACTATCCTAATTTGTCTGGGGATTGTAACGAATCTTCTTGTTTCGCGGGCAGGGCTGCAGGCAATAAAGCATTTATGATATAAAAAGCAGTTCCATATTTAATTCAACATCTGCTCAAATTCAAGTTTTCAGGCAAAATTATTGCCTCTATCCCTTGTTTAATCTATTTTGTACTTGTTATGTCAAACCTCCATCTCAAAACAGTTGACACATCAATGCTCACCTTGTCTCCCCTATTCCATAGATGAGATCACCAACAAAGGCCATAATGTTTCAAGGAACAGGCTCAGGCGTGGGCAAAAGCATCATAGTAGCTGCCTTTTGCCGTGCATTAAAGAGAAGGGGGATAAGGGTGGCGCCCTTCAAGGCCCAGAACATGGCCCTTAATTCCTTTGTGACAGCCGATGGCAAGGAGATGGGAAGGGCACAGGTATTCCAGGCCGAGGCCTGTGGTCTCGTGCCTGACGTGAGGATGAATCCTGTCCTGCTAAAACCATCGGCAGATTCAACGAGCCAGGTGATCCTCATGGGCCAGGCAAGGGGGCACCTTTCGGCTGTCAGCTATTATGAACGATCCCGTATCCACTGGGATGTGGTGACCAGGGCATATGACAGCCTTGCAAAGGATTACGAGGTGATAGTGATGGAGGGGGCAGGCAGCCCTGCCGAGATCAATCTACAAAAGACAGATATAGTAAATATGAAGATGGCTGAATATGCAGGCGCCCCTGTGATAATAGTCTCTGACATAGACAGAGGTGGGGTGTTCGCAAGCCTGAAGGGTACCTTCGACCTTGTTCGGCCAAGGCATCGATCTTTGATCAAGGCCTTCTTGATAAACAAGTTCAGGGGGGACGTGCGCCTCCTCGAGCCAGGGATAGAGATGTTTGGCCAGATAGTCCCTGTACCTGTCCTGGGGGTGCTTCCATGGTTTAGGGACATACACGTGGATGAAGAAGACGGTGTATTTGTAAAAAGGCTCACATCGAAAGACCACACTTTGGCAGACCTCGAAATTGCCGTAATAAGGCTTCCTCGAATAAGTAATTTCACTGACTTTTCCCCCTTTTCATTCGAGCCCGGTGTGGGGATAAAGATCGTTGCCAACCCCCAGGAGGCAGCCGGCTGCCACATGATCATCATTCCCGGGACCAAGGCTACCACTTCGGATCTCGCATTTCTGAGGGATAGGGGTTGGTTTGAATGGCTCGAGCGGTTTGTCTGCGGAGATGGCTTGATCGTAGGTATCTGCGGAGGTTACCAGATGCTCGGCCAGGAGATAGTCGACGAATATGGCACGGATGGAAGGGCTGGCACATACAAGGGCTTGTCACTCCTTCCTGTCCACACGGTCATGGCCCCTGAAAAGACCCTCAGGCAGGTGAGATTTGGACTATTCAACCCTGCTCTTTCCCTCCAGGAAATGGAGATCCAGGGCTATGAGATCCACATGGGCCGGACATGGTGCAAAGAGGAATGCGAGGGACTGGGACAGGGATTAGGACCAGAAATCGGTGTATTCGACGAAAAACGTGGGGTGTTGGGTACCTATATCCATGGTATCTTTGAAAACGACACATTCAGATCTGCCCTCTTGAATCTTGTCAGGCGAAGACACGGTATGAAAGAAGTGTCCTCTTCCTTCAATTACAAGAGGTTCAAGGCCTTGCAGTTTGATCTCCTTGCAGACTGGTTTGAAGGGGCATGCGACATGGAATCCCTAATAGGCATTTTGTATGGGCATTGATTTTGCCTTTTCGCACCTTTTTTTTCTGGGCAAAGAAGGGGCAGCCATATTGGCCACTGCGATCTTACTGGACTTGACGCTTGGTGACCGGACGGATCTGCCCCACCCGGTTAGGATGATGGGGGCGATCATCAATGCCTGTGAAAAGATAGCAAGGGCGAGCCGCTGGCCCGAGATGCTCTCTGGTTCCATAATGGCTGCAGTGCTGGTGATAGCCACTTATCTTGGTGCCTATCTGGTCTTTGACTGGCTGAAGACATATTCTTTTATAGTGTTATTTATAGTGGCCTCAGTAGCAATATATTTCTGTATAAGTCTAAAGTGTTTGGCAGATGAAGCCCTCGAGGTGTCACACTGTCTTGAAAACAACGACCTGATATCGGCCAGGGAAAAGATCTCCATGCTAGTCAGCAGGGATACCAAGGAGATGACAGAAGAAGACATATCCAAGGCAGTCATTGAAACCGTTTCAGAAAACCTTGTCGATGGCATAATCTCCCCGTTTTTTTATGCAGCCCTTGGAGGTCCTGCCCTTTGTATATGTTTCAAGATGATAAGCACCCTCGATTCCATGATTGGATACAAGGACGATAGATATAGATTTTTTGGTAGGCTTGCTGCCCGAATGGATGACCTTGCCAACCTCATTCCTGCAAGGCTTTCAGTGCCTGTAATAGCCGTAAATGCCCTATTTTGGGGATCGAGCCCGAGGAGGGTCTTTTCGTGCGTTTTCAACTGTGCACACCTGCATGAAAGCCCAAATTCTGGATTTCCAGAATCGGCATTTGCTGCTGCGCTCGATGTCAGGCTCGGGGGCAAGGCCACCTACTTCGGTAAGACAAGACGTTATCCTGTGATAAACATGGAAGGGGCGACTGCCCGTCCCTCACATATCAGGCAGGCAGTACGTCTTCTGTATACGTGTAGTCTAAGCTTTTTCTCCATCTTTATCATTCCAACTCTCGTCCTTGCATTTTTTTGATTGGCCAAAAACAAAATAGGGATTCTACTGGATCGACACGCCATGAAAAAGAAGAAAAAAAGATACAACCAGTCACAAGATATCAAACGTCTGTGTTTTCCTGAAGAGGCCTCCATCTCCTGGCTCCCCATGCTCTTGGATGCATATTTCATTGCTGACAAGGCAATAGCCACGGCCATACACAAAAGGATCAGCCGTGGAGACAGGCTTGCCTGTACAAAGGGATGTTCTACCTGTTGTTCCACACATGTGACAATTCCTGTCTATCCCCTGGAAGTGGTGGGCATATATTGGTATGTGATAGAGAAGATGATGGGGCCTGAGCGTCAGGTCCTAAAGAGGCAGTTGGCACATTTCAGAAAGGGCTCGGCCTGCCCTTTCCTGATAGAGGGGGCATGCTCCATCCATCCAATGAGACCCCTTGCCTGCCGCCACTTCAATGTCTTCAACAAGCCGTGTCGGCCTGGGGAGGATCCTTACTATACCAGACGGCAAGACGTGCTGAGTCCTGATGAAAGGGCCAAAAACAGGGCGATAGCGGCGATGCTGCCTTTCCACGGCATCAAAGATCGGGCCAAGAGAAAAATCGCCATGAAATCAGGGTTTCTAAATAGCCAGGTCCGAAACCTCCATGAAATAGACTGGAACAATCTGGCCATGAGGATGGATGGGAAAAGGCCAACACTCAAGGTCTAAGACACGAGCTCTGGCTTGCTACTATCTTTCATGTAATGCCCTTTTTTCATCAATGTCGTCTCTACTGATTAGTGGTTTTATGTGAAAGGTCTTGTTCAAGATTACTGCCATCGGACAAAAACCTGTAAACGAAAATATGATCATATTGATCCCTGCCAGTATGGGCAAGGCAAACCAGTAGGGATGAACCAGTAAGCCCAGGCAGATCCCCCCTACCACCACGATGCCAGCTATGAGCCATATTATTCTTTCCAGATACCACCTATGGGTTGGTGCGCGATACATCTTCTTTTCTCCTTTTTGCCCCAGTGCCTCGTAACTATTTGGATACCCAAGTTGTGAAGACTTCGACCAGCCTCAATATTAACCCGGATTATGCAGCTCGCAAGTTTGCCCAAGATGCGCGGCGGAAAAATCTTCGCCTTTTGGGTGAAAATATTTATCCGAGAAAATGTAGAATAACTTAGGGGGTATCACATTTGCCCTAACGCAGCATGTCATGATATAACAGACTATGTTCTTTGTCTTTTTGGGGCATTTGTCCTGGATCGTGCAGCTCGCAAGTTTGCCCAAGACAATAGTGTATAATCCGGCTATATAATGCATTCGAAAAAGTGAGATCTCTGGTCTGCAAATAACGAGCAAAAAAGGAGAATTACCATGTTTTTCAAGCAGTTTTTGGTAAAAGGTATGGGATGTCTTTCTTATCTGATTGGCTGTCCAATGGCAAGAAAGGCCTGTGTTGTCGATCCTAAGAGGGACGTGCAGGACTATATATCGTCTGCCAGGATCAATGGGATGGAAATAACCCATATCTTCGAGACCCATATACATGCAGATCACGTAAGCGGAAACCAGGAACTGAGATCCCGTACAGGTGCCGATATCTATTTCATGGAAGGCAGTCCTGTGAGATTCCCCCACAAGGAGTTGAAGGAACACCAAGTAATAGAACTGGGCAATGTTCGCCTTGAATTTCTCAAAACCCCAGGACATACACCCCATTCCATGTCGATCCTGGTGACAGATCTTGGTAGGGCGGAAGAACCCTGGTTCGTATTGACTGGCGATTGCCTGTTTGTAGGGGATATTGGAAGGCCTGACCTTGCAGGGAAAGAATTGATAGAGGAACAGATAAAGAATCTCTATGACTCTCTTCACAACAAACTGGGTGGTTTGCCTGCCAATATGGAGATCTATCCCGCCCACGGTGAAGGCTCTCTTTGTGGCCGGGGCATGAGCTCCAAGCCCAATTCTACAATCGGTTTTGAGATGGCCCACATACCTGTCCTGGGGCTTTCCTTTGAGGATTTCCACAAAGAGATGACCAAAAATTTCCCAGAGAGGCCAAAGAGCTTCTCACACATCATTAGCACCAACATGGAAGGCCCGCCCCTCCTTGAAAGATGCCCCATAGTGCGAGATCTCAGTCCTGTCCAGGTAAAGAATTTCATGGGAAATGGGGCGGTAGTATTGGATACGAGAGATACGGCAGCCTTTGGTGGCGTACACATCCCGGGGTCAATCAACATAGGACTTGCCCCACAGACCGCCAACTGGATAGGTATGGTCCTTGAGCCCGAGTCCGAACTCATATTGGTGGTGACAGGAGAAGATGCCTACAAAGAGATGACGAACCAGCTCCACAGGATAGGCTATGACAACATCATTGGATATCTATACGGGGGAATCACAGCCTGGCAAGAGGCAGGAATGCCCATCGAACACCTATGGCAGATCTCAGCCTCGAGACTTCACGAAAAACTGAGTTCAGGAAGATACGGGCACCTATTCGACGTGCGCTCCCAGATGGAATGGGACTCAGGTCATATCAAAGAGGCCAGGCATCTACCCCTGAATATCCTTTTGAAACAAATCCCGGATATACCGAGGGATGAAGAGGTGATAGTCTACTGTGGGGTGGGGTATAGAGGCAACATAGCTGCCAGTTTTCTCCAGCGTCACGGATTCACCCACGTACACAGCCTGGCTGGTGGCATGAAGGCCTGGATAAATGCTGGATACCAGGTGGAGAAGTAGACAATCAGTGAATCAAACATCCTCACATAGGGGGAATCGCTCAATGTGGGAGAGGCCAGCATCGGGGCAGAGTTCTTGGATTGTGAAACGGGCAAGGTTGTAGCTGCCATTATGGATCACAGGGTGGACTCTACATATTCCACTGGCACGGTCAGTGGCAAATGGGGTCATGCCAAAGAGGCCCTCAAGAAGGACTGGGCCTCGGGACTTCGTAAATGGCTGGATCAGGTCCATGAAAAAAAATTAGGAGAACGAGATTTTTTACTTGACTTTGGCAGTGATTTTTCCAATTAATTATACGACAATTTAAAAAGTAACACCTCAGGTGCCCTGTCTTCAGGGATAATCGGGAAGTCCGGTGAGATTCCGGCGCTGGCCCGCAACCGTGAGTAGGTACGAAAGCTGCGAAAATGCCACTGTTAGCAATACGTAATGGGAAGGCGCAGCAAGTAGGATGATCTACGAGCCGGTAGACCGGCCTGGGGGGAGAAAAACAGGGACTTCGCGGATCAAGTTCCAAGTCACTTGAGCAATGCCTTTTCCAAAGGCCCGGTGATTATCTGGATCCGGGCCTTTTCTTTTGGCTTCTTGCCTCTGCCCCTTTTCTCCTCTCATGCTGGCAAAACATAACAGGAGAGGAGGAAGAACATGGCTTTTTCGAGGAGTCTTAGCTTTATTATGGCTCTGTCTGTCATTGTCTTTGGAGGTGTGGACTGTCTGGCCCAGGGAGACAAGGACGAAAGTTACCACATGGATTCCATAGTAGTCACTGCAACGAGGACCCCTGAGCCAGTAAGGGACGTTCCGGCTGTGGTAGACGTAATTGATCGAAAAGAGATAGAACAGACCCCGGGTCACGATCTTACAGAGATACTGAAAAAACATTCCACGGTGGATGTAATCCAATATCCTGGAGAACTGTCTGGGATAGGAATCAGGGGATTCAGGCCTGAATTTTCAGGCATAACCAAACACTCTCTTCTCCTCATTGACGGGCGTCCTGCCGGGGCAACCAATCTTTCCACCATCACCCTGGACAACATAGAACGGATAGAGGTGCTAAAAGGCCCTGCTTCATCTTTGTATGGCGCAGAGGCAATGGGGGGCGTGGTAAACGTAATAACCATGAAATCCACTGGAAAGTTGAAGGGCCGGATATATGGACAGGCAGGCAGTTTCAATACATGGAATGCTGGCACCCATATTGGAGGTAGGCTCCTCCCCCTATTGGACTTCGACCTCACCACCTCTACGCTCAACCGAAATACCGATATCGAACTTGGAAACGATCACGGTTCCCGGCCAGGCACCACTTATAACATAGGCTATGGCAGCCTGCGTCTTGGAAGCCAATTCCTTAAGGATTGGAGGGCAGATCTAAAGGGTGACTGGTATTATGGAAACGATATAGAGACACCTGGCGCCCTATTCTACTTCGATGAGCAGCAAGGCCAGAAAGACATTGAAAGATACGGTGGGGATTTTCGCATAGAAGGCACATGGGGAGACAATAAAAGCCTATTCGTCCTATATGGCTCCAAGGAGAGTAGTGACTATTACAAAAAATACGAATACATACCTGCGTCTCAAGGATACGTCTCTGTAGATCCATATCACTCGTACTATGGGGAGACGAAATGGTGGGGTATGCAATTACAGAACATGTATCAGCTCTTTGATGTACACAATATCACCTTTGGGGTCGATTATGAAAAGATCTATCGTGACAGCAAAGGCTATAACAGGGACGGCTCGAGAAAGGCCCCATGGATGCCAAACTGTGAGAGGAAAAACTGGGCATTCTTTACTGAGACCAACTGGAGATTTCTCAACGAACGCCTCATCCTAAATGCGGGTTTCCGCTATGACTATTTTGATCTCGAGACAAAAAACACACCCTACAAGATGGATTTCACCCCGGGCAGTGAATCGTTCGATACAATAAGCCCCAGGGCAGGGCTCAGGTATAATTGGCGGAATCTAAGCCTCCATACCACTATAGGAAAGGCCTTTGTACCCCCAACCGCCGATAAAATGGCTGGTTATTCCGAAAGGCATGTAGGAGATACGATCATGATAACCAAGGGCAATCCAGACCTGGATCCAGAGACCAGTTGGACATGGGATGGGGGTGTGAGTTGGGGGCCGCAAAAACTCGGGGTCTTCTCTGATGTCACCTACTTCGTCACCAACGTCAACGACAAGATAAGCCGGGTCACGAAAGGCAATCTCACCACCTTTAGCAACAGCTCGGATGCAGAGATGAGTGGGCTGGAATTCAAATTCCACTGGAACGCGGGCAAGGCATTCAACTGGCACAGGAAGATCGAACTGTATGTGGATGGCACAAGGCTGTTTTATTCCAGGGAAAAGCTGGAGGACAAGGGCTGGCGCGATATCCATAACGTGGCCCACTGGAAGCTCAACTATGGCCTTGATTATGATGACGGCCTCTTTGATGGAAGAATAACCGCACGGTATGTGGGTAAGAGGAAGGACTACGACTGGTATGCACCAGGGTATCCCATCATCGAATATCAGCCATTTACAGTAGTGGATCTCTACCTTGGCTTCACCTTCTTGAAACAAAATCATATAAGTTTCCAGGTAGCAAACATATTCGATGAATTTTACTATGAAAAGCCAGAGTTTCCCCTTCCAGGCAGGCACTGGCTCTTTGAATATAGATATGAATTTTGAGCCTATCGAACGTGTGGATGACTGTTCCAATCTCCCCTATTCGAAAAAAAGGGGGGCCTGGTATCACGGGCAGGGGGTTTCCCCCTTGCCTGTGTGCCCTACTGTTCTTTGCAGGATAGGAGGAGTGGTTTGAACATACTAAAATTACAGGATCTATCTGTCGGATACAGGAGGAAAAGGGTCATATCTGATATCAGCCTGGAGTTTGAAAAGGGTGAATTCGTGAGTCTTCTCGGCCCAAATGGGACAGGAAAGACCACGCTTCTTCGCACTATTTCAAGGCATATCAAACCGGTATCAGGACAAATTTACTTAAAGGCCAAACCCCTTACGGAATATCCCCGGGCCGAACTTGCGCGCACAATGGCAGTGGTCCTCACAGAAAAAGTGGCCCCTGCCCTCTTCTCTGTCTATCAATTCGTTGCATTGGGGCGCTATCCATATACAGGCCTTACAGGAAGGCTTTCTTCTCAGGACAAGAAAGCAGTAGAAGATGCCCTCTATTTGGTCAATGCACAAGAGCTTGGAGGCAGGGACTTTTCAAGCCTAAGTGATGGACAGATACAAAAGCTCCTTATTGCCAGGGCCATTTGCCAGGAGCCGGAGCTACTTCTTCTCGATGAACCAACAGCCTACCTGGATCTGAAACACAGGCTCGAGCTCATGTCCATCCTAAGAAGACTTTGCAGGGACAAGGGGACAACCATCCTCTGTTCCATGCATGACATAGACATTGCTGCAAAGATATCGGACAGGGTGATGTTGCTAAAGGATGGGGCAGTCAGGGGTTGTGGATATCCAGAAGAGGTGCTCACATCAAAAACAGTGGCCTGGCTATACGATTTTGAAAGGGCCTGTTTCGACAGCCGCCTCGGCTCTATCGAGATAAGTGGAGATGGCAAAAAAGGCAGACTCTTCGTGGTTGCTGGGATGGGCACGGGTGCCTGCCTGTACAGGATGCTTGCCCAAGAAGGATATGAAATCACTACTGGGATCTTGCTGTCAAACGATGTGGATTATTATGTGGCAAAATGCCTTGGGGCAAAATGCCTGAGTCTGCATCCTGGCAGAGAGGCAGATCAAGACACCATCAAATCGGCCATTGCCAATATTGCAGAGTGCGATCTCGTCATCAATGCCGGGCCCTGGGTTGACAATGCCTATGAGTGGAATCTGACCATCATCGAGAAGGCCTTGGAAATGGGCAGGCACGTATTGACAATGTCACAAGGTATTAGGCCAGGCCGCCTAAATGAAACAGCCGGCAAGGTCATACCTATTGGCTCTGCCAGCCAGCTCTTCGAGGTCATGGAAGAACATATACCGAGGCGACCTGTAGTTGCGACCATGACAAGGCCCGAGGAGAAAAACCACCCACAGACAAGGGAACTGGTATCCTCCACTATAATGAGCCTGTCACGCATGGTTGAAGGCAAAAATTCAACAAGGCTCATGGATAGGCCCTGACAGCATGAAAATCAGCTGTGCTCGGACAAATATCTTTAACAGAAGTATTTCAGATCTACATAGAGGAGAAGAAAAGTGGAACACAAGACCAAAGGTCTCTTGATAGTCTTTACTGGTCATGGGAAAGGGAAGACAACTGCCGCCCTTGGCATGAGTATGAGGGCTGCTGGCCATGGCATGAAGAGCGCATTCTTACAATTCATAAAAGGGTCATGGAAATATGGTGAGATGGAGGCAGTGAAACGTTTTTCAGATCTCATCGACTTCCAGGTCCTTGGAAGGGGCTTTACCTGGAAATCGAACGATCCAGAGGCAGACAAGGAGGCTGCCCGTTCTGCCTGGGGAAAGGCAAAGACAGCCATCACCTCAGGGAAATACCACATGGTCGTCCTTGATGAATTCACCTATGTATTGAACTATTCTATGGTAGATTTGAACGATGCCCTGGACACCTTCAAGCACAGACCCCCGGGGCTTCATGTAGTGATAACAGGCAGAGATGCACCCAAAGAGCTCATAGATATGGCCGATCTCGTCACCGAGATGAAAGTGATAAAGCACCCGTACATCAAAGGTATCAAGGCCCAGAGGGGCATAGAGTTTTGAGACCATCTTTTCTCCTGAATTTTTCCACCCATAAGGCAGATCTTGCCCTCTTTGAAAAGGACTGGCAGAGACTCGAAGAATTTGTTCACTCCCAGGGCTTCGATGGCATAGAGCTTTACCCTGTGGAGGGCCTTTGCGATGAAGATATCCCAAAGGGGCTGGTTAAAGGGGTCCACCTTCGATTTTTCGTCCTGATAAAAGAGATATGGGAAGAGGACTTGGCTGGCCTTGAAAAAATATTTGGAGACCTTGAAAACGCCTGGAATTTTTACGGAGGGCAGGGGAAAGCAACTCTTCTTGAAACCTATGTCGAGCAGATGAACCTTGCCAGCACATTGGGCTGCTCCTACGTGGTCTTTCATCCTGCACACGTATGTATAGATCGGGTCTTTGATTGGAAGATGGATCTCCACTGGAAAGACACCTTGAAGATAAGCTGTCAGATAATGGACCAGGCCGTGATGAAAAGCCAATTCGAAGGCTATGTATTGTTTGAAAACCTGTGGTGGCCAGGAAGCTTCACCCTTGGGGGGCATGGGCAATTTGGCTTCATCCTTTCGAACATGGCGTATAAAAGATGCGGCATCGTCCTTGACACCGGACACATGCTCCTTGATGGAGGAGGATTTGAAAATGAGGAAGAGGCTATCTCATACCTTGAGGAACGTCTTCGCTCCCCCTTCTTCCCAATAAAAGACGTCGTAGCCCTCCATCTGACCTGCACCCTTTCTGGTTCCTATGCAAAAAAAACCAAAAAGTCCGGACAAAGGCCAAGAGGAAGAGACTTCTGGGAGAGATTTCAAGATGCCAGAAGACACGTCATGCAGCTCGACAGACACGATCCATTCACCCTGCCTGCCACGGATGGCCTAATCAGGCTCACAAGGCCTCGATACGTGGTATTCGAATTCTCATACAAAGACATTGAATCATGGAAAGAAAAGATAAAAAGACAAAAAAAAGCCCTTGGCACATACTGGCCCTGAAAGAGAAAATGGTCTTGGCTTTTACGCTTCTTTTTGTCCCTGCCTCCTGCCAAGTCTTTGCCTCACAGCTTCATATAGATTACAGCATGAACTTTTCGGCAGAGACCTTGGGCCCTGGCATGACCAAGGTGGTTGTAAAAAATCCGTGGAAGGGGGCGAGAAAGGACTTTTGTTACATCCTTTTGGATACCAAGGATAAAGACAACATTTCCAAGGCCAATGGGCTAAGGGACAGGTGCAGTATTATCCGTGTCCCGGTCAAAAGCATGGTTGTCCTATCATCTACATACTATGGACTCATAGATGCCCTTGACGCCACCAACAAGATCATAGGGGCAAGCAGGCCTGCCACGTCCAACACCCCTGGAATAAGACGAGGGTTTGAACAGGGGAAAATAAAGGATGTGGGACAAGGGCTTGACGTGAGTATTGAGTCCATCCTGGAACTCCATCCAGAGGTAATATTTACATATGCTACAGGCGGATTCAGGGATATCCATCCCAAGCTCCAGGAGGCAGGGCTAAAGGTGATAGTATGTGCCGAGTACATGGAAAGGCATCCCCTTGGCAGGGCAGAGTGGATAAAATTCTTCGGTCTGTTTCTGGACAGGCAGAAAGAGGCGGATAACATATTCCAACGAGTGAGACAAAGATATATCGATCTTTCCAAGATGGCATCAAAAAGGCCTTCATGCCCTACTGTAGTTACAAATATACCTTTTGGCGGCAGATGGTACGTGCCTGGAGGAAAGAGTTTCGTGGCAAGATTCATCAAGGACGCAGGTGCGTGTTATATCTTCAAGGAGACAAACAGCGCTGGCAGTATCCCAATGGATCTGGAGGTTGTCTATGACAGAGGTAAAAACGCTGATTATTGGATCAACACCGGCACATGGACATCCCTTTCAGACATAGCAAGGACAGACCCGAGACTCCTTTCATTCAAGGCAGTAAGGACAGGCAAAATCTACAACAACAACCGGCGGGTAAACAGCCTTGGGGGAAACGACTATTGGGATTCTGGTGTGCTTCGGGCTGACCGCGTGCTTGCAGACCTCATCCATATATTTCACCCAGGACTCACACCTGGATACAGACCCTTTTATTACCAGCAACTACGATGAACAGACAGTACTCCTTTTCCTTTCTGTCTTTGGTGCTCCTTTTGTCCGCGGCCTTTGTCCTGGACATAGCTACCGGGAGCATATACATCCCACCAGCCAGTGTACTGGCCATCATCTTTGGCAAGACCTGCCTCAACGAAGGCTGGAGATTGATTGTGTTCGTTTTTAGGCTCCCGAAGGCCCTTTGCGCTGTGACTGCAGGTGCGGGCCTCGCAGTAAGCGGGCTCATGATGCAGACCCTTTTTAGAAATCCCCTTGCAGGCCCGTCAGTCTTGGGGATCACCTCGGGTGCAAGCCTTGGAGTAGCCCTGGTAGTGCTCGGCACCAGCTCTTTCATGAAAAGGACATCTTTCCTCTCTGGACTCGGCATTGGAGGCAATGTGATGCTCATATCCGCATCGGCCATTGGGGCTGGAATGGTGCTCTTTATCATACTGCTCCTTGCAAGATACGTAGAGGATGTGATGACCATCTTGATAGTAGGGATCCTTGGAAGCTTTGCCATTGGCAGCGTAGTAAGTGTACTCATCCACTTCAGCAGGCCGGAGATGGTTCAGGCATATCTTGCCTGGACCTTTGGTAACTTTGGATCGGTGACCTGGGCTCAACTCAGGATCTTTATACCCATATGTGTCGTGCTCCTCTTATTGTCCATACCCTTGGCAAAACCCCTCAATGGTCTGCTACTTGGTGAGGCCTACGCAAGGAGTATGGGGATCAACCATGAAAGATTACGCCTGGCAATACTTGTCTTGACTGCCCTCATGGTGGGTGACATTACGGCATTTTGTGGGACAGTTGGATTCATAGGGATCGCTGTACCACATCTTGCACGTGCCATTATCCATACATCGGATCATCGTCTCCTACTTCCAGCCACTGCACTTGCTGGCGGGATCACTGCCCTTATCGCAGACACGGTGGCACAGCTTCCAGGCCAGCAGGCTGTCCTTCCTCTCAACGCAGTAACAGCCATAATAGGGGCCCCTGTGATTATCTGGTTCATATTGGGAAACAAGTCAAAGGGCACCAGATAAATTTGTCAAGGAAGGCAACACCTTGTGGTGTTACAAAATTTAAATTCATGTTACAATAAAGCCCCACAACCCGGAAGGACCTATCTGTTGCTGTTAGGCAGCACAAATTTTCATAGACAGGAGTTTGAAAAAAACGTGCAGGACAAAGAACTGCCCATAATCCTAAGTGTTTTTGGCAGCACCAAGTCCACGGCCCTTTATCAATGCCTTTTGGACGAGGTGAAGGAAAGGTTTGATCCCCACCCTGTATCCCTTGCCCTGACCTCCAGGATAGTCCGGGACATGGAGGCAAAAGTTAGGGGGAAGGCCCATACAGCACACCTGTTGCCCCAAAATCTCACATCCCTCTCACGACGAGGCTATCGGTGGGCACTTATACAATCGGTACACCTATTGGCAGGGCACGAATTCCATCGTCTCGTCGCTGATTCTGTTTCATCCCCCATGAGGACCTGTATAGGCCTACCTCTTCTTTGGTCGTACGAGGATTATATCATTGTAGCAGAAGAGCTTATTGAATTGGCCAAAGACTACTCTGACACAGGGAAAGAGGCCATGATCTTCGTAGGCCATGGAACAGATCACGCCGCTTGGAGCAGTTATCTGGCCCTTGAGCAAATGATAAGGCAAAAAGGGATAAAAAGGGCATGGATAGGGGTGATAGAAGGACGTCCAGGAGTAGAAGATATTGCCAAAGAGGTGAGAAAGGCTGGTCTCGGAAAGTGTGTCCTTGTCCCATTGATGCTTGTGGCAGGACTCCACGTCATGGAGGACATGGAGGGAAATGACAACAGTTGGAAGGCCATATTGGAATCCCATGACATTACAACCAAGATTATAAGAAAAGGCCTTCTTGGATCCAAACGCATAAGACACCTCTTTATCAAACACATAGCTGATGCCTTGAAAGTAATACCTGAAGGGAGGGGGTAATGGTAGATATAACCATGAGTACCTATGGATTTTTGTTGAAAGGAGGGGTGCTCGTCTGGCCCATTCTTTTTTGCTCAGTACTCGGTCTTGGAATATTTCTCGAGAGACTATACTTCATCTGGCGGATTTCCAACGCGGACAGGACATTTCTCAAACAGTTAGGGGCTAATTCTTCAAGACATGCCTTTGAAAGGCATTTATCCCAAATTGAAGATTCCAATGGCCCTGTTGCCAATATGTTCCTCGATGCAATGTGCATTGAAGGAACTGATATCAGGGCAGTGGAAACGGTCTTGGATCACCACGTGGATATTCAGGTGGGTCTTGCCTCGAGATACCTCGACCTTATGGCCACCCTTGCTGCAGTGAGTCCTCTACTTGGCCTTCTTGGCACAGTCACAGGCCTCATCAAGGCCTTCATGGTCATAGAAGCTGCCGGTGGACAGGTAAATGCCTCTAGCCTTGCTGGTGGCATCTGGGAGGCAATGCTCACGACAGCCCTGGGGCTCGGCGTGGCCATAATATTGATAGTCGGGCACAGGTTCTTGCTTTCGAGGATAAAATCCATTGAGGAACAACTGCAAGAGGCCGCCTTTCTATTCCTGAAGGCCATGTGGCAAAGAGATCAAAGGAGTGAGGAGGCATAGTGAGACGTAGACATCCTCTTTCCCAGGGATCAAAACCACTCGTTCCTGTAACACCGCTAATTGACATAGTCTTTCTCCTTCTCATCTATTTCATGCTTGCGAGTAATTTTGTCACAGAACAACAAATGGTGGTGGATCTCCCTGAAAGCAGTCATGGAGTAGCAGTAAGACATGTCCCTACCATCATATCCATCACGGCTGACGGCACCTTCTATCTCAACGGCCAGAGGATCGTGGCAGACAGTCTTGTAACATCTCTTTCAGGCATCCCAAGACAGATGCACCTCAAGGAACTGGAGATAAGGGCCCAACGGGACACACCCGTTTACCTTGTCATCCAGGCCATGGATGCGGCAAGGGAAACAGGGTTCACCAAGATAAGGGTTGAGACGAGGCTCAAGGAGCCAAGATGATGCCAGTCGATTATCAAAATGATAGGCTTGTCTATTTTTTCATGTTTTCACTGGTTCTCCATGGCCTTATCCTCCTTGCGCACTACCCTAAAGAAAAAAATACCAATGAAAGAGGGCTCGAAATAGTCCTTGCTGGCTCAAAAGGCCAAGGTCCACCTCCAAAGATGCTGGCCAAAGACAACGACAAGGTTGCAATAAACAAACACCAGGAAAGGAAGCAGACAAGGAAAAGGGCTTTTAAGAGAAAACACGTTCCCTGTTCAAAGAAACGGGTCAAGGCAAAAAGGAAATCGCAAAAGAAAAGATCCCCAAGACCTCGGCCTGTAGAAAAGACAAAAAAAGAGAGTGTGCCTGAGATAAAACAATCCAAGGTATTTCATGAAGGGCCTCGTCAGGAGGAAACCGTAGCAGCCACGGTTGCGCCAAAGGCCCATGGTGGCAGAGATACAGCCAGGTCGACCGACAGGGCCTCATCCCTATCTGGATCAGAGGTCAAATCTGCCAGTTCGCATATTAAGGGCAGGTATCTCTCACTCGTAAGAAGGATCATAGAGGCACACAAATTCTATCCCTATAATGCAAGGGTCTTTGGTAGACAGGGCAAGGTGAAAGTCTCTTTTTCAATAGACGAAAAGGGCAACATCGAACTTGTAGAAATCGTCTCCAAGTGCCCCTTCCGGATCCTAAACAGGGCAGCCATCGAGACACTACGTGCATCCAGCCCCCTTCCTCCGCCCCCATCGGAACTAAAACCACCACTTAGAATAAAGATGGACATAGTATTCAAATTGAGCAGTTGAGCCAGATCATACAACCTCGGCTGCCCAATGAAACAGTTTTTTTTGCAATTACAGAAAATCATGCACCTTCAATAATCTCCCATCAATACACCTGAAAGGGGGTAGGCACCATCTTGAAAAGTGTGTGCTTTTTCAAACACAACATGCGATGAAAGGGGTAGAGAAACATTGACAAATTGATGCAGGCCCACTTCGACTCCTTATGGCACGAACAATGCAGTCTTGGGTGTCACCTGGATTGGACAAGCCAATCACAGATCAGGCAGTTCAGAACTCTGCCGGAGATGTGAAGTTGAGGACACGTTAGATGTGCTTTGGTATTTGAAATGCCTGGCAACAAAAAGGATTTAATCTTTTCAGGCAATTGGGCATAATCTGGGATAAGTGCCAGAAGAAAGGACACTACAGGGACACTATCATGAAAAAATTTTTCTCTTGGTATTGCTTTTTTTTATTGCTTTGTATCCTCCTTGGATCGGGTCTTTTGCCCGCAGCCAATGCCACTGTCTATGAAGTAGGACCAGGCAAGGCATTTGTAAATATTGGAGATGTACCCTGGGAGAACCTTTCGCCTGGAGATACGGTATTGATCCACTACAGGGTTCAGCCTTACCACGAAAAATGGGTCATAGACAAGGCTGGTACATCTACCATGCCCATCACGGTCAGAGGAGTGCCAGGCCCCCAAGGACAGCTTCCCATAATAGACGGTAGCCAGGCAACCACCAGGCGCCAGCTGGACTTTTGGTCTGAAGAGCGGGGTATCATAAACATAGGTGGATCAAACAAATCCAGTCTTCCTCCTACCTTTATCGTAATCGAAGCTCTTGACATAAGAAATGCCAGGCCACCATATTGGTTCAGGGACGATCACGGCCAGATGAAATACTATTCCAAAAATGCCACTTCAATCTATATAATCGAAGGAGATCATATCACCATAAGAAATTGCAGGCTACATGGATGCGGAAATGGCTTCTTTGCATGTCACGATGCAGCCAATATCCTCGTAGAGGCTTGTCACATCTATGACAATGGGATCGAAGGCAGTTATTATCAACACAACAACTATACCGAGGCAAAGGGCATCATATTCCAGTTCAATTATTTTGGACCTCTCAGGCAGGGATGCGGCGGAAACAACCTAAAGGATCGCTCGGCAGGCACAATCATCAGATATAACTGGATTGAAGGAGGGAACCGGCAGATAGACCTGGTGGATTCAAGCTACAGGGAACTTATAGATATGCCTTCCTATCAAAAGACATATGTCTATGGAAATATAATCGTGGAAAGATCAGACGATGGAAACAGCCAGATAATCCACTATGGAGGAGACTCTGGCAACCTGTCTCGATATAGAAAGGGTACCCTTTACTTCTATAACAACACGGTGATTTCGAAAAGGAATGGAAATACCACCCTCTTGAGGCTATCGAGCCAGGCAGAATCATGCATAGCCATTAACAATATCATATACGTGACTGCCCCTGGAAACCACCTTGCCCTCTTGAACAGGGACGGCACCTTAATGCTCAGGAACAACTGGTTGAAGACAGGGTGGAGACAATCCCACGAAGGCCCAAACTTCAGGGGCCACATCGATGATGATGGGGGCAATCTTTCAGGCACATGGCCAGGCTTTTTAGACATGGGCCAGGCAGACTACAGATTGCAAGCCGATTCCCCTTGTATTGACTCGGGCATCGATCTGGCAGATATCATCCCTATGGGCGTGGAACCTTCATATCAATATGTGAAATACCAGAACAAGGCGCCAAGGCCCCAAAGCGGGAATATGGACATGGGGGCCTTTGAGGCAGAAGAACAAGTTACCAACCAAGACCCTGTCATAGAATATTTAAGGGCAGATCATACCACAGTGGAAAACCCAAAGACAGTGATCAGATTTTCGGCAGGTGCAATCGATCCAGATGGAGACCAGATCACCTACAGGCTCGATTTCGGAGATGGTACAAAAACAGGTTCCATGCCTGCAACCCACTCTTATTCCCATAAAGGCACCTATAACGTAACCCTTACAGTCATAGATGGCAAAAATGGTTCCGCCTCTGCAGGCCTGACGATTATCGTCAACGACAAGGCCCCCAAGAGGCCAGAAAACGTAAAAGGAGAGATTTAGGCACCAGAAAAATATGCCTTTATCCCCCATAAGCACTAATCATGCGATGTTATTCAATATCCATAGGTCTTCAGGCAGGAGGCAGGAGGCAGGAGGCAGGACTTGCTATAAATTCCCTAATGTGATTAAGGATTGCCTCTCAGGCGCTTGAACCAGGATTATGCACTCAAAATGCCTGAAAAAAGAATAATTCCCTTGAATGATTGCATAATTGTTATGCTTTGTTCTCAAAGCCTTGCAGTATACCTCTAACCCACCCCCTGATCCTCATCTTCGACAAGCTTGTGAATTGCATAATCCAGGACAAGCCCCAGGAATTGCTTTTCCCTGTCATGCGCCAATGTTGTAAATTTTATAAATGGTCTTAACTTAGAATGAAAAAAATAGGCCTGGAGGCAAAGACGAATGATACTCAATAAATATGCGTATCATATATTTGCACTCTTAACTTTTTTGACGTTGTTCTTTTTTCATGGAGTTGCAAGGGCAAATGATAACTGCCAGAGTTTTTATTACTCGTTTGACAAATGCATGACTTACGACGGTCAGATAGTAGGGGCCCCAAGATGCGTTCGCGGTATAATCGGTGAGGCATTTTGGTTTGGAGGCAGGGACTATATAGAGATTCCTCAGCGCCTTGGAAGGGACTTTACCATCACGCTTTGGCTAAAGACCACGAAGCCCTCCCTGAGAGGTAACCAGTGTTTCGAAGGAAACGGTATCATATGGTCTGATGTACCACGTGTCCACAATGATTACATCCTCTCCATATTGAACGACAGGGCTTGTTTCTTTACAGGCAACCCTGACAGGAGCATAGTTTCCAGCTCAAGACTAACAGACGGGAAATGGCACTTTATTGCAGTAACAAGGAGGATGAGTAATGGTCATGTGATCCTATACGTCGATGGACGACAAGAGGCAGAGATGTACTCGTCCAGATTGCCTTTGACAGACCAAAATTATATCGCAATTGGGGCAAATGTGGTGGATGGACGCTATTTTGTAGGTTCCATTGATGATCTAAGGCTCTATGCCTGTGTACTCGACAGGTCCCAGATCAGGCAGATATACAATTCTGTAGTACAAGGCAGAGACCTTGCTGGCGTATTTGGCACTACGTCCAGAAACCCTTTCATATTCCAGGGCAATATATATTTCATCAGGCCTGGTACATCCAGGCTTCCTGATTTTTCACGGCTCAAACCTGTGGGTAAGATCTATAGTGCTGTTCTCAACATACCTCCCCAAGACTTTCAAAAGGGTTTCCCTGGTGTTACAAACAGATTCGAATGGTTTGCAATAGACTACAAAGGAAAGATTTATATCCCCAAGTCTGGGACATATACCTTTTCTCTGCTCAGTGACGACGGAGCCAAATTCATCATAGATGGCAAGACTGTCATAGACAATGATGGCATTCATCCGCCAAGGGAAAAAATCTCATCCATCAATCTGGAAAAGGGGCTACATGAAGTTGAAGTCCAATATTTCCAGGGACCTCGCTTCCAGGTGGCACTGGTGCTTTCTCTTGTGGAAAATGGAAGGAAAGTCCCCTTTGACATAAGGCGTTTCGCACCAGTGAGCCTGAAAGAAGAAAGATGTCAGGCCAGGCTGACCCTGGGCAGTTCCATTCTCTTCGATTTCAACAAATACAACCTGAGACCCCAGGCCATAAAGGTCCTGGATTCAGTGGTGGATGTACTTAAAGGTTATGACTACAATCAGATAATAGTTGCCGGACATACGGACAACATTGGCTCGGATTCATACAACTACCAATTGTCCAGACAAAGGGCCAGAGCAGTTGCAGATTATCTAATCGCAAGAGGGATTCCCTCGATGCGTATCAAGATAGTTGGCTATGGAGAGAAAAGGCCGATAGTCCCAAACGATACAGAAGAACACAGGGCAATGAATAGGCGAGTGGAGATAGTGGTGAAGAAAAACTGTTCTTTACTCACCTTAAAGCACTAAGTTGTGCTGCAATCCTCCTGATCTCGTGCAACACCTCATCAACACTGGCCACGGAAGCAGTACATGAGCTCCCGTGACATATAATGTAGCCTGAAACACCAGGTTCAGGAGAGAGTAGGATAAAAGGATAAACTACAGGCTCTGTCAGTCTGTTCCAGTCTTTCTGGAGTAATTCAGGTTTGCCATGGATTACAATGTCTCCATGTTTCAGGCGCATGGCATTATAGACTGCAGTACCGTGAGCTGCAGGAAACCCTTTCATAAAAGAAGTGGCCTGGAACAGGCCTTTGCGGGCAGCCTCCATCCACCTCGTATTACCTGTGAGGCTGTGAAGCGACATAAAGGCCGACACCATGACTGCAGAACTGGAGGGGCAGGCAGAGTCCTGGTCATGGGCTGGGATCTCAAACTCCTGACGACTGTAGAACCATCTTCCATTGTGGAAGAACCTGTCAAGTGCCTCCTGGGCGAGTAATTCAGCCATCTCGAGCATATGTCTGTCCATTGTATGTTGAAATGCCCATATCAGGGCCTGAACAAGAAATGCATGATCGTCGAGAAATGCAGGTATGACAGGATCGGTCTCAGGAAGGGATGAGTGATAGAGGCGTCCTTTCCTCCACATCTTATCAAGAAGCCTTTCAAGGCTTCGAACAGCCCTTGTTCCATATTCTGGCAAAGTACTTGAGAGAAGAAACAAGGAACTTATCATCATGGCGTTCCATGCCGTTATGATCTTTCTATCTATGAAGGGATAGCACCTCATGGCTCTCAATTCTTTAAGGGCTGCCATCGCCCTTTCAAGACCATCTGGTGCTTCTCCTTCCTTTATCCTAACTATTGATGCGCCCTGGAAATTCCCATGAGTGGTAATTGAGAGATGGTCAGCCATCCGGTAGGCCTGCCCGTGGGTAAAGCCAGCCTTAACAAAGGCATCGACAGCCTCATCCAGGGAAAAGACAAAATACTCCCCTTCTTTCCCCTCGCTATCAGCATCGCTTGAGGAATAGAAGAGATCAGCTTCGCACATCTTCTCCAGCATAAACTCGACAGTGGAGAGGGCTGTGTCAAGCATGAACTTTTCTCCACTGATCCTCCATGCCTTGAAATAGGTGGCACTAAGGAGGGCATTGTCACAGGTCATCTTCTCAAAGTGGGGAACCAACCATGTTGAATCCACGCTGTAGCGGCAAAAGCCTCCATCCACAAGATCATGCATACCTCCTGAGGCCATTCGACGCAGGCTCTCCATTGCCATATCCAGAGCAATCTTTCTCTGTTCAAGCAATCCCACAACCATAAGTGTATCGATGATGGAGGTGGATGGAAATTTGGGAGCAGGGGAAAATCCGCCCCATTCAGGGTCATAGATCCCTTGAACCTCGTTCAGAAAGCGCTTTTCAATATCCTCAGGGGGGCCATCCATACCAGAAACGTGATGCCTTATGCCCCCTATAAATTCCAGGAGCCGACCCCCTGCATCTTCCAGCTTCCCAGGATTCTCCTTCCAAACAGTGACAATCCTTGAGACAACATCCATAAAGCCACTCATTCCTCCTATGCTGTATGGAGGAAGGTAGGTAGCAGCATATACCGGCTTAAGGGAAGGGGAAAGAAATATGGTCAGGGGCCACCCCCCTCCCCTACCATGTAGCGCCTGATAGACCTGCTGAAAATGCATGTCGATATCAGGTCTCTCTTCCCGGTCAACCTTTATACAAACCATGTTCTCATTGAGAAAGGCGGCTATTTGGCGATCTTCAAAAACCTCTCGTTCCATGACGTGGCACCAGTGACATGCGCTGTAGCCTATCGAGACAAAGACAGGGATATTATTGCTGCGAGCCATCTGAAATGCTTCATCACACCATGGATACCAATCTACTGGATTGGAGGCATGCTGCTGCAGATAGGGAGACTGCTCGGATAAAAGCCGGTTGGACATGGGATAGACTCCTTTTGTCAAGGCATGATCTTGAATCATGCATTTAAAGTGCTTAAAAAAAACAATCCCTTTGAATTATTGTCCAAGATTGAACTTTATAAATTACACTATCTCCCCAACTGATTAACACAGATCCTGAACACTGTAAAAAGATCTCCTAACTCTGGTTCATGAAATTCTCTTTTTGTTACCTCTTTGCGCCCAAGGCGCATTTCGGCAATCATGTCGTCCAGGGCAGGATCCTGCACTACAAACATCGCATACCAGTTCCCGTACCCTTGCTGCAGCATCTATCATGCGAGGGATGTCTTCAGCAGCAGGGCTGCTGATCTTGAATATGGAAAGGCTGCATATCTCCTGAAAGCCACCCATCCAGAGGAGCTCTTCTCCAGTCTCACCAAGAAGACCAGGGAAATGCTCCTCCATTGCATTAACAAGATCATACATCGTATGATTGTCGGGCATCAGCCCGAAACGTACCAGCGCAAACATGATGAACCTTTCGATTGCCATGGCAGTAAGGTTGTAAATGATTGAAGGGGTGAAGACATCCCTGCGTCTGCGCCACCCTGCTGAGGCAGTACGAAGAAACTGCTCTCCCTCTCTGAAAAAGCCTTCACTGAGGTCGTCTCCACCATGTCCATGCATGCCTTCACGGACCGGTGATTCATGGGGATATCCTGAACCCTTGGCTGTTGTGCCATGAAAGTGAATCATGTCTACATCTCCCTTCGCATACCAAGCTTGATTGGGGCAATCTTCAATTTGCAAGTAGATATTCTGATGGCGGCTCACCATCCTCCACACCATCGAGAATGGCATCGATCACATCCTCGCTGTCAACTCTGCCAAACCACCAATTCTCAGGCTGTATCACCATGACAGGACCGTGTTCACACTGTTTCAGGCATGTAGAGGCACAAACAAGGCAGTCGAGCCCGCGATCAAGCACCTCTTCTTCCACATACTGAAGAAATCCTTCTGTGTGCCTGTGACATATTCCCTTCTTCTCTCCTGAGACCCGAAAACTCTGGCACATGATTATCTGACGCTGGGCTACAGTCATGTCTTTCTCCTTTTATTTCAAACCCCTTTTCTTCCTTCCTCCACCATAGAGTGCATCGACAATATCCTCTATGCCTTCCTTCCATTTCAAAACCCGGATGCCGCATTCCCCAAGCACCCTGCACGGGACATGTCCTGCGTCCTCTGCCACAACGCAGAAACAATCATACAGGACATCTTCTACCAGGGCTTCCCAGCGCCCCATTGACCCTGGTTCAAACGGCACATGCCTGACACCAAGTAAGCTCACCAGGCCATCTTTCCGTGGACCATAGATAAGAAAGTGCCCTGCTTGGCCGAGATGAAGATCCACATCCACACCTGAGAGACTTGCAACTGCAACATTGCGGTGTGCGGAGGAGGGATAAGGAAGGGGCATGCCTCCATGCTGTCCCCCGTCTGCACTGCCGATGTCCCTGGTACATGCCTCTATTGTTTCCATGTCGGAGCAATCTGCCACAGAAAGTATAGGGCTAATGGCAGTACAAAGCTCCCGCATCTTTTCCCTCACTTCAGATGCAGGCGGTTGCGTCATATCACTATTACCCAACAGGAAGAGCTCCATTGATGAGGCCCCCGCTACTGATGCCTTTTCTGCAAGCATCTCAATCTCTGCATCATTGATGCCTATGAAGAGTATGGTTCGGATATTTACCCTGAGCCCTACCCGGGAAAATGCCTTTACTGACTCCATCTGAGTCGCTGCAAGCAACTCAGATGCTTCAGAAAGCGGTAGTGTGCGGTGTGCAGGCCTGATCCATGCATACATCCTCGAAAGTGTGCGGGGCTCGGTGCTGTTCAGTTCGATATTGACTCCCCTTGCCCCTGCATCGACAAGCGCTACAGCACACTGGGTACCACCCACTCCTATGGTGCTTATCTCCCGCGGAACCTCTGGATTCCACACTGAAATATGCCTCAATGTCTCTATGGTAAAAGATAGCGAGGCGAGGGCATCACCTGGACCACTTAGTTCTACAGCTGAGATCTCTGGCTCAGACTCGGAAAACTCGTTGAGCCATATGAGGGCGTCCTCTGGGGAGATTGCACTGGCTCCACCAGCCTTTTGCCTGTTGCCAAAATGCCTGTCGGACATATTTATTACGGCTTCCATGTTGGCGCGAAGCATATGATTTCTGACAGGGGCAACTGGGAGCTTGATCCTGATCCCACCATGTCCATGAGTAGGTTTTGTCGATCCAGGCATATCTGTCCTCATTTCCATGAGATCTTTACCGTTTCCTGTTCTGTGACATGCCATGCAATCAAATGACCAATTCGAACTGGACTTCATCGTCATCTCTGTCCTTTCTGTCCAACAGGGCGGAAAGTATCTTCTCAAGCAATCTCAATCCGCCTCTGTAACCAACGGTGGGGAAGTATTGATGCCCTTGCCTGTCCAAGATGGGAAATCCCCATCTAACCAGAGGGATGTCTTCGTCTCTGGCAATGTACTTTCCATAGGTATTGGAGATGAGGAGATCAACAGGCCCGTTCTTTATCCACTGATGGAGCAAGAAGAGATCCCCTTTAGCCTTGACATTCACCTCGTAAGGCAGCTCGGCGCATATCTCCCTTATCCTCTTCTCGAACTTCTTGCCTGGCGTACCAGTAACTATGTGTGTAGGCCACATATCGATGGAGACAAGAAATTCTGTCATGGATATGAGCTGATCCGGATCACCTGCAAGTGCCACCTTCTTGTGATAGACCCACTGGTGCATGTCACTTATCATGTCAACGAGCTGCCCGCGCTCCACGTCAATTGCCTCAGGCACCGATACACCGGCCACACTTCTGAGCGTATCTATGAACCGGTCTGTTGCCTTGAGTCCAAAAGGCATATCTATCACATTGCAGGGGACCTGATGCATCTTGTCCAGGGCGAGCGCAGCCTCTTCTGAGCACCATCTACCAAGTGCAACAGTTGCAATGGCGTCTCCGGTTGCCTTTATCTCCTCCATGGTGGTTCCACCCCTTGGGAACATGCTGAACCTGCCTGTAAGCGGTGTGTTCAGCACCCCTGAAGTGTCAGGCATGACGATGGCATCGATACCCATAAGAGATAGGATACGTTTTATCTCCTCCATATCGGCAGGCTCCACCCATCCAGGCAAGATATTCACCTTGCCGTTTCTCTTTCCGGTGGACTGGGAAAACTCGGTCATTGCCTTTACCATGGCAGAGAAACCAGTGACATGAGAACCTACATAGCTTGGTGTGGAGGCACACATTACATACTTGCCCTCGGGAATCTTTCCCTCCTTCAATGCCTTCTTTCTGATCTGGGGCAGATCATCACCTATGGTCTCTGACAGGCAGGTGGTATGAACAGCTATGACATCCGGGTCATAGACCGTGAAGATATTGTTGAATGCCTGCAGTAGATTCGCCTGCCCACCGAAGACCGATGCCCCTTCTGTAAAAGAACTCGTGGCTGCAAGAATAGGCTCCTTGTAATGCCTGGTAAGTGTTGACCTGTGATATGCACAGCAGCCCTGGGAGCCATGGCTGTGCGGAAGACAACCGTGTACCCCGAGGGCAGCATACATGGCACCTATGGGCTGGCAAGTCTTTGCCGGGTTGATTGTGACCGCCTTACGCTCGATTATCCTTGACGGTGTGTGTCTGAGCAACATGATCTCACCTCCGTATTCACATCTCTCTCCTATTTTTCATGCCTGAACTTCAAACCCTTGTCTATCCGTTGACATAGGCGGCTGAAAGCTGCGGCTCTTCTTGCCAGGGTGCCTTCATATAGCTCCACACCCTGCTATTCACCAGTCTGTCTATCTCTCTATAGAAATTGATCGCCCCTCTGAAACCTGCATAAGGACCGCCAGAGTCATAGCTGTGGAGCTGTTTCATGGGTACACCGAGCTTTTGAATGGAATACTTCTCCTTTATACCCGCACAGAAGAGATCGGGTTCTAGGAGCTCGACCAGTTTTTCAGCTTCATGCTGATTCAGGTCATCTATCACCAGGGTCCCTGGCGGCATGTCAGGAGCAAGCCCCTCATAATGCTTGAATTTTATCCCAGCCTTTTCCAGTACCTCCATCTCTTCGGGGCTCTTTCTCGGTCTGTAACGCCTCTCGTCTGGCTCGACCTCTATCTCTTCTATATTCCTGCTGTCTGCATCCACCTTGATAAACGGAAGCACCCTGCGTCCTTCGTAGTCATCGCGGTGTGCAAATTCATAACCTGCCGAGAGGACTTTCATGCCAAGTTCACGGAAAAGTTCCTGGTAGTGGTGAGCCCTTGAACCTCCCACAAAGAGCATTACAGTCTTTCCCTCAGTGCGGGGCCGCACCTCTTCAAGGACCTTTTCCACTTCGGGCAGCTCGTTTGCAATCACCGCTTCGATCCTTTGTTCAAGCTCTCTGTCATTGAAGTACGCTGCTATCTTGCGAAGAGACTTTGCCGTGGCGTTTGCGCCAATAAAATTCACCTTGACCCAGGGAATACCGAATCTGATCTCAAGCATGTCTGCAACATAGTTGATGGAGCGGTGACACATCACACAGTTCAGATCTGCTTGATGAGCTGAGGCGAACTGATCATAGGTGGAATTGCCTGAAAAAGTGGCGATATTGGTTATGCCACACCTTTTGAATATCCTATCTATCTCAAAACCGTCACCGCCAATATTGTATTCTCCAAGTAGATTTATTCTGTACTTTCCCTCCTTTGGCTCATCATTTTCGCCGATCACATGTCTGAATATCTGATTATTGGCAATATGGTGGCCAGCAGACTGGCTTACACCCTTGTAACCCTCACAACTGAAGGCAAACACATTGCAGTCCCCGAGCCTCTCCTTCATATTCCTTGCAACCGTATGGATATCGTCTCCAATTAGCCCCACGGGACAGGTGGCAAAGACTGCTATTGCCTTTGGATGCATGAGGTCGTAGATCTCCTGTATGGCCTGGGCAAGTTTCTTCTCGCCGCCAAAGATGATATCCGACTCCTGCATGTCAGTGGAGAAGCAGTAGGTCATATAATTCTCACCGTCAGGGCCGGCATTTGTCTGATTCCTGCGGGTAAGCCATGCATAGAACGAACATCCTATGGGGCCGTGGACAAGATGCACTATGTCACGTGTAGGTCCCATGATCACACCCTTACACCCTGCATAGGTACAACCCCTCATGGTAATGATCCCCGGGATCGTCCTGACATTCGCCATGATCTCCGGCGAGCCCTCTTCAAGGGCCTCATTTATCATGATCTGCCTGGCACGTTTCCTTGCCACCTTTGGCGGATAGATACTTATGAGCTTTGCCTTTATCTCTTCCGGGTCCCATTGCCTCAGTTTCTCATCTGCTGTTACTATTGCCATGTCTTTCTCCAAATTCTGTATCAATGCCATCCGCTCTGCTCACGAGATGGCAGCCACTCCGGTTTCAGCAGTCCGCACCCTTATGGCATCCCTTACAGGCATAACAAATATCTTGCCATCACCCGGCATACCTGTCTGGTTTGCGGCCATGAGGGCATTCACCACCTTTTCCACATCAGCCTCCTCCACCACTACTGTAATCATACGTTTCGGATAGAGCTTGCCCTTTTCACCTAGTACCTCGGCAGCCTCTTCATAGCCCTGCTCAGCTCCCTTGAGCACTATTGGGTTTACAAAACCCTTTCCTCTTCCCTGTGCCTCCCTTGCAAAAAAGGAATCTATACCTACATCGGAAAGGGCTTGTTTTGTCTGATTCATCCTATTGATCCTTACTATGGCCACCACTTCCCTCATCACAGCTCCTCCTCAACAGGTCTTGCAACCTCCTTTTTCCCGGAACTTATGGTATACACCTCGTCAACGTCGCTTATGAATATCTTGCCATCTCCAAAGGCACCCTTCTCCCCGGAACGAGCGGCATCCATGATGGTCTGTACCACAAACTCCTTGTCCTCTTCGTTCACGACAGACATGAGCATGGTCTTTGGTATCTCGTCATAGGTTATGTCGCCTATCCTGATACCCCGCTGCTTTCCCCTTCCAGCCACCGAGTACTTGGTTACTGCCGGGAAACCAGCATCCATCAGGGCGGCCATTATGGCATCACTCTTTTCAGGCCTTACTATCGCTCTTATCATCAGCATCTTGTCTCTCCAGTTCGTTCAAGGTTAAAATCACATCTCAACGACTTTTTTAATTCATAAGACCAAAATCCATTAACAGTTCTTCGAGATCCTCGATCTCCAGGGGTGTTGGAATGACGAACATGTCGTTTTCGTCAATTGCCCTGGCCAGACCACGATACTCATCTGCCTGCTTCGCCTCGGGATTCCACTCGATTACCGTCTTCCGATTTATCTCGGCCCTCTGGACATCGTTGTCACGGGGTATGAAGTAGATCATTTGAGTACCGAGCCTTTCGGCAAACTTCTCAATCATCTCCTTTTCATTGTCCACTTTTCTGGAGTTGCATATGAGCCCGCCGAGCCGCACATTGCCCGACTGGGCAAACTTGGTTATTCCCTTGCTGATGTTGTTGGCAGCATACATCGCCATCATCTCACCAGAACATACGATGTAGATCTCTTCTGCCTTTCCATCCCTGATGGGCATGGCAAAACCACCACAGACCACGTCTCCAAGGACATCGTAGAAAGCATAGTCCAATCCTTCGGATTCATCGTAGGCTCCAAGGGATTCCAGCATGTTTATAGATGTAATTATCCCCCTTCCCGCACATCCGACGCCTGGCTCAGGGCCACCTGATTCAACACACCAGGTGCCGCCGTAACCCTTCTTCCTGATATCCTCAAGCTCCACATCTTCACCCTCTTCTCTCAGCGTATCGAGCACAGATTTCTGAGCCAACCCACCAAGGAGGAGCCTTGTGGAGTCTGCCTTGGGATCACATCCCACAACCATCACCTGTCTGCCAAGTTCTACCAGGCCCGCAACAGTATTCTGGGTTGTGGTTGACTTGCCTATGCCGCCTTTGCCGTAGATTGCTACTTTTCTCATTACATACCTCCGTAATCTCACTTGAATAAAAGAGCCCAGTCTTATTGCTCTCTAGTTTGGAAAGGATAAGTACAAGAGCTGTGCCAGCTTATATTTATCAAAAATAACAAGCAGATATATATAGAGAGAATGATTCCAACAAAGGATGTCTATTGGAAGAGTGTAGCGCGAGGTTCGATTTTGAAGGCAAAGCTACAATTACGTAGGTAACAATACACATGGCATAAAAAATGTACAGAGATGAGGACAATATTTCAGTACCCTGCCCAGGACAGTGGCCACAGTGATAGAGAAAAAAATAATATTTCAATTTTGTGAATCAAGCATTCATTTGTGAAGTTATTCTTTTCAAAATTGTAAAAATGAGGCTATCTTTTGTCTTCAATATAGGAACATCAACGGCAACGGCCTCCTGGGCCATTATTGTCTCATCTTGTCTTTTCTATATAAAAACCCACCAACAAGGTGCTCCTGCATCGTGCTATCACTCAATCATCCCTACAGCTTCGGGAGCAAAACGATCACAGGTATGGTTATTGCTTTTACTTACGTACTGGGGACGTCTTTTGCTTCAATGAACCAGGATTATGCAGCCCACAATCTGGACAAAGATGCAAGGCAAAGGATACGCAGACGTACTTTGGATATACTTCCATGCCCGAAAACGAACGTGGACATTTCTTCATGCAATTGAAGTACATAATCCAGGATGAACATTCATGTTCTGCACAAAGGCACTGGCCATGAAAGTCTTACGGCATTCAGAAAAAGGGACGGAGAAATCAGATATGACCATGGCAAGGCCGGGAGAGACGACAACCGAGGCACTGGAGGTCCAGGCGCTTTACAGCATCTCCAGGCTCATCAGCTCTGCAGTCAATGACATTGACACTGTATTTGCATCGATCCTGAAGATACTTCATGACATATTGCAAATGGAACGGGCCAGCATCGTCCTTTTCGACAGAAAGAGGGAGCAGCTTCGTATAAGGGCATCATACGGGCTCTCTCACGAGGAGATGCAAAAGGGCGTCTATCACATTGATGAAGGAATAACCGGCAGGATATTCCGCAGCCGACAGCCTTTCATTGTACCTGATATCGCAAAGGAACCGCTCTTTCTCAACCGTACAGGGTCGAGAAAGACAATAAGCAAGAGTGCTGTCTCCTTCATTGGGGTCCCTATCATGCTCAATGAATCTCCAGAAGGAGTGCTGAGTGTTGATCGCCTCTTCGGACCAGAGGTAAGACTCGAGGCTGATATGAGATTCCTCATGATCCTTTCCACCCTCCTGTCCCAGTTCCTCATACTCAACCGCACCATCGTATCTGAAAAAAAACAGCTCAGGGCCGAGAACAAGAAACTCAAGGCACTACTTCATGCCAGATTCAAGCGCCACTTCATTGTTGGCAGTTCCAAGGAAATGCAGGAGGTATTCTGGAATATAGAGAGAGTGGCGCCAAGCAGGGCAACTGTTCTGCTACTCGGGGAATCCGGCACTGGCAAAGAGCTGGTGGCAAGGGCAATACATGAGGCAAGCCCGCGTCACAACATGCCGTTTCTCAGGGTGAACTGCGCAGCACTTCCTGCAGCGCTTCTTGAAAGTGAACTGTTCGGCCATGAGAAAGGGGCATTCACAGGTGCTGTTACTGCCAGGGCTGGTAGATTCGAGCTTGCGGACGGAGGCACGCTATTTCTTGATGAAATAGGAGAAATTCCCATAGAGCTCCAGGCAAAGATGCTGAGGGTACTTCAAGAGCAGCAGTTTGAAAGAATAGGTTCAACACGAACAAGAAAGGTGGACGTGAGGATCATTGCTGCCACAAACGTGGACCTGGAAAGGGCTGTCGGTGCAGGTAACTTCAGGGCCGACCTCTACTATAGGCTGAATGTTGTCCCCCTGCACCTGCCTCCACTTCGAAACCGCCGGGATGACATCCCTCTGCTGCTTCATCACTTCCTGAAACTCAGCAATGAGAGAAACGGCAGGGATATCCGTATGAGCAGGGAATTCCTGGAAAGGCTCATGGAGTATGACTGGCCAGGCAATGTAAGGGAACTACAGAACCTAATTGAGCGCCTGGTCATACTGGCCACTTCTGATGTCCTTACACTGAAGGACCTGAAAGGAAATCTCCGAACAGTTCCTGACACGGTTGAAGATTCATCAGCCAGTGAGCAAAGAGGAGAAAAGAAACCTGTAGAGGCAGGGAACATGGTCTGCTATGGCGAGTCACCGGCAGTGACAGGCTACAAGTCACTCGAGGAAATCGAAAAAAAAGAGATAGAGGCTGCCTTGATACGTCATGGATGGGTGCAGATAAGGGCAGCAAGAGAACTGGGACTGACCCAACGTCAAATAGGCTATAGGATAAAGAAATACGGTATTGTAAAGCCTAAGGAGTATTGCTGATGCTCCCCCCCCACACTCAACACAAACACACCACAAAATAAAATAGACAATAAAGCTAAAAAATTACCGAAAAGCGCCCAAGGCCTAAAGAGGTAAAAAAGATCATACCACAAAAATGGCGGCATAGAGCCGCCGTTTCTGAATGATATCAGACAAGATTCAGCCACAGCCTGCGCCACCACCAGCACAGGAGCCCTTTGAGGAACACTTCCGTATCCGTGCCTGAAGCCCCCTGGATCCCTTGCCACTGTATACCGCTTCAAGTCCATGTTCTATGAATCCTGCCATGAGTACGGGCTTTACACCATTTTCAGTCAGGATCTTATGCGGAGTTGAGCCAAGGTCATTCACCAGTATGGCTCTACAGTCAGATAGGATCCTCGTTATGTTTCTCCATCGTAGTTCTCCACCACCAGGAGGAGGAGCGGGTCTCTCTTCTACCAGGCTGAAACTTCCATCATCATCCCGCTTCCATACCTGAAACCGTTCAGCCTCACCAAGGTGCTGGTTTACCAGCACACCTTCCAGTGTAGCCACTGCCACATAGGGACGATCCAGTTGAGAGCTTGGGCATGAAGGTGTCAGTGAGGCACATACTGAAAGACATCCCCTCATCTCTCCTGTAAGATCATCATCAAGAAGGCCCACGGCATCTGCCCTGCATCTTGTACAGTGCCTCATCTGGGGAATGTATTGTTCAACTTCTGCCCTTATCTCCTCCATTTCTGAGGCACAAGGCTCTTCTATATCCCCGAAAGGTGTACCTGCATTTGGATACAGGGCCATACAGTTCATCAGATCTGCCCCGAGTTCGTTCATCCTGACGGCTATATCAACAACATGATTCCTGTTGATCCCTGGGATAACTATAGTGTTGATCTTCACTGTAATACCGTGCGCCTTGAGGAGTTCGACTGCCTTGATCTGCCGGGCAAGCAGGAGTTCAGCACCCAGGATCCCTCTATAAATCACTTTGTTATCTATTACATAGGCATAGATTCTGGCGCCGATCTCAGGATCAACAGCATTTATTGTTACCGTTACATGCGAGAGTCCTATCTCTGCAAGTTCGGGCACATGACGGGCAAGGTTCATACCGTTTGATGCCAGACATAGGATCATATCCGGATATTTCCTCCTGATAAGACGCATGGTCTCAAGAGTAGCAACCGAATTGGCAAAAGGGTCCCCAGGACCTGCTATTCCTGCCACCGTGATCCTCGGCTCCTTTTCAAGCACCCGGTCCAGATATGTCAGGGCCTGCTTGGGGGTTATTATACTACTCGTCACCCCTGGCCTGGATTCGTTCACGCAGTCATATCTCCTATTACAGTAATTGCATTGTATGTTGCACCTTGGCGCCACAGGAAGGTGGACCCTCCCGAACCTGCCCTTGACCTCTGCATTGAAACATGGATGCCTCGTTATATCCCTGTACGTATCCGTTGTCATAATTCTGCCCCCTGATCCAGTCTGCCTGTACAAGACCCTACATGTATGAATATCCAATATCTGAAAGCTCCTGAGTATGCGCTATCACTGTGTTTACAATGGTGTCAAAAAGCATCTGTGCCCCCCGGTAGCCGAGATGCAGGATGCGCTGGCCACCTATTCTGTCATGAATAGGGAATCCCACACGGATAAGTGGAACGCCGAGTTTGCGCGCAAGAGGATATCCTTTGGAATGCCCAACAATTATGTCAGGAGCAAGCGCCTCTGCCCTGTTTGATATCTCATGAAAGTCCATGCCTTCATGAACTTCAGGTTGGTCAGCCAGGATACCATCCGTAACAGCTCTTATTGCCTGGACAAGTCTTCCAGAGGTCTCTCCAGATGCACAAAGGACAGTCTGTATCCCTATTTCTGAAAGGAACGAAACCATTCCCGTAACGAGATCCTCTTCCCCATACACCACGGCACGTTTGCCGAACAGATACTTGTGGCCATCCACATAGGCATCCACCAACCTTCCCCGCTCGAGCCTATGCTTTTCAGGCATCTCACGTCCTGAAATCTCTGAGAGGATATTGAAAAAATCATCACTCTCTCTTATCCCCAAAGGCATACCTGTCCGAAATCGCTTGACCCCGAAACGGGAAAGAAGAAGGCGGCCTGCACTCTCGTCTTCACCAAGCGTCCTTCCAAATTCAATGGTGGCGCAGCTTCGCCCCATTGCCCTTATTCGATGAAGCGGGGTTCCTCCGCCTGGCACCTTCTCATATTCAAGGAGTGCAGGCCTATCCATTGTGAGAGAAAGATCGGGAAGCGTTGTATGGTCCAGCCCGAAATCCGCCATCACCTCAGAAAGATAGCGATAGTCTGCACAGGATACGAAACCGGGCAGCAGATTCACGCAGCCGGTTACAGGCCCTCCCTCTGTCATCTGCTCGACAACAGCCCTGACTGCCCCGTGAAATCCTTGCATGTGCGTACCTGAATAACTTGGAGACGAGACGTTTACAAAACAGGGAAGATCATCCTTGCCATCATATTCTCTCTCATACTCTCGAAGATACATGTTGACGTCATCTCCAATGGTTTCCGTAAGGCAGGTAGTAGCTATACCTATCATTTTAGGGGCATATTTTTTTTGCACGTTTGAAAGCCCCAGCTTCAGATTCGGCCCACCGCCGTAAACAGCGTGCTTTTCCGAAAGGGACGAAGATGCTATATCCATGGGCTCGTTGTAATGGCTGATTATGTAACGTCTCATATATGTAGCGCAGCCCTGGGAGCCGTGAAGAAACGCTACGGTTCCCTCCATGCCCCTGAATGCCAGACATGCCCCAAGGGGCCTACACAGCTTGCATGCGTTGGTAGTCGAAATGTAATCAGGTCCTTTAGAATTCATATTATTCCTCCATGTTCAAACGGCATTACGCCTGGCTGCCATACCTGAGGCAATATCATCATCGTGTAACCTTTCAGGACAACATGGCTTTTCCGGCACGAATCGCCACACAGGGCTCATAACCGTTGAATAGATCTCCCTGGCAAAGTTGAGCATGCCCTCAAAGCCTGCCAGGGGCTTCTTTCGTTCATGATTGTGGTCACAGAAACCTATGCCGAGCTTGTAGGCGATTGGCCGTTCCTTTACCCCACCAACAAAAACATCCACGCCCTTTTCCTTGAGAAACGCAGTGAGCTCGAGCGGGTTGGAGTCGTCCACTATGATGGTACCTGGATCTGTAATTGCCTCGAGTTCCTGATAGTCTTCCCTGGTGCCGGTCTGGGAACCTACAAGAACCACCTTCATATCAATGAGCCTGAATGCCTTCACCAGGGAAAATGCCTTGAAGGATCCCCCTACGTAAATGGCTGCCCTTCTCCCGGAAAGTGCCTTTCTGTATTCTTCGAGCCTGGGCATAAGCCATGAAACCTCTTCCCGGACCACCCTCTGGGTCTTCTCCATGAGCTTTTTCTCCCCAAAGAAGCGTGCTATGTCGTACAGGGCCTCAGACATGTCCTCGATCCCAAAATACGACACCCTTATCCAGGGAATACCGTATTCTTCTTCCATCATTTGGGCGAGTTGCATGGTGGAGCCTGAGCATTGAACTACATTGAGGGCTGCGCCATGTGCCTTCCTGATGTTGTCCACCCTGCCATCTCCAGTGATGTTTGCAACCACCTCTATTCCCATACGCTGGTAATAGTCTCTTATGAGCCAAATCTCCCCTGCAATATTGAAATCACCCATGATGTTCACTGAAAACGGAGAGAATCCAGTAACATCTCCCGTGCCGATGAGACGGGACATGGCATTGCATGCCGCCCTGTAGCCTGCCCTCTTATTCCCTTTGAAGCCTTCCGACTTGACGGGAATCACAGGAATAGCCTTCTCTGCCTCTACCTTTTTGCACACGGCATCAATATCATCTCCAATTATGCCCACGATACAGGTCGAATATACGAAGGCAGCCCTGGGGGCATGACGATCTATGAGTTCAGACAAGGCACGGTAGAGCTTCTCCTCTCCGCCAAAAATCACATCACGTTCCTGGAGATCTGTTGAGAAAGAGAGCCTGTGCAGCTCAGGCCCTGAGGAAAGTGCACCCCGGATGTCCCATGTATAGACCGCACAGCCAATTGGGCCATGCACGAGATGCAGGGCATCCGCAATGGGATAAAGGACCACCCTGGAACCACAGAAGGTACATGCCCGTTGGCTCACTGCACCGGCAAGGCTATCCCTGTTACACTCGATATCAAGAGGCCTTTCCCCCTTGACATGTATCTGTTTCAGTCGCCCTTCAAGAGCTGCTGTCTTCATCTCCGCCTCCATAAGCTGTTGATTTTCTAGTTATATGCGCAAGGGGCATGCCACGAAGGATGATATTTTTTATTCTGTTATATCAGAAGGTTAACGAGGAAGATTAAAAAATGGAGAGAGTCTTTCTGTAGAGGCTAACCGGTTTGTTGGATGTCCTACAAAAATGAAGAACCGATTACATTTTGGTAGGGGGCCTGTATGCATGGTTATAATGTAGGGATATCATGGGCCTTAAATGGGGCAGAAAATCCACGGATGATAATGTGGCAGGGCTGATTTGTCGGATCTAATATTTCAGGGGCACCATGGATAACTTTTGGCGTTTACCCAACTTCTTAGCTGAATTGACTATATTTTAAAGACAGCGCCCAACACATGTTACATGTTTCGAAAAAAAGGGATCTATCTCACATTCACCAACACAATTTCTTATCACTCGCCTTCCTACCACCGAGTTGCAGTGGCACACCAATTTCTATGCTCTGCCCTTGAGGCACATCAAAAAAGGTTGCTGCATCCGCTGCATTACGCGCCAAGAAAAGAAAAAGATTTGCACGAAAATGCCCCATCCGTGGCTCTGGCCCAACAGTAAGTCTCTCTCGCCCAAGGAAAAAACTTGTCTGTTCAAGCCGAAAATCCAATCCCTTGTCACGCAATAATGAAAAAATACTGGCAATCCTGGGCTCTTCCATGAATCCAATATGGACTATCACAAGCCGTAAACCACTTCCCAGGTTTTCAATTTCGACTTTTTCAAAATTGGGCACTCGTGGGATCTCTTCTGTCCTAAAATGAAGCAAGGCCACCTGGGAATGAATGATCTTGTTGTGCCTCATATTGTGCAGAAGAATCGCAGGGATGCTCCTGTGACTACCTGTGAGGAAGATGGCCTGGCCATTCACCCTTGTTGGTGGATCCTTGCGCAACATGGCCATGAATTCTTCCAGTTTCGGCGTAATACTTTTCAGCTGTCCTGCAAGCTGTTCACGCCCCTGCTTCCAGGTCAACATCACAAAAAAGAAGATCCCTGCAATTGCCAAGGGAAACCAGGCCCCATGCATTATCTTTATGATATTTGCAAAGAAAAAAGGCAGGTCCACCATATAGAAAATGATCGAGACAAGTCCACTGCTCAGACGACTCCACCCCCACCTTTGACGTGCTACGAAGTAGAACAAGGTCGTGGTGATAAGCATCGTGGAGGTAACAGCTACGCCATAGGCCGCAGCCAGCTTACTGGATGACTTGAAACCAAGCACCAGACCTATGGTACATAACATCAGCAACCAATTGACTGGAGCCACATAGATCTGACCCATCTGAGAAGAAGAAGTGTGCACTATCCTGAGCCGGGGCAAGTAACCCAATTGGATCGCCTGGCTCGTAAGGGAAAAGGCACCAGTGATAACTGCCTGAGAGGCAATGATGGTAGCCAAAGTAGCCAGTATCAAAACAGGAATGACAGCCCAATGGGGAACAAGACCATAGAAGGGATGATAAGAAAGCTCGGGATATTTGAGCAGTAAAGCCCCCTGACCAAAGTAGTTCAGTACCAGCATTGGAAACACCAAGATAACCCATATGGCACGAATAGGCCGCTTGCCGAAATGCCCCATATCTGCATAAAGCGCTTCGGCACCTGTAGCCACTAGAAAGACAGCTCCCAATACGAAAAAACCGGGCAGATGGTTGTGTAGCAAGAACTCTATCCCATACCAGGGAAACAGGGCAACGAGAACCTGTGGATGCCGTAAGATCTGAAAGGTGCCAAGCAGACCAAGCACCAAGAACCAAAGTAGGATTATAGGCCCGAAGAGCCTACCCACCCTTGCTGTACCATGTTTTTGTAACACAAACAGACCAGAGAGTATCAATATGGTCATAGGTACGATATAGGGATCGAAGAAAGGAGTGATGACGTGGAGCCCCTCAACTGCACTCAAAACGGATATTGCCGGCGTGATCATGCCATCACCGTACAACAAACAGGCTGCAAAAAGCCCAATTCCCATCAAGAACCAATGCAGATTTCGTGTACTCATATCTCTGGTCTTCAGAAGAGCAGCAAGTGCCAGAACACCCCCTTCACCATCGTTGTCCGCCCTCATGATAAACGACAGGTACTTTATCATGACAACCAGAAGAAGGGTCCAAAACATCAAGGAGAGGACACCCAGTACGTTGGCATGGGTCACAGAAACAGAATAATCACCGTGGAAACATTCCCTTATGGCATAAAGGGGGCTGGTGCCAATGTCGCCAAAGACTACACCCAAGGCCAGAAGCATGAGTTTTGACAAATCTCTGGCTTGTCTTTTTTTATTGGAGAAAATAGGCATAGACGGCTCTCATAGGACTCAAGGCCATGTTTGAAACACTTACCTCATCAAGATAAGCCAATCACTCGGATCTCTCACCCATACAAAGAGCCGAGCACTAATGTTGGAGTACTCTGTATCCATGAGTGCTCTTTTGAGACCTGACAATGCCAAGTTGTGACAATATCCACATAATTAATTGATCTTAAAAAATTTTTGATGGAAAAATAGAAACCTACTTATGGGATATGGACATGTCAATTATAGAAAGACCTGAAATACACCAGTTAAAACAGATGGAGGAATATGGGGAAGAAGGTACTAAGCCAGATGAAAAAATTTCAGAGATTTGGCATGGAAACCAGGGACGACCGATCCAAACTAATCATCTTTTGAGTCAAACCAATCTTTGTCCGTATCGTCAAATATCATAAAAGACAGAGTCTCCCTATCATCATTTGGAGTTTCTTTATAATTACGGGTAAAAAGGGAGATTATGAAGTAAATTATTAGATCTAAGATCACATCCATGGGTTTTTCTCCCAAAATTTTGATTCTTTGAACTCGAAATTATGCAGCTCGCAATTTTACCGAAGACATGGGTCAGAGGGCATGTTAAAGGCACTTTGGTACTTCAACTGCCAGCCAACAATGCTGGTTAAGCAAGGTTGTGAATCCTTTTGGCTTCAACTATCTGGGATTCATCACGGATTGGTGAAGTGGTACCCAAT
>JALSNW010000004.1 GCA_026986785.1 Deltaproteobacteria bacterium | reverse complement strand
TAATAGAGGTCATGGATATAGTCTTAATTCAAAAAATTCATGAAAACAATTGGTTGTCAGCCTGTGACAAAAAAGATACAACTACTGATGAAAAAGACTACATAAGCAAAGAGGGGGCAAACTTTTTTCAGAGAAAATAGTTTTTGAGAGATCAAATAATTAGAGTGTAAATATACTAGGCTGGGGTCAAGCAGACTTCTTGCCCTGCTACTTCGAGTCCGTGTCAAGACAATACAGATTCTGGAAGCTCACGGGCACCTTGTTGGTGTAAGTCTCTGGGAGTTGATATGGATAGAATATGGTCCTCTATGTGTAGACAGAGTATAGCCTGGCAGTAAACAATCTGTTCTAACTATCTAATAATCAATAGAAAATACTTCTCTCAGGTATTTGAGGTACATAATCCAAGATTATTGTCTTGACAGTTTAGGCCGATTTCTTTATTTTCCTGAAACCAGTTCTCTATAAGCGGTCCCATCGTCTAGCGGCCTAGGACGTCGGCCTCTCACGCCGAAAACAGGGGTTCGATTCCCCTTGGGACCGCCATTTTTTCAATATCTTATCCCCCAATACCTATCAGAAATCATGCAGAGAGAGATGGATAGTCATATGTAAATTTATACATTCATATTCTTACTTAATAAATATAGCTTTCTTTCAGTAATTATTGCTTATATCTTCTGCCTTCCTGATCGTTTATTTCTTTTGCTCATCCAAAAGAAACAAACCAAAGAAAAAGGCGTCTCACTTTTCTATATGCGTAAGAGAAATCGAAGTTGGCCCGCCCAAAATGTTAGTGGCACTCTAAAAGAGTACCAATTCTGGCAACTGCAAGGTTATCATTTTGTACATATATTCTGTCTGTGACAGATCCTGATTCAAGTCTTGTCTGTTATTTAAAAATCTATCCAGGATTACAGGGACAATGAGGGGGTGCCGAATAGCTCCTACCAGTCCCCAAAGCTCGTGTTGGAAGTGATAATGGTGGAACTGCGTTCATACCTGCGGGAGACAAAAGGTAGTGATATAAAGACCGAACAATTGAATATTACTGGGCTATCTTCTCAATTACCTCTCCGCCTTTTTGTATATCTTTGCCCACCCCTCTTATGGTATTGCATGCAGAAAGCGACAGTATAAAGCCCATAAGCACGATAATAACAAGTCCTTTTTTGAGCATATCAAAAGGAATCCCCACTTGATTTACATAGAATTTTCCTTGCATGTCTCGCATGCATGGAGCCTATATTTTGCCCTACAGAGGTCTCCAGGGCAAGAAGATTTTTTCACTTTTATTCAACAAGAAAAGATCGTTGAAGCCATGTTTTCACTTCACTTCACCTCAGTGCTATCGGTCCTTTTCTGCACCATGCCATCCTCGAAAGAAATTCCCATTCTTATAAGGGGGCCCAGTAATGATTTATCTTTCAGAAGGCACAAAGCCCTTTGCCTCGTATCTTGGGGTCAGGTGAAAGATGCCTGGAAGCTGCCTGTACTGCTCATCGTAATCCAGGCCATATCCCACCAGAAAGCCTTTTTCGATCTCAAAACCTACATATTCTACCTCTATGTCAACCTTTCTCCTCTCCTTTTTGTCTATGAGGCAACATATCTTTACGGAGGCGGTCTCATGGAGGCTGAGTACCTCTTTCAGGTACTTGAGTGTGTAGCCCGTATCCACGATATCTTCTACTATCAGCACATGTTTGTCTTTCAAGGACAGCTCTACGTCCTTGGTAATTGTCACCTGACCAGAGGATTCCATGCCAGAGCCATAACTTTGCAGCCTAACGAAATCCACTTCAATGGGCAGATCTATTTTTCTTACGAGATCTGCCATGAAGATAAAGGCACCTTTTAGTATACCAATGATCACAAGATCCTTGTCTTGGTATTCCCGTGTAATGGCTGAGCCAATTTCTGCAACCCGCCTGTTGATATTTTCCTCTGTAATGACTGGGGAGAGTTCATCCACGGTCTTCAATGTTATTTCTCCTTTCACTGTGCTTGACAGTCAAATATAAAAGATTATTTTTATGCTAATAGTTTAATATCTCTTTTGCATTTTTTTTAAATCCGTTTATTCTTCTACTCTGCGAGATGCTAAAAGTAAGCGATAAAAACGAGGTAACAGATTATGCCTATATATGAATTTGTATGCAACAAATGCAACTGCAATTTTGAAGATTTTGTAATGTCTTCCAGCAAGGTCAAAGACGTAAGGTGTCCATCCTGTGGCTCCGATGATGTCGAAAAGCAGTTTTCCATGTTTTCTTGCAGGAGTTCCAATTCCGTCGGGGGCTTAGGAGGCGGTATGCCTGGACCCATTGGCTCAGGGGGCTGTGGTGGGTCTTCTGGTTTCAGCTGAGCTTGATGTTTCCCCTCGGGGTCCGGGGGCTGTGATGTTAATGAGATTACCTGTAGCATAGGTATACCAAAAAAGACGATTCAACAGAGCCAAAACGTATCGTCTTGGCTCAAACGATACCTTTTCATTCTAAACTACAAGGAGGATTAAATGCTCCACATAGAAGATTTGTGGGTAGATGTCCATGGCAAGGAAGTGCTCAAGGGCATAAACATAGATATTGGAAAGGGTGAGACCCATTGCCTTTTCGGTAAGAACGGTTCTGGTAAGACCACCCTACTCATGACCATAATGGGCTTTGAAGGCTATAAGGTCAAACATGGTAAGATCATGTTCAAGGGCGAAGATATTACATATATGCCATTGAACGAGAGGGCCAAGATGGGGCTTGGGCTCTCTTTCCAGCGTCCACCCACGCTTAGAGGTGTAAAGTTGAGAGATATGTTGAATCTGTGTAGTTCTTCACCTGGAGCAGGTATAGAGCTTGCCATCCAGTATGGATTCGAGAAGTTTCTGGACAGAGAAGTGAATCTTGGTTTCTCAGGTGGCGAGATCAAGAAATCCGAACTCCTTCAGTTAATGGCCCAGAACCCAGATCTTACTTTGCTCGATGAGCCTGAATCAGGGGTTGATATAGAGAATCTAAACGTGATAGGGGACATGATCAGAACGCTTCTCGAAAAGGACAGACACAGGAATCGGACTAAGTCGGGCCTGATTATCACCCATACAGGCTTTATCCTAAATTATGTCACAGCAGACAAAGGGCATGTAATGCTCGATGGAAGGCTACGCTGTGAAGGAAATCCCATTGACATATTCGAAGGAATCCAGAAACACGGCTATGAGGAGTGTGCAAAATGCCAGTTTTAGAAAACAGGCCAGGAAAAGATTTGGATGAAGAGCTCATTAAGAGGTTCAAGGCCGGCTCGGATATTGAGGCCTCTCAGGACATTGGTGCGCTTGAAGAAGAAGAGATACAGAGATTGAAGCAGACAGGCGTCGATCTGGACGCGGCCAACCGGCTGGGTACTTTTATCCAGACCAATTGTAATGTAGCCTCTTGCCACTGCGATATAGAAGGGGTGGAAATGCTTCCGGTGACAGAGGCCTTGAAGAAATACGATGGACTCAAGGAATATTGGTGGAGGATCCTTGATCCTGACAAGGATGCCTTTACAAAAGAGACCCAAAGACATCTGGACAACGGCTATTTCATAAGATCAAAGCCTGGTGAAAAGGTGGTCTATCCCCTCCAGACATGCCTCTATATCAGGAATGACAATGTGGCCCAAAAGGTCCACAATATAGTAGTGGCCGAGGAAGGATCAGAGCTTCATATAATTACCGGCTGTACCACACATCCGCATCTCACCTCTGGGCTTCATATAGGTGTGTCGGAATTTTACGTGAAAAAAGGTGCAAAACTTGTCTTTACAATGGTTCATAACTGGGCAGAAGACGTGTATGTGCGTCCCAGAACTGCCATTGTGGTAGAAGAGGGTGGGACCTTCCTGTCAAACTATATCTCCCTAAAGGGAGTGAAATCTGTCCAGGCCTTTCCAACCTGTACCCTGAAGGGCAGAAATGCCATTGCACGTTTCAATTCTGTTATAGTTGCCCCTGAAGGTTCAGATATAGACACTGGTTCGAGGATTATCCTCGATGCCCCTGAGACGAGGGCAGAGATCATCTCGAGGACTATATCCTATGGTGGCAGGGTGATTGCCAGGGGGCATCTCATTGGCAAGGCCAGGCAGATAAAGGCACATCTTGAGTGTCAAGGCCTCATGTTGACAGAGGAAGGAATAATACATGCCATTCCAGAGCTCGAAGCCCATGTGGCAGATGTAGATATGTCCCATGAGGCGGCAGTAGGCCGTATTGCAAAGGAAGAAATAGAATACCTCATGGCCAGAGGGCTCGATGAGGAGGAGGCTACCAGCACCATTGTTCGTGGTTTCCTGAATGTGAAGATAGATGGCCTCCCAAAGGAACTGGACGAAGAACTCCAAAAGGCTGTAGAAGAATGCCGAAAAGGCATGTAGAAAGAATATCTTGAGGATAGCCCTTGCTCAAATAGATTCCACCATTGGCGCTTTCGGTGAAAACGTCGATGCAATGGTTGCCATCTGTGATGAGGCCAGAGACAGAGGTTGTGATCTCGTGGTATTTCCCGAGTTATCCATCACGGGATATCCACCAAGGGATCTGCTGGAGAGGAAGGATTTTGTCACAGGTGCTCTTGATGCCCTGGACGAGCTGATGTCAAGGGTACGCGGTATCGGCGTGCTTTGTGGAACCATTACCAGGAATGACAGCGGCGTGGGCAAGCCCCTGTTCAACAGTGCAGTGCTATTTGAGCAAGGGAAATTGCTTCACATGGTCCATAAACGCCTCTTACCATCTTACGATGTCTTTGATGAGACCAGATATTTTAAGCCAGGCCCAGCATCTGAGCCTGTTTGCTTCCATGGCCTGCATCTGGGCATCACCATATGTGAAGACATCTGGAATGAACCAGAGTTCTGTCCATCTTGCGAGACCTATGATATCGACCCTGTGGAGGATCTGGCCAGAAGGGGTGCAGCCTTTTTCATAAATATCTCGGCATCGCCTTTCTGTCTTGAAAAGCCTGAGATCAGGGCCAGGATAATAAGGGGATTGGCGAAAAAATATCACAGTCCTTTTCTCTACTGTAATGCAGCTGGAGGACAGGACTGCCTGGTTTTCGACGGGAGGAGTTTTGGCGTAAGGCCTGATGGAGAGATATTTGCCCAGGCGTCTGACTTTTGCCAGGATCTCCTGATCGTGGAGACAAGTGACTTGTCCGGAGACGTAAAAGAGATCTCCTCGTCTCCAGAAGAGCAAGTGTTCAAGGCCCTGGTCCTCGCCCTCAGGGATTACACCAGAAGGTGTGGAATAACCAAGGTGACCTTGGGCCTTAGCGGTGGCATAGATTCATCATTGACTGCATGCCTCGCAGTGGAAGCACTCGGTCGGCCCAATGTCCTGGGGGCGATTATGCCTTCAGCCTATACTTCCAAGGAGAGCTTGGAAGATGCCAGGCTCCTTGCTGCCAACCTTGGCATTGAGATAGTTCATCTGCCCATCTCCCTCATCTTTGAGGCCTATCTACAGACCCTTGAAGAGCCATTTTCTGGCCTGCCAATGGATGTGACAGAGGAGAATATCCAGGCCAGGATCAGGGGAAACCTGCTCATGGCCCTATCCAACAAGCTTGGGTACATGGTACTTTCTACAGGGAATAAGAGTGAGTTGGCTGTTGGCTATTGCACTCTCTATGGCGATATGAGTGGTGGCTATGCCCTTATTTCCGACGTGCCGAAGACATTGGTTTACAAGGTGGCGAGATATGTGAACAGGCATGAGCAGTTCATACCAGAAAGGGTTTTCCAAAAACCCCCTTCTGCCGAACTTAGGCCAGGCCAGAAGGACGAGGACGATTTGCCGCCCTACCACATCCTGGATCCAGTACTCGAGTTGTATCTAGAAAAGAGGTTTACCCCCAGGGAGATCATTGCCCGGGGTTTTGAAGAGGCCATGGTGAAAAGGATAGTCCGTATGGTTGACTCCAATGAATACAAGCGCGTGCAGGCCCCTCTTGGGCCAAAGGTCACGGGAAAGGCATTTTGCTGCGGCAGGCGTTATCCTGTTGCACACGGATTCAGGCCGGTGTGACCGTGGATAAAGGGACATATATTGCACAGGTTAGACCGGGACAGATCGTATCTGGTCTTTTTTGCGTGGCTTCCAAGTCTGTGAGGCAGACAAAGACTGGTGCAGCCTTTATATCCATGACCTTGATGGACAATTCTGGTTCCATAGAGGCTAGGGTGTGGGACAGGGTGCGAGAACTCGAAGGACTTTTTGAAAAGGGGGATATAATCCATATCCAGGCGGAAGTGGTGGAGTTCAACGGCCAGTGTCAGTTTAAGGTCAATGACCTGTCTGCTTTGGGGGCTGATAAACGGGTTGATCCAGCAATGTTTCTGCCCGTGGCACCTATTGACCTGGATGGGGCTTGGAAACAGTGTGAAAAGGCTATTTCCAGAATAGAAAATCCAGAGTTCAAAAGAGTGTTGGAGGAACTGTTTTCAGAACCCGAGACCAGGGAGGCCTTTTGTCAGGCCCCTGCAGCGAAAAAGATGCATCATGCCTATATAGGTGGACTTCTTGAACATAGCTTGAATGTTTTGAGGCTTTCGGAACAGATTTGCAGGCTTTATGTACAACTTGACAAGGACTTGATGATCGCTGCGAGTATCTGTCATGACATCGGAAAGATAAGAGAATTTTCTTGGCATAGGCCCCCTATCGACTACACTGATCAGGGAAGACTCCTGGGCCATATTGTAATGGGGATACAGATGTTGGAAAAGGCTATCGACACCTCCAGGCTTAATCCCGGTTCCAGGAACCTGTTGGCTCTAAAACATGTAATCTTGAGTCATCATGGCCAGAAGGAGTTCGGCTCACCTGTCCTTCCCATGACTGAAGAGGCCCTGGTATTTCACATGATCGACGATCTCGACGCCAAGCTTAATTTTTTGAACAGTCTCAAAAAAGAAGATGGAGAGCCAAGCTGGACGGATTTTCAGAGGCTTTTCGAACGTTATTTTTTTCTGAGGCCTCAAGAAGTAAAGGCAGGGGAAAGACATGTTGGAGTCGGTTCAGGGGGCCATTCTGCCAACACTGATGGTAACATTTCAGGCGGGGATGAATCCAAGCCTTCACAGGCAAGGCTGTGGGATGACCTCACAAAACTTGACAGGCAGGATTAGTGCCTGTATTAAGTATGCGCTACTATATTGGACTATTTGAGTTCGTCTGGCAGTGGCATTTAGAAAAAGAGAAATGGTGGGCGTAGCTCAGTTGGTTAGAGCGTCGGGTTGTGGCCCCGGAGGCCGAGGGTTCAAATCCCTCCGCTCACCCCATTGGGTTTTAAACACTGCAGAAAGTTTTTTCTAAAAACCTTGGATGGTTATCATGTAAGCCGTCCTATGATTTATGTACCTAAAAGGTGCAAATACATTGAGAAGAGATCTTCAGGAATTTGAAGTCAGAGGTACTCGAAGTTTTATTTGATCTCCTTTGCTATTGGGTAGTTTGAGTGCCAAAATACTCTAAAAGTACCCTCCACTTATTTTTCACCAAGCCCGTTTCAGGGTAGCCTCCAGGTAGGGGTCGAATCAATGAATCTCGTTAAAGATGACCATATGCCAAAGGACAAGGACATGAGACCCAGGATCAGCCGAAGGACCTTTTTGAAAGGCGCTGCTGCAGGAAGTGCGGCTCTGGATCTTACACAGGAAGGTTTTATTTGAAGTGTCGTGTAGATGTCCCAAAAATGAACTATACTCATGGATATCACTCAAATTCGTCTGCGACAACTGTTGAAAAGGTTCCATGAAAGAAAAAGACTTGAGAAAATGGCACAGGAATTTCGGTATAATCCTCGCTTTTTTTGTTATCCTGCAGGCAGGCTCGGGCCTTCTCATCACTCTTGAGGAGATGACTGTTCCGCACACTCATGCTGGAAAGGTCGAAACTGCCGCTGTGGTATCCAGTGGCCAGCCGTGGCCATTGGCCTTCCAGGCCATACTGTCCCTGATTCACCATGGAGGCGGCACGCCGGGAATCCTGTACAGGATCTTTCTGGGCCTTGGCATGGCTGGCATGGCCCTTTCAGGAAGTTTCATATACTTCAAGGTGAGGGCAAGAAACAGGGCCTTTCAGAAAAGATCGAGACTGTGATTTGTATTCGAGATGACCATATATAACTCCTCACGGGGCAAATTACGCAGACATTGTATAAGCACTTGATTTGTATCTGCTTGCGGGGTGCCGTAGATGTAAGGCGGAGGGCGCGAAGGCGTACTCCCTGTACTTTGAGTGCCCGACAACGCAGCAGATACGGTGCCCTGTGAGCAGATACGGCTATATGGCAAAGGACAAGGACATGAAACCCGGTATCAGCCGAAGGACCTTTTTAAAAGGCGCTGCTGCAGGATGCGCGGCCTGCCTCCTGGGAAGTGCCCTTCCATGTCTTGCCTCGGTGCGAAAGGGCATCATACCTGCACGTGGACAGGAAACAAAAGACGCAATCCATTACGAACTGGTCATCAGGCGCCAGCCCGTATTCGTGGGCAACAGGCTTGGCAATGCCATCACCATCAACGACTCCTTTCCTGGCCCCCTGATAAGGCTTAAAACAGGAAAAGATGCCGTGATACGGGTCAGGAATGAACTTCCTGAAAGTACGTCAGTCCACTGGCATGGCATCATACTGCCTTACGAGATGGACGGGGTGCCAGGGGTTGTCTTTCCAGGAATCGAACCAGGCCAGAGCTTCACCTACAGGTTTCCGGTCCGCCAGACGGGAACCTACTGGTATCACTCTCACACCGGCCTCCAGGAACAACTGGGCCATTATGGCCCCCTTGTCTGTCAGGGGGATGAACCTGAACCCCAGCCCTGTGACAGGGAGCACGTGCTGCTGTTGTCCGACTGGACATTCGAGGAGCCGGCTGACGTGCTCATGCATCTTAAGAAATGGGAAGGCTATTACAATTACCAGCGGCGCACCATGCCCGATCTCTTCAGGGACATTGCCAGTCAGGGGTTTTTGAAAACCCTCGAGAACAGAGCCATGTGGGCACGAATGCGCATGAACCCAACGGACATAGCAGATGTCACGGCTGCCACCTACACCTACCTGGTAAACGGTCTGACACCGGGGGAAAACCACGTGCTGCTCTTCAAGCCGGGTGAAAGGGTGAGACTCAGGATCATCAACGCATCTGCCGCCACCTACTTCGATTTCAGGATCCCTGGACTGAAGATGACCATAGTCCAGGCGGATGGACAGGACGTACGCCCGGTTGCAGTGGACGAATTCAGGATAGCAGTGGCCGAGACGTATGACGTGATCGTCCAGCCTGAGAAAGAGCGGGCATACGCACTCTTTGCCGAGGCCATGGACAGGAGCGGTTTTGCCTGTGCATCGCTGTCTCCTTCTGCAGGGGAAAGGGCACGGCCGCCCTCACGCCGCCCACCTCCTGTCCGGGGCATGGAGGCCATGGGGATGGCCGGCATGAAAATGACCAGGGAAGACGGATCCGTGCATGCCGGGAAGGGCCCATGCGGGCATTGTCCGGTCTCCCATCATGACTATCCCTTTGGTCCCGATGCTGCCATGATTGTGACAGATCCGGCCTGCATGGTGAACAGACCTGGCCTGGGGCTCGGGGAAAGCGGCAGGAGGGTTCTCACCTATGCAGATCTCAGGGCCCTTGAGCCATGCCCCCGCAAAGAGCCGGACAGGATCCTTGAGATACATCTTACAGGCAACATGGAACGCTACATCTGGAAGATGTGGGCATGGGACGGCACGAGCTGGAGCTCAAGGTTTGAGGATCTGATAGATTTCAGGTCCGGGGAACGGATCAGGCTCGTATTTATAAATCATACCATGATGGACCATCCCATTCACCTGCACGGAATGTGGATGGAACTCCAGAACGGGGATGAATGCCTATCTCCAAGAAAACACACGGTCAACATAAAACCTTCAGAAAGGCTCTGCGTGGATGTCAATGCAGATGCCCTGGGGAACTGGGCCTTTCACTGTCACATACTATATCACATGCATACCGGGATGTTCAGGGTGGTACGGACATGCTGAGTGCCGGGTATCCCTTTAAAACAGCGGTGATTACCATCCTCTTGACGTGCGGCGTTCTTCTTCCAGACTCGGCCCCTGCCTCAGGGGGGTCTTTACCATCTTCCAGTGGCCAGGCCCCGGGATGTAACACCTATCACGTTTCAGCCGCACCCCCCATGTATTACGGCCGCTTCCTCATGGACAGGATGGAGTATGCCTTCACAGGCCAGGATGACAAGCTCATATCCTACGAGGCTACTGGCTGGTACGGAGGAGATTACCAGCGTGTCTACCTGGAGGTCGAAGGGAGTCACGACTCGGGCAGCTCGGGCGGGGGCGAGATGGAGAAACTGGATATCCTTTACGGTAAGCTCATATCACCGTGGTGGACCATCAGGGCCGGTACAGGCTACAAGGGCACTTACGGACCACAAAGCGAAGAGAGATTTTTCGGGGTCGTGGGCTTGAAGGGACTTGCCCCTTTTCTCTTTGAAGTGGATACCAATGCCAGGGTCTCGAACAGGGGGGAAGTGCTGCTGGACCTAGAGGCCGAATATGACATGTATCTCACCCAGAGATTGGTCCTTCAGCCACGCATGGACGCAACCTTTTCGTTCAACAGGATAGAGGGGCTTGGAATCGGGCCGGGATTTTCAAATCTTGGCTTCAGCGCCAGGCTCAGATACGAGATCAGGAGACAGCTTGCACCGTACGTGGGGATAAGCTGGAGCACCATGACAGGCGGCAGCAGGGACATGGCACGCCAGGAGGAAGAACCCAGGGATGTCACGGCCTTCATGGCAGGCATCAGGATCTGGTTCTAAAGGGTTCATGGATATTTCACATACCTTATTGACAAGGGCAGATGGCAGGAGACAGGCCGAGGAACGGGTCCGCGTCTTCTTTCGGGATTATGAACTTGTCTTCTACGAAAGGATCCTGATAGACGGTTCTGATATAATCCCCGCTACGTCTCCATCATTCATGGAGGAGGCAGAAAGGGGCATGGATGAAAACCGAGAGGTCATAACCAAGCTCCTGGACCAGCTTGCTGACGAGGGCTATGCCGCTCTTCCCGATCTCGGACAGATCCCCCAGGGGTATTTATCCAAGGTGTTCCACACCCTGGCTCACCTCCTGGATGGATTCTTTGGCGTTGATTCGCATTTCTACAACCTGGAAGAGGGCTCTCACTGGGTCTCGAGGAGGCTCGTGAAGCAGATCCAGGCAGCCCCTGACAGGTTCTGGCTGGTCAGGGCATTGGGAAGTATTTCCGACGTGGAAGACAGCAGGTTCAAAGGCACTGCCGGTTTCATGAAACCTTAAAAAAGGAGAAAAATCAGATGAAGATCAAATGGGAAACAGGACTTACGGCCGCTCTTGAAAGGGCGGAAAAGGAGAACAAGGCCGTCCTGCTGGACTTTTTCAACCCGGGTTGAATAGGCTGCCAGCAGATGGAAACAGTTACGTTTCCTGAAAAAGAGGTAGCGGAATTCATTTCTGAAAACGTGATTCCCCTGAGGGTACCCCACGATCACAAGCCCCTGTCCGATGATTTCAATATCAAGTGGACACCCACCCTGATTATACTGGATGATGGAGGCATGGAACATCACAGGACCGTGGGATTTCTGACCCCTGAGGAACTCATGGCCTCGGTCCTTCTGGGAATAGGAAAGATGTATTTCGACAGGGATGCATTCAAGGAAGCCGTCGGGATGTTCAAAAGGGTCCTGGGGGATTTCCCAGATACAGGCGCAGCACCAGAGGCCATGTTCGTAAAGGCCGTGGCAGAATTCAAACTCACCAAGGAAACCGCGCCCCTTAAAGAGGCATACCGGCTTCTTTCGGAAAAATACCCGGATAGCGAATGGACCAAGCGGGCACTTCCCTACAGGCTGCTGTAATATACGCAAACGAAGGAAATACGGGGAAATAACTGTTCACAAGGGAGACTTGACTCTGGGCAATGGAAGACCGGCCGCAGCATGAATGACGCATCCTTTTTGAGATAGAAACTCTTCTGGCTCATAGTGATATCCATCGCGGGAATCACTGCACTGGAATACTGCAGCGACTGGTCCTCGGGACTCCATGAAATATACAGGGAGCTCTATTACTTTCCCCTCTTTGTTGCAGGTATCAGATACGGTATCACGGGAGCAGCCCTTGCCCTCGGGGTCATCTACCTGGTCTATATACCGCATGTAATGCTGAGCTGGCGGGGAGGCTGGAAAGAAAACCTTGCCCGCGTTCTGGAGCTCGTATTCTACTTCCTGTTTGCCTTCGGGGCCGGCTATATTTCAGACAGGGAGAAAAAGATCAGGGAAAACCTGGAGTGTAACCGGCTTATAATCTCCTTGGGGCGCATTACCTCCGGGATAGTCCACGATCTCAAGAATCCCCTCATAAGCATCACAGGCCTGCTGGAAAGACTTGCCAGCGGAAAGGGGGACTGTTCCAGGTACGTCCCCGTAATGCTGCGAGATGCCCGCAGGATGGAGCGCATCATCCATGATGTGCTGGACTTCGCCAGGCAGGTGAAGCTGAAGAAGGAAAGATGTGACCTGGCTGACGTCATGAAAAATGCCGTAGAGATGTGCCGGGAAAAGGCAGGGAAGGAGAAGGTCACCCTGGAAACAGATCTTGAGCACGTAAAGGCAGAGGTGGACCCGTTCCTGCTGGAAAGGGCACTTGTCAACGTCATATCCAATGCCGTGGAGGCATCGGAGCCGGGAGGAAAGGTCCGCATAGAACTGGAAACCAGGGGCAGAAGGGCACTTGTCACGGTAAGAGACCATGGGGGCGGCATGGACAGAGAGACAATGGCCCGCTGTTTCGAGCCCTATTTTTCCAGGAAACCCGCGGGAACCGGCCTGGGGCTTCCCATAGTGAAAAAGATCATTCAGGCACACGGAGGGTCGGTGGAAGTCGTACTGCCCCCGGACGGAGGAACTGCCTTCAAGATATCACTGCCCCTTTGAATAAGCCTTTGCATCCCTCACGCACCTGAAGCCTACTTCCTCGAAGGCCTCCCAGGGGTTTCTTCTCACGGGCAGGGGCATCACCTTCTTTGACCCGCCACTTTCCTCAAACCCTCCAAGTATGGCAAAGCCTGATGCATGCCCGCTGGAATCCGGAGATATCTTGTCCAGGACCCAGCAGCCCAGTTTGACGTTCATCAGTCTTATTCCAAAGAAATTTGGTTTGAAAAGCATTACAGGATAAGGAACCTTGATGGGCTCAAAGAAGGATTCCGGAAGTATTATCCGCCTGGATCCGTCAGGCAGTGCCTGCAGGTTGCCCTCGGAAGCCACGTATAGCCATTCCAGCTTTGTGGGAAGCCTGCTCTTGTAATAATCTGAATAGGCCTGGGCACCATAGCCGGTCACCCTGATGACAGGACATGCGGAATGCCCCGAGTTTTTGATCTTGAAGGTGCCGTCTCTGAAGATTATGGGCTCGTAGCCCTGGAGGGCCTCTCCCAGATACAGAAAGATCCTGCCATCTCGTTTTACGGCTCGGTCTTCCACGGTTAGTTTCCCTTTTATGGCGTTCAGAAAATCCACGAACTGCTGATTGGTGACAGGGGTGTCATCCATGTAGAAGGCGGAGATATTTACCGTTCTGGGTCCTTTCTTGTCAAAGCCTTTTGGTACCCAGAAACTACCTCCTGGAATGAGCTTCATAAAGGAACCATCTGGAGCGGATATCTCCGGGGGAAAACCCGTGGGAAGGACCAGTCTGCGGACCTCTACCTGGGTCTGGCTGCCAAAATGTTCCTGAAAGTAATGATAACCCCAGAAGGAAAGTGCTGAAAACAGGATCAGGCCCATGGTCCCCAGGGCCACCAACAGCCACCTGGACATGTAGATGGCATTGTCCCTCCTAACAGGTGCCTGTTCCTGTTTCTCCTCCGAGCCTTTCAGGAGTTCGAGGGCCTTTTGGAGCTCTTCGCTCATTTCACTCACGGACTGATACCGATTTTCCGGCTCCCTGTCCGTGGCCTTTCTTATGATTTCATCCAGTTTCCTGAAAAATGGGGTCTCGGCCTCTTCAAGGTGAACCTGTGTAAAGGGCAGGGCATTTTCTGGAATCTTTCCATCTATTGCCTCGAAAAGGATCTTTCCCAGGGCATAGATGTCTGCCCTCTGGTCGGAACGCTTGAAATCCATGAACTGTTCCGGTGCCATGTAGGAAGGCGTCCCCTTGATCTCCATGGAGCAGGTCATTGATTCGAGCTTGCAGGAACGGGCAAGCCCGAAGTCTGCGATCTTTGGTATGTCTCCATCCAGGAGGACGTTTGCCGGTTTAAGGTCCCTGTGAAATATCCCTGCCTGGTGTATGGCCTCTACTCCGTGCAATATGGGCAGAAAATAGGTCTGAAGCCACGAGGCCGTCTCGTCTTCTTCCGGATAGAACCCTTCTTCCCGCATGGTATCCTTGAGGGTCCTGCCCGGAATGTATTCCAGGGCTATGTAATCTATTTCGAATGTCTCTTCACCCATCCTGAGCGTGGCCTTGTCAAAATCATAGATCTGGATGACGTTTGGATGCCGGATCTGGGCCATGGTCAGGACCTCCTGGGCAAAGCGCCGCAGGGCATTTTCCTTTTCTTCCTCGTCCTCGTGGATGTCATCCAGCCATTCCTTTGAGACGATCTTTATGGCAACATCCCGCTTCAGGTTTATCTGGTGAGCGCGGTAAATCTCACCCATGCCACCCTTGGCGATAAACTCGAGTATCACCCACTTTTCATTCAGGATAGTGCCTATGGGCAGACTGTATTTCTCTTTTTTAGACATGGTTTCCCCGTTCCTGTTCCTGAAAACTTACGACCACCACGGTTATGTTGTCCCTGCCGCCTTCTTCAATGGCCCTTTTGACCAGCATGCTGCATATGTCATCCAGGGAGATGTCCATTTCCAGGATCTCTTTTATGGTGTCATCTGCTACCATATCATGGAGTCCGTCGGAACAGAGGAGAAAGACGTCCCCGGAGCGGACACTGCCACATCGCGTATAGACCGATTCAAAACCCTGGCCTACAGCCTGCATCAGTATGTGACGCATGGGGTCTTTCCTTGCCTCTTCCAGGCTCAGGTCGCCCATATCCACAAGATCCTGGACAAAGGTGTGGTCCCTTGTAAGAAGTTCCAGCCCATGCTCCCTCAGCCGGTAGATCCTGCTGTCACCCACATGGGCGATGACGAACTGCTTGCCCCTGATAACCAGGGCCGAAAGAGTGGTGCCAAGGCCCTCGCAGCGCTTGTTATTGCACTCGAAGATACATATCTTCTTGTCTGCTTTCTCAAACGCCTGTCTGAGCCTTTTGAGAACAGGCTGGCATGAAAGGGTAGATGCCCCGGCATAGAGAAGGCCCGCCGGGCCGGAAACATCATAATAGGACTTTTTGAGTGTTTCGCAGGCTATGCGGCTTGCCATGTCTCCTGCCGGGTGACCTCCCATTCCGTCGGCAACGGCAAACATCCTGCCCATGTGTTTTATGTCAACGCTCTGGGAAGGATCGTTTACACACAGAAAGAAGTCGTCATTCTTTTTTCTCTTTAGGCCGATATTGGTCTTTGCACAAAATTTTATCATCAATGTCCTTCAATCCACAAATTCTGCAATTGCCAGATTCACCGAAGATGTAGGGCAAGAGGCTTGTGTACTTCAAGTGCATGACAATGCGATGGGTTCGCTAGATCTGACAATCCCTGAGGGTGACAAATCTAAGGGAATTATACATTTCCCCAGTACATCTGAACAGTGATCTGATACTAATGTTTAGCATAGAGGAGATATAGGTGAGCCTGGGTATGTTTTTTCAAGATACCTTTGCCGTTACCCTGTCTATCGCATCCTTGCAATGACCTGAAGCCACATGCCGTATATCACTGGAAGTACCAGAAGACAGAGCAGGGTGGTGGTTACCATGCCACCGACCATTGGTGCAGCTATACGCTGCATGACCTGGGAACCAGTACCTGTTCCCCACATGATTGGAAGGAGCCCAGCCGTTATTGCCGTGGCTGTCATTACAACTGGACGCACCCTTTCGGAAGTTCCAATGTGTACTGCCTGCAGTATGTCTTCCCTGTCAAGATGTGCCCCCTTGGCCTCCGTACGCCTTTCCACCTCGTGATCGATGAAGGTCAGTACAAGGACTCCTATCTCAGCGGCTACGCCTGCCAGGGCGATGAAGCCCACCACTATGGCAACAGAGATATTGAAACCCAGGAAGTATATGAGCCATATGCCTCCCACAAGGGCAAAGGGGATGGTCAGCATAACGATTAAGGGCTCGTACAGGTTTCCAAAATTGAAGTACAGCAAGAGGAATATCAAGGTGAGAGTAAGGGGTATCACCAGCTTGAGCCGTTCCTTTGCACGCTCCATGTATTCGAACTGGCCCGACCAGCTGAGGGTATAGCCTGCAGGAAGCTTGAGTTTTTCAGCCACGGCCCTTCTGGCCTTTTCCACAAAGCCGCCTATGTCTGACGTGCTTATATCCACATATACCCAAGCGTTGGGTCGGGCGTTTTCGCTCTTTACCACCGGTGCGCCCCTGACGAGTCTTATATCTGCAACCAGGGAAATGGGTATCTGTGCTCCCGTTGGAGTGGGTATGAGCATGGAGGCTATCTTCTCCGGGTTGTCACGAAGCTCCCTTGGATATCGCACGTTTATTGGATAGCGTTCCAGGCCTTCTACTGTCTCCGAGACCTTCATGCCGCCAAGGGCAGACATTATCACGTCTTCCACCGCACCAGATGTCAGGCCGTAACGGGCCGCTTCCCCGCGGTTAATGTCTATGTCCAGGAAGTAACCTCCCACGGCCCTGTCTCCATAGGCGGATACGGTTTCGGGAAGGCCCTTCATGATATTTTCCAGGTCCTTTGACAGCCTCTGGAGCACATTCAGGTCTGGGCCGCTCACCTTTATGCCCACCGGGGTCTTGATACCCGTGGAGAGCATGTCTATCCTAGTCTTTATGGGCATGGTCCAGGTGTTTGCTACGCCCGGGATATGGAGTTCCTTGTCCATTTCCTGCATGAGTTCCTGCGTACTCTTATCCGGTTCTGGCCACTTCTCCCTGGGTTTCAGCCTGATGGTGGTCTCTATCATGGAAAGGGGGGCTGGATCCGTTGCAGTGTCTGCACGTCCCACCTTGCCAAACACCGAGTCCACCTCTGGAAAGGTCTTAAGTACCCTGTCTGTCTGCTGGAGCAGTTCCTTGGCCTTTGTGATGGAGATTCCCGGGAAGGTGCTCGGCATGTAGAGGATGTCCCCTTCATCAAGAGGAGGCATGAATTCACTTCCAATGCGGGAAAGGGGATACCAGGTTGCAGCCAGAATGGCGATGGAGAGGATGACTACTATCCACCTGAACCTTATGAATATATCCAGGACGGGGCTGTGTACGGCCTGAAGCAGCCTGTTTACCGGGTTTTTTGCCTCGGGCAGTATCCTGCCCCTGATGAAAAAGCCCATGAGCACTGGAACCAGCGTCACGGAAAGAAGGGCAGCGGCTGCCATGGAATAGGTCTTGGTAAAGGCAAGGGGGCTGAAGAGCCTCCCCTCCTGGGCCTGGAGGGTGAAGATGGGCAGGAACGAGAAAGTGATTATGAGGAGAGAGAAGAAAAGGGCCGGCCCTACCTCAACTGCCGCTTTTTGCATGATCTTCCATCTATGATGTCCGTTCACCGGGCGTCCCTTTGCCACAGCGTGTTCCAAGTGCTTATGGCCATTTTCGATCATGACGATAGCCCCGTCCACCATGGCCCCGATGGCAATGGCAATGCCCCCAAGCGACATGATGTTCGCGTTTATCCCCTGGAGCTTCATCACTATGAATGCCAACAGGATGCCGATGGGCAGCGTAGCTATTGCCACCAAGGCAGATCGAAAGTGCAGCAGGAAGAGTATGCATACCAGGGATACGACGATACATTCCTCCAGGAGTTTTCCCCTGAGGTTTTCGATGGCACGCTCTATGAGGCTTCCACGGTCGTAGACCGGGATTATCTCGACGCCTTCTGGAAGGCCCTTGGAGAGTTCATCTATCTTTGCCCGTACGGCCTTTATGGTCGAAAGGGCGTTGCCTCCAAAACGCATTATGATGATGCCGCCTGCGACCTCTCCTTCACCGTTCAATTCAGCAAGGCCACGTCTCAATTCAGGCCCGAGATGTACCTGTGCCACATCCGAGAGCAGCACAGGGATGCCCCCGGGTCTTATGGCAATAGGGATATTCCTGAGATCGTCCATGGTTTTTATATAGCCCCTGCCCCGGACCATGTATTCGGTTTCCGACATCTCTATGAGGCGCCCGCCGACGTCACCGTTTGATCGGGCGATTGCCATTCGCACCTTCTGGATGGGGATACCAAAGGCAGCCAGGGCATCCGGATCCACCTCTACCTGGTACTGTTTCACATAACCGCCGATGCTGGCAACCTCGGCAACCCCTGGCACGGTCTGAAGAGGATATCTCAGATACCAGTCCTGGATGGAGCGAAGTTCGGCAAGGTCATGCCTACCGCTCCTGTCCACTAGTGCATACTCGTATACCCAGCCCACCCCTGTGGCGTCAGGTCCAAGGGAGGGACTCACCCCTGTTGGCAGCCTGGACGAGACATAGTTCAGGGATTCCAGGATACGGGAACGCGCCCAGTAGAGGTCAGTGCCGTCCTCGAAGATTATATAGACGAAGGAGAGGCCAAAGAAGGAATAACCGCGTACCACTTTGGACCTCGGGACGGAGAGCATGGCAGTAGTAAGAGGGTAGGTAACTTGGTCTTCCACCACCTGCGGGGCCTGGCCTGGATACTCGGTGAATACGATTACCTGTACGTCTGAAAGATCTGGTATTGCATCAAGGGGTATCCTCTCCAGGGTCCAGATCCCTGCTGTAACGACAAATGCCGTTGCCAGGAGTACCAGGAAGCGGTTTTGCATGGATGTATTAATGATGGCACGGATCATTTCCGGTTACCCGGTTCGTGGCTGACCTCTGGTTTCACTGCATGGTCTTCGTGGTTTTCGCCCATGTCCATGCTGTCCTTCCTATTCCCTGTTTCTGGTTCCTTCTGGCCGGAGATC
>JALSNW010000003.1 GCA_026986785.1 Deltaproteobacteria bacterium | reverse complement strand
ATCAAGGACAAGACCTGGTCTTCTGTGTGCTCAGGAGCTATCTTTAGCATACCTGGGGTATGGTCTCTTAAAATTTTCTTGAATAGACGCGGGGTTTTGAGAAGGAGATCCATTCTGAGCCCCGATAAGATGAAAAGATGTTTCACTCCATCTATTATCTCGACCTTTTCAAGCAATGAGAGGAAATAACCCTCTTCCAGGTGGAGATGTCTACAGAGCCTTGGGAAAAGGCAGTCTCTTCTCGAACACTTGTCTGTCCTTTTACATCTGGCCCCGAAAAGGTTTGCAGTAGGGCCTCCAAGATCTGAAATCGTACCCCTAAAATCTGGCATGTCCGCCACTTGCTTCACCTCTTTCACGATGGAGTCTTGGCTCCTGGAGACAACCACTGGGCCCTGGTGACGGGCAATTGCACAAAAAGAGCAATTGCCACAGCATCCCCTAACAATGGTGATGGAATGTCTTATCATCTCCAAGGCAGGCACTCGGGGGAAATCAGGGTGTGCAGATCTCGAAAAAGGCAGCTCATAGAGGCTATCGAGTTCCCTCGAGGACAAGGGTCTTGCAGGGACGTTTTGCCATAGATAAAGCCCTCCTCGTTGTCTTTGTATGAGCACTTCGGGACGACAGGATCTGCTCTGGGCATCGATCTCAAGCTCTGCGTCGAGAAATCTGCTGTTCTTTTCCCCCATCTCCTGCCACGAAGGAAGCCGTTTAATTGGCTGAAGCCCCATCCTCTCACTGAGCATCTTTTCAGTGAGCCTTTCACATGTGCCAGCAATATGGGATAAGGATCTCCCACGAGAAAGGCGCTGTGCCACCTCAAGCACCGCCCTTTCCCCTATGCCATAAACGATAAGATCTGCCTTTGCATCAATGAGTATGGAACTCCTTAGTCGTTCCTGTTGATAGTCATAATGGATAAACCTCCTCAAAGAGGCCTCGATGCCGCCAAGTATCACAGGCACGCCAGGCCAGGCAGCCTTGGCCAGATTGGTATAACGTATACAGGCCCTGTCGGGTCTCCTTCTATTGACCCTGGTCTTTTCCTGTCCCCAATAAGGGTTGCCGTATGGACTGTACATGTCCTTATCCCTGACCCTGGCATTGCCTGTATAATTGGCGACGATGGAATCCAGGTTCCCTGAAGAAATGCCAAAGAAGAGCCGCGGCCTGCCAAATCTCTTGAAATCTTCAGGCGTATCATGACGTGGCTGGGAGAGGATAGCCACCTTGAACCCGTGACTCTCCAGCCACCGTCCTATAATGGCTATGCCAAAGGAGGGATGATCCACGTAGGCATCCCCCGTTACGAGCACAATATCCACGTGATCCCAACCGCGCTCCTCTATTTCACTTCTCTTACAAGGCAAAAGTTTCAATGCACCTACCACCTATCGAGACCAGGATCGGATCCTGCATCCAGAGCACTTTCATTACATACTTGCAAGACAAGCCCTTCAACCCGTACCATTCATTACAGGCACCTGAAAAAAGACAATTCCTTTGGATGATTACATGGTTAACAGACATCCGATTCATTGTATCTTCATCTAATGGGTTCAATATATACCATTTTCTGAAAATGTGTTTAAATTTCAGAAAGGTCTTGAACCTGGGCGTAATCGGCCAGGATATAGATAAGCCCAGATAATGCCCCTGCCAATGGAGACATGAATATGAATACAGATCCATCCACAAACCTGTCCATACCAGAACTTCCAAAACCCATCTGTGGACTCCAGGACATAGCGCTAAATCTATGGTGGACATGGAATCCCAGGGGGAAAAACCTGTTCAGGCTCCTGAATCCCTATCTATGGAAAGAAAGTGGTCATAACCCCATCAAGATGTTAAAAGAGTTGCCAGATGAAGAACTCCTTTCCCTTTGCAAAAACGATCTGTTCATGAGGGAGTACAGATATGTACATGCACTCTTCAAGGGCTACATGGCAAAACGCAGTTCCTGCCACCTGGAGGAATCCCTGCCCATTGCTTATTTCTGTGCTGAATATGGCCTGCATCACTCGGTCCCCATCTACTCAGGCGGGCTTGGCTTCCTCGCTGGGGATATAGTAAAGGAATCGAGCGATATGGGGCTCCCCATGGTAGGGGTGGGCTTCATGTATCCCCAGGGCTATGTACGCCAAGTGATAGGAAGCGATGGATGGCAAAACAGTCTCAATGAGCCCCTGGAAAGAGACACGGCCCCAATTGAACGGGTGCTCGATGCCCAAGGAGATCATTTTACCATCCAGGTCCCTTTCATCGATCCACCTGTTTTCGCCTCGGTCTGGAAAATCAATGTTGGAAGGGTCAAGCTATACCTCCTTGACACGGACATAGATAAAAATGACCCGTGGGATAGGGAGATATCATCCAGGCTTTACACCCCAGACATGAATCAGAGGCTACGCCAACAGATAGTCCTTGGGATAGGTGGATACAGGGTGCTTGAAAAACTGAACATTAAGTACTCCATCCTCCATTTGAATGAAGGCCACCCTGCCTTTGCCTTGTTCGAACGGGTCAGAAACTTCATAGAAGTAGATGGAATCAGCCTTGATGAAGCCATAGAAAGGGTAAAGCGCACCTCTATATTCACCACCCATACGCCCCTCCAGGCAGCTACAGACGTCTATAGCTTCGACATGATGAGCCATTACTTCTCAGACTATTGGAAACGGCTTGGCATGGAGAAGGAACGCTTTCTCCGCTTTGGAATCAACCCGGATGAACCAACGGCTGGTTTCAACATGACAGTTCTCGGCATGAAGATGTGTAACCACAGGAATGCAGTAAGCAAAAAACACTGCCAAGTCACGAAAAAGCTATGGAAGAACATCTTTTCAGATGACAGCAAGGCCCCTCCCATCGAATATGTGACCAATGGAGTGCATCTGGCCACATGGCTGGCTGACGAGTTCATCGAGGCCTTTGACGCCATCCTTGGGGAAGGCTGGCTTGACATGCAAGACAATGAAGACATCTGGCTACGCATAGTAGAGCTGAGTGATGAAGAGATATGGAAGATCCATTATGGACACAAGGTTGCCATGGTCAACTTTATCAGGGAGAGGGTCCGCAGGAAATGGTCAGACGAAGGCATAGATCCTCTCGTAGCCATGGCAGAAGGGGTGATGCTTGATCCCGATGTATTGACTATAGGTTTTGCCAGGCGCATGACCAGCTACAAGCGCCCCGACCTGATCCTAAGTGACCTGGATCGGCTCGATCGGATAATCAATAATTTTGCCAGGCCTGTCCAGATCGTCTTTGCTGGCAAGGCCCATCCATCAGACAACCCTGGGAAAAAGATACTGCAACACATATTCAAGACGGCACAGGATCCTAGATTCAGGGGCAGGATAGCCTTTGTGGAAGACTATGGTGAAAACGTGGCCAAATACCTCGTGCGAGGAGTAGACGTCTGGCTCAACAACCCAAAGATGCCGCTCGAGGCATGTGGAACCAGCGGGATGAAGGCCTCTATCAACGGTACTCTGCACTTGTCTGTGCTGGACGGGTGGTGGCCGGAAGGATATAGTGGCAAAAATGGTTGGGCCTTTGGAGGAGCAGAATCAGATGACGTAACAGATGCCTCAGCCCTCTATGATGTGATCGAAAAAGACATAGTGCCATTATATTACGATATGGGAGACAAGGGCTTTTCCAGTGAGTGGATAAATATGATGAAAAAGGCAATGATTACTATTGCACCACGATTCAGTGCAAGGCGTATGATGAAAGATTACCTCGAAAAGTTCTACCTCCCCATATCGAGAGAGCTTAAAAAAGAAGAAGCAGCCATGGGGCCAGCTTCATAATCCCCCCTTCCCATGATCCAAACAGGCATTGAAAGATTCTGTCAGGAAAAACCAGGATGGGCAATTGGCAGACGAATAGGGCTTCTTTGTAATCAGGCATCTGTGGATGCCAAACTACGTCATTCCAGGATGCTGATCAATAGCGCATTTCCTGGCAAACTCAAGGCCATTTTCAGCCCTCAGCATGGTCTGTTTTCGGAAAAACAGGACAACATGAAAGAATCAGGTCATGAAATAGATTCAGCATTGGCCATCCCCGTATTCAGTTTATATGAAAGATCCAGAATCCCCTCTCAGCAACAGCTCGACCTGATAGATCTATTCGTGGTCGATCTCCAGGATGTGGGCACCAGGGTCTATACATATATATGGACACTCCTCTTGGCAATGAAGGCCTGTGCCAAGGCTGGTGTCGCACTGGCTGTACTCGACAGGCCCAATCCCTTGGGTGGTTCTGTCGTTGAAGGAAACATCTTGAATGAGGATCTATACTCTTTTGTTGGCATGGCACCTGTGCCAATGAGGCACGGGCTCACAATTGGTGAGATTGCCACCATGTTCGTATCTATCTACGGCCTTGACTTGGAACTCCACGTGGTAAGGATGAATGGGTGGAACAGAAGGATGTTATTTCCAGATACAGGTTTACCGTGGGTCCTTCCGTCCCCCAATATGCCAACCTTTGACACTGCCCTTGTATATCCAGGCCAGGTGATGCTTGAGGGAACAAATCTATCCGAAGGCAGAGGCACAACAAGACCATTTGAGATCTTTGGGGCCCCTTACTTAGACACGGATGAGGTCAAGCGCCAACTATCGTGTGAAAGGGATTTTCTGCTCAGGGAACAATCTTTCGAACCCACCTTTAATAAATGGAAGGGCAAAAGGTGCAAGGGTTTTCAGATCCACGTAACCAATCCCTATAGTTTTTCTCCATATCGTTTAAGCCTCGACCTGCTTTCGATTATCTCGAGAACATGTAGATCAGATTTTTCCTGGGCCCCGCCTCCCTATGAATACGAATATGAAAAATTGCCTGCCGACTTGATCATAGGCAATAAGCACATCAGATCCATGGTGGAGCAAGGCCAGGAAATGAATGATTTGCACGGGCTCTTGAAAGAAGATGAGAGAAACTTCTTGGAAATAAGGAGACCTTGGCTCCTTTATTGATCCAAGTCGTGCACTTCAACAGCCCATGAAACCGGAGCGTGCACTTAGGACACCTGGCATCCAAAAGGCACTCATGCATATTCTTTTTTGGATGTGATCTCTTTCTTTATTCTATTCAGAACATGGGACAGAGCGGCAATCGTGTTTTCCCTGATATCGCCGGCAACCCCCAACAACATTATATCATCACCAACTTCGAGAAGACCTTCAGCAATCTCAACCTCTATTGCCAATACCCCTGGAAGCCCTTTTGCCTCTTCCAACACATCCGAAAGGCGTTGTCTGTCTGCTCTTACCTCTATCTTCTTAACAGGCTTGCCATCTCGAGAGCTATTTCTGACTATTCCATCGTGAATAAGTATCATGCCGGCTCTTCCATCGGCCTTCTGCTTAAGCCGTTGTCTCATCCTTTCTATGTCCATAATCACCTCCGTCTATAAAAGAAATCTGAAAAAACATACCATTCCTACACTGACACCCCAACACCTGACGATACAGAAGATCACCAAAGACTACAGCATGAAGATTGTGCCTGATATCTGGACAAGGCTCAAGTGTATCTTTTTTACTACAAAGCCAAGGGCAAGAAATAAAACGGGCCCTATTTTTTCATCAATCCATACAAAAAACTCAGATGATTATAAGATGGGAAAAAGTCTATGACAACATTGGATATATTAGAGGAAATCCATGCAGTCTAACAAAAAATTAATCTTTCTTCCTTGACAAGGGCTTTCAAATATGATGAGATACATTTTACCTATAAAAGGTGAATCTTCATCGGGTATGCGCCTTAATCTTACATTATCAGTTTGGAGGAGGGAAATGAAAAAAACAATTTTTGGTGGACTGATCCTCGTATTATTCGTGTTGGTCAATTGTCTTGGGACAGCAAGTGCCTCAATCCCGAATCACTTTATCAGTACCGATGGCAATTCCAATAGCGTCAATATCAATTTCAATGGTATTGGTCTAAAAGATGGCTGGTACTTCGGAGTATTCGATTATAACGAAGACCCGAGTAGCGGCCTTGACCTGCTTAAGGGAAACAGTTCCATATTTTATGAAACCGGTACATTTACTGTCACACAAACGGGTAGTGACTATTACATAAATGTTACCCAGGGCGTTGATGCAGGCAGCAGTATCGATATTGGTAATAGTGGAGATTTTAGTTTTTATTTCTTTGATGGGACCAATACCTATGATACCAGTTTTCTAATAGAAGGTAGCTCTCCGACTTATTTCTTCTCCAGTACAGATGGAGGCAATGTAGTAGGCATTGATTTGGCACCTGTTCCTATTCCAGCATCATCCATACTTCTTCTATCTGGTCTTATTGGCCTGGTAGCCCTTGGTGGACGCAGAAAGAAGCAAAAAGGCGTAGTCTAAAAATAAAAATACGCATAAGTGCAAAAACAAAAAGGCGCTGGATGAAACCCAGCGCCTTTTTTATTTCCGTTGGAATCAGGTGCATGCCAACCATGCGATCATTCAAAGGACTTATTTTTTTCAGGCACTTGATCGCCATATCAAGACCTATTTTTTATTGATGCCTCAGAAAATAATTGACATTTCCATTTTTTTCAGTACTAATAGGATAGATTTTATCCTGGGTTAAAAAAATTTTGAGATCCTTTGAAAGGTAGATGGAGATGAGGAACAAAATTGTTTTGATTGTAGGTGTGTTGGTCTTATTTGGGTGTTATGCAGTAACCGTGAATGCAGCCATTGAGAACCACTTTCTTCCTACAGATGGAGACTCAAACTATGTAATGAGTAACCCTTTTACTGATAATTGGTATTTCGGGGTGTTCGATTATGGCGGTGACCCAGCTTCCGGACTCAAGTTGGTTCAAAATGGAGTTCCCACTGCCTTGTTCACTGTAACAGAGGACAATGGGGATTTCACACTAAAGGTACTATCTGGTATTGATCACCAGCAAACCCTTGCTCTCGGTAATACAGGGGAATTTAGCTTTTACTTTTCCAATGGTTCTGACTATGACATCTCACCTGATATCTTATACCTTGGGAGCAATACTTTTCAGTTTAAGAATAGTAAAGGGAATGTATTTGGCGTAGACATCGCTGCTGTCCCCATCCCGGGCTCCTCGATACTTCTTCTCTCAGGCCTTATAGGCCTAGCCACCCTGAGAACTCGCAAGAATAAAAATAAATAACACGCTATACCAGTAAACTTTAAAGGGGTAGTAGGGTTCAATTTTTACTCTGCCCCTTTTTTTAGGGCAGATAGATACTTCTGCCTTGCAAGAACCTCCTTTGTTTGATTTCGTCTCAAACAACTTATCTCTGTCCATGTCATTCTCAAGACCATTTTACCCTCAGGTACTCATATGCGGAAAGAACCCTATTTAATTGCTACTCCATTTCCTTTTTAGATTAAGGGCACGTTTCCTTGCATTTGGATCCAGGCCTTGTTCGATAGCCCTTTCAAGATGATGAGCAGCCTGTTTGGCAAGCCCCAGTTCGTGGGCAACGATGGCACAATGTAGTTGAATGATCCCTGTATCTGGCGCCTTTGAAACAGCATCCTGCAGATATTCCCATGCCGCATCCAATGCACCGAGCCTGTAATCCAACCAGCCTGCCGTATCTAAGAAATTGGCATTAGTTGAATTGCTTGCTATCACCTTCCTTATCATTTCTCTTCCATTTTCAAGTTCCTTTTTACTGTTGGAATATTCTGCATAGAGATATGCCAAGTTATTCAGTACAAATGGAGTATCACCATATTTTTTTCTAACAGCTTCATATATATCGATGGCATTTTTGTAATCGCCTCTACTTTCATAAAGGGCGGCAAGGGTCATTGCCGTGGAAAAAGATGGAGAATCCTGATAGAGCTTCTCAAATCTCAAGATTGCCTTTTCTATCCTACCTTGCTGGACATAGATCCGGGCAAGACCCTGATATGGAGGCAACCACCTGGGAGACAGTTTTATTGCCTTGGAATATGCCTTTTCTGAATTATTCAGATCTCCCTTCATGGCATAAATACGACCAAGATAGAAATACAAGGACGGAGCAGTCGGCCTCTTGTTGGCTTCCTGGCCCACGACCTTCAAGGCTGCGTCTACTTCTCCTTTTCTCACATAGACACCTGCCATGGCCGGAATGGCCAACTGCCAGCCATTTTTTGATTTATATGCCCTTTGGAACCATGTCAAAGCCTCTTCTGATCTGTTCTGAGAAAGCATAAGTCTGCCCATCTCCATGTAGCCAAGGGGGCTATCAGGCCTGATCTCCATAATACGTCGGTAATATTCCTCGGCCTTTTCAAAATTCTTAACAGCAGCCTCTATATCCCCCGCAGCCCTCAGAAGTAAGATACTCTTATCATTAATGGCAAGCCCCTTTTTCAACAGGTCCAAGGCCTGGGAATAATCCTTTTGCATGATTTCATAGCGCACAAGGGCCAGCCGGAGTCCCTCGTTGGAAGGATTTTTTTGCAATGCATTATGTAGAGTATCTCTAGCCATGGCCTGCTTGTTGTTGAGCATCTGGCACCTTGCCAGTAGTATCTGGGCCCTGGCATTCAAAGGCGTTGCTGCTACTACCTGATTGAGATGCACCTCGGCCTTGTCTAGCTCACCCTTTTGCAACAAGATCTTCCCAAGTAGTAGATGGGCATCTATGACTGCCTGATCTCTGTGGAGGATTTTTTCACAAAGGGCTTGTGCCTCATCGAGTTTTCCTTCTGTGGCCTTGATCTTGGCCTCGGCCATGATCAGCTTTTTGCGGTTTTGCCAATCGAGTTGCAGAGACTCTGCCCTTCCAAGGACATCCTGTGCCTTTGACATGTTGCCCAATAAGGCAAATGCCTCGGATAATTTTACCAACACATCGATATCTTTTGGATTTTTCCGAATTAGCTCTTCCAAGACCAATATCGCATCTTGTGCCCTACGATGGCGAATATAAAAATCTGCCTTGGCTTTATTCATGGCAGCTTTGGCTGGTAACTTCTCATATATCTCTGCCGCCCTATCTACAAAACCCAATTGTTCCAGGAGATTTGCCTGGAGTAGCTGCAACTTCAGAGAGGAAGGATTTGCAGCCACCATCTTTTCAAGCTCTCTTGCTGCTGCATCCTTACGACCCTTTTCCGAGTCGAATTTCACCATGAAAAGATAGGATCCGGGCCCCTTTGGATCGAGATTGCGCCATCTTTTGAGGGCATCCATCATTTTGTCTATCTGCCCTGTCTCCTTGAAGCATATACTCAAGAGCATTTGTTTTTCTTTACCTTGTATATTCGACCGGGACAGGACTTCTATAGCCTGGCCATATTGTTTCTCCAAAATCAACGCCTTTGCCCTAAGGATAGTTATATCAGGCTCGAACTGCACAGGTTTGGTTATCTTGTCCAACTGCTCAAGGGCCTTTTTCCCTTGTCTGGCGAGTAGCAGAAGACGAACCATCTCTACCCTGGCAGCATCCAACTTAGGATCCAGATTCACAGCTGTTTTAAAGGCAGAAAACGCCTTTCTATACTGCTTTTCAGCTAAATAGGCCCTGCCGAGTAACAATAGGACATCACTATTTTTCGGATCAAGTTGAAGAGCATTTCTGTATTCCAGGACAGCTCGCACAGGATCGGACTTCTCCATTAACCTATTACCCCTGGAGACGAAGTCTTCCACCTTCTCCTTTTTACTTGTGCAGCTAACAGCTACTATCAACAACAAAATGATCGAGACAAGTCTTAATAACTTACTTTTTGCCACCAAATACCCCCCAAAGCCTTATTTTCTTCCTGGTTTGTCCTTTTTCCACAACCCCTCTGGGTTGGCCTTTCAAACTATTCTCCAATGCCCTGTATCTGCAACTCAAGGCAGTTATCTTCTTCTCAAGGAACAAATTTTTCTCCCGCTCCTTCGAAAGCATTGTCTGTAGGACATCAGCAAGCCTATCATCCCTGCTTGCCTCTATGGCCCTCAGCCTTGACTCAAGGGCCTCTACACGTGCGTATAGCCTGACTATCAAGGGATCTAAATCTTGCCCGTCCACCTCTCCCTTGGCTATTTCATGCCCACCACCAATATCGACTCCCCTGTCATGCTCTGGAGCTGCCAGTATACCGGTGAATTCTATGAGAGGATTATCCCTGACGACCTTTTCCACAAGTTCCTTGGAAACGATCTCTACCTCGTCTGCAAAGGCATAGGTGAGGGACACATCACAGATGGAATTAATAAGCCTGGGAATCCCCCTGGACAGCTCTGCAATATAATCTATCGCCTCACCATGAAAGATCGAATCTGGAGCAGTACTACCAGCGACCTCGAGACGGTGCCTTATGTACCCAGCGACTTCCTCGTGCGAAAGGCCTGTAAGGTGGTAATAAACAGAAATCCTTTGAGCCAACTGGGCAAGGGACGCCTGGGCAAGGCGCTGTCTCAGTTGAGGTTGGCCTACAAGTATGATCTGGACCAAGAAATCACTCCCGATTTCCAGATTTGACAACATCCTCAACTCTTCAAAGGTCTCATCAGGTAGATTTTGGGCCTCATCCACCATGATAACGCAACGCCGGCCCTGGACAAATCTATCGAGAAAATGCTGCGAAAGGGCCGCGAACAGGTCCGTCTTGTCCTTGGTGGAGATCTGAAGCTCATATTCATTTACCAGCATCTCCAACAACCCCTCTGGTGTCAGGTTTGTATTGAAGAGCATGGCGATATCACGGGAATCCCTTATTCTTTCAAATAGAAACTTGAGCAGGGTAGTCTTTCCGGCCCCCACATCGCCTGTCAATGCCAGAAAACCGACATTGTGAACTATACCGTACTCCAAGTGGGTAAAGGCAAGGTCATGAACCTTGCTCATATAAAGAAAATCTGGATCGGGAGAAAGGACAAAGGGCCTCTTTTCAAGGCCAAAAAATTTCCTGTACATGATCCTTGACAGGCCTAATACCGTTCATGGTAGGTTGTGGAGTCCTGCCATCTCGAATCGTTCAGAACAGTACCCAAGAGCTTTCCATTTGGTACAAGATTGACAGCCGCCTTTATACTGTCTGTCGTAGTAACATCCGATCTGGCTACAAGGATGAGCCCATCGATATATTCCAACAATACCAGAGGATCGGGGCATACATTTATGCCAGGTGTATCGAATATGATATAACGATCCAAGTATCTCTGTTTGAGTTCCAACACCAAGGCCTCCATCTTTGCAGATCCCACAACTTCGGTGGAGTTAACAATCCTTCCACCAGCAGGCAGAATAGTCAATTTGTCGATACCTGGATTGAGAAAGATATCTTCTAATTCCACTTGGCCTTCAAAGTACTGTTTAAGACCAGGTGTATCATTGGACAATCCCAATAGACAGTGTATGGAAGGCCTGCGAAAATCGGCATCCACAAGAAGTGTTGTCTGACGTGTATCCTTGGCCATACTGATGGCCAGGTTAAGACTCACAGTGCTCTTTCCTTCTCCAACATCGAATCCGCTTACTTGGATAGTATTTCGCCCTGTCTCCCTTGTGAGATTAAAAATCCTTGTACGGAGCAATTTGAATTGGTCAGAAATTGGATGTCCTTCTCTGACAGAGACTATCTTGTTTCTGATAAAAATCTCCTCGGGGACATCTATGACCTTTGTCCTGAAATATAGTGGAGGACGAATCTGTCCCCTAGGCTTTTCATCCCTTACAGGCCTGGTCTTTTCCTGCTGCTGCTCAGGTAGTATCCCTTGGGCCTTGGCCCGTTCAAGTGCCTTCTTGATCCTACTCATAGCAATACCCCTATGCCAACCTTAAGTGGATAAAATGCATCACCTTTGCAAAAAAAACCGAAAGATCCATGATGAAAAAGTGAAAAATCGCTATCGCCCCAAGCACGGCCCCTGCTGTCACACCAGCAAGGATCAATCTAAAACGCTTCTGCCTTTGCTGCTCTTGTGGAGTCACTACTCTTGAAACAACAGAGAGAACAGGGGCAGAAGTCAACCTTTCAAAGGTCTGGGCATCTCTTATGGATCTATCGCTAAACTCCAACAGGGCAACGCTCCCTACAGAACAACCTATTCCAAGAACAATACCTATGAGTATGATGGCAACCCTATTGGGCTTATAAGGTCTTTCTGGAAGAAAGGCCGGTTCCACAATCTTGAATGTCTCTCCAAGCTTGTCCTCCTCCATACCCTGAGAAACCTGTGCAGTAAGCAGTTTTTGCTGTAGTTCCTGGTAGTGCGCCTTTGCGTTTTGATAGTCAGTCTCCAACTGATTGTAGGTCTTTGCCACTTCTGGCATGGCATGGAGTTTCTTGTATAGCTCCTTGACCTGGGATTTTAGACGGGCTCTTTCAGCCTTTAATGATGAAATAGATACATTAATCTTGTCAAAATCACTCTTTATTGCAATATACGCTGGATTGGTAGCCTCTCTCGTAGTCATTCTGGGATTACTTTTTCTCTTCTCATCGAGAGAGACTATCTGCTTTTTCACCTCCTCCACCTCTTTCTCCACAGCCTTGACAGCTGGATACTTACTCGAATACCTAGACTTCATATCAACCAATTTCAATTCGAGTTCATGTAAGTGAGACCTGAGTTTCTCAATGCTGTTTCCAGAAGGGACCTGGGCCTCCAATAGGGCGATCTCCCTATTTTTTGCAAGGACCAAGGGATGCTTGGTAGAATATCTTGACAATAGCTGAGCTCGTTCGAGCCTTGCTTGTTGTAGCCTCTCTGCAGGACTCAAGACCCTTTCATCAGAGCCAGCATAGGGATCAAGGGATGCAAGCTTGTTTCCTACAGATGCCTTCTGCTCTTCAAGGGACCTTAGCTGCATATCAATGTTGCTTATATCAGCATTGAGTTTCTGCAGCCTTTGCATGTTCAGGTTTGAGTATTCAGGAAGCTCCTCCAGGTGCCTTTTTCTGTAATCTGCAAGCCTTGTCTCCAGCTCACTGATCTTGGCCTGGATCTTTTGTAGCTGATCCTTTAGAAACATAGTGGTGCGACGGGCATGTTTCTCCCTGGATTCAAGGTTCTTTTCCATATAGAAGGAAGCTATCTCATTTGTAACCAACTGGGCCTTCCTGGGGTTTTCATCCTCGTAAGAAAGGGTAAAGGCAATTGTTAAGACCACTGGCCGGGAACTATTTACCTTGTTTATCTCTGCATTTATGGGTTCTAAATGGATCCGTTTGCGTATCTTGTCGACTATTTCCTCAGTAGTGAGCCGATCACGCTTGCCAGGCAAGAGATCATACTTGTTGACCAGACTTAGAATCTTGGAACGAGATGTAACCTCTTGGGTAATAGTCTGGATCCTCTGTTCTGCATAACTCGTTACAGTAGACGGGACCAAGGTGGAGGGTATCTGCTGGCTCTGTATCAAGATCGTGGCAGTTGACTTGTACCTATTGGGTAGTATCAGACAGAGCAAGACAGACAGTAGAACCACTGTACAAAAAGGCAACACGAAGGCCCATTTTCTCCTTCTGATAACCTGTATGAGCCTGGAAAGTTCCTGATCCTGTTCCATGTATATATAGACCTCCAAATACTTAATCCCGAATTATGCAGCTCGAAAACTTGCCGATTAGGCACAGATATGACAGAACTACTTGCATGCTAAGCATTCGATATTTTTATAAACTTTCTTCATACGCTTGAAATGTATAATCCGGGTTAATGATTTGCAAGCAGGCGTGGGCAGCGATATGAAAGGCTCAACCATCCCCTGAATCTGTGGATACCAAAATCGTCTGTCCTGATATCCTCCTTGTCATAGCGATAAGAGCCACCGAAATTTATGGCAAGATTTGGGGTCAAAGACCACGCAATAAAGGGTTCCACCATAACATTGTTGTTGTCTCGACCCCCTGGCCCATCCTCCGTGGTTGTATCGAAACTCAGGTGGCAGTTGCTGGAAATCGTTTCTGTCAACCTGTACTTCAAGGTCATCCTCACATAAGTCCTGTCAATGCTCCTGACATCAATGGCATTGTAGTGCTCCCTTCCGGTGGAGACCATGGAGGAAAAACGCTCACTCCAATCGTTATCGAGCTCTGCATTAAAGATGAATCCTCCATTTTCTTCAGACTTCTCTTCTTTAAGTGGGAAGATAGTAACAAAACCTGTGGCCGGATCAACGGAAAAACTCAGGTACCTAAGGGAATATTTGGTCCAAGTATGACGATAACCAGCCCCCAGGACAAAATAGGTTGTTTTGGAAAAATCTCTTCTCCAATATAGGCTTCCAGACACTGTTTGGACCTTGGAAGCATGTCGGTAATCTGCATCGTTATAGTTCAAGAAAAGCCCAAGGATATCTTTTGGATCGACTGCAACCGCTGGATTGAGATATGCTTGCCACAGGTCACGATCAGGATAAGGGCCATCGGGATAGTTGTCGAAGCTGGGTCCTCCCCCTATGGTGAGCGAGGTGGTATCGCTCAGGACATATTTCCCCGATGCATCAAAGCCATAACGGTACCTGGTCCTTCTAAGTCCAGGCTGGCCAGCTGCAGTCAGCTCCTCTTCCAAGGTTTCGTCCTTGGAAAAGCTGGCATCTAAAGTAGTACTGAATCTTTTACTCCAGATCCTTTGCAGTAAGGCGTGATTATCAGTATTGACAGTATCCAACTGGGAATTATCAAAATATTTTTCCCCTATTACCATGGACCCGATAGAGAATAGGGTCTTTTCAGTCTTGCCTTTAATGATCACTTCAGGCCTAATACGTGCAATGAAATCATCCAGTTTATATCTATGGGAAAAGAGGACGTTATCATTGTATTCTATTCTCCCCCTCATAGAGGGCGTGAATGACCAGTCAGCGGACTCGGTAGGCCGTATCCAGTAAAAGAATAGAAAAAAACAGGAGAGCCAGATCAAATATAACGTGGAGTATGTACGACTTGAAGAGACGAAAAAACTTACTTTATGGCACCAGGATAACATCTCCCCTCTCTAATAGGATGTCTTGCCCCAATTTCTTCCCATGTTTTACCTCACTGTAGTCAAAAGGCAACTTAATCACCTTGTCTCCCTCATACCGTATGATGGAAATACTGTCTTCGTCGGCAAATGTCGTCAACCCCCCAGCCAAGGCAAGGGCCTGAAGAACGCTCAGCCTCCTGGAAACATTAAACATCCCTGGCTTTGCAACCTTCCCTATAACATAATACTGAAGACTTCCAAGCTTAGAGACGATTACTGTGGCACTTGCCTCAGGTATGTAGGCTCGGATCTTCTTCTCCACCAGTGCCTTGACCTGGGCCGTGGTTTTACCTGCCACAGTGAGATCTCCAATAAGAGGAAAGGATACCTTCCCATCAGGCCTTACTACAAGCTGCCTTGATAGATCTTGTTCTCCCCAGATCGAGATCTCCAGGACATCTGCTGGCGCAATAATGTAGTCACCTGCATGGCAATTATTAGGCAATACAAAGCCCACAGCACAAAAAATACAAATCAATAAGAAAAATAAGCTGATCTCTTGTCTCATCAATCTTTCTCCCTCCATCAATGCCTTTAACTAAGAACTATACACTTCAATCGCATGGTTAACATGCATCTGATCCCCCTGTATTTTCACCTACAAGTGCGGTCCAATTCGTGATAAGCCTCAGACAATTGAAGTGAATAACCCGGGTTTAAAGATAACCCCAACCCCTCAATGCCACCAGTGCACAAATCAATAAAACCGCCAAGGTCGGCCATTTCCAGTTTCCTCTCAGTTCTCCTACCAATATTTCAAAAGTGAAAAACAGGATGATGATCTTGGAGGCCAAGAGGCCTAATTGGCTATTTTGTATCTGTTTGTCAGGAATCATTGATAATACTAAGACAAAAAGAAGGATAAGGAAATCCAGCGGAGTAAACATAAACCCTTTTTGTCGCCTTGTAAATCTTAAGGTCATTATGGCCCAAAAAGCTGTGATCAGAAAGGAGATATCATAGAGAAATGATAATTGTTCATCGAACCATGCAACAGTATCAATTTCCCCAAGATATAAAACGAAAGGCCCAAATAGATAAACTATTAGTCTAACGATAATTCTCGGTTGGATCTTTTTATAGAACAAAGACACAACAAGCAAACTTGCTGATATAACGGCATAAAAAGCAAGGCTTAAAGGAATCTTGGCTGGCAAAAAGACCATGAGCAAAAATATTACCAACATGCTCGCTTTCATAGAACTGAAACAGACCCTTATAAGCAATCCCTTTTCCTTGAGCTTTCTGAGCCATTCTTTAAGCCCGTTATCTATAATACTATGACGTCCAAATCTGAAATTGCATTTTTCTGCAATTGCAAAAGCAACAAGCAGCACATTAAAGATCAATAGATAAATCGCTATAAGCAGGGTATCAGACAATGATCTACAAAACACGGCAAAAATGACGAAGATCGATTGAACCATATATATGGTAAACACGGCCTCGGAATGGTACATTCCCAATTTGATTAGCTTGTGATGGATGTGGTTCTTGTCAGGCATGAAAAGGGACTTGCCTTCAGCGAGGCGTTGAAAGATCACGGTCACAGTATCGATTATAGGGATGCCAAAAAGGAAAAGTGGCAGGACTGGATTCAGAGAAAAGCTTTGTTGTGTAAGGCTGATAGCAAGCACTATTCCAGAAAATCCCAATAGTTGGCTGCCACCATCACCCATGAATATGGTGGCAGGATGTGTATTGAATCTCAGAAAACCAAATATTGCACCTGCCATAGCACTTGCCAGATACAATATCGTAGGCATACCAGATACATGTGCAAGATATGCAATGGCTGCAAAGGCCATAAGGCATATCCCTGCTGCCAGACCGTCTAACCCATCAGCTAGGTTAATGGCATTTGTGACTCCCACTATCATCAAGAGAGTCAATACAACTGAGCCTCCGTCAGTCAGGCATAGACTACAGGGCAAGATGTTCCCAAGAGTGACGATTCTCACCTTGCCATAAAAGATTACAATCAAGGCAGCAACAACCTGCCCAGCAAATTTGATCCTGTAATCAAGGCCAGCAAGATCATCTATAAGGCCAAAAATGATTATTATTCCAGCAGAAAGGAGAAAGGCCTCCAAGAAAATATTCTTGGGCATAAATATGGCAGCAGATAAAAAAACCCCTGCTGCCATTGCCATCCCTCCCACACGGGGCACTGGATATTTGTGAATCTTGCGGGAGTCAGGTATATCCAGGGCGTGAAATCGGATAGCCAGGGCAGAAAAAAGAGGCACCAATGATATTGTTATGAAAAGAGAAAAGAATAGGCTGGTTATCAATATCGACATGATGGAATTGGCTAAGGTCTAACTCATCTTTAACAGTAAGCAAGAAAAATTATAGTAATTTCAGTTGGTTTTTGGCGCACTTCTCCTGTCTGGCACTACACCTTCTTTTTCTGGGTTTGGCAGCAGGCCTTTGGCCTTCGTTCAGGGGGCGTATCACCGGAGGAATAGCAACCCCAACTGCCTGAAACACCTTGCCACATACACCTTTGCATTCGGTTCTGACTGCTATCTTGCTGCCTGCAGAAGTAATCTCTACTTCTTGGAGAGATTCAAGATCTTGGCATATATCCGACCATTCAAAAAAATACCCCTTGGCATTAAGACGATTTTCCAACTCCTTGCGGAGCATCAGGGCAAGAAAACTGCAAAACACATGGCCCCGTATGGTCTCATCTCTTCTGTGATATATAGGACGAGTTTCAAGCACACTTTTGATGTCACGAAACACCTTCTCCACCCGCCAAAGCTCTTTGTACTTAAGAGCAACCTCAGAAGCCGAAAGCGATGAAAGACTTGTCGTCAAGACCCATTTGCCGTCATAGCAGGCTTCTGCTTTCACCTTGTGCTTGTCTATCTCAAAGCCTTCCTTTTTGGACTTTAGATATTTCCTGTAGCCGCGGTTACCTACCAGTGTCTTGCTCCCCTTGGACAAGGCCTGCTCAAGACTCTCTACAAGCGTTTGGCGAACTAGGGCATCCCTCTTTGCCTGCTCCTCATTGAAACACACTATGTACCTCTGACCCGCCTTAAAGCACTCCTTCACCTTGAGGGTCCAGGCCTTCCTGTATGTCCTGCTTACATTGACCTCCTGCCATCTGCCACCTCGCTTCAGGATGTCATTATAGACATCCTTCACCTTCCTCATCTTGACACCAAGAATATAATCTATGCCAGAGGCCTCAAGGGCCTCCATGTTCTCACGGCTTACCATCCCTCTATCTGCTACTATGCAGAACTGCTTCACCATGCCAAATCTCTTTCTTAGACGCTCAGCTACAGGCTTAAGTGCCTTTACATCAACATAAGAACCTGGCCACAACTCACAGCATACCGGCCTGCCATGGTTATCTATAACTGCACCTACCACCATCTGCTTTAGATCAGGCCTGTTATCCTTGCTATGTCCATATTCACCCAGCTCATGACCTCCCTGTCCCTCAAAACTCAATGACGTGGTGTCAAAAAACACTATCTCAAGACCAGTAAAAAGATCCCTGGTTCTATTGAATATCTTCTCTTCGATCTCGTCCTTAACATACCTACCTGTCTCTATCTCCTCACCAAGCCACCACATGGCACGATAGAGATGATGAAGATCCAGACCTTCTACGCCAGAAAAACGAAAATCCCTCCTCCATTTCTCTGCTGATCTGTCTGAACCACCTGAAAATAGCCTGTGCATCACCGTAAGAAATATGGCCCTTTCCACATCAAACTCAAACTTCCTGCCCTCAAGAGCCTTCCTTATCACGTCTCCTATACCAAGCTCTCTCCACAGACGCTCAAATATCAAACCAGGACCAATGCGTACAGCATCTGCGCTCACATCCTCTTTGCCTGTCAATATAAGAAGTGCCCTATGATCAAAACGAGACAAAGAGGCAATCAAGGAGTCAATGACCCCTTCATCCTGACATTCCTCTACTTTCCCAAGGGTACCGATAACCTTCTGCCGCGGTCTGCCTTTTTCATCCCTGTACGATCTTACTATCTGCAGATATCGGTTCCTGCCAGATTTTTTGGTTCTGATATACATAGGGTCTCCTTCGTATTGAAGTCCCTACAATAATACCCTATTACACCATCTAATACAAGAAAATTTTTGTTTATATCATCATATTTATGGCACTACATTAACTCCGACCTCCAAAACCACCCACTGAAATCATTGAACCTTTTTGCTAAAATCCTCCAATTCCTGTACCCTGCTGTAAAAGATGAGTCTTGGCAACGTCCTTGTTGATACCTGCAAGCCCCCTTGCAAGCCCTATCCCAAGAATCGCTCCAACAAGGGTATGGG
>JALSNW010000002.1 GCA_026986785.1 Deltaproteobacteria bacterium | reverse complement strand
TGGATTTCATCTCTTGGGTGAAAATGAGGCGGGATCGGAAAGCATTCCGATAATGCAATCATTCAAGGGAATTATCTTTTGCAGGCGTTTGAAGTGTATAATCCTGGATAATGTAGTCTTAAAACAACACTATGTGCAAATAATATAACACATAATTATATTCATTCTTTTATACTCAAAAAGCCTCTGGAGTTTCCGGCCATTTTTCCATCTATTTTTCAATAGTTCTTCATGTAAATATCATATCCTTTCTCCTTTATCCCACTAAGACCTTGGCATCATTTTGGCATCATTATTGCCTAATAAAAGGAAAAAAGATAAAGCAATATATAAGAATTAGAGTTTATAAATTAATCTATATTTTCTCATAACTATAGAAATATATAAATAAGTGAAAAACAAAATGAATAATACAATCAAAAAGGAAGTAGACATAGATATCTGGATCACACATATTCCACATCTTCTGGATATTTCCAGATACCAAAACATATTAGATAGCAAAGATTATAAGCGCTACTTGGCATTTCCTATATCATCAGCCTCATCGCAATTTGTTGTATCAAGGGCTATGGTCAGGACAGCCCTATCATCACTGTCAGGCCAAAAAATAAAACCCGATCAGTGGAGATTCGAATATCTCTCGAACGGAAAACCAAAGGCAGTGGCCCCTGGCACTGAATTCCATGCCCATTTCAATCTGAGCCATGCCCATTTCATAGCTACAGTGGCCGTATCCGCTAATTATGAATTGGGGATAGACATAGAACCCCTGAATCCCCACATCCAACCAGCAGATATCAGAGCAGTTTTGAGTGAATCCGAATTTCTCGACCTACTCCAGTTGGCACCAGGGGAAAGAAGTAGAGAGCTCATAAAACTTTGGACCCTGAAAGAGGCATATTTGAAACTTCTTGGAACAGGAATGATCATTGATCCAGCAAGGATAGAAGTTGGCATCAAACCCCTCAGGATACTCTATGATAGAAGCTATCCTGTTGGAGACGACCTTTTTACGAGAAATTGGGTGTTGGACCTGAATGGCAAGACTTTCAGTTTATCACTCGCAACTTGGATCACAGACGAGCGTAACCCATCTATTACTTTTCACCTGTTTGATCCAAGACTGGATCACCAGAAGTACTCTCAGCAATTTACATATATTTCTAAGCAGAAAAAGGAGGAGTGGATATGGAACGATTACATCATTTATTCCAGCGATGCTGCCGCGCCAACAAAACACGGCCAGCCATAATTTCTGGAGCCATTGAGATCACATACGATGAACTTGACCAAAGGGCCAACAGGCTGGCCCGCTATCTCCTCAGCGCAGGGCTGAGGCCAGACGATAGGGTGGCAATCCACCTCAAAAGGTCAGTAAATACCTATGTAAGCCTACTGGCGGTTTTGAAAATCCATGCGGCCTTTGTACCCCTCGAAGCCGAATTTCCCAAGGAACGTAAACATTTTATAATGAAAGACTCAGGGGTCAAGGCGGTCATCACCACCTCTGATCTTTGCAAATCAGTGAGGAAAAATGGCATCAAGACCATTGTCCTGGATGAATTGGAGGCTGAAATCGCCAAACTAAATCCTGAAGCCCTGGATGAAAAAAGGCTTCCGCCATCCAAGGACAACCTCTGTTATGTGATCTATACATCTGGTACCACTGGACGTCCCAAAGGTGTAGCTGTAGAACACCCCAGTATCTGCAATTTCGTTAGAGTTGCCCAACAGGTATACCAGATGAGGAATGACGACAGGGTATATCAGGGCATGACCATCGCCTTCGATTTCTCAATAGAAGAGATTTGGGTCCCTCTAACCGTTGGGGCAGCGATTGTTCCAGGCCCCACGGATTGCCGCAGAATTGGTCCTGAACTGGGAGATTTTCTCACCAAGAACAAGATCACTGTCTTTTGCTGTGTCCCCACCCTCCTTGCTACCATAGAAAAGGATATACCTTCATTAAGACTCCTCATAGTAGGAGGAGAGGTCTGCACACCTGAACTGGTAAGGAGATGGAGTAGGCCTGGTCTGCGTATATTGAACACCTATGGCCCTACAGAGACTACAGTAACCGCCACCTGGTCTGAACTGAAACCCGGCAAGAAGGTGACCATAGGCCGTCCATTGCCTTCCTATAAGGTAGAGATCATGGATGAAAACCTCAATCCGCTACCCAAAGGCCAAACAGGAGAAATTTGTATAGGTGGCATTGGTGTAGCCAGAGGTTATTTGAACAGGCCTGAGCTGACTGCTGAAAAATTCGTCCCGGATCCATTGGCAACTAACTCTAACCCTGGAAGACGGCTCTACCGTACAGGAGACCTGGGGCGAATAAACAGAGATGGAGAGATTGAATACCTGGGACGCATGGACACCCAGGTGAAGATTCGAGGCTACAGGATAGAAACCAGTGAGATAGAATCAGTCATGTTGAGCCTGCCTGAGATAGAAAGAGCCGTGGTATCGGTATGGCAGCCTTCCAAGGGGACTTCAGAGCTTGCCGCCTGGTATACCATGAAGCCCGGTATCAAAAAAGATGAAAAACAGGTAACTGATGCCCTCTTTGAAACCCTCAAGAAGAAATTGCCAGGTTACATGATACCAGCCTATGTACAACATATTGATGAGATCCCAGTGCTTCCAAGTGGGAAAGTAGACAAGAAGAGACTACCTTCTCCCTGTGGCAAAAGGCTGCGCCATTCTGACAAGGATTTCGTTCCTCCTTCAAACGAGATGGAAAAACTGCTGGCAGATGCCTTTGCAAAGGCCCTTGGTATGGAAGAAGTCTCTGCTGCTGACGACTTTTTCGAGGATCTTGGAGGACACTCCTTGGCAGCAGCGAAACTTGTATCAATACTCAGAAAACAATCTGCCTTTTCCTCTATAGGTCTGGCGGATGTTTACGCCTATCCGACTGTCCAGGCACTATCGAAAAAGCTTGCATCCTTGGAGACCGAACAGGAACGGCTTCAGGTGGGTCAAGAAAGGACTTCTGGATCAAAAAGATGCATATATACATATCCAAGTTGGCGGGTCTGGTTATGCGGAATCGGACAGGCAACTGCCCTTCTCCTATATATTGCACTACTGTCAATACCAGGCCTTATGATATTTAAAAAGGCCCTCTTTATTGCAGAACACGACCCATCGGCAATTGGTGCTGTTGCAGGACTAGTGGCAATTGGACTTGAAGCCAGCTTCGTAACCGCTCTATTGATGCCAATCGTAATGAAATGGCTCATTGTTGGCAGGCTCAAACCGGGCAGATATCCCCTCTGGGGCCTATTCTTCCTTAGGTGGTGGATAGTGGAACGTGCAAATCAACTCGCCCCCTTGGCCTTCATAAGTGGAACCTCTCTTTTTAACCTCTATGCCAGGGCAATGGGGGCTCGAGTGGGTAATGGTTGCATCTTTAGAACCCATCTCTTTCACTCCATGGACCTTATAGAGATAGGAAATGGGACCTGTATAGACGATAGTTCTCATCTTTACGCCTATTCCATAGCGGATGGTTTTCTCACCCTCAAAGCCATCAATATTGGCAGGAACTGTTTTGTAGGCTCAAATTCCGTGATAATGCCAGGATCCCGTATGGAGGATGGTGCCCTCCTGGGAGACCAGTCACTTCTGCCCGAGGATTCTCTTATACCTAAAGAACAGGCCTGGGCCGGTTCACCTGCAAGGCCTCAGGAAGAACTCAAAAAGGATATGTCAGGGCTACTCGAGATCCCCACTGCCAGTATTGGATCGGCCAAGAAGACTGTTGTGGCTCTTTGCTTCCTTGGGGCTGTCGTTATAACCATGGCCGTCCCCTTCATCGCTACTGTTCCGGGTTTTGTTATAATAGATCTCTTTTACGAGAAGCTTGGAAACGGTTGGGACCTTTTGGGAACGCCCTTGGCCGGTCTATTGTTCGTCATCTCCATCTGTGCCATGGCAGTAGCTGGAAAATGGCTGGTACTCCCCAGGATACACTCTGGTGTATATCCAGTCGACAGCATCTTTTATGTGAGAAAGTGGTTTGTCGACAGGCTGATCCGCATGAGTCTAGAATTTTGTGATTCCCTCTATGCAACATTGTATCTTCCTCCTTTTTTGCGTCTCCTTGGAGCAAGGATAGGAAAATGGGCAGAGATCTCCACCATTGCCCATATCACCCCTGACCTCCTCGAGATAGACCGGGAGAGCTTCATCGCTGATGCAGCTCACGTAGGGCCTGCCTGTGTATTTCGAGGCCATATAAGAATAAGACCCACAAAGATCGGCAAAAGGACATTTGTGGGGAATAGTGCCTTTGTACCAGAAGGCACCATATTGCCGGATGAATGTCTAATAGGGGTCCTATCGATACCGCCTAAAGGTAAGATCGAACCAGGGACCACTTGGCTCGGCTCTCCGGCAATCTATCTGCCAAGACGCCAGGAAAGCCAACAGTTTCCAGAATCTCAGACATTCAGGCCCACGCGGCGCCGTTATGTCCAGAGGCTGTTCTATGAATATTTCAGGGTGACTCTACCTGCCACTCTATATTTCTTGGCAATCAGTGCAGTTGCACCTTCAATCGTCTGGCTCCTGGAAAACATGTCCATTCATACTGCTGCCCTTGGCACTGCTGCCCTCTTTGTACTGGCAGGAATAGGCAATACCTTGATAGTGGCCTCTATGAAATGGCTACTAATCGGCACATATACACCTTTGGTGAGACCTCTGTGGAGCACCTTTGTCAGACGCACAGAACTTGTTACAGGTCTTTATGAAAATGTTGTGGTCCCCAGCCTACTACTGCCACTCACTGGCACACCCTTTGCTGCTTGGGTCATGAGGCTCCTTGGTGCCCGAGTTGGGAAAAGGTGTTACATAGAAACAACGTTCATGACAGAATTCGATCTCGTAACTATAGGAGATGACTGTAATGTAGGCTTTGCAAGTTCACTCCAGACACATCTTTTCGAGGACAGGGTAATGAAGATGTCAAGGCTGACCATTGGAAATGGCTGTTCTGTTGGCCCTCGTGCTGTTATCCTTTATGACTCTATATTGGAAGATCGGGTTAGACTCGACTCCTTGTCCCTGGTGATGAAGGGCGAGAGCCTTCCTGCCGACACTTTCTGGTGTGGTGCACCTGCACAGAAACGTACTGCGCCTACCACTTCCATACGAGCTGTAAAAATACAACATAGCCATGATTCAACAGTTACCAAGAAGAGAGGAGAAGATAAAAATGTGATACCAGATCTCAAAGCTGCATAAAAATATCTGTAAAAGGCCCGGGGCGATTCTTTCAAACCGGGCCTAAGCCTTCTATAAGCCTTTCTATCAATCACATAGTTTATCTCCCCTACACACATTTTTTCTTCTATCAAGACAGATTTCCCCTGCAGATGGGAATTCTCATGACCAATGACTTCACCGATCCACGTACATGATTAATCACGGCTGTACGGCTTTGTACCAGCATGTCACGTGCTTTAATCATGGATAGATCAA
>JALSNW010000001.1 GCA_026986785.1 Deltaproteobacteria bacterium | reverse complement strand
CATGAAAAGGACGAACCACTTACTGGGACGAATACACTAAAGGGCCAACAAGGGCCTGCAGCCTGGGTATCTTAGTCAAATTAGGACATTTCCTACTTTTTTTGTCACTGAAAAAAGGCAAAAAAAGAAGGCCTTCTTCTAGGAGGTATCAGAAGGCCTTCGGGGAGAGGAGGGTTGGGAGGGATAGGGAGTTTTTGCTGTGTTTATCTTTTATGTAGCAATCTTTGTGCCAAGTTTGCCATTCCCTTTCTTTATAAAATCTGCAAACAATTATGCATCAATCGTGCCAACCTATTTGTTCTCTGCATATTTTTTCAACTTATACTGAAGTGCCCGCAGAGAAATTCCAAGGATATCAGCCGCTTTTTTACGATGGCCCTTGGTTTTTTCAAGGGTCTTCTCAATGGCCTCTCGCTCTATATCCTCAAGTCTCTTCAATTCCAGCCTGTCTTCGTCAGAGGTGGTTCTATCCACATCTGTACCGGTTTGATCCATCTCGAGAAAAGCAATGTCTTTAAGAGAAAGCTCTTCCTGATTATCCTCGGCGAGTATTACTGCCCTTTCGATAGCATTGTAGAGCTCTCTGATATTTCCAGGCCACTGGTATTCTTTCATTCTCCCAAGGGCCATTTCCTGAAAGCCCCTTACTGACTTGCCCACCCTTGAAGATATATCCCTCAACAAATAATTGCTTATAACCTCTATAGCCTGTCTCCTTCTTCTAAGGGGTGGCAACTCTATGGGGAAAACACTGAGCCGGTAATAGAGGTCTTCCCTGAAACTCTTCTCCTTTATCTTTGCCCTGAGATCTCTGTTTGTAGCAGCGACTATCCGAGCGTTCGTCATGAGCGTTACGGTGCCGCCTACCCGTTCGAATGCCCTCTCTTGCAGTATCCTGAGAAGCTTTGCCTGGGAAGAAAGGGGCATCTCACCAATTTCATCGAGAAAGATGGTGCCATCCTGGGCCATCTCGAACTTGCCCCTCTTGGTCTTTACCGCCCCGGTAAATGCCCCCTTCTCATGACCGAAGAGCTCGGATTCTATCAAGGTCTCAGGCATTGCCGCACAATTGAGCTCCACAAATGCCCCCTTCTTTCCGCTCAACTTGTGGATAACCTTTGCTATCAAGCTCTTGCCGGTACCGCTTTCCCCATGGAGAAGTACCGTGGCTTCCGTGTCGGCCACCCTCTGGATCTGGTTCCAGGTATCCTCCATACCAGCGAATATCACATCAGTGGGAGGAAGGCCTCCATCGAGCTGTTGCCCCCAACCTTCATTCGTCTTGATGAGTGTTTGACGTTCCAAGACCTTTTCTACCGAGATCCTGAGCTCATCTGGATTCTTCAGGGGCTTGGTGAGATAGTCCAAGGCCCCACATTTCATGGCAGCGACTGCATTTTCCACCGAGGCATAGGCAGTCAACATTATGAAATCTATCTCTGGTCTTTCGGCCTTTATCTTTTCCATCAGCTCTATGCCAGAGATCCCAGGCATCTTCAGGTCGGTTATTACAAGGTTGGGCTCAAATCCAGCTATGACGGCCAGGGCCTCTTCTCCACTGTAAACCCCTCGAACCTGATAGCCTTCTTTTTTGAGTATCCGATTGAGAAGCAGGACCAAGGGCTTCTCGTCATCCACAACCAATATCCTGAAATCCTGTTTTTCCATCTGTCCTCAACCAAACAATATCCCTATATCTATTTTCCCAAGGAGACAAATCCTGGACAAATTGACAAATTCCCGCTTTATAAATTAGTTAGCATATCTTATCCTATCAAGTTCAATGGAATGCCTTTTTTTTATAAATCCAACATCAGGGGCTGGAAGAGGACAAAAACTTGCAGAAGAGATAGAATCCTTTCAGATCCCCTTAGCTGTATCCAAGCAGATAGTATTCACAGACCCTCCAAGACTCCATTCCCAGGTCCATTCCTGTGCCTGCCGCAAGGATCTCGTGGTGATCTGTGGAGGTGATGGGACGATCAATGGTGTGATCTCCCACCTGATCCATCTCGACCCACTGCCAGCAGTAGCCTTCATCCCATTGGGAACTGGAAACGACATTGCCAGAGCCACCTACTGGCACGATAGCTGGGGAAACTTGGGTCTGACCGGCCTGTACCACGCCATCAAAAGGGCTCAGACTACCTGGATAGACGTGTGGGAGCTATCGTTCCCTGGCAGGGAAGGAGGAAAGGGACACATATTTGTTGCCTATGCAGGTTTTGGCTGTGACGGCCTGCTAACAAGGCAGTTTGCCCATCTCAGCGATATCATGGGTACATTTCCCTTGCCTCCACAAACAAAACGGCTTCTCTACATCCTCCCTGGAATGAAGGCCTCTTTCCGCGATCTCCTCGGCAAGACAAGATTCGATTTCACTGTCTCCAGCCTGGAAGCGAAAACGAAAAAGGGCAAGATACAGTCTGCAAGCCAACTGCTTTTCCTGAACGTCCCCTCCTATGCAGGTGGTAATCTGGTAATGAGAGACAATGATTTTTCAGATGGAAGGCTTGATTGTCTCATGTTCAAAAGCTGCATGGACTACTTTTTGAGGCTCTTTATCTATAGATTTTCACCTGGTCGAGCCAGGGGACCTTCTTCAAGGGCCAAAGGCTTCAATGTGAAACTCTATCACGACGTCCATTTCCAAAAAGATGGAGAGCCTTGTGGCACTGTCAAGAGCGGCACGAGGGTATTGATACGCCTCAGAAGGGCCATCCCCTTGTTGAAGCCATTGAAGGACGATCTGTGCCGAAACCGCATTTCTCCAAGTGATGAGGAAGAAGCCATCAAAAAGGCCCCTGTATCTGAGGCAAAGCCTGTAATTACGTAAAAACAATTTTTGGACGATTAAGATCTTAAGACCACTTAAAGACAGTAAGTAGCTTTTTTTACAACAACAATAGGAGCGTTTCATGGAACGACGCAAATCGCCACGGTATTCGATATATCTCAGAGTCTATTTCCCTGAACATGATCTCTGGGGATTTACAAAAAATATCTCCCTGGATGGCTGTTTTGTCCAGACTGCTGAGACGATTTCGGCAGGATTCTTGGCAGACCTCCTACTGGAACTCCCAGTAGTGGGGGTCGTTTCCCTCAAGGGCTATATACATCACTCAGGCACCGATGGTGAAGGGATGGGCATGCAATTCGTGCAGGTACGTTTTGCCCCGGAACAGTCTGACTACTATGGCCTATATGCAGATTTCATCAAACTCATGCCAGAGATGGAACGAATACGTGCCAATTACATAGACATGGTCCAAAAAGGCCTCCTGAAACTCCAAACTCTTCCCGAAAAGGAAGGGGCTTGAAACAATCATTTTGACCATATGACCCCTTATACCTTTCCACTTGAGAATATCTTTCTCTCTGACAAGCTGACGGCAATTGTTGTCTTTTTCTTGGGTCTGTGTATAGGAAGCTTCCTGAACGTGTGTATCTGTAGAATTCCCGAAGGACGCTCTATCGTTAGCCCGCCGTCTGCTTGTCCGAGGTGCGGCCACAGACTCAGGTGGTGGGAAAACATACCACTGCTGAGTTACGTGTTCCTCTGGGGCAGATGTTCTGGGTGCAACGACAAGATCTCCATCCAATATCCCTTGGTTGAACTCCTTACCGCCCTCATTTCATTGGGCATATGGAACAGGTATGGCTTGTCTGTTCAAGGGCTAATCATGTTTGGATTTTCGTGTAGTCTCATAGTGGTGGCCTTCATCGACCTGGCCCACAAGATAATACCGGATGCGATCTCCATCCCTGGAATATTGCTTGGTATAATCGCATCGTTTTCTCTCCCGGGTATTACCTGGCTCGATTCCCTGCTGGGGATAGTGGTGGGCGGAGGTATCCTCTACCTGGTGACATGGGGCTACTATCTTGCAACCAAGAGGATTGGCATGGGTGGAGGAGACATAAAACTACTGGCCATGATAGGTGCCTTTCTCGGATGGCAGGCCATCCCGTTCGTCATATTTTTGAGTGCCATCACTGGCTCCATCATTGGAACGCTCTTCATACTCATCAACAAAAAGGGACGCCATTTCCAGATACCATTCGGCCCTTTTCTTGCACTTGCAGCAGAGATTCACATCTTTTTCGGGCAAGAGATCCTAAATCTCTACTTGTCTGGTTTTTCTCATCCTTGACGTGTCAGGTGCCGATAAAGAAATTGATTATGGCACTTAAAAAAGTCCTCATTATAGACGATGAATACGAGATAAGAAGCCTCATTGCCAACTATGTGAGCAGAATGGATTCTTACGAGGCAAGCCAAGCCCAGAACATAGACGAGGCCCTGGCACTTGCCTCGAGAAACCATTTCGATCACATAATCTGTGACTATTTCCTGGACCCTCGCGAGAAGGGCAGGGACGATTCCAGAAACAATGCTGTGGAGTTCATAAAAAGGGCCAAGGCATTGGGCATAACCTCCAATATCATAGTCATGTCCGGCAAGGCCGAGGTGGATATGGCCATAGAGGTGACCAAGCTCGGTGCAGTGGACTATCTTGCCAAGCCCATCTCCTTTGCACAGCTCCAGTTCGCATTCAAGAGAGCAGAGGAACGTGAAAAATTATATAAGGAAAACGTAAAACTAAAACGCCAGGTAGAAGAACGCTACTCCTTTGCCAATATCGTGGCCAGAAGTCCAGAGATGGAACGCATCTTCGAGGTCATCGAAAAGGTCAAGGATTACAAGACTACCGTACTCGTAACTGGAGAAAGCGGCACAGGCAAAGAACTCGTAGCCAGGGCCCTTCATTTCAACAGCATCCGAAAGTTCGCTCCATTTGTCGCTGTAAACTGCGGAGGTATCCCTGAAAATCTCCTGGAGAGCGAACTCTTTGGCCATGTCAAGGGGGCCTTTACCGATGCCGTACGTTCCAAGAAAGGACTCTTCGAAGAGGCTGACAGCGGCACACTCTTCCTGGATGAGATTGGAGAACTCCCACTGGCCCTCCAGGTCAAGCTCTTGAGAGTACTCCAAGAGCAAGAGATAAGACCTGTGGGAAACAACAAGACCATCAAGGTTGATGTAAGGATCGTGGCAGCCACTGCCAGAGACCTTGGAGAGCTGGTCAGAAAGGCCAAATTCCGGGAAGACCTTTACTATCGCATCAACGTGCTGACAATCGTCATTCCCCCACTAAGGGAAAGAAAACAGGATATACGGCTCCTGGTTTCACATTTCATCGACAAATACAACGAGGTCATAAAACCCAAGAAGGTTACTGGGGTCAGCCCAGAGGCCATGCAACTTCTCATGAATTACAGGTGGCCTGGAAACGTCAGGGAGCTTGAAAACGTCATAGAAAGGGCATTGGTCCTTACTGAGCATGAATCCATTCAGATCGAGGATCTGCCATCCAACATACAGGCCATGGACCCTGTCAATGAAACCACACAGGACGGTATGATGCCTGGTTACGACAGCCTGTCCATAAAAAAGAACACGAAGATACTGGAAAGAAAACTTATCAACCTGGCCCTCGCCAAGACGAAAGGAAACAAGACTCAGGCTTCACAGCTCCTGGAGATAAGCCTGCCAGCCCTCCTATACAAGATGAAGGATTATGGCATAGTGATCTGAAGACACATACAT